>JBHHYE010000005.1:0-103777 GCA_046757405.1 Acidobacteriota bacterium | reverse complement strand
TCTCCTTTGTCGATAAGTGATCTGTTTTCAACGGTTTATAAGATCTTACCTATGAGTGCGGGCTAGGCGCCGGCCGGCCGGCACGACACGAAGGCACTATCGCGCAGATAGAACCGCCAGGGCGCGTTCCGGTCGCGGTCCTCCGCGTAGGAGACGCCAACCCGCGCCGCCTGCCGGATACATGAGGCGCGGGCCGGTGTTCCTTCCTCGACGAACAGCCGGCGCCCCTTGACCGTATCCTCGCCGTTCAGGGACAGGTCGATGGCCAGCGCCTGGCACAGACGCGCCGGCCCGCCGGTCAGCCATGCCGGGGAACGATCGCTCCGGCGCGCCGGACCGCCCCGCACACGCGCCGCCCGCAGCCTGGCCATGGTCTCCATTCCTTCTTCCGGCTCGAGGGCGCGGATGAGGACGGCCGCCGGGAAGTCCACGCGCTCGGTGACCAGGTTCACCAGGTGGTGCATGCCATAGGTGAAGTAGACATACGCACGGCCCGGCTCCTGGAAAAGAACCTGGTTGCGTGCCGTTGGCCCACTGCGTCCGTGGCAAGCCGTGTCACCGGCGCCGATATACGCCTCCGTCTCCACGATGGAACCCGCGAGACGCCGCCCGCGGTGCAGGCGAACCAGCCGGCGCCCCAGGAGGTCGCGCGCCACCACGAGGGTCGGTCTCCGGTAGAACCCGCGACCCAGGCGCCGCCGGCCGGATCGGGGTGGAGAGCTCATGGCCGGCCCGGGGAAAACCGGTTCGCGCCTTCCCCCGGTTCGCTCCTCAAGACTGCGCCACGCGGCGGGATCCCTCCCCGGACCGGGAGCGGCTCCGCCGGGCTTCCTCCAGGGAAATGGGCCGGTTCTCTCCATCGACGAACACCAGGCGCGGAACGTGCGAAGCCATCTCGGCCTTCTCGAGCTGGCAGTAGGCGGCGATGATGATCCGATCGCCGCGGCGCGCGAGATGTGCCGCGGCCCCGTTCACACACACCTGGCCCCGGCCCCGCGCTCCTTCGATGAGGTAGGTACGGAAGCGTCCGCCGCGGCTGATGTTGTAAACATCCACTTGCTCGAAAGGACACAGACCCGCCGCGTCCAGCAGATCGCGGTCCAGAGTCAAGCTACCGACATAGTCTTGGCTGGCCTCGGTCACGATACATCCATGGATCTTGGCCCGCAGAAAGAAGCGTCTCATGATGGTTTCGCCTTGCTCTCCGGATTCACCAGCGCCCCGGAGGGGTAGACAACATTATCGATGAGACGCGTGCTTCCGATCCGGATCGCGCCAGCGACCAGGACCGGACCGTCCACTCGCTCGACCCGTTCCAGGGTCTCCAGGTGCACCACTTCGAGGTAGTCCAACTGGACGCCCTTGGCCGCCTGCAGGATCTCCAGGCCGGACTGCCGCACCCGGCTCGCCTCCTTCTCACCGGCCGCCAGCAACGACTGGCAGGCGGCCAGCGCCTTCCACAGGGCGGTGGCCCGGCGCCGCTGGCCGGGATCCAGAGAGGTGTTGCGGCTGGAGAGAGCGAGCCCATCCGGTTCCCGCACGGTCGGCAGGATGCGGAGCTTCACGGGAAGATCCAGGTCGCGAATCATCCGCCGGATCAGGAGGGCCTGCTGGGCATCCTTCTGCCCGAAGAAGACCACATCCGGCTCGAACAGGTGGAGCAGCTTGAGAACCACCGTCAGGACCCCCCGGAAATGCCCGGGCCTGCAGGCCCCTTCCAGGGGACGGGCCAGATCGTCCTCGACCACCCAGGTGGAATGATTCGCGGCGTAGACCACATTCTCCCGCGGCGCGTAGACCGCCTCCACGCCCAGGGCGGCGCAGGTCTCGATATCGGTCGTGAGCCGCCGCGGATACTTTTTCCAGTCCGGCCCCGGACCGAATTGCGCCGGGTTGACGAACACGGAGGCGGCCACGGCGCCCACATCGGCCGCGGCCCGCAACAATGAAACATGGCCGCGGTGGAGGCATCCCATGGTGGGAACAAAGGCCAGCCGCCGCCCCTGCCGCCGGACAGCCCGGGACCACCTTCGCACGCCCTCCGGGGTCTCGAACACCTGGACCGAGGGCGGCCCCGGCGCCAGTGGCCGTGCCATGGCCATCAGGCCTTCTCCCGGCGGCGCCGGGGATGACGCGCCTCCAGGTGGCGGCTCACCGCTGTGGGAGTCGCATACGACTCCTCCGGGGCCGGGTAGGAGCCATCGCGCACATCGGCCGCGAAGGCCGCGATGGCGGTGGTCACGTCCCGCTCCAGCTCCGCATAGCGCCGCACGAAGCGGGGGCTGGGTCCGGTCCCGCTCCAGCCGACCAGGTCGTGAAAGACCAGGACCTGCCCGTCACAGTCCGGTCCGGCGCCGATTCCGATGGTCGGCACCGGCAACTCGCGGGTGATGGCCGCCGCCAGCTCGGAGGGAATCCCCTCGAGGACCACGCAGAAGGCCCCGGCCCCGGCCACCGCCAGAGCATCCTCGAAAACTTCCTCCGCCCGCTCCACCTCCCGTCCCTGAACCCGGTATCCACCCAGGACATGGGTCGACTGGGGCGTGAGCCCCACGTGCCCCATGACAGGAATCTCGGCATCCCTGAGCGCGCGGATGATGTCAACCCGCCGGCGCCCTCCCTCGAGCTTGACGGCATGGGACCGTCCTTCACGAATGAACCGGCCGGCGGCGCGCACGGCATCCTGCCAACCGGTGTGGTACGAGAGAAACGGCATGTCGCCCACCACCAGGGCCCGCCTCACTCCCCGGCTGACCGCCGCGGTGTGATGGAGCATCTCGTCGAGACCGATGGACAGCGTATCGGGATGGCCCAGCGCCACCATGGCCAGGGAATCACCCACCAGGACCAGGTCCACGCCGGCCTGGTCGGCGGCCCGGCCCGTGGGCGTGTCGCAGGCGGTGACCATGACCAGGCGCCGGGAATGCTCCCGGGCCGCCAGGATGGATGGGACGGTCACATGCCGGGGTAAAACATCGGAATGGTTCATTGTGAGGCTCCTTCCTCCCCGCAGGGGTCGAGGGGACGGGTTGGGGATTCACACAGGAAGGGCCAGCGTGCGCTCCGTCCCGGTCACGTACGTGATCCGAGCGGAACGTAATACTGCACCCCGCGCTCCATGTTGCGAATCTGCTCGATCAGTTCCTCCAGATCGTCCTCGCGATGGACGAAATCGATCTCGCTGGTATCCACCACCAGCAAGGGAGTGGCATCGTAGTGAAAAAAGTAATGGTTATATGATCGATTGACCTCGGCGACGTATTTCTCCGACAGGTTGGCCTCGTAGCTCCTGCAACGCTTCCGGATCCGGTCCATCAGGACCTGGGTTCCGGCCTGCAGGTAGATGACCATGTCGGGCCTGGGCACCTGGTCCTCCAGGAGAGAGAACAGCTTGTCGTAGATCAACAGCTCATCATCGGTGAGAGTGAGATAGGCGAAGATCTTGTCCTTTTCCAGGACGTAATCGGCGATCACCATGCGTGAGAACAGGTCTTTCTGCTTCAGGTCGCAGAGTTGCCGGTAGCGGTTCAGAAGGAAGAAAAGCTGCGCCTGAAAAGCCGCCCCGGACCGATCGTTGTAAAAGTTCTCCAGGAACGGATTCTCGATCTTCTCCAGCACCTTGGCCGATTCGAAGCGCGCCGCCAGCGCTTCAACCAGGCTGGTCTTTCCCACCCCGATCGCCCCTTCCACGGCGATGTAGTTGTGGTTCATGGATCGAGACGCCCCCGGCGGTGCCCTGTGGATTGAGGCGAACGGAGCACATCATAGATCGGCTCCGCGTCCACCTCAAGGCGCCGAAACGCGCCGGCCGGCCGGATCCAGGACCGATCGGGACAGCGCCGCAGAAGTTCCGTGATGGACCATCCCAGCACCGGATGGCGGAGAGCCGGCGCCAGGTCCGCCAGCGGGACCAGCACGAAGCGGCGCAGATGCAGGCGGGGATGAGGGACCTGCACATTCTCGTTCTGGAGGATCGTCTCGCCATCCAGAAGCAGGTCCACGTCCAGTGGCCGCGGCCCCTGCGGCCACCGGCGCACCCGTCCCAGGGCCGCCTCGGCGGCCAGGCCGGTGGCGACCAGAGCCGCCGTGGGCCGGGCCGAGGCAACCTCCACGACCTGGTTCAGGAACTCCCGCTGCCGGAGGGGTCCCACCGGTTGAGTGGCGTAAATCCGAGAAGATTGGATCGGGATGATTCCCCTTTTTTCAAGGAATTTCAGCCCTCTCTCCAGGCAGGCAGCCCGGTTTCCCATATTGCTGCCCAGACCGAGGAAAATACCCCGCCGTTCCCGAGTTCCGTGAAAAAGCACCATAGAGAACCTCGCCCCCCGTCCGGGCCGCCATCAGCGTGTTCCGGGAGCCCCTTGAAACCGTCTACCAGTGTAACTAATTTAGAGGGGCTCGCGCATTCCATTCCCATTTTCCGGATGTCTCATCCTGGGAGATGTCCATGAGTCCTGACAGACCTGCGGCCGGAAGAACCAAGAAGGCCCCGGCACGCAAACCGTCTACCCCGTCCGCCGGCGGCAAGCCCAAGGGCGGTGCGGCCCGGAGCGCCGGCACGGCCAGAACCCGGAAACAGGCCGGTCCCGCCAAGAAACAGCGCACCGTCCGCGCCGGCCCGACCTCCACGGGGTCCCGCTCCACCAAGGGGTCCTCCCGGACGCGGAGCGGCTCGGGTGTGGACCAACCGGGCCCGGCACAGACCGTCCCGCCGTCCGACTACCAGGAGGCCCTGGCCCGGTACTCCCAGTGCCTGGAGCTGCTCCAGAAGAAAGACTGGAAGCAGGCCAGCCGGGCCCTGGCCGATTTCATCAGCCGGCACGGCGGCGAGCAGGAGCTCTCCGAGCGCGCGCGCATGTACCTGAGGATTTGCTCGCAGCAGCTCGATTCCAACAGCTTTTCACCGCAATCTTTTGACGACCTGTGCTTCCTGGCCGTCATCCTCGCCAACAAGGGAGAGTTCCGGGAAGCTCTGACCCATCTGAAAGGGGCGCTGGCGAAGCGCCCCGACTCGGACAAGGCCTTCTACCTGCAAGCCGCCACTTACGCTCTGAAGAGAGACCGCCGCAAGGCGCTGGATGCGCTGAAGCATGCCATTGCCCTGGACGACCGTAACCGGATCTATGCAGCCAACAATCCGGATTTTGGGTGCCTCCGGGATGACGAGGAGTTCATCACTCTGACCACCCGGGAGGACGAGGAGTACTAATGTCCGGGGAGGCCGGACGGCTTCTGGCCGCCGCGCTTGTTCTCGCCGCCGGGCTCGGCAAGCGGATGCGGTCGGGAACGATCAAGCTGCTGCATCCGGTCTGGGGGCGGCCCATGGTCGCCTGGGTCCTGGATGCCGTGGCGGCGCTCCCCCCTGCGCGCCTCCTGGTCGTCCTCGGGCACCAGGCGCCGCAGATGAGGGCGGCGCTCTCCGCCTACGAGTTCCAGGAAGTCCCGCAGGAAAGCCAGCGTGGCACAGGGCATGCCGTTCTCTGTGCCCGGGAGCTGTTGGCGAACCACCGCGGCGACCTGCTGATTCTGAACGGAGACCTGCCGCTTCTCACCGGGGCGGTCCTGCGCCGTTTTCATGCTCGCCATACCCGTTCCGGAGCAGTTCTCAGCCTGCTGACGACGATTCCCGGGGATGCCACCGGGTACGGACGTGTCCTGCGCACCGGGGAGCGGGTGCACCGCATCGTGGAGGAGCGCGATGCCTCCCCCGAGGAGAAGCGTATCCAGGAGATCAACTGCGGGATCTACCTGGCCTCGATCCCTCCGCTGCTGGAGGCTCTGGATCGACTCACAACGGACAATGCCCAGGGCGAGTATTACCTCACCGACGTGGTGGAAGCGCTTGCGACCGCAGGGCACAGGGTTCAGGGTGTGCTCCACCCGGAGTCCAGGGAGGTGCTGGGAGTCAACGATCGCAAGGAGCTGGCCGAGGCCGTCGCCCTTCTCGGACGGCAGAAGAACAACCAGCTCATGACGGCCGGCGTCAGCATTGTCGATCCCGCGCACACCTATATTGATCCCCGTGCCGCTATCGGATGCGATACAGTCGTGTATCCGGATGTCTGGATCGAGGGAGCCAGTTCCATCGGCGAGCGCTGCGTTATCCGGCCGCATGTGCGGTTGACCAGGGTCCAGGTGGGACATGATGTCCTCATCAAGGACAGTTGCGTGGTCCAGGATTCGGAGATCGGCCCGGCCGCGCAGATCGGCCCGTTCGCCCATCTTCGCCCGGGAAGCCGCCTTGCGGAGCGGGTGAAGGTCGGCAACTTCGTGGAGACCAAGAAAGCCATCCTGGGGCCCGGCACCAAGGCATCCCACCTCTCCTACCTGGGCGATGCAGCGCTCGGAGCGAATGTGAACGTGGGCGCAGGCACCATCACCTGCAATTTCGACGGCACCCATAAGCATCGAACCACCCTGGAAGACGGGGTCTTCATCGGCTCGGACACCCAGCTGGTCGCGCCGGTCAGGGTGGGAGCCGGCGCCTATGTGGGAGCGGGAACCACGGTCACCGAGGACGTTCCACCCGGTTCCCTGGCCCTCAGCCGTGTCGCACAGCGCCATATCAAGGGATGGGTGGCGCGTAAGAAAGCCAGGGCGTCCAAGCCGAAGGGAGGGGGGTAGGTCATGTGCGGCATCGTCGGGTATATCGGGTCCGGAGACGTGGTTCCCATCCTCATGGACGGCCTGCGCAGGCTGGAGTATCGCGGCTATGATTCTGCCGGCGTCGCGGTGGTGGGAGCTGACGGAGAGGTGCGCGTGCGCCGCGCACCGGGCAAGCTCAGGGAGCTCGCGCGCGCCATTCGTGAGCGGCCCTTGCAGGGGATTTACGGGATCGGGCATACCCGCTGGGCGACCCACGGTCCACCCAGCGAGAACAACGCGCACCCCCACCGGGATTGCTCCGGACGCCTGGTGGTCGTCCACAACGGCATCATCGAGAACTACGTGCCGCTGAAAAACGACCTTGAGAAGCAGGGACACCGCTTCACCACCCAGACGGATACCGAGATCGTGGCGCATCTCATCGAGCAACACCTCGATGATTGCCAGCACCTGGAGGAGGCGGTTCGGGCCGCACTGAACCAGCTCCAGGGGGCCTATGCCCTGGTGGTGATGTGCGCAAGCCACCAGCAGCGGATTGTCGGGGCGCGCCAGGGCCCGCCCCTGGTGGTCGGACTGGGAGAAAACGAGTGGTTCCTGGCGTCGGACATTCCGGCCATCCTGAGCCATACCCGCCGCATGATCTTCATGAATGACGGCGAGATCGCGGTCCTCACCCCCGAAGGCGTCAGCCTGACCGACGCCTCGGGAACCGTCCAGGAGCCCCGGATCCAGACGGTCAACTGGGACCCGATCCAGGCCGAAAAGGGTGGATACAAGCATTTCATGCTCAAGGAGATCCACGAGCAGCCGCAGACCGTGCGTGACACCTTGATCGGACGCTTCAGCCACGAAAAGGGCGAGGTGTTTCTCGAGGACGTCCACCTCTCGGCCGGCGAGATCCAGGCCTTCCGGAAGGTCAACCTGGTGGCCTGCGGAACCTCCTGGCACGCCTGCCTGGTCGGCAAGTTCCTCATCGAAAGCCTGGCCCGACTCCCGGTCGAGGTGGACTATGGGTCCGAGTTCCGTTACCGGGATCCCCTGGTTGATGAGCGTGCGCTGACGGTGGTGATCTCCCAGTCAGGCGAGACCGCCGATACCCTGGCCGCTCTCCGCGAGGCCAGGAAGAAGGGCTCCCGGACGCTCGCCATCTGCAATGTGGTGGGCTCCATGGTGACCCGGGAGGCGGAGGGAACCATTCACACCCACGCCGGCCCGGAGATCGGCGTCGCGTCCACCAAGGCGTTCACCGGCCAGCTCACCGCCTTGCACCTGCTGGCCCTGCACCTGTCCCAGGGCCGCGGAACCCTCCCCGAAGACCGGGGACGCCGCCACGTCGAGGAGCTGGCCCAGCTTCCCGCCAAGCTGGCCAAGGTCCTGGAACTGGACCCCGCCATCGAGGAGATGGCGAAGCGCTTCACCGGGGCCGCGAATTTTCTCTACATCGGCAGGGGGATCTCGTATCCCATCGCCCTGGAGGGAGCCCTGAAGCTCAAGGAGATCTCCTATATCCACGCTGAAGGGTATCCGGCGGGCGAGATGAAGCATGGTCCCATCGCCCTCATCGACGAGAACCTGCCGGTGGTGGCCTTGCTCCCGGACAACGCCACCTTCGACAAGATGCTGGGGAACATCGAGGAGGTCAAGGCCCGCGGCGGTATCACTCTCGTGGTCACCACCTCCGGCAGGGAAAAGGATCTCGCGGGCCGCGCGGATCACCTTCTCTCCATTCCGCACACGATGGATCTGGTCAATCCGATCTTGCAGGTCGTGCCCCTGCAGCTCTTCGCCTACCACATCGCTCTCCGGCGCGGCTGCGACGTCGATCAGCCCCGCAATCTCGCCAAGAGCGTCACCGTGGAATGAAAGGAGATCAGCCATGAGGGCCGTGTGGCGCGGAACGATCCTGGCCGAGAGCAACGAGACGGTGGTGGTGGAAGGCAACCATTATTTTCCACCGGAGTCGATCCATAAGGAGTATTTCCAAGAGAGTTCCTTCCATACCACCTGCCCCTGGAAAGGCGAGGCCAGCTACTTCCACGTCGTGGTCGATGGCGAGACTCATCAAGACGCGGCGTGGTTCTATCCCGAGCCCAGGGAAGCGGCGCGGCGGATCAAGGGGTATGTCGCCTTCTGGAAAGGGGTGGAGACGCTCCCCGGGGAACCGGGCGCCGAGGATCCTGATGCAGCTCTCCCCTGAGGGAGAACCCGGCCCGACTCTTCAAGGTGTCGGGGCGGCCGCCTACGCCGCCATCCGGGCCGCGAGCCTGGACCTCTGCAAACCTCTCTCCCCGGAGGATTGCGCCGCCCAGTCCATGACCGATGCCAGCCCCCTGAAGTGGCACCTGGCCCACACCACCTGGTTTTTCGAGACCTTCGTCCTCGAGCGCGTGAAGCCCGGCTACCGTCCCTTCCACCCCGGCTTCCACGTCCTCTTCAATTCGTACTACCAGGCCGTGGGCGCCCAGTATCCGCGCCCGCAACGCGGCCTTCTCACGCGTCCGTCCCTGGCCGATGTGATCGCTTATCGCGAGCAGGTGGACCGATCTCTCCAGGACATTCTGGAACGTCCGCGGAAGGCCGATCCCATCGATGGAGTGATCGCCCTGGGGCTCCAGCACGAGCAACAGCATCAGGAATTGATGCTCACGGATCTCAAGCACCTTCTGTCGTTCAATCCCCTGCAACCCGCCTACCGGACCTGCCCATCCCCCGCCGTCGCGGACCCTTCGCCTCCAACCTGGCTGGCCTACGACGGCGGGCCCGCCTGGATCGGCCACGCGGGCCCCGGGTTTGCCTTCGACAACGAGGGTCCCCGCCACCAGACGCACATCGAGAGGTTCGAACTCGCCAGCCGGGCGGCCACCGCCGGCGAGTATCTGGCCTTCATGGAGGATGGAGGATATCGGGATCCCACCCTGTGGCTGGCCGATGGTTGGGCCGCCGTCCAGGAACACCGGTGGGACGCTCCTCTTTACTGGGAGCAGCGGGATGGATCCTGGTTCCAGATCACTCTCGCCGGGCTCCGGGAGCTGCGCGCGGATCTCCCGGTCTGCCACGTGAGCTTCTACGAGGCCGACGCCTTCGCCCGCTGGTGCGGGGCGCGGCTGCCCGAGGAGTCAGAATGGGAAATCGCGGCCAGAGACCTGCCCGTCAAGGGGAACTTCGTGGAGAGCGGTCTTCTCCACCCCGAACCACCCTCCGGCAAGACGGCGCCGGAGCAGGTCTTCGGTAACGTCTGGGAATGGACGCGCACACCCTACACACCCTACCCGGGCTACCGCCCGCCTCCGGGAGCGGTCGGCGAATACAATGGGAAGTTCATGTGCAACCAGATGGTCCTGCGCGGCGGCTCCTGCGCCTCGCCGAGATCCCATCTGCGCGCGACTTACCGGAATTTTCTCTATCCCCGCATGCGCTGGCAATTCAGCGGCATCCGGCTGGCCCGCGACCCACGCTAGTGGCGAATCATCCGTTTCCCTCGCCAGGCCCCGCCCCCGACGGCGATGTGGGAAACCTCCTGGACGGCCTCAACGAGCGGCAGAGGGAAGCGGTCACCGCTCCCGACGGCCCGCTCCTGGTTCTCGCCGGCGCCGGCTCGGGCAAGACGCGGGTCATCACCCACCGCATTGCCTACCTGATCCGCGAGCGGGGGATCTCGCCGGCCTCCATCGTCGCCGTGACCTTCACCAACAAGGCGGCGCGCGAGATGATGGACCGCATCTCCCGCCTCCTGCACAGGCGGTCTCTCTTTCCATGGAGCCCGGGCGCTCCCCGCCTGGGCACGTTCCATGGCTTCTGCCTGCGCCTGCTGCGCGGCGAGGCCGAACATCTCGGCTACCGGCCGGGGTTCGCGGTCTACGACGCCGACGATTCCAAGGGGGTGATCAAGGCGTGCCTGAAAGAACTGCACCTGGACGAAAAGGTCTATCCGCCGGCGCGGATCCTGGGCCGCCTGGGCGATCTGAAGGACCGCATGCTGAGCCCGGAGCAGTTTCTCGAGCAGGCGGGGGATCATCGCACCGAGACCATCGGAACCATCTACCGCCTGTACCAGAACCGCCTCAGGCACGCCAACGCCATGGATTTCGATGATCTGATCATGAAAACCCTGGAGCTGTTCCGGGACCACCCGCAGCGGGCGCAATTCCATGCCCAGGCGTGCCGGCATCTCCTGGTGGACGAGTTCCAGGACACCAACACGTCCCAGTACCGCCTGAGCCGCGAGCTGGCGGCGGTGCATGGCAATCTCTTCGTCGTTGGCGACGAGGACCAATCCATCTACCGTTTCCGGGGTGCCGATATCAACAACATTCTCGATTTCCAGAACGACCAGGAAGGAACCCATCTCATCCGACTGGAGCAGAATTACCGCTCCACCAGGAACATCCTGGCGGCCGCCAACTCCGTGGTGTCCAACAACTCGGAACGCCTGGGCAAGAACCTGTACACGGCGAACCCGACAGGAGCGCGGATCGTGGTCTACCGGGCGGCCACCGAACGGGACGAGGCGAACTGGGTGGTGGAGCGTATCCGCCGACTGCAGGGCGACCCCGGAGTCGCTCTGGAGCAGCAGGCGATTCTCTACCGGGCCAATTACCAGTCACGGCCGTTCGAGGAAGCCCTGACCCGCCGCCGGATCCCGTACACCATCATCGGCTCGGTGCGTTTCTACGAGCGCAGGGAGGTCAAGGACCTTCTGTCCTACCTGCGGGTGCTGCACCAACCGGACGACGATGTGGCCTTGAGCCGTATCCTGAACACACCGAGCCGCGGAATCGGCCGTTCCACGCTGGACAAGCTCGAGGAGATCCGGTGCGCCGAGAACGGATCGCTGGCCCGCGCCATCCGAACCGCCCTGAAGGAGCAGCGGCTTCGCCCCCGCGCCCACGCGGCCCTGGCCGGCTTCCTGGACATGCTGGACGACCTGCGCGCCCTCGAGGACATCTCTCTCCGCCGTCTCATGGAAGAGATCATGAACCGCACCTCCTACCTCCCCTACCTGGAAAGGGTGGAGGCCGTGAGCTTCGAGAACCGCGTGGAGAATCTCGAAGAACTGGCGGCCGCCGCCGATGAGGCCCAGGCGGAAGGCGGCGACCTCCAAGCGTTCCTCGACCGGACCGCCCTCACCAGCACGGTGGAGTCGGAGGACGGCGAGGGAGGCATCTCCCTGATGACGCTCCACTGCGCCAAGGGCCTGGAATTTCCCGCCGTGTTCGTGGCCGGCCTGGAGGAGCGCCTTCTTCCCCACGCCCGCTCGCTGGAATCGGCCGCCGACCTGGAGGAAGAACGGCGTCTTCTGTACGTGGGCATGACCCGCGCCATGCGCCAGCTCACCTTCTCACACGCCGCCATGCGCTCCCTGTATGGCCGCATGCAGCTGGCGGAGCCGTCCCGCTTTCTGGGCGAGATTCCTCCGGATCTTCTCCAGGAAGAAACATCGGAGCAGGCGCTCTACCCATCCCTGCTGCGCGGACCCGAGGCGGCGCGGCGCCGCCCGGGAAAACCGGGAACATCCGCGGGACCGCGGGCGGGAACCGTGGTCTCCCGGGGAGCCGGCGGCGGCGGCGAGGTGACGGTGGAGTACGAAGACGAAGTGCCAGCCGATGATCCCCGGCTCTTGCGGGTCGGGATGAAGGTCCTGCACCCACGCTACGGCCCGGGGACCATACTCAGCCGCGAGGGGAGCGGCCTCCGGCTCAAGCTCACCGTTTCCTTTCCGGGAGTCGGGCGGAAGAAGCTGATGGCCCGCTACGCCGGGCTCCGGGTTCTCTAGGCCGTTTCCTGGCCCATCCGCCGCAGGACGTCCTGCGCGGCCTCCAGGGTCCGCTCGATGTCCGCCGCGGTGTGGGCCAGAGAGACGAAAGCCGACTCGAATTGCGACGGCGGCAAGGCAACCCCCCGCTCCAGCATGCCGTGGAAGAAACGGGCGAACCGCCCGGTGTCGGATCTCTTCGCCGAGGTGAAATCGCGGACGGGAGCCTGGGCGAAGAACAGGGTGAACATGGAGCCCACCTGGTTCACCTGCACCGGGACCCCGGCAGCCGCCGCCGCCCGGCGCAGTCCATCGGCCAGTTGGGAGGTGGTCTGCTCCAGGAGCCGGTAAGGCGCATCGCTCCCCGCCTGCAGCGCAGCCAGGGTCGCCCGACCCGCCGCCACCGCCAGGGGGTTGCCCGAGAGGGTCCCCGCCTGGTAGACGGGGCCCTCGGGAGCCACCTGGTCCATGAGGGAGCTGGTCCCTCCGTACGCTCCCACCGGAAGACCCCCGCCGATGATCTTGCCCAGGGTGGTCAGATCCGCCGTGACTCCGTACCGCTGCTGGGCGCCGCCGGCGGCCACACGGAACCCCGTCATCACCTCGTCGAGGATCAGGAGCACCCCATGCTGCTCGGTCAACCGGCGCACGGACTGCAGGTAGCCGGGATCGGGTGGAATGCACCCCATGTTGCCGGCCACGGGCTCCACGATGAAGCAGGCGATCTCCTCCCCACGCGCGCGCAGCAGCTCCTCCAGCGCCCCGGGATCGTTGAACGGCACGACCAGCGTCTTTTCCACCACGGCGCGGGGAACACCGGCGCTGCCCGGAAGACCCAAGGTCGCGGCGCCGGAGCCGGCGGCCACCAGGAGCGCGTCCACATGACCGTGATAGCAACCGTCACACTTGACGAGCCCGTTGCGACCGGTCGCTCCGCGCGCCAGGCGGATGGCCGACATGGCGGCTTCGGTCCCGGAGGAGACCAGCCGCACCTTCTCCATACCAGGGAAAGCCTTCCGGATTTCCTGGCTCAAGAGGATCTCGCCTTCCGTGGCGGCCCCGAAGGAAGAGCCGCGCCGCAAGGCCTCCTCCACCGCGCTGATGACGGCCGGGTGAGCATGTCCCAGGATCAAGGGGCCCCACGATCCCACGTAGTCGATGTAACGGTTGCCATCCACATCGACCAGAACCGCCCCGCGGCCCTGCTGCATGAAGACCGGCTCTCCGCCGACGGCGCGAAAAGCGCGAACCGGTGAATTCACGCCTCCGGGAATGCATTGCACGGCCTCCCGGAACAAGGCCCGGGAGCGCCGGGTGGAGCGCGGTCCCCTCATGATGCCAGGTAACCCGCTGCCTCCCGGGCGAAATAGCTCAGAATGAAATCGGCTCCGGCCCGGCGGATGGAAAGGAGCGACTCCAGGATCACGCTGCGGCGGTCCACCAGTCCTTTCTCCGCCGCGGCGACCACCATGGCGTACTCCCCGCTGACCTGATAGGCCCCCAGGGGGACCTGGAACGCGTCCCGGACCCGGCGCACCACATCCAGGTAAGGCAGGGCGGGTTTCACCAGGATCAGGTCGGCTCCTTCCTCCAGGTCGAGACGAACTTCCCGCAATGCCTCGTCGCTGTTGGCCGGATCCATCTGGTATCCCCTTCGATGGCCCACCCGGGGAGCTGATGCCGCCGCCTCGCGAAACGGGCCATAAAACGAGGAGGCATACTTGGCGGCGTACGAGAGAATCGGCAAGTCGGCGAAGCCGGCCCTGTCCAGGGCGCGGCGGATGGCGGCCACGCGGCCATCCATCATGTCGGAGGGCGCCACCACATCGGCCCCGGCGCGCGCCTGGGACACGGCGGTCCGGGCCAGCAGGGGGAGGGTCGCATCATTGAGCACTTCCGGCTCGCCCCCGCGCCCCTTCTCCCGCAGGACTCCGCAGTGACCATGGTCCGTGTACTCACACAGGCACACATCCGCCACGCGGAGGAGACCCGGTGTCACCTCCCCCAGGGCGGCCAGGCCTCTCTGGACCACGCCGTCCTTGGCATAGGCTCCTGAGCCGCGCTCGTCCTTCTCGTCCGGCAGGCCGAAGAGAATCACTCCTGCAACGCCCGCCTCCTCCAAGGAGGCAGCTTCCTCGGCCAGGCGGTCCACCGAGAGATGGTATTGGCCCGGGAGACTCGGGATCGGCCGGCGGATTCCCTGCCCTTCGCAGACGAACAGGGGAGCGATGAGGTCCGGCGGCGCCAGGCGCGTCTCCCGCACCAGCCGGCGGAGCCGGGAATCACCGCGCAACCGCCGGCAACGCTGGATCAGGTTGGCAGCCGGGCGGGTGCCGTCCGCTTCGCCGCTCTCATTCACCGGCCCGGTCCTCGTCATCATCCTCACCCTCGCCATAGAAGAAAAAATAGCCGCACGCCTTGCTGCAGAATCCCTTTCCGCCCACCAGGTGGAGGCAGTCGGAGCAGACTGGCTTGCGGCAGGTCGGACAGAACTGAAGACGAGTCATGTTGTCGTCGACATGACAGCGGTTGCATTCCACCCCGGCGCTCCCATAGACCGTGGCATTATAGGCACAATGCGCGCTTGACGCTCATCAGAGTGCATGCCTAGAATCGCTGATTCCTGTGGCGGTGTAGCTCAGCTGGTCAGAGCAGCGGAATCATAATCCGCGTGTCCGGGGTTCGAGTCCCTGCACCGCTACCACAGGGTCTGCCGTGGACGTCTACGCTACCTTTTTAGAGACCATTCGCCGCCACCGCCTGTTGAAGGCCGGCGACCGGGTTCTGGTCGCGGTCTCCGGCGGGTCTGACTCGACCGCCTTGCTGCATCTTTTTCTCTCGCTGCGCCGTTCCCGCCTGGCCATCGACCTCGCCATCGCCCATGTGGATCACGGCACCCGTGGGCCGGAAGCCCGGGAAGATGCGGCGTTCGTTGATTCCATGGCCCGCCGGGAGGGGCTGCAGATCTCTCTCCATCGCTTGCCGCCGAGCCCCGGAAACGGCGCTTCGGAGGACCACCTCCGGGCCGGGCGGCTGAGCTGCCTCTGGCAGGCCGCGCAGCGCTGGCCGGCCACCCATCTGGCCCTGGGGCATACCCGGGATGACCAGACGGAGACCGTGCTCCTGAACCTGATGCGCGGCGCGGGGCGCCGCGGGCTCGGGGGCATGCCGATCATCCGTGCCGCCGGCCCCAGCGGCGCGCCAGCCGGACCGGCCGGTCCGGCTCTCATCCGTCCCTTGCTCCGCCTGCCCCGCGCCAGCCTCCGGGAATGGCTGGCCCAGAAGGGAATCCCCTGGAGGGTGGACAGCTCGAATCGGGAGCCCCGTTATCTCCGCAATCGCCTGCGCCACGAGCTGCTCCCCCTCCTGGAAGAGCTGCGGCCGGGCTCCGGAGCAGCCATCGCCCGCGCCGCCCACCTGCTGCAGGAGGACGAGGTCTTTCTCTCGGACCTGGCGCGGCAGGCCGCAGGGATGATGGAGTCCGGCGAGAGGGCGCGGCTCTCCACCAGCCGGCTCAGGAGGCTGGCGCCTCCCCTGGCCCGCCGGGTGCTGCGCCGGGCGGCCCGGGGGCGTGGCGGCGGAGATGCCGCCCGCGGCCGGGTGGCCTGGGTTCCGGGAGCCGTGCAGGTGGACAGCGTGCTGCGCCTAGTGCGCAGCCGGCGCACGGGCCATGTGGATCTGGGCCAGGGAGTGGTCGCCCGGGTGGGCCGCTCCGCAGTGACCTTCGCGGGAACGAACCGGCGCGGGGGCGGATCCCGGCGCGGGAACGAACCGGGTGCAACCAGCCGTTGATCGGATCGGAAGCAACCCCGGGAGACCGCCCTGGCGGAGGCCAGGAACGTTTCATAGCCAGACCCGCGCAGATGGTCTATATTTAAGGTGAAAATGAACTCTACAGTGCGAAACATCACCCTCTGGGTCGTGATCCTGATCGTGGCCTACATGGTCTTTCGGTTCTTCTCCGGACCGATCATCGGCGACATGGAGGTCCAGGAGACCCGTTTTTACGAGCTCATGGACCAGGGGCAGATCGCCTCCGTCACCATCACTCCTGCCGAATCCGGGTACAACATCACAGGCAAGCTCAGGGATGCCGGTCCGGGAGGCAGCCGGACCTTCCAGACCTTTGTCCTCAAGAACGAGGACCTGTCCCGCCTCTTGCGCGCCAAGAACGTGGAGATCTCCACCAAGAAACCGAGCGAGGGCACGTACCTGGTCACATTGCTCTCCTGGGCTCCCATGTTGCTGATCATCGGCGTGTGGATCTTCTTCATGAGACAGATGCAGACAGGAGGCAACCGGGCCCTGTCCTTCGGGAAGAGCAAGGCCAAGCTCCTGTCGGCGCAGGGTAAGAAAGTCACCTTCCGGGATGTGGCCGGCATCGAGGAGGCCAAGGAAGAACTGCACGAGATCATCGATTTCCTCAGGGAGCCGCAGAAGTTCCAGAGGCTGGGAGGCCGCATTCCCAAGGGGGTCTTGCTCATGGGCCCTCCGGGCACCGGGAAGACTCTCCTGGCCCGGGCCATCGCCGGTGAAGCCAATGTCCCGTTTTTCTCCATCTCCGGATCGGACTTCGTGGAGATGTTCGTGGGCGTTGGCGCCTCGAGAGTCCGCGATCTGTTCGAGCAAGGCAAGAAGAACGCGCCTTGCATTGTCTTCATCGATGAAATCGACGCCGTGGGCCGCCACCGGGGTGCCGGACTCGGAGGAGGGCACGACGAGCGCGAGCAAACCTTGAATCAGCTCCTGGTGGAGATGGACGGCTTCGAGTCCAACGAGGGAGTCATCCTCATTGCCGCCACCAACCGCCCCGACGTGCTGGACCCGGCACTGCTCCGGCCGGGACGGTTTGATCGGCGCGTCGTGGTCAACCTACCGGATGTGCGCGGACGGGAAGGCATTCTCCGGGTGCACACCCGCAAGATTCCCCTGGATGATGACGTGGACGTCGGCGTCCTGGGGCGTGGAACGCCGGGCTTTTCCGGCGCCGATCTGGCCAATCTGGCCAACGAGGCTGCGCTCATTGCCGCACGCAAGGAACGCAAGGCCGTCGCCATGAACGACTTCGAGTCGGCCAAGGACAAGGTCATGCTGGGCTCGGAACGCCGGAGCCTCATTCTCTCCGACGAGGAAAAACGGAACACCGCCTACCACGAAGCCGGGCACGCCCTCATGGCCCACCTTCTCACCCACGCGGATCCGCTCCACAAGGTCACCATCATTCCCAGGGGCATGGCCCTGGGCGTCACCATGCAACTTCCCATCGACGACCGGCATACCTACACCCGCGACTACATCGTCGACGCCATTTCGGTGGCACTGGGGGGCCGCGCCGCCGAGGAGATTTTTCTCGATCACCTGACCACCGGCGCCGGAGACGATCTGATCAAGTCCACCGATCTGGCACGCAAGATGGTCTGCGAATACGGCATGACCGAGGCACTCGGTCCTCTGACTTACGGAAAAAAAGAGGAGCAGATCTTCCTCGGCCGGGACTTCACCCAGGTGAGGGAGTACTCTGAGTCGACGGCCATGAAAATCGACGAGGAGATCCGGCGGATCGTCAATGAACAATATGCCAAGACGCGACGCATCCTCCAGGAGCACCGGCCAGCTCTGGCGGCCATTGCCCATGCTCTTCTGGAACGAGAAGTTCTGGACGGAAAAGAAATTGCTGCCCTCTGCCGGGGAGAACAACTTCCGGCCCAGGACAGCGCAGCAGCAGCCACAGTAGGTGAATCGGGTCCGCAACAACAGGCGGCCCTCGAGCCCGATGCCCCGTCCTCGGAGGAATCCGGCGGCCGGGCCCCCATCGCTGGGCCAGTGGAGCAGCCTGGCTAGCCGCCTCCGGTTGGGTCCGGCCCGATTCCCGGGAGCGGTCTGATGTCAGCACCTGCGCGAGTTCTCTCGGCCCCGGCCGCATCACGATCTCACTTCTGTCTGCGAATCCCCGGACGTTCGCCCCTCGAGCTGGGCCGGCGAACCCTTATCATGGGGATCGTCAACGTCACACCCGACTCCTTCTCCGACGGCCGGCCGTCTTTCACCGCTGACGGCGCCATCGAGCACGGCCTGCGGCTCGCCGAGGCCGGCGCGGATATCCTGGACGTGGGGGGCGAATCCACCCGTCCGGGCGCCCGCCCGGTTCCTGCGGATGAGGAATGCCGGCGCATTCTTCCAGTCATTGAATCCCTGGCCAGCCGGAGCAACCTTCCCGTCTCGATAGATACCACCAAGGCCGGTGTCGGGCGGGCGGCCCTGGAGGCCGGGGCCAGTCTTCTCAACGATGTCTCGATGCTGCGGAATTCATCCCGGATGGCCGTTCTGGCCGCGGAGCGCGGCGTGCCCCTCATCTTGATGCACTCCCGCGGCACACCCGGCACCATGGCGTCCTTGACCCGGTACCCGGAGGGGATCCTGGAGGGGATGGCCCGTGAGCTGGGCTCCTCCCTCCGCCGCGCGCGCGCCGGCGGCGTGCACGAAGATCAACTTCTCATCGACCCGGGCCTCGGGTTTGCAAAAACCACCGGCCAATGCATCGAGATCCTCGCCCGACTGCCCCGCCTGGCGGCGCTGGGACGGCCCCTGGTGGTGGGGGCATCGCGAAAGTCCTTCATCGGCCGCACCGTCCACCGGGACGTGGGCCGCCTCCGGGAAGGAACCCTGGCCGCCGAGGCGGCGGCCGTCCTGGCAGGCTGCCACATCATCCGCACTCATGACGTGGCCGCCTGCCGTCCCGCCGTCGATCTGATGGACGCGCTCCTCCGCGTCCGGGGGACATCGTGATCGGGTCCCTCTTCAACAGCCTTCACCTGTACGATTTCAATCTGCGCGCGGCGGTGGAAGTCTTCATTCTCTCCTTCGTGGTCTATCGCCTTCTCCTGTTGATCAAGGGAACCCGCGCTGTCCAGATGGTGTACGGCATCATCGGTCTCCTCTTCATCACCTGGCTCGCCGGTCCCTCCATGTTCGGCCTCACCACCATCCACCAGCTCCTTCTGCCCCTGCTGTCGTACATTCCCTTCGTCATCATCGTGGTCTTCCAGAACACCATCCGCCGGGCCCTGACCGGCTTCGGCATCCATCCCCTGGGCCGCTACCTCGGCTCCGGCCGCGGAGACGACAAGCTGGGCCTGGTGACGTCGGCCGCGTATGCCCTGGCAGCCCGGCGCATCGGAGGGCTCATTGTCCTGGAGCGGGAGCAGGGCCTGCGCAACTGGACCGAGAGCGGCATCACGCTGGATGCCGCGATCTCCTACGACCTCATGGTCAATGTTTTCTCCCCCTACACTCCTCTGCACGACGGCGCGCTGGTCATCGGCGACGGCCGCCTGAAGGCCGCCTCCTGCTTCCTCCCGTTGACCAACAATCCTGCCCTTTCCACCAAGTACGGCACCCGGCACCGGGCGGCGGTCGGCATCACCGAGGAGACCGACGCCGTCAGCATCGTCATCTCCGAGGAAAGGGGAACGGTCTCCCTGGTCATCAACGGGGTGATCTTCGATGCCCTGGAGAAGCCTGAGTTGCGGCACCGTCTGGAAAGCGCCATGGAGCCGATCCTGCGCCACAAGAGCCCCAAGGAGAAAACCGCCACCCCGCCGGAAACGGCTCCAGCGGACGGAGCTCCGCCGCCCGACTCCGCCGCCGCCGCCCCGGCCCTCGGCGGCCCGGAGGAGCAGCATGGATCTTAGAAAGAATCTGTTCCTGAAGCTCACGGCCGTTGCCATCGGGTTCGGCCTGTGGAACTGGGTGGAAAGCCAGGGAGACCTGCTCAAGACCGTGCAGGTGCCGGTGGATCTGTCCGGACTTCCCCTGGATATGGAAATCGTGGGCGTACCGCCCGGAGATGTGAGCGTCCGTCTCAGGGGCCCTGAAGTGGTCCTCCGCACCCTGGCGCCGGAGCATGTCCAGGTCATCCCCGATTTCGCCGGCCAGCCCGTCCATTCCGGCGAGAATTTCGTGCCGCTGACGCCGGAGCAGGTGCGCGTTCCGGCTGGAATCGCCGTGGACCAGGTCCTTCCCAACCATCTGGACATCTTCCTGGAGCGGACCATGACCAAGGAAGTTCCGGTCCATCCGGCAATTCACGGCGATCCAGCCTCCGGGTACGAGGTCGCCGGCAAGGTGGTGCAGCCGGCCCGTCTCGCCATCGAGGGACCCGAGTCCATGGTGAGCAAGGTGAACTTCATCTCCACGACACCGGCCATCTCCATCGAGAGCCGGGACAGCAACCTGAGAGCCACCGTCCGGCCGATGCCGGGAGGAGAGCCAGGCAACCAGGTGCGGCTGGTGGACCCCGGTACCCGCATCGATGTCATGATCCGGATCCGGCCCATCATGAAAGAGCGCCGCCTGACCAAAGTTCCCGTGCGGCTCATCGGCCTGGACCCCGAAGGGCCACAGCCCCGCGTGCGGCCCAGCCGGGTGACCGTGGAGCTCACCGGACCGGTCAACCTGGTGGACAAGGTGTCCGCAGCCGACCTGGAGGCCGTGGTCGATTTGACAGGCCGCCCGCGAGAAGATACGGATCTGGCGGTGACAGACTTGGTGGTGCGTCCCAGCCACCCGGAGGGTCCTGTCCTCGAGGGCATCGACTTCACCATCAGCTCGCCGGATTCCGTCCGGATCGACTGGTAGGACCATCACCGGGGGAGGGGGGATCTTGGCAAAGTGCCTGTTCGGCACCGACGGCATCCGGGGGGTGAGCGGCACCTTTCCCCTGGACGACCCCACGGTCTCCCGCCTGGGACAGGCCGTAGTCCGGTTCCTTCACGACCTGGGACGGCCCGGCCGCATCGTTCTTGGTTATGATACCCGTGCCTCCAGCCACCCTCTCTGCCGGAAGCTGGTGGAGGGAATCCGCGCGGCCGGGGGGAACGCCGCGGTCGCCGGTGTCCTTCCGACACCGGGGGTGGCGTTCCTCACCCGGAACAACGGTTTCGATGCAGGCATCGTCATCTCGGCCTCCCACAACCCGTACACCGACAACGGCATCAAGGTCTTCCAGGCCGACGGGACCAAGCTCCCCGACGGCCAGGAGGAAAAGGTGGAAAGGCTGATGTTCACCGCCGGACCCGGCCCGGAAACGCACCCGGCCGGGGCGGCTGATTTCATCGTGGACGAGCAGCTGGTGAAGACCTACATCGACTCGCTTCTTCAGGCGATCGACGGAGGTGCCGGCTTGAAGGGCACACGGGTGGTCCTCGATTGCGCCAACGGGGCCAGCAGCGCGGTGGCGCCGCCGCTGATGCAAAGAGCCGGTGTCGCTGCCCGGTTCCTGGCCATCGCCCCCGACGGCACCAACATCAACCGTGATTGCGGATCTCTCCATCCGGAACTCCTGGCGGAAACCGTCCGGGACCAGGGCGCCGCGATCGGCCTCGCCTTCGACGGGGATGCCGACCGCTGCCTGGCCGTGGACGAGACCGGGCGGGTCCTGGACGGCGACTTCATCCTTTACTTGCTCGGCCGTTTCTTCAAGCAAAAGGGACAGCTGCGGAACGACACCATCGTGGCCACGGTCATGAGCAATCTGTGGTTGGAGCAGCAGCTGCAGGCCGATGGGATTCGCCTCCTGCGGACCCCCGTGGGGGACAAGTATGTCCTGGAGGAGATGATCCGCGGCGATCACAGCCTGGGAGGTGAGCAGTCGGGACATGTCATTCTGCGCCAGCACTCGACCACCGGAGACGGCCTCTTGACCGGGCTGATGCTCCTCATGGCCACCTGCCCGCAGAAGCGCCCGCTCTCCGAGCTGGTGGCCGGGATCACTCCCTGTCCACAGGTCCTCCTCAATGTGCCCGTGGGACAAAAACCCGACCTGGAAACGCATCCCCGGGTGGGACCCGTCCTGCGCCGCACCCACGCGCGCCTGCGAGGACGCGGACGCCTCCTGGTGCGTTACAGCGGCACCGAACCGCTGGCCCGCGTGATGGCGGAAGGAACCGACCTGGATGAGGTGCGCCGATCAGCCGAGGAGGTGGCGGCGGCGCTGCGCGAGCATCTCTCCTGAGGGGAGAGGCCGTTCCCCCGGACTCACCCCTCGGCCTTCCACCGGAGAACGGCCCCCGACCCCACGTCCACCACCATGCCGTCCTCGGCGCTCCAGACCGGACGGTCAAAGGTGCTCCGGGCCGCGGGCAACGGGTCGCGGGAGTCACACTCGGGATAGAAATGCGTCAGGAGAAGGCGGCGGGCGCGCGCCTGCCGGCCCAGGCGGCCCGCCTCCGAGGGCACCAGATGGCCCGGCCGCTTGGCCCCCTCCGGGAAGGACGCTTCGATCACCAGGAGATCCGCGTCTTCGCCGGCTTCCAGCACACCATCGCAAACATCGGTATCGCCGCTGTAGGCCAGGACCACACCTGTCGCGTCGCGGATGCGGAAGGCCCGCGACGAAGCGATATGGGCCACCGGGTAGCCTGTCAGCCGGAACCCATCCCCCTCCAGCGGCCGGGCATCCAGATCGTGCAGCGAGAAGGGATACTCTCGCGGCCGCAGCCAGGCGCCGAACGGCTCGCTGGACTGCCGGAAGATCCGCAGGAGGGGCGCGGATCCCGCCACCACCAGCGGCCGCTGCCTGCCGTAGCCGGGCAGGCGCGAGCCGAAGAGAAAGTGGGCCAACTCGCCATAATGGTCCAGGTGATGGTGCGACAGAACAATCCGGTCCACGTCGCGCGGGTCCATTCCAAAGCGCATCATCCGGTCCAGGGTGCCGGCGCCACACTCGATGAGCAGCTGCTGCCGGCCGGCTTTCACCAGGTACCCCGGCGCCCCGCGCCGCCGGCTGGGAACGGCGGTTCCCGATCCGAGGACGGTCAGCTCCATCGTCTCACTCCTCGAGGGGCATCAGGCACACCTTTCCTTCCACCAGCAACCGGCAGATATCGATGGTGGACACAATGCCGGTCACCTTGCCTGCGCGGAGAATTGGGATCCGGTGAATCCGCAGCTGCCACATGAGCCGGCAAATCTCCTCCGCCGGAGTCGTCTCATCGGCGGCGATGGGGTGGTGCGTCATGATCTCCCGGGCCGGGCGCGCGTCATGGGAAGGGTCCTTCTCCCCGGCCCCCCCGGCCAGCTCGTGATCGGAGAACCCCATCTGCCCGAAGACAATATCCTCCTCGGTCACCATCCCCACCAGATCACCCTCGCCGTCCACCACCGGAGCGCCCTTGATGCGGTGAGCCTGGAACAGCTCCACGACGGCGCTGACAGGCGTGTCGGGATGCACCGTCCAGACCGGCGAGACCATGATGTCCGACGCCTTCAGGCCGGACGGCTGGCCGAGGAATAGGCTCACGCCGCGCGCCTCCTCGCTTGCCCGGGGATGGGCCGCCTGCCCGCCCGGCTCCGCCCGCCGTCCCCCCCTCTCATCATGGAGTGACGAGGCCGCGGCCGAAGAAGGCGGCCAGGATCGCCAGATCGCCGCCATCCACACTCCCGTCGCGATCCAGATCGGCCGCGGCCAGGAATTCTGCGGCTCCGGATCCGGTGCCGAAGACACGCGCCAGGGCCGCCAGGTCGAAGCCGTCCACCCGCAGGCTGCCATCCAGATCGCCCCGCAGCGCCGTGTCGGCGCCGGTGAACCCTCCGAAAGGAACAGCCGGCGTGGGATCGGGCACCGCCGACAGCACATCCAGGCGCCGTGGAAGGCCGGCGGCTCCGGTGGAGGTGGCCGGAAAAACGTTGAGACGCCAGACCAGGAAGGGTGGACTGATGGAGGTGGCGTAGAGCGACTCGCCATCGAAACCGAGACCGAGGAGAAACCCGTCCAGGCCGGGTGAGAACTGCCCGGGATCGATTTGCCGGAGGTTGGGCTTGGAGACCACGTTGAACAGTGGATCAGCTGCAGCGGGCCGCAGGTGGAGAATGAAGTCGCCGGCCGGGACAAACAGCTCGTCTCCGCTCCCCGCCAGCGAGCCGAACAGATCCGCGCCCCCGAAGGTGAGGGTGTGCTGGGCGTCCAGGACGCCGGTGTCGGGATCCAGAGCCAGAATCTGCTCGGCCACGCTGTCAAGAGCATACAGCCGGCCCCCGGTCGGCTGGCCGGCTCCGCCGAGGAACGCCAGACCATCCACACGGCTGGTGCCGGTCGGCCAGGGGAACCC
The DNA here is from genome assembly GCA_046757405.1 of Acidobacteriota bacterium. GTDB lineage: Bacteria > Acidobacteriota > Polarisedimenticolia > SMYD01 > SMYD01 > JBHHYE01. Next base: position 79,312 of record JBHHYE010000005.1, on the reverse strand, counting down.
GTTGAGGATCATCCCGGTGTCGCGGTCGATTTCAAAAATGGTTCCCGACCCTTGCCCATCGGTGAAAAAGAGGGTGCCCCTGGGCGGGGCGAACGCCAGGCCGTGGGCAATGAACGAGACCGACTCAGGCGCCGGGATCCGGTGAAGAATCCGGCCGCTGCCCAGGTCCAGCTCGATGATGGCCAGCGGACCCAGAGGCTGGTTGGGATCAAACGGCTCGTCGTCCACGGCGTACAGCAGGGCGGGGGGAGAGAGGGCGTTGAGCAGAAGGTCGACCCCGCTCCGATTCTCCCCGGCCGCCAGGGTCAGGAGGCGGGACTCGCGCGGGTCGTCCACCATGGGATCCGACGACTCGTTCACCCCGTTCCAGAATTCGTCGGCGCCGGGAAGGAACACCGGCACGTTCAGGGGACCCACCGACGAGGCGTCGGTGAAGATAGGTTCGATCTCCTCGACCTCCAGGGTGTAGGCGCCGGGCGGAATCCCCTCGAAGAGATAGGCGCCCTCGAGCTCCGGCGGCGGCGGGCCGCCGAATTCCTCCGGAGTCACTCCCGCCAGGGGCGGCGCGGGAAAGAAACGCGCCCCGGACACGGTGGAGAACACATCGCCCAGGGGATCATCCACCGAGCGTAGCACCAGGTTTCCCCCCTGGACCGGCTGGCCGGCGGAGTCCTGAACGGACCCGGACAGCCGGGCCGTCGCCTGGACCGCCGGGGCGGACGGATACAACGCCGTCAGGCTGGCCGTGTCGTCCGGGTTGAGAGTCAGGAGCTGGGCGTCATCGTCGCCGGACGACGGAAACATGGTGGGCAGGAAGCGGTCATTGACGGGATCGCCGTCCAGCCAGAACGGCAGGTTCAACTGGGAGTGGTCCAGGTTCAGCCAGTGGCCGAACTCGTGGACAATGACGGCCTGGAACGCCTCCCGGCTCACGGCCTCGGGGTTGGTCGTGTTGCCATCGAAGAACCGGCCGTTGATGATGATCTCGGCATCGGTGAGCACGGGCGGCTGGAAGGTCCCACCTACCAGAAGAGTGATGCCGATGAGACTGTTCCCGGCCTGGAATCCGAAGAGTGCATCGAGAATCGAGCCGTCCGTATCGAAAACCACCGGGGAGATCCCGTCATCCGCCGTCCCGAAGATCATCACCTGCTCGCCCGGGGGACCGCAAAGATTGAAGTCGGCCCCGGAGACCAGGAGGGCCGCCGTCACATCGCAGGGAAGCGGCGGGCCGGCCTCGAAACGGACGGAGGCGGTGGGCACCGCTTGCCAGATCCCGAACGATTGCGTGACCAGATCCGCCGCCTCGGCCTGGGTGAGCTGTCCCAGGGGTCCCTGATCCAGGTTGAAGGTCAGCGGCCGGGAAGCGTCCCAGGCCAGCGCTTCACCCTGGCCGTTGACCAGGAGCGCTCCTCCGGCGCGGGGCGGCGAGCCGGGCCAGCCGAGCACCGTGGCCGCCAGGAGGCCCGCCACTCCCAGGCGACCGGCGCCGGAGACTCTCATGGACCGGCCACCGGGCCCGTGGGAGCCTCGAGATGGGGTTTCCGGCGCGCGTCATCCCTATCGACGAGGCGATGCAGAAGGCTCATGAAGTCTTGATAGAGAACGGTTTCTCCCGCGCTTCCGCCGGCCGCGGTCCGAGTCTGTGCCGCGGCGGTTCCCGGCGCCCGGCCACGCTCGATGCGGATCTCCTGGCGGATCCGGCGGCCGGGAGCGGAGACGATCACCTGCTCCACGCCGGCCGCGCCCTGACTCACCCGGAACCGTCCCTGGTCGAGACCCACCGGCGAGGTGAGTCCCAGGCTGGAGGCAGGATAGGCGAGAAGGACGAGCCGCTCTCCCGGCCGGAAAACCGGCAGGCCGGCGGCGCGGTAAGGGATACCGCCGGGACGGACGCCGCCCAGGAAGGTCAGCGTGATCTCGTCTGCGGCGGCGCCCCGCAGGCTCTCCTCCACCTTGAACGTGACACGGGTGGCCGGCAGATTGTGGATGCGGTGGGGCGCCGTCTTCAGGACCCGGCCGGAGAAGATAGTTCCCGCGGCACGGACCATCTCCGGCAGGTCCAGGGAGCGCACCCGGGAGGCCCGGCTGCCCGCTCCAGGCGCTGCCGCCAGCACCAGGCAGGCGGCCAGGCACACCCTGGAGAGGCGCTTCCGGCGGGCGGCGGGGAAGAGACTGCAAGAGACTACCATCAGGTCCGACTCCCTGAAGGGGACCCACGCTCCTGTCCTGAGATGAACCTGAATCATACCTCGTTCGGGCGCTCCGGCCACCCTTTTCACGGCCTCTCCGCCGTCCAGCCCGGGCCCATGCCGATCCTTGACGCTGGCTTCGGCCCCCGTCTAGCATCCCGGGGAGAGCACGGGAGGCACGGAGCTCGTTGCCATTCTGTACACTGGCAAGTTCGGCCAACAGGACCTAGCTTAGGCCCAGCGGGGTTGGCCCGCTCTCCGCCGAAGATGGGCCGATTCTTGTCATGCGAAGGAGTCTGATCGTGCTGAGGAAACTGGCCCTGTTGGGAGTCTTCGTCTGCCTGGCCGCTCCGGGGGCGCAGGCGCAATCCCTTTTCTATCCTGCCGGCAACGATTTCGAAACAGCCGAGTCGTCCGGGTTCGACCAGTTCGGCACCCACGTGGCGGCGGCCGACTTCGATCAGGACGGCAACCTGGACGCCGTGGTGACCCTCGAGGCGGGCACTCCCTCCCTGGATGGGACCCAGGAGACCGCCGTGCTGGTCTTCCTGGGGGACGGCCATGGGCTGTTCCTGCCGCCGGCCCGGTTCGAGCTGCCGGTGCAGAGCTTCGCCGGCGACGTGGTGACCGGACAGTTCGACAGCGATGGGATCCCCGACTTCGCCGTCGCCGTGGGCAGGCTCGGAGGCGGCGGTCCCACCGTTTCGGGAGGGGTGATCCTCTTCTTCAACGACGGGAGCGGCGGCTTCGACCTGGCCAGCACCCAGATGCTGGGCGCCGGCGATGTGGCCACCGGCCCGCCCAGCCGGACCGGGCTCGTGGCCGGCCGGATCGACTCCGACACCCTGGACGATCTGGTCGTCCTGAACAGCGCCGACAACACCTTCTCGGTCTTCCTCTCCAAAGCGTCCTACATGCCTTCAGCCACCTCGCCGGAGGTGACCTGCATGGCGCCGGCGGCCCTGGCCCTGGGCGACCTCCGGCTGCCCGCCACGGACACCAACCTGGACCTGGCCATCGCCTGCGATCCCGGCACCGGCTCCGATTCGGTGGAGATCTGGCAGGGGGCCGACCAGGGAGGGGACAGCGGGAACTTCTCTCTCACCCAGTTCCAGCTTTCCTTCGGCAGTCTCAATGACCCGCGCGCCCTGGCGATCGCCGATCTGAACGGCGATGGCGCCAACGACATCGCCGTGGCCAACAGTGCTCTGGGCATGACCCTCCCCATCGGCACGGTCACGCTGATTCGGAACGATCTGGGCGGGTTCGTCGAGTTCGACCCCAACAGCCCCGGCGTCGACGTGGGTGATGCGCCCCGGTCGATCCAGGCCGCCGACCTGGACGGCGACGGCGACCAGGACCTGCTGCTGGCCAACTGGTTCACCGGAGACCTGTCGATTCTCGAGGCCAGCATCCAGGGCTCCGGCTCGGCCGCCGCGCCGGTTTTCACGGAGACGTTCTTTCCCACAGGCTTCCAGATCTTCGATGCCGTGTTCGCCGACCTGGACGGCAAGGGAAACCTGGATATCCTGACGGCCAGCGCCAACAATTTCACCGGCACCCTGTCCTCCTTTCTGGGAGGGGGGAACAACCTGGTGCAGCGGCCGGAACGGTTCATCTCCGGCAACCTGAATCTCCCCTCTTCCGTGGCGGTGGCCGACTTCGATGGCGACGGGATCGCCGACTTCGCGGCTCCCAACTTCGGGCAAGGCGCGGACACCCTGTCGATCTTCCGCTCCACCGCCGCCGACCTGCCGCCGGGGGCGCCATTCGCCCTCCTGGACGAGGAGATCTTCTCCCCCGGGGATCTTCCGTTCGACGTCCTGGCGGCCGACCTCAGTTCACCCCCGGATGGAACCGCCGACCTCCTCCTGGTCCTTCTCTCCCCGGACGATCCGGTCCCCGGCCAGGTGGTGGTCCTGCAGAACACCGGCACCGGGAGCTTCACGCCGGTGGGCGCCAGGCTCCCGGTGGGGGTCTTGCCCTACACCATGGTCCTGGCCGATCTGAACAGTGATGGGGTCCGCGACCTGGCCGTGACCAGCGAGGTCGACCACACCGTGACGCTTTTCCAGGGCGGCGGAGGCGGCACGTCCTTCACCTTCCAGGGCACGTTCCTGTCCTCCAACGGCACCGACTGCACCCAGACCCTGGAGGCGATCGACTGCAGCCCGCGCGGGCTGGCTGCCGGGGACATCAACGGCGACAACCTCATGGACCTGGTGGTGGCCGACGTGGGCAGCCCCCTCGTGGGCAGCTCCGTGCAGGTCTTCACCGGTGATGGAGCGTTCAACTTCTCTCATTTCGCGGAGATCTCCACCCCCGACCCGTTCTCCGACCCCAACAACCCGAACGATCCGCTGACGGTGGTGGGCTCGACGGTCCTCCTGGCCGATCTCGATGGAACCAACGGCCTGGACATCGTCGCGACCGCCTTCGCCCCCGACGACATCGTCTCCGTCTTTCTCAACGACGGCAGCGGCAACTTCTCGCCGGCGCCGGGTGCGCCGTTCTTCTTCCCCGCCGTCGACTTTGCCGATCCCGCTGAACCGTTCACTCCTCGCAGCGCCCTCCTGGTGGACCTGAACAACGATGGGTGCAGCGACCTGGCGGCCACCGCCATCGGCTCCAACAACCTGGGGGTGCTCCTGGGCGGTTGCGACGGGACCTTCATCCCCGGCGCGCTCCGGGCCGACGCCTTCGGCACCGTCGCCATTCCCCGGTCGCTGGGGATCGGCGACGTGACCGGAGACGGCCTGGCGGATGTCATCGTGACCGGCGGGGGAGACGTGGGCAACGTCTCCGTCCTGGAGTCAGGGTTCGCATACCGGTCCGACCTGGACCTGAGCGGGAGGGTCGACGGGTTCGACCTGGCGCAGCTCGGCTTCCTGTTCGGTCTGGGTGCCGGCAGCCCCCAGTACGACTTCTTCCTGGACGTCAACATGGACGGCACCATCGACGGCATGGACCAGACCCTGTTTGCCCTGGCCTTCGGCCAGCTCTTCTAGAGCCCGCCGCCACCCCTCCAGGATCCAAATTACCGAATAGTTATCCTGCGGATTGGACACCGCAGCGGACCCAGGGGTGGATCCGGTTCTCTTCGGGCGGCAAGATTCCTCTTCAAGTCACTTATTTATAATCATTTATAAAACTTCATCGGCAGGACAGCCCGCCTGGCAGGACTCTTGCGTAAGAATCCGGTGTCACCGAGCGGACCGCGAGCGTCGCGGAACGCGCGGGGGCGGCCACCGCCGGGCCACGACCGCCTGGACCCCGTTCCCGCATATAGATTGTAAACCGTGTACCGCGCCGGAAGAACCGGCTTGCGGTGGTGTGGTTTTTTGGCAGAGGAGAGCGCGGATGAAGAAATTTGTCTATCTCGGAGGCCTCGTCCTGAGCGCGGGGCTGTTTGCCATGCCGGCCATTGCGGCCAATGGCGACAATGACGATGGAGTCACCCTCCACGGTGAGTTCCGGGCACGGTACGACTACATATCCAATTTCGTGGATTTCCAGGATTCGGCCACGTCGGGTGATCCCTTGGACGACGATATCGACTTTATCCCCTACCGGGTGCGCATCGGCGCCAAGAAGCACTTCAGCCGCAACGTGTCCAGCTACATCGAGCTGCAGGCCCAGGGCCTGTTCGGAGAGGACAGCAGCCCCCTGGAGAGCCCGGGCGATCCGCTGGGGCAGACCACCGACCTGCGGACCAGCGGCGATGTGAACCTCTACCAGGCGTACATCGACCTCAAGGATATCGGTGATTCGGTGCTCACCCTGCGCATCGGCCGCCAGGAGCACCGCCTGGGGAACGAGCTGATGCTGGGTGATCTCGATTTCTACAACGGCATCAGCTTCGATGGCGTGCGCGCCTGGTTCGACTGGGATTCGTTCAATCTCGGGGTCTACTACTACGATATCTCCGAGCTCAATATCCGCAACGGATCCATCCTGGACGGAGGCGACGCCGACGCCACGATCTTCGGTATCGACGGCACCTGGGAGCTGGGTGATACGGGCGGCGAGATTCAGCCGTACATCCTGTACTACCGCGACGGCCAGTCGTTCGCCAATGATCCGAACACCCCGGGCTTCGGCGTCATCCCGTCGGGCCTTCAGGTGACCACCATCGGCATCCTCTTCCACCGTCCGGTGGACAGTCGTGAGGATGTGGACCGGAATGCGTTTGACTACAGCATCGAGGCCGCGACCCAGACCGGGACCTTCGATACCAACGCTTCGGATCAGGACCTCGGGGGCTTCATCGCTGAGGGGTGGGGCGGCTTCAACTGGAACCATGGCCGCCATTCCCGCAGCCGTGTCCATATCGGAGGGCTGTTCGCCTCCGGTGATGATGATCCCACCGACAACGACATCGGCTTTTTCGTGCCGCTGTTCCCCGACAACCACGACTACAATCGCCTGGGCGACCTGGACCTGTTCGCCGGCGCCCTGGCCCCGGGCAGCTTCAGCAGCTCCGGTTTGTCCACCGTGGGAATCGGAGGGGGCCTGGGTTCGGGCATGACCAATATCAGCGATATCAACGTCGGTTACGAGGCCTGGATCAACGACGGACGCCATTACTTCATGGCCTCGATCCACACGCTCAATCTCACCGACAACTTCATCTTCGGCACCGACCTGAATGGAGCGTCCGCGGGCCTCAACAAGAACGATGACATCGGCACCGAGTTCGATTTCAAGTACAAGTACCAGTACAACCCCAACGTGGGAATCGAGATCGGCATTGCAACCCTCAGCTCCGGCGATCTGCTTGACGAGATCTCCCAGTTCAACACCGGCAATGATGCCGACGATCCCATGCGCGCCTGGGGGCAGATCCGCCTGCGCTTCTAGTCACCGGCGCGACCGGTTCCGGTCTCAGCAAGAAGCGATCGACACCCCCCGCGGGACGCTCTCCCCCGGGGGGTTTTTCTTGGCTGGACCCGGTTTTCGAGACGGATGACGGGCTCAGCCGCCTGCCAGGACCGCCAGTTCCCGGAAGAAGCCGGGGTAGGATTTGCCGACACACCCCGGGTCATCCAGATGCATCCCCGGCAAACCGAGCCCGACCACGGCCAGGGCCATGGCGATCCGATGATCCGCGTGGGCCGAGACAGCCGCACCGGAGAGGCGCGCCGGCTCCAGGCCCAGGGCATCTCGCTCCTCGATCACCCGGGCGCCGAGCCGGGCGGCCTCCGCCGCCAGGGCCGCAATCCGGTCCGATTCTTTCAGGCGCAGGTGTCCAATCCCGGTGAAGCGGCTGGACGAAGGCGCGAAGAGCGCCACGGCAAAAAGCGGCGGCACCAAATCGGGGGTCGCATTGAGGTCCGCCACCAGTCCCGCCCGGGGCGGGCCGGAGGCCTCCATCCAGTCCGGGCCGGAGGCGGTGCGGCATCCCATCCGTGCCAGCAGATCCAGGACCACCCGGTCCCCCTGGAGAGAATCCGCGCCCACACCCCGCACGAGCATCCGGCCACCCGTCATCACGCCGGCAGCCAGCAAGAAGGCAGCCGCCGAGGCATCCGCCTCGATCCGGAACTGGCCCGGGGAAACCGGCCGCGACGGTCGGCACCGGTAAACTCCGGGGCGCAGAACCTGGATCCTCACGCCGAACGCCGCCAGCACGGAGCGGGTCAGGTCAATGTAGGGTCCAGACGAGAGGGCGGTCAGATGCACCTCCACGCCGCCACTCGCAGCCGGCGCGGCCATCAGGAGGCCGGACAGAAGCTGGCTGCTGGCCCCCGCATCCAGGGTCAGTGTCCCTCCAGCCAGAGGACCGCACACCTCGACAGGCGGGTAACCCGGCCGGCCCAGCCACCGGATCCGGGCCCCCAGCTCTTCCAGCGCCCGGACCTGGGGGCCCACGGGACGCTGGCGCAGCCGCGGGACGCCGTCCAGGATGAAGGGCTGCCGCGCCAGCGCCGCGATCGGGAGAAGCAGGCGCAGGGAGGTTCCCGAATTTCCCAGGTGGAGGACGGGCTCCGGCCCGGACGGCTCTCTTCCCGGCAACCCTCCTGGAAAGCCGCGCACTTTCCATTCCGCGGTGGAGTGCGCGATGGAGGCCCCCAAGGACCTCAAGGCGGCTGCCGTGAGGCGGGTATCCTCCGCCTCCAGCGGGTTCAGGAGGCGAGTCGGGGTCGGGCAAAGGGCGGCGGCGATGAGGGCCCGGTGGGTGATCGACTTGGAGGGAGGAGGAGTGACCTCCGCCTGCACTGGCTGTCTTGCCACTGGCAGCTGCATGGCTCCTCACCCGCAGTGGATCGCCGCTTCACCCCCGGACCTGGAAAGGCGATCCAGTATACTCCGCACGTAGCGGCCAACCGAAAGGGAATGGGCCTTCTTTCACCTGACCTCGGACGTCAAACCACATGCCGAGACCATACGTTCCCTGCATCCTGGCCATGGTCATCGGGGCGGCCATGCCATCGGCTCCGCGAGCCGGCATCAAGAAAGAGATGGCGACCGCGGTCTCCCTGGCCCGCAAGGGACTCTGGAACGAAGCCGCGCACCGGTTCCGCCTGCTCATCCAGGCGCACCCGGACAATCCAAGGCTGTGGAATAACCTGGCCGTGGCCTACGAGGCCACGCACCGCTACCAGCAGGCGCGGGACGCGTACCTCAAGGCCATCACTCTCGACGACGGCTCACTCCAGCGGCTGCGAGATAACCGCCAGGGGTTTGAACTGTTCTACCAGGGCAGGACAGGGCAAACCACCGCGCCGCGGGAAGGGGATCCAGCCCGTGCGCCTTAGAAAGGCCTGCTTTCTCCTGGGGGCGGCCTGGTGCCTTCCGGTCCCCCTCGCCGCCTCCATCCACGCGGTTCCGGTGCAGATCACCCTGCCCGTGGACCCGAAGATAGACACCACCGGAATCCACCGGATTCTCCTGGGCGGCTTCCTGCCCGGGGATGCCCGGAGCTCCGACATGGAGGGGGTGGTCATCCACGCCCTCCGCTCCGACCTGGAACGGTACACCGATTTCCTCATCCTGGAGGATCTCCCCGACCGTCCTTCCGAACCGTCCCTCGAGGCGCTGAAGCGCAATCGAGAATTCTTCCGGTCCCTGGCCGAGAAAGCCGGCGCCGACCTGGTCATTGCCGGCCGGATCATTTACCAGGCAACGGATCGATCCGGATTCATCCAGGAGGACTACATCAGCTCGGCCACCGGCCGGCGAAGCGTCCGGACACGGTACGTGGAGCAGACGGCCTTCCACCTGGACCTCGATCTCATCTTTGTCAGAGGCGCCGATGGCGAGGTGCTCCATGACCAGTCCTTCCGCCAGGACGATCTCATCAGGGGAACCGACCTGGATCCGCTGGAGGTCCTCCGTGATCTCACCCGCCAGCTCAGGGACAGCTATCTGCAGGTGCTCCTTCCGGGACAGCGCAAAGAGACCCGCTACCTGTTCACCAACTAGACGAGGGAGAAAGCTCGGGCCTGCCGCTAGACGGGTCCGCCTGCCGGCGGTCAGGTCATCCACCCGGAGGCCGCCACCGGGGCCGCACCATCCGGCGCACGGCCAGGAGAGCGCCCCCGATGCCACACACCGCTGCGGCCCCCAGCAACAACCCGGCCACCCGGGCCGGGAGCGGGGCCAGCGACAAGAAGCCCAGGAGCGGGTAGGCGGGCGCCAGGACGGCCGCGGCCCGGAACACGCCCCAGGCGACGATCAAGGCCAGCAGGGCCCCGGCGACCCCTTCCAGGGCTCCCTCCACCAGGAAAGGTCCGGCCATGAAGGCCCGGGGTGCGCCCACCACCGACATGACCTCGATCTCGCGCTGCCGCCCCGCCAGGGAGAGACGGATGACTCCGGCGATGACCAGCGCCGCGGCCAGGGCAAAGAGCAGCCCTGCCGCCTCCCCCGCGCGCCTCACGCCCGCGGACCAGCGCATGAGCTGCTCCCACCACAGGTCATCGCCCAGGACCGTCATGACATGCGGCAGCCGCTTCAGTTCGCCTGTGATCGTCGTCCGTTCTGCCGCGGTGAGGTCCGGAACCAGCGTCACCTCGACGTGCGTCGGAAACGGATTCTCACCGACCAGGTCGACCAGGTCCAGCATCTCCGGGAACTGCTCCTGAAATCGCCGGCGGGCGCTCTCGGGATCCACGCGGACGGCGTCAACGACCTCGGGACGATCTCGCAGATGGAAGGCCAGTCCGCTGGTCGCGGCCGGGGGCGTCTCCTCCTCGAAATAGATGCGCAGGGAGTCGGGCCGACTCCAGCGGGCCACCGCGGCCGCCAGGTTTTCCGCGGCCAGAAACGCCAGCGACGTCACCGTGAAGGTCGAGGCGATGACCAGCACCGCCGTCATTGACAAACTGCGCCCGCGCCAGAAACCGCGCGCTCCATCGACCAGGATGGCGCCGAACAGCCGCAGTCTCACGAGGGAGTTTCCTCGGTCAGCCGCCCCCCTTCCAGATGGAGCTGGCGGCGGCGCAGAGAGCCTGTCAGGTGCAGATCATGGGTCGCGATGAGAATGGTCGTCCCCCGTCCATTGATGCGCCGGAACAGGTCGAGAATCTCCAGCGACAGATCCCGGTCCAGGTTTCCCGTGGGCTCGTCCGCCAGCAAGATCTCCGGGTCGGCGGCGATCGCCCGGGCAATGGCCACCCGCTGCTGCTCGCCACCCGACAGCTCGCGCGGCGCCGCGCGCATCTTGTGGGTGAGCCCGACCCATCGCAGCACCGCCAGGGCGCGTTCCTTCTGTGCCCGCGCCGGGAGTCCCATGGCCCGCAGGACAAAGACCACATTCTCCAGCACATCGCGGGAGGGGATCAGCCGCCCATCCTGGAAAACCACACCCAGCCGCCGCCGCAAGACCTGGACCTGGCCGGGAGAGAGGCGGGACAGCTCCTGCCCCCGCACCACCACTCGCCCCCTGGTCGGTTGCTCTTCCCGGTAAATCAGCTTGAGGAGCGTCGTCTTGCCGGCGCCGGAAGGACCGGTCAGGAAGGCGAACTCCCCCTTTTGCAGCCGGAAGGAAATGGTCTCCAGCGGGCCGTCGTTCCTCCCGTAGCTCTTGGAGACCCGGTCAAACTCGATCATCGGTGAGGCATCTTAGGCCATCACGGCTCGCGCGGCCCGGGTGGAGCATCTTCCGGGCCTTCCTCCGCCTCCCAGCGCTGGAGTACGGCCCGCTTGCGGCGCTGCATGTGCAGGAGCACCACCATGAAGAGCAGTGTGACGACCACCCACAGGGTGGTGGTGCCGGTCAGGACCCTGACCACCCGGACCCAGCGGCCCCGCGACGCGTCCCAGGCGTCCATGGCCCGCCGGGGCGTCATTCCGAACTCCAGGGCGAAGGCGGAATCGAAGCTCCGGCCTTCTCCCATGCGACGCGCCACCTGGCCCAGCGCCGCGGCTCCACCGCCGCGCCGCGCCAGCCACGAGACCAGCGCAAAGGAGCGTGCGTACGCCGCTCTGGCCGCCCTCTCCTCCTCCGGAAAACCGTTCTCCAGCCGCGTGAAAGGAACCGTGGCGTGGAAGAGAGCCGCCACGGTGAGGGTGAAGGAGTCCCGGAGATCCCAGGGCCGGGCCAGCACCATGCACGCGCCCTCCTCGAACCAGCGAGGCAAACGCCCGGGCGCCGCCAGAGCCGAGAGCTCGGCGTGTCCCAGCTCGTGGGCGAAGATCGAAGTCACATCCCGATCGGGATAGACCCCCAGGGCGCCCACCCGGATGAAGAGCACCCTGGAGCCCGAGGGTGTGAAGCCGGCGGCCCATCCGGGAGCCTCCGGCAGATCCGCTCCCGCCCGGGTCTCCGCCGCCGGGATCAGGACCACCTCCACCCGCTGCGCCTCCCGGACACCCAGAAGACGTTCCAGCCGCGCCCGAAGAGGCGGTCCGCTCCGGGAGAGCCCCGCCGCCAGGGAGGCATCCACGGGATCGTGGTGGATGACCAATCCATCGGCTTCCACGGTCCGCCATCCGCCCGGCAGGGAAGGGACATCCACCCCGGTCCCCATGGCGGGCGCAGCCAGGAGGCACGCCAGGAGGACTCCCTGCCCAACCTTACCGGTGGCCGAGGATGTCACGCAGAAGACGGTTGGCCCGGCCCGGATCGGCCTGGCCGCGAGTGGCCTTCATGATCTGGCCCATCAGATAGCCGAACACCGCCTCCTTGCCGCGGCGGTACTGATCGACCTGGGACGGATGCTCCGCGAGAACCGCCTGAACCACCTGGCGCAACCGGGCCTCGTCCGTGATCAAGGCCAGGCCGCGCTTCCGGATCACCTCTTCCGGCGGACATCCCTGCGCGGCCATGACGGCGAAGACCTCTTTCGCCATCTTGCCGCTGATGGTTCCCTGATCCACGCAGCGGATCAGAGACGCCAGATGTCCGGCACTCACGGCCGAGTGCTCCAGAGGAACCTTCCGCTCCCTCAGCCAGCGGAGGAGATCCCCCATCACCCAGCTCGCCGCCTGCCGCGGATGGCCGGACCGCGTGGCCGCCTCCTCGAAGAAATCCGCCAGCTTCCGGTCGCGGGTGAGGAACTCGGCGGCCGGCTCGTCCAGGTTCATCTCGGTCCGGAACCGTTTCTTCCGGGCCGCCGGCATCTCCGGGAGCTCCCCGCGCAGCCGCCTGACCTGGTCCTCGCTGATGGTCAAGGGCGGAAGATCCGGCTCGGGGAAATACCGGTAATCGAGACTTTCTTCCTTGGAGCGCATGGGTGCCGTGACCCCTGTGGAGGCGTCGTACAGGCGCGTTTCCTGGCTCACGGTCTCTCCCGCATCCAGGATCCGGGCCTGGCGGATCATCTCGTACTCCAGGGCTCGCTGGACATGCCGGAACGAGTTGAGGTTCTTGATCTCGGTGCGCGTGCCCAGGTCCGGCGCCCCGGGCCGCCGCAGCGAGACATTGGCATCGCAACGCAGCGAACCCTCTTCCATGTTGCCGTCGCAGATCCCCAGATAGGTGACCACGGAGCGCAAGCGGACCAGAAAGGCATGCGCCTCCGCCGCCGTCCTCAGGTGGGGCCGGGAGACGATCTCGCAGAGAGGAACGCCCGACCGGTTGAAATCCAGGTACGTGAAGCGGTCCGAATCGGGATACCCCTCATGGACGGATTTGCCCGCATCCTCCTCCAGGTGAATGCGCGTCAGACGGATCGTGCGGGCATGCCCGTTCACGTCGATCTCCACGCCACCGCCGGTCGCGAAAGGGTGCTCGTACTGGGAAATCTGGTATCCCTTGGGGAGATCGGGATAGAAGTAATTCTTGCGTGCGAAGAAAGAGACCGGGTGAATCTCACAACCCACCGCAACCCCCAGCTTCACCGCCGCCTCCACCGCCGCGCCGTTGAGCACCGGGAGCGCTCCGGGCAGGCCCAGACAAACGGGACAGACACACGTGTTGGCGGACTGGCCGAACTGCGCGGGACATCCGCAGAAGAGTTTGGTTCGCACGCGGAGCTGGACGTGAACCTCCAGCCCGATGACCGGCTCGTAGTTCATACCCATGGCGGTCAGCCCTTTCCGGTCCACCGAGAGCGCATTCTAGACTCGATTCCCCCCTCCTGCCACGGGACGGCCCCCCGGACCACATGCTATGGTCACGGCCGATGAACCGGTGGCTGCGGCTCTCCATGGAACGCTCGGTCAGGAGGCAGGCCCTGGCCTATGCCGTGGTGGTGGGAGCCATTCTGATTGCCATCAATCATGGTGACGCCCTTCTCCGCGGCCAGATGAACGGCGTGCGGCTGCTCAAGATGGCGCTCACGGTGGTCGTGCCGTATCTGGTCTCGACCCTTTCCAGCATCGGGACGCTGCGGGCGCTGGGCCAGCCCGGGGACCGGGCCCTGGAGCAGGAGACGAGGCTCTCTTCCCGCTCCCAGCGGCGTACCCCTCCCCGGCTGGAGTAGCGGCTCCGCCATGGCCAAGAGAGTCATCCGCTCAGAGGAGGAATGGAAAACCCGACTCACCGCCGAGCAGTACCGGGTTTGCCGGCAAAAGGGAACGGAGCCCGCCTTCTCCGGCGCCTTCTGCCGCGCCGGCCCGGCAGGAGTTTACCGCTGCGTGTGCTGCGGCAGCGAGCTGTTCGCGTCGGAGAGCCAGTTCGATTCGGGCAGCGGATGGCCGAGCTTCACGGCTCCCATCCGTGCCGGGAACATCCAGGCCCGTACCGACCAGAGACACCTCATGCGCCGTACCGAGGTCCAGTGCGCCACCTGCGACGCGCACCTGGGACACGTCTTTGCCGACGGGCCTCCGCCGACCGGACTGCGCTACTGCATCAACTCGGTGGCCCTCAAGCTGGACCAGCCATAGCCGGCCCGCTTTCCGGCTCGGAACGCAGCAGCGCTTGCTGCAGCGCGCCGGCCTCGGCGCGGGAGGCCGCGCGCCAGCGGCCGAGCTTCATCTTGCGGGCGATGGCCTCCCGGCTATACCGGACACTGGAGACCAGCCGGCCCTGCGGAGTGAAGAAATGGGTCCGGCCCCGTTCCCCAAGAATGACCAGCGCCCGGCTCCGCTCGTCCACCAGATAGGCGGTGAACCGGGCGGTCCGGGCGTCGTCCAGCGCCTTGCGCGTGGGACGTCGTCCGGAACGGTGGCGCTGCTCGGCATGAGAGGTCCGCCGCGTCCGGCCGCGCTGGCCCCGCTGAAGGCGGCGTGCCAAACCGGCCAGGATGCGGGCCACCTGCTGCTCCTGGACCGCCTGTCCCCGCCCCGTCATCCGCCGCCGGCCCGGGGGCATCCGGCTGGCCGGGACCGAGCGGAGCGCCGCCCGGGCCCACAGGACCGGCCGGCACCAGGGGAGATCCTCGTATTCTTCCGCCAGCCGGTCCAGTGGTTGACCGTCCGGTCCACGCCCCAGAAGGCTGAGCTCAAGAGAGGACCGCTTGCCTCCGGAACTCCAGGCCACCACCTGTATGGTCAGGGCCACCACCTCCCGACCAGGCGCGCCGCACCCCCTGAGAGTGAAATACCCCGCCGTGAGCTGTCCGAGAAGCTTCCGGGACCGGCTCCGCCACGCCGGCAGGAGACGGGCGCGGAGCGGCCCGGCATTCTGAACCAGGGTCAGGACCGCGGGCGGGACACGGTGAAGATGGTGGACTTTCGGATGGCGGTTTTCCAGGCAGAACTGGGCGAACGGCATCCAGACGGGAGTTCCCACCGGGTTATACCCCGCGAAAACATGCCGGGAGGTCGGAGGCCAGGAATGCTGGCAGGCGGCCGCGTCGCAGTGGTGGCAATAGACATGCCCGGGATGGATGGTGGGGGCCGCCTGCCGGATGGCCGTATCGATGTGGGCCTCTATGGCGGTCCGGAGGCGGCGTGAGAAAAGCTCCGGCACCGCCTGGCCGCGTTCCAGCGGCAGGACCAGAGGCAACTCCAGCTCGCGCAAGCACCCCGTGAGCCCGGTCCCGCCGCCCTTCAGGGCCAGGAGATCGCCCACCATGCGCCGCAGGGCGTGGTAGACGGCCTCCCCCTGCTGCAGCACGCGATCAGCCATGGGACAGACTCCCTCAGCCGAGCCGATAACCCCTCTCCCGGTAGAGGGAGTCAGAGACCCGGTCCAGCAGTTCATCATCGTTCCGGTCCACCCTCGCCAGGTTCTCCTGGATCCGCTTCCCGGCCTGGCGGCAGAACAGACGCGTCAGATCGGTTTCCCTTTCCCCGCCCTCCCCGGCGCCTGCATCCAGGAGACGGGTGGTCCGGGAAAGAACCGCCAGGATGCCGTACAGATCGATGGCCGTGTCCGCCAGCCGCTTCTGGACGTACTCGCGCTCGGCCAGCGCGGAACCGTGCGCGGCGAGAGCCTTCTGAACGCCCGCGGCGAACCGTTCCGTCCAGATCACCGCATCCCGGGCCTCCTCGCGCAGAGCCGGATACACCTTTTCCAGGTCCTGCGGCCTCCCGGACCGTTCGAGGCTCCGGGCGGCACCGGCCCCGGCCAGAGACACGTGGTGCCGGAGAATCTCGTTGGTTCCCTCGAAGATCAGGTTGATGCGGGCATCCCGCAAGAAACGCTCGTACGGATACTCGCTCATGTAACCGTTGCCTCCGGCGATCTGGGTCGCGTGATTGACCACCCGCCACAAGGTCTCCGACGCAAAAATCTTGCAGATGGACGACTCGAGGGAGAAATCCAGGTCGCCGCGGTCGCAGAGGCCGGTGGTCAGATAAACCATCGATTCGGCGGCATAGGTCTCGGACATCATGGCGGCGAACTTCTGCCGGATCATCTCGAACTCGCTGATCGGCCGGCCAAACGCCCGGCGCTCCAAGGCGTGCGCCACGGACAGGTCGATCATCTGCTTGCTGGAGCCGATGCAGCCGGCGGCCAGGGAAAGACGGCCGGTGTTCAAGATCTCCATGGCCATCTTGAAGCCGGCGCCGGGTCGTCCCAGGAGACAATTCCCCGGAACATGCACGTTGTCGAGGACCACATCCACCGTGTTGCTCCCCCGAATCCCCATCTTGTGCATGGGCGGAGTGGTCGAGACACCTTCGAGATTCCGTCGCACCAGAAAGCAGGAGATCGTCCGCGCCGGCCGGGTCTCGCCCGGTATCTCGGTGCGCGCGAAGACCGTGAAGACCTCCGAAAACCCCCCGTTGGTGATCCACTGCTTGCGGCCGTTGAGAACCCAGACGTCGTCCCCGGCCTTGTGGACGGCGCGGGTGGACATGGCGGCGGCATCCGAGCCGGACCCGGGCTCGGTGAGGGCGTAAGCACCGATCCATTCTCCGGACGCCATTCTGGGCAGGAATTCACGCTTCTGTTCCTCGGTGCCATACATCAGAATTCCCTTGATGCCGATGGACTGATGTCCTCCCACCACGGTGGCCGTGGCGGCACAGTACCGGCAGACCGCCTCCATGAGACGGCAGTAGGCGCCGGTGGAGAACCCGGCCCCTCCATACTCCTCGGGAAGCGTGAATCCCAGCACCCCCAGCTTCCCGAGCTCGTGGATGATCTCCATGGGGATGGCCATTTCCCGGTCGAACCGCGCGCCATCGAGCTTGTCCCGGGCGAATCGCGTGAACGACTCCAGCACCAGGCCCAGGGACTCCTCCTCATCCGGTTCCAGGCGTGGAAACGGAAAAATCAACGCCTCGGAGATGGAGCCCCGGAAGAGCCCGCTGGCAAAGGACGGCTTGACGGCCTGTGGCTTCTCAGGAGCCGGAGCGGATCGGGTCACCTGGGTTCCCCCGGGTTGAATGAGTCAACTTTACTCCATCCCGCTCGCCGGAGAAGGGCCCCTCGCATGAAACGTCCGGCCTTGCTCGGCCATGCGCCGCAGATAGGCCGGAGGGGCCAGTCGCGCTCCGTGGGTCCTGGAGAGGTCCTCGAGGGCGGCCACCACCCGGGCCATCCCTTCCTGGTCGGCATACCGGAGGAGGCCGCCCCGGAAAGGCGGCCACCCGGTTCCCATGACCAGAGCCAGGTCCACCTCGCCGGGCCGGTCCACGATCTTCTCCTCCAGGGCGCGCGCCGCTTCGGCGACCATGGGAAGAACCAAGCGCCGAACGACTCCCGGGCCGGCGGGAGATTCCGCCCCCGCACCGGGGCCGGCCAGCTGCGCCACGCCGGCCTGGTCGGCGGCGGGGGTTCCGCCATCGTGCCGGTAAAAGCCCAGGCCGCCCTTGGCGCCTAGCCGGCCGGCAGCGACCATCTTTTCCACCAGGTCTGCTGCCGGCGGCATGCGTCCCCGGAACGTCCGGCGCAGAGCCTCCACCACCTTGGCCGCCACATCCAGGCCGATGGCATCCAGAAGCTCCAGGGGCCCCATGGGCATGCCGAAGGCGCGCATGGCCTGGTCCACCGACGCGATGGAGAACCCCTCGCTCACCAGCGTCATGGCCTCGCCCAGGTACATGGACAAGATCCGGTTGACCAGGAACCCCGGCGCGTCGGCCACACGCACCGGCACTTTTCCCAGGCGCCGGGCCAGCGCCACCAGGGACCCCACCGTGGCCGCTCCCGCGGATGCCGGCGACACCACCTCCACCAGGGGCATGCGGTGC
Organism: Acidobacteriota bacterium; assembly: GCA_046757405.1. GTDB lineage: Bacteria > Acidobacteriota > Polarisedimenticolia > SMYD01 > SMYD01 > JBHHYE01. The sequence continues at coordinate 61,142 of JBHHYE010000005.1, read as the reverse complement.
ACGGGGTTGAAGAAATGCAAGCCGGCCAGCCGGGCCGGGTCCGGCAGCGCGGCGGCCATGCGGGCGATGGACAGTGCGGAGGTGTTGCTGGCCAGGATGGCTCCAGGCGCCACACCGGCGGCTTCGGACAGGACCCGCTTCTTGAGGTCCAGCTCCTCGGCCACCGCCTCGACGATCAGGTCAACCCCCGCGACGGGGACCAGGTCCCGCACCGGCGAGATCCGGGCCAGGAGCGTCTCGGCGGCGGCGGCCTTCAGGCGGCCCTTCTTGACCTGGCTCCGCACCTGCTGGCGGATACGCCACATGCCCGCCTCCAGGGCTTCCGGGGAAACGTCCCGCAGGATCACCTGCAGGCCCCGGGAAGCCGCGAGCCACGCGATGCCGCTGCCCATGATTCCGGCACCCAGGACCGCCAGCCGGGCGGGCGTCTTGCCGGGATCGGCTCCATCCGGCCCGGCATACCAGTGCTTTGCCCGCTGCTGGAGCCGGAAGAGCCCTACCAGGTTCCGGGAGGTGGCGCCCAGGACCAGCTTGGCGAACAGCTCCCGCTCCCGCGCCAGGCCCTGGGTCAGAGGAGCTTCCCAGGCCGTGCGCGCCGCGTCGACCACGGCCAGCGGCGCGGGATAGTGGGGACCGGCCCGCCGGGCCACCTCCGTACGGATCCGCGTCAAGAGACGCTGCCTTGCCGGCGGCACCCAGCGGGCTAGGGCATCGATCCATCCTCTCCGCGCCCGCCGGGGCACTGGTCTTCCCTTGAACCGGCGGGCCAGCGTGCTGGCCAGGGAAATGGCCTCCCGCTCCAGGCGGCCGGCATCCACGACCCCATCCACCAGGCCCCGGGCACGAGCCGCCTCCGGGTCCAGGGAGCGGCCCGCCGCCATCATCCGGACGGCGTGGAGGAGACCGATGCGCCGGGAGAGCCTCTGGGTCCCGCCCCAGGCCGGGAGAATGCCCAGGCGCACCTCAGGCAGGCCGAGACGCGTCCCGGCGCCAGCCGAGGCGAGGATACGGTCGCACGCCAGGGCCCACTCCAGCCCCCCTCCCAGGCAGGAACCGTGCACCGCGGCGACCGTGGGACAGGGCAGCTCCGCCAGACGGCAGAACAGCTCCTGGCCCCGCCGGCTGCCGGCCCGGGCTGCCTCCGCGCTTTCCAGGCTCTCGATCAGGCTGATGTCGGCGCCGACACAGAAGTGGTCCTTCCCCGAGAGGAAGACCGCGCCGCCGGACGGTGGCGCCGCTTCCAGATGGTCCAGCAGATGTTCGAGATCCACGAGGACGTCCGCATCGATGGCATTGACCGGAGAATCCGGGCGGTCGAGGATCACCACCGCCACGCCCTCTTCGATGCGCTCGACCGCCACGGCCGGCCGCTTCCAGTTCCCGGGCCGCCGCGTCACGTCTCAGGCCCGCGCCAGGTGCGGCGTGGCATGGCCGGTATAGAGCCCCTCGATGGTCGCCGCGAAACGGCGCTCGATGACGCGACGCTTGATCTTGAGGACCGCCGTCATTTCCCCCTCCTCCCGGCTGAACTCCCGGTCCAGCAGGGCGAAACGGCGGACCTGCTCGTGATGGGCGAAGCCGGCGGTGGCCTTCTGGATCGCCTGCTCCACGGCGGCCATCACGGCCGGATGGCGAAGCAGCTCCCGGCGCTCCAGCTGGGCGAGCCCCAGCTCCGCCGCCATCCGGCCGAGAACCGTCCCGTCGGGGACGATCAGCGCCACCAGGTACGGGCGCCGGTCACCCACCACCACCGCCTGACTGATCAAGGGCTGGCTCCGCAGCGCGTTCTCCAGCGGCTGGGGAGAGATGTTCTTGCCCTGGGCGGTCACGATGATCTCCTTCTTGCGATCCGTCACCACCAGGTGTCCATTCGATTCCATCCGGCCCAGGTCGCCGGTATGCAGCCAGCCATCCGCATCGATCGCCTCGGCGGTGAGCTGGGGTGCCTTCCAGTATCCCTTCATGACATGCGGGCCCCGCGTGAGGATCTCGCCATCGCCGTCGACGCGCACCTCCACGCCGGGCAGCGGCGGTCCGACCGTTCCCGGGCGCGCACTGCCGGGACGGTTGGTGGTGATCACCGGCGAGGATTCGGTGAGACCGTATCCCTCCAGCACGGTGATGCCGGCGCCGAGAAAGAATGCGGCCAGGTCCGGGGCAAGGGGGGCCCCCCCGGAGACCGTGAAGCGCAGGTTCCCGCCCAGGCCGGCCCTGACCCGGCGGAAAACCAGTCTCTCGGCCAGCAGGTGGCGAAGGGCCAGCCAGGGTCCGACCACCCGGCCGGCCAGGCGGCGCTCCAGGGTCCGGATGCCGACCTTCACCGCCCAGTCGAACAACCCGCGGCGGGACACCGGCACACCCTCCTGGATACGAATGAACATCTTTTCGTAGAGACGCGGAACGGCTGCAAAGACAGTGGGCCGCACCCGGATGAGGGCCGGGGCGAGCTGGCTCAGCTCCGGGAGATGAATCACACGGCAGCCCGAGTAGTAGTAGCAATAGTCCACGGTGCGCTCGAAGACGTGGCAAAGGGGAAGGAACGAGAGCGCCCGGTCCGTGGGAGCAAAGTCGAAGACGCTGCAGCAGGAGGTGACGTTGCTGCCGAAATTGGCGTGGGTGAGCATGACGCCCTTGGGATCGCCTGTTGTCCCGGAGGTGTAGATCAGGCTGGCCAGATCGTTCCCTCGCACGCGGTCGCGCGTCGCCCGGTAGGCGCCGGGATGAGATTCTCCGTGGGCGCGCCCCCGGTCGAGAAGCACGCGGAGCGGCAGAAGATGGTCGGTGGATTGCTCCGGTCCGTCGAAGGCAATGATCGTTTCAAGAGATGGGACATCACGGCGCGCCGCAAGCATCTGCGCCGTCAAGGAAGGCGTCGAGACCAGCGCCACCCGGGCGGCCGAGTCGGCGAGAACGTATGCCATCTGCTTGGCGGTGAGACCTGGATGCAGGGGGACCGTGACCGCCCCGGCCGCCAGAATGCCGAAATCGGCCGCCATCCATTCCCATCGGTTTTCCGACAGCAGCGCCACACGGTCTCCCGGCTCCACCCCCATCGCCCTGAGCCCGAGGGACAGCGCCCGGATGCGCTCCGCCACCTGGGCCGTGGACATCCAGCGGATCCGGTCCTGGTCCAGGTAGCCCACCGCGTCGTCCCGGGGATGCGCCGTCAGGTACCGGTGCAGCAGCTCGTTGAGGGTCCGGATCGGCGGCGCCATGTTCACTCGTCCGCTTCCCTGTGGATGCCGTACGCCTCGAGCTTCTTGTAAAGGTTCGAGCGCGGAGTCTGGACAGTCCGGGCGGTGGCCGCCACGTTCCAGCCGTTCTCCCGCAGCTTCCGGATCAGGTAGGCGCGCTCCGCCAGATCCCGGAATTCCTTCAAGGTAGGGGCATCGGGCACGGCCGGTGTCTCGTCCAGGGGAAGGGAGACGGAGTGCGAGCCGCCGGTCTCGCCGGCGGCCGGGATCGAGGCCACGTCGGCCGCCGAGATCCGCGGGCCCCCTCTCATGATCAGGAGCCATTCGATGGCGTTCCGCAGCTCGCGGACATTCCCGCGCCACGGACGCGCCTGCAGGGCCATCTGGGCCCCCGCTTCCAGCTCTGGCGGCCGGCGCCCGTTCTCTTCACACCAGCGAAGCATGAAATGACGGGCCAGCAAGGGGATGTCATCCTGCCGTTCGCGAAGGGGTGGAAGATGTATGGGCAGGACATTGAGACGAAAATAGAGATCCTCCCGGAACCGACCGGCGCGGATCTCTTCGGGCAACCGTTTGTTGGTGGCGGCCACCACCCGGACATCCACTCGCACGGACCGCCCCGCGCCCACCGGCTCGACCTCGCCATCCTGGAGAACGCGCAAGACCTTGGACTGGGTCTTGATGGACATGTCGCCCACTTCGTCCAGAAAAATGGTGCCCCCATCCGCCTGGACGAACTTCCCCTTCTGGCGGCCCACCGCACCGGTGAACGATCCCTTCTCATGGCCGAAGAGCTCGCTCTCGATGAGCTCCTCGGGGATGGCGGCGCAGTTCACCCGGATGAACTCGGCGTTGCGCCTGCGGCTGGCCCGGTGGATGGCCAGGGCCACCAGTTCCTTGCCGGTCCCGCTTTCGCCGGTGATGAGGACGGTGGCCTGGGTGGGGGCCGCCTTGCGGATGGCCTCCCGCACCGCGGCGAGGCCGGGGCTCTGGCCGACGAGTTCCGCGGCATGCCCTGAAAGAACCGCAACTTGTTCCTCCAGGCGCCTCTGGCGCAGGGCGTTCTTGGCCATCACCAGGATCTTCTCGCTGCCCAGAGGCTTCTCGATGAAGTCGAAGGCTCCCAGCTTGGTCGCCTCCACCGCAGTGGCGATAGTCCCATGCCCCGAGATCACGATCACCGGGGCGGGGACGCCCTCCTCCTGCAAGCGGCGCAACACCTCCAGGCCATCCATGCGCGGCATCTTGACATCGAGCAGGATCAGGTCGGGATGCCCTGAGCGGGCCTCCTCCAGGCCCTGGCTCCCCGACGAGGCCTCGGAGACCTGGTAACCCTCGTATTCGAGGACCATCCGCACCGATTCGCGGACGGACGGCTCATCATCGATGATCAGGACGTGAGCTGCCACGGAGTCATTATAGGTCGGCGGCTAACGTCCTCCCACTCTGAAGGTCACGAAGCGGTGAGACTCTCCGGTCTGGACATAGAAGGTGACCAGGCCGCCATCCTTGACATCCTCGAGGATCTGCATGTAGTCGCTGACCGAGTTCACCGGCTGGCGGTTGACCTCGAGAATCACCATCCCCGGGCGCAATCCCTTGTCGTACGATTCGCCGCGCACCGACACATCGGTGATCACCACTCCTCGCACTCCGGCGGGGAGATTGAATCGGCGGCGGTTTTCCGCGCCGATCCCCTCGACCTGAATGCCGATCTGGCTATCGATGGTGGACTGGCTCGAGCCATCCTCGCGATTCCGGCTGGTGGACGCGCTCTGGAACCAGATCTCCTCCCGGTCTTCCAGCTGGACATGGACCCTCTTCCGACGCCCCTCGCGGATAAGTGTGAGTTCGATGGTGTCCCCGGGACGGTGGGCCGAGATCCGCGCGATCAGATCATTCGAGCCGGCGAGCGGCTCGCCATCAATGGCAACGATGGCATCTCCGGGCTTGACGCCCGCACGGTCCGCGGCTTTCCCGGACTGGACGTCCTGCACCAGGGCTCCCCTGAGCCCCTTCAGGCCGAAATACTCCTGGTTCTCCTGATCCAGGTTGGAGATATCGGCAACGCTGACGCCAATGGCGCCGCGCGACACATGCCCCGTTTTCCTCAGTTGCGGGAGAATGCTCTTCGCCATTTCGATGGGAATGGCGAACCCTATACCCTGCCCGATCCGGGAAACCGCCGTGTTGATCCCGATGACCTCGCCCTGGAGATTCAGGAGAGGCCCACCCGAGTTGCCCGCGTTGATGGCGGCGTCCGTCTGAATGTAGTCATCCAGGCTCGGATCCCGCGAGAGGCCGTCCAGGCGGCGGCCCTTGGCGGAGACAATCCCCACCGTGGCCGAATCGGTGTAGAAGAACGGATTGCCAATCGCCATGACCCACTCGCCGACGCGCAGACGGCTGGAGTCTCCCAGCCGCAGGTAGGCAAACGGTTGGTCCGCGTCGATCTTCACCAGGGCGATATCGGTCGGGGGATCGCTTCCCACGACGCGTCCCTCGTACACGGTGCCGCCCACATTCATCTGAACCCGGACCACATCGGCGTCCTCGACCACATGGTAATTGGTCAGCACATACCCATCCGGCGTGATGATGAACCCGGTTCCGCCGCTCTCCTCCCGGCGAGGCTGGCCGGGATGCGGCTCCCCCTGGCCCGGCCGCCCGAAGAACCAGTGAAAGGGATCCTCGAAGAACTGGTTGCCGGGGCCTCTCTCCTGGTTCGTGAATTTCGTGGCCTGAATGCCCACCACGGACTTGGACGTCCGCTCGAAGATCTCGGCGAAGTCCGGCAAGGCCACCGTGGGAAAGTCCGCCTTCCCGTGTCCCTCGTAGTACGCCGGCTCGACACTTTCGGAGGCCCAGACCGTCCGGGAGGCCTGGACGCCGGAGCCATCCGTCGGTGCCGGGCCGGACGGATGGCTGAGGGCAGTGGCCGTCAGAAATCCGAACAGGACCGCGCTACCGATTCCGGCGAACAGAAAAAGGACCTGTGCTGTTTTCTTCATGATCACTCCCTCTCGCTCATATCATCTCTCTTCCGCGGCATCACCGTTTGGAGTGGCTGCCGCCCGGCCCCAGACCAAGCAACAGCCGTGCCGTCCCGTTTTCTTTCCTCATCGCGTCAATCTGACGCGCCAGGAGGAATCTCCTCGCCCTGATCTTTGTACTCCTCGAGCTTTCTCTGCAACGTCCGCCGTCCAATCCCCAGCACCTTCGCCGCCCGGGTCCGGTTCTGCCCGTGTTCTTCCAGGGTTCGCAGGATATGCCGCTTCTCCATCTCCGCCATGGACAGTCCCAGCGGGTCAGGCTCCGGCCAGGGACCGGGGGCAGGTCCCGGGGCGTTCCCCGCTGGCGGCCGCACTCCGGCCAGCACCGGGGTGGGGGGCTCCACGACCGGGATCGGCTCCTCCGTTCCGCCGTACTCCGGCGGCAAACTGGACCGGTCCAGGTTCGGCCCTGGATTGAGAACCACCAGGCTCTCCAACAAGTTACGCAGCTCGCGCACATTCCCCGGCCAGCGCTGCCGCAGGAGAACGTCCAGCGCATCCGGCGTCATGGTTAGGCCGGGACGCTGGTATTCCTCGGCCAGAAGCCCCAGGAAGTGCCGGACAAGAACAGGAATATCCTCGACCCGGGTGTTCAGCGGCGGGACCTCCAGGGTGACGACCTTGAGGCGGTAGTACAGATCGGTCCGGAACTGGTTGCGGGCCACCAGATCATCCAGATCCGCGTTGGTGGCCGCCACGATGCGGACATCCACCTGGACCGTTTGCACCCCGCCGACGCGCATGAACGATTTCTCCTCGAGAACCCGCAGGAGTTTCGCTTGCATGTCCAGCGGCAGCTCGCCGATCTCATCGAGGAAGAGCGTGCCGCCATTCGCCACCTCGAACTTGCCTGGCTTGCGGCCGGTGGCGCCGGTGAAGGCCCCCCGTTCATGCCCGAAGAGCTCCGATTCCAGGATGTCCTTGGGAATCGCCGCGCAATTGATCGGAAGAAACACCTTGCGGGAACGCCCGGATTCCTCATGGATGGCGCGCGCGATCAGCTCCTTCCCGGTGCCTGATGCGCCGATGATGAGGACGCTGCTGTGCGTCGGCGCCACCTGCAGTATCCGCTTCCGGAGGTTCTGTGTGGCCAGGCTGTCACCCATGAGGGCCTTCACCCCGCGGCCCGCCGGGGCCAGCTGCCGCCTGAGCCGCCGGTTCTCATCCGACAGGTACCGGTTCTCCAGCGCCAGTCGACTGGCCTCCAGGGCTTTTCCGACCTTGCTGCGCACCTCGAACAGATCGAGCGGCTTGGTCAGGTAATCTCGGGCGCCGAGATGCATGGCCTCCACGGCGTTCTCGATGGTTCCGAACCCGGTGATCAGAATGACAGGTAGCTCGGGGTCGAGCTGGCGCACCCGTTCGAGAACCTGGAGGCCGTCCATCTCGGGCATGCGAAGGTCGGTGATGACGAGATCGAACTCTTCTCCGCCCTCCAGCCGGGCCACGGCGGGAGCTCCCGCCGGGTGGGCTTCCACACGGTATCCCTGTTTCTCCAGGGCCCGGCGCAGGGCGTTCCGTCCGGCCGCATCGTCGTCGATCAGGAGAATGCGCGCCGTGCGAGTCACGCGGCGCCTCCAGCGGGCTTCAGGGGAAACATGAGGGTGAACCGCGTGCCGGACCCCTCGGCGCTTTCCACCTCGATGCGCCCCCCGTGCCCCTCCACCACCCGCTGTGCGATGGGCAAGCCTAGACCCGTTCCACCAGGCCTGGAAGAATAGAAGACCTGGAAAATTCTCGCGAGGCGCTCCCCGGGAATCCCGGGGCCGTCATCCTCGATGGCCAGGTTCAGCATGCCGGACCCGTTCCTGGAGGTCGTGACCCTCACCGTGCCCCCCCCGTTGGACTCGAGGGCCGCCATGGCATTGCGCACGATATTCATGATCGCCTGACGAACCTGTTTTTCGTCCAGGGAAACCGGCGGAAGCCCGGGGGAAAGGCTCATTTCGGTCCGGACCTTGCGTTTCTCGGCATCCGCGCGCAGGAAATGAAGCGTGTCACGCACGATCCGGTTCAGATCCACGGGCTTGCGCTCCAGCCGGGCCGGACGAGCATAGCTCAGAAAGGACGTCACCAAGCTCCCCAGTCGGTCCACCTCCACCCGCGTTTCCCGCAGGAGGTCCAGGACCTCCTTCTCGTGTTCGGCGACTCCGCCGGACTGCCACCCGGCCTCCATCATCTGCAGGTTCAGCTTCATGGCCGACAACGGGTTGCGAATCTCGTGCGCCAGGCCGGCGGCCAGTGTTCCCACGTAGGCCAGCCGATCCGCCATCCGGGTTTCGGTTTCCAGACGGCGGGTCTTGTTGAACAGCTTCACCACGAAGATGTAGGCCACCACGATCAGGATCAGGCTCACCCCCGCGCCCGTGAGAATCTTGAGGATCAGATCGCGCCTGAGAGCGTTGATCTCCCTCTGGAGCTCCTCCGGTGAGAGCGAGACTTTCACCGAGCCTTCGCTGCCCGGGAGCGGAACGGTGATGTCATAAATGTTCTTACTCTGGCGCAGACGGTCGACGTCCGCCGGGCCGTTGGGCCCCAGTGTGGGGGCGGGCACCGGAATGCCCATCCGCTCCAGGAGCTCCCGCTCCGGGTCCCTGGGACGGGTCGGCATCTCCCGGCCGCCGGGACCCGGGAGGACCGGGAGCGGGAGCTCCGCTCCCCTGGCCAGCCTCCGGCCGACGCGATCGGTGCGGCGGGCGCGATCGTAGACCGGCTTCCCCTTGGCATCGAAGATCTCGATCCGCTGGATGATGGTGTAGCGCCTGAGCACACGATCCAGATACCGGGCGAACGTGGTGGTCGTTCGCACCACGCGGTAAAGGTCCGCCGGGAGGGCCACCTCGCCGGAAAGAGGGAGGCGCGGGGTCAGCCGGGCAATGGTCTCGGCTTCCAGGCCGGTGCGGAAGCGCGCCTGGTTGATGACCCGGCGCGACAGGTCCCTGAAGATGAGATTCCCCACCACGGCCACGTCCAGGAGAAACAGCAGGGCAAAAACAATGGAAAAGAAGAGCAGGCCACGGCGAAAACGGGTGGTGGCCGGGGCCGGCGACCGCCGTGCCCGCCTCCGTACGGCCCGCTTTCTTTCCCCATCCGCGTCGGGAGAGCCGTTCATGAGGTCCAGCACCGCGCTCCAGGCATGCTGAGAGTTCCAGAAGTCTTTAATATAACTTAAGTTACGCCGATATGCTAGCTTTTCGGGAATCACCTGTCAACGTGAACCGGACGGACGGATTCGCCCCGGGGCGGACGGATTCGCTGCATTTGATCCGCAACCCACCGATCCACCGGTTGATCACCTCCGCCCATCGATGTAAGTATGGGACAGGATCGATTACGATTTGGTGGTCGCCGCAATCCGCCATGGCGGAACCATATGCCCGTGGCTGTCTCGGGTGGCCTTGACGGAACATCGGGAATCGACATGCAGGATACCGAACTCAAGGGAAGCGTGAAACTCGGGAGTTACCTGAAACAACTCCGCCTCGGTTACGGCTTCTCCCTGCGCAAGGTCGAGGAACGGGCACGACTGGTCGGCGGCGGCATCGATAACAGCCAACTCTCCCGCTACGAGAAAGGGCGCTGCTTCCCGTCGTTCGACAAGCTCAGAGTTCTGGCGGATATCTTCAATGTTTCGGTCCAGAACTTCTCCGACATCGTCGATCTGGAAGAGTACGAATCTCTCCGCCCGGTTACGAACGATTTCGAGGACCTCATCGCACTGGGAAACCGCGAGGCCACGCTGGGCAACTGTTCCCGGTCCTACGCGGCCTTCCAGAAAGCCGTGGAGGTCGTCGAGGCGGAAGACGATGACGGAGAGGACCATGCCGCGAGGAGGGCGCGTGCCCGGTACGGCCTGGCCCGCGGTCTCCTCCGCCTGGGCAAGCTCTCACTCGCGGAAGCCGAGTTGCGCAATATTCTCCGGCTGGGGACAGGGGTCGATCGGAATATCACCATCAAGACCCTCCTGCAGCTCACCAACGCGCACGCCGAGCGTGGAGATCGATTCCTGGCCCGCCTGGAGGCCGAGAAATGCCTGGCCATCGCCCGGGAAGAAGGAGACAACCATTCGGTGGCCTACGCGGTGCACGCACTGGGGCGCATTGCCTACGAGGACACGGATTACTCCGGTTCGCTGGCCTACTACCGGGATGCCCTCACCCTTTACGAAGACGTTCACGATCAGCCCAACGTCATCCTGATGAAGGTCCTGATCGGCTCCTGCCACGTGGCCCTGTCGCGTTACAAGGTCGGGGTCAAGCTCATCTCCGAGGCATTGCGCCTGGCGCGCCGGGAGGGACTCCGCCGCGTGTGCGCCCTCGCTCTCTGCGAGCTGATGCAGGCCGAGTTCGCCCAGGGAAACAACACCCGGGCCAAGATGTATATCCGCGAAGTGGATGCCCTGGCCGGGGCGGAAAGAGCAGAAGATCGGTTTGTCGACCTGTTGTTCAACAGTGCCTACTACCTCTGGGAGATCGCGCGCCAGGAAGGCAATCTCATCCAGGAGAAGATCGCCTTCGGACGCCTCAAGTACCTGCGGTCATCCCTGGAACGAGTCACCCACGAAGCAGAGAAGTTCGATGCCCACATCGGACGAAGGAAAGAATGTGAAGACCTGGACCTGTAGATTCGCTGCGGCTGCGCTGGGGATGGCGCTGGGAGTGGGTGCCGCCCACGGCGAGGTGGCGGCTGTCCTCGACCAGAACGGTGCCTACCTCCGGACCGAGGTGAATCTTGTCCAGAGTGGGCGTCTCTCCAGTGTCTGGCTGGCTTCCGAGATGCGTCCCGAGAACACAGGGAGCCGAACCGAGCGGGTTCTCCTGAACACGCAAGGCGCCCAGCGGGCGGACGGTGCCCCGAGCGTGGTCAACCACCCCCTCACCGGTCTGCCCTGGGCTGTCTGGGCTTTCAACGAGGGCGGCGACTACGAGCTGGCCTTCTCATTCTTCGATGGGCGGGACTGGGCGGCCCCGATCCTGCTCGGAGAGGCTCCCAACGGCGTCGACGACGTGGAACCCCAGCTCGTCTTCAGCGACGACGGCCGCCCGATCATCGCCTGGGGCCGTGTGGCCCCGGACGGCTCCAGCATCTCCATCTGGCTGACCTCCCGTTCCGACGGGCAGTGGCAAGACCCCGTGCAGGTTTCCTCACCGCGGCGCCAGGCGAGCCACCCTTCCCTGCTGCTGCAGGGAACCCAGCTCATCCTCGCCTACGACACGGATCGCGGCGTCCGCATCCGGATCCTCTCCTCCAACGCTTCGCTGCTGGGATCCCAGCAGCCGGCCGGCGGACATGACGGGCCCGACCCGCCGACAAAAAACACACGTTCACCCGAATGCCCACTGGTCGGGTGCCTGGGGAACTGAACACAGCTTTCGTTTCTGTTTCGCCACCAGTTGCAGTGGCCTGGCTGGTCGTTCCTACCAGATATGTAAGTCTCCCCTTTTTCATGGACATTCTCCCGTTTGTTGCTTGACAAGCTTCTCCGGACTGCCCTAACATGCCGCACCGTGGTCGCTGGTGGGATGGAAGGGAACAAAAGATGATCTAGGTGGAGCGTAGAGGCCCAACGGAACGGTTGGCCGTTCGTGTCCAGGACAAAACGGCTTCTCGTCCAGGGTGACCGCTCAACCGTGGATGTCCGGCGTCCCGTCAACTCAGTCCCAATCCCAGATCGACCAGAGCACGTGATGCTCGGGCATTCTTGGAGGGCCGATGCTTCGGGGGAACGCGCTGGCGACGGTCGACGACAAGGGTCGCCTGAAGATCCCGTCCATCTTCCGACGCCACATCGAGACCGCCCACGGCTCCGAATTCTTCATCACGACCATCGATGGCGCCGGGGTTCACGTGTACCCATTCCCTGTCTGGCTGGAGGTCGAGCGGAAGATCGCGTCCTTTCCTTCCTTCAACCCGTCGGTGGCCCGGCTCCAGGATCTCGTCAGCTACTACGGCTCGGAGGCCCGCATGGACAAGCAGGGCCGCCTTCTGATCCAGCCCCGGCTCAGGGAGATGGCAGAGATGAGCGGTGAAGTGGCCGTCTTGGGGAAGAACAACCATCTCGAAGTCTGGAACAACGAGCGATTCCTGGCGCGGTTGGAGGCCAATCCTCTGACCAACGAGGACCGCCGGGTGCTGTCCGGCCTCGGCTTGTAGGAGAGGACCGGGACGGTGTCCCCCATTCACCGCCCCGTGATGGTTCGAGAAGTACTCGAGTTTTTGGCGGCAAGCAGGGGAGGGTTTTTCGTGGACGCCACCTTCGGTGAGGGAGGGCACACCCGGGCGATTCTCGGGGCCCACACCGGAAACCGGGTCCTGGCACTGGATCGGGATGCCGAGGCCCTGGACGCCGGCCGGGCGGCTCTGGGGACACTGGCCGGACGAGTGGACCTGGTCCATTCCGACTACCGGGACCTGAAGGCCGTTCTTGCCCGGAAGGAAGCCCCCTCTCCTGACGGGCTGATTGCCGACCTGGGCGTCTCCACCCGGCAGCTCCTGGATCCACAGCGCGGTTTCTCGTTCTCCCTTCCCGGCCCCCTGGACATGCGCCTCGACCGCCGCCGCGGGGGTCCGACCGCCTCCGATCTCATCCACACGACACCGCGGGCCGAGCTGCAGCGGCTGATCTCCCGTTACGGGCAGGAACCTCATGCGGCAGCCATCAGCCGTGCGATCGTTCGCCGGCGCGCCCGGAAGCCGTTCACCTTGACCACGGATCTGGCCGAGGTCATCGCGGCGGCGGTGCCCTGCCGCGGCCCGCGGCGGATTCATCCCGCAACGCGAACCTTCCAGGCGCTGCGCATCGCGGTGAACGATGAGCTGCGAGACCTGTCCCGCTTTGTCGTGGATGCGGTCGAGGGCGTCCGTGCCGGCGGCCGGGTGGTGTTCATCTCCTTCCATTCCCTGGAGGACCGGCCCGTCAAGAAGACCCTCCGGACCCTCTTCCGCCCTTGCATCTGCCCGCCGGACCTGCCGGTCTGCGGTTGCGGCCGGCGCGCCGTGGTCCATCTCCTGACGCCGCGGGTCGTGCGGCCCGGATCCGCGGAGCGGGCCGGCAATCCTGCCTGCCGCAGCGCCCGCCTGCGGGCGGCCGAGAAGTGTGCGGCATGAAGCGCTCCCCCACGGCCCGGAACCGGCTCCGGAACTCTCGTATCGTCCGCCAGCCAGACCGTATCCAGACACGGATGCTGATCCTGGCCCTGGCCGGCGGACTGGTGGTGCTCCTGCCTCTTCTGGCCAACATCTGGGGACACCTGGAGGCCATCCGGCTGGGCTACCGGATCGAGCAAGTCCGCCGCGTCCGTCTGGGCCTCCAGGAGAGGAACCGGCTCCTGCGCACCGAGGTCGCCAGCCTGAGCAACCCCGGGCGCATCGAGGCGCTGGCCCGCGAGCTGGGACTGGCCCCGCGCAAACCGGCGAACACCATCGTGGTCACCATGGAAGAGACCTCTCACGCCGGCGGTGAACGGGCCGCTTCCGGCGGCCGGGTCGTGGTGGCCCGCGCGCGGCGCGGCCAGACAGAGGCTCCATGACGTCTGCAGCCCGTATTCGCTTGCTGATCCTCTCGATGTTCGTCCTGGCCGGCAGCGGTGCGGTGGTGGCCCGTCTGGCCTCCCTCCAGATATGGCACGGTGCGGAGTTCCGCGACCAGGCCCGCATCCAGCGGCAGCATATTCATCCGTTGAAGCCGCGGCGCGGCGCCATCTACGATCGCCATGGCCGCGAAATGGCGGCGAGCCTTTCAGTCCACGCGGTGGCCGCGCACCCCTCCCAGGTTGCCGACCCGGCGGCGGCCGCCCGGATCCTGGCGCCCCTTCTCGAACTGCCTGCCAGGACCATCGAGTCCCGTCTCAGGTCCCGCGCGTCCTATATCTATCTCAAGCGCCACATCACGCCGCAGCGCTGCCGCAAGATCCGTGAAAAAAGGATCGCGGGAATCGTTCTGGAACCCTGGAACCGCCGGGTCTATCCCAACGCCTCCCTGGCGGCCCACGCGCTGGGTTATGTGAGTATCGACGGCACTCCCCTCGGGGGGATCGAACTGGCCGACGACGAGGCGATCCGGGGAACCGACGGCCTCGTCCTGGACCTCACCGACGCCAGCCAGGCGCCCTTCGCCCACCGGATCCTCCGCAAGGCCATTCCCGGAGACAGTCTCCAGTTGACCCTGGATCTCACGGTCCAGTATGTCCTGGAAGACGAGCTGGACCGGGCCGTGCGGCGGGCCGGCGCCCGGTCCGGCAGCGCCGTGGCCCTGGATCCCACCACCGGCGAGATCCTGGCCATGGCGTCCTGGCCCTCCTTCAACCCCAACACTTTCTTCAAGTTTTCCGACGAGGAGCGCAGGGAGAGGGTTGTGGTCAGCGCCTACGAGCCGGGATCCACCTTCAAGGTGATCACGGCGGCCGCGGCGCTGGAGGAAGGGCTCGTCACCCCCTCCGAAGTCTTCTTCTGCGGCCGCGGCGTCTTTCGTGTGGGCCGCCACATCATTCACGACCACAAGTCATTTGCCGATCTGACCTTTGCCCAGGTCCTGGCCCAGTCCTCCAACGTGGGCGCCATCAAGGCCGGCCTGCGGCTGGCGCCTCCAACGTTCTACGCCACGATCCGGCGTTTTGGTTTCGGCGAGAAAACCGGCATCGGACTGCCGGGAGAATTGAAAGGCCTCGTACGCCCGCCGGAAGTCTGGTCTCTCCTGTCCCAGCCGGCGCTTTCCATCGGCCAGGAGATCCTGGTGACACCGCTCCAGGTGATCTCCGCCATCGGGGCGGTGGCCAACGGGGGGGTGTTGATCCGCCCGTGGATCGTGCGCAGCCTGCGGGACGAGTCCGGCCGCCTCGTCCATTCCTTCCGGCCGCCCGCCGGGCGCCGTGTCGTCTCGCGAAAAACGGCGCGCCTCCTGACGGCCATGCTCCAGAAGGTGGTCCAGGACGGAACCGGGAAAGCCGCCGCCATTCCCGGATACCAGGCCGCCGGCAAGACCGGCACGGCGCAACAATCGGCCCCGGGAGTGGATGGTTATGCCAAGGGAAAATACGTGGCTTCCTTCGCCGGTTACGTGCCGGCGGCCCATCCCAGGCTGGTGGCCCTGTTTGTCATCAACGAGCCCGCCTCACGCCGCCACCATGGCGGCGACGTGGCCGCTCCCGCCTTCAGTCGGTTCGCCGCCCGCGTGCTGCCGGGTCTCGGTGTGGCGCCGGAGGACCCGGGCCGGTCGCGCTCCGGCCCCGAATCTCTCGTCGTTCGCCGCCGGAGCGCTGGAAAGAGCGCGACCACCCGGTGGACCGCGCTGCATCGCACGGGGCCGTTGCGGGGCCGTTCGTCCGGTGGCCGGGTCCCCGATCCTATCCCGCCGGCGGCGGGGAACACGCTGGCCATGCCCGACCTGGTGGGGCACACCTCGCGTGAAGCGGTCGCGGTCTTGACCAGCCTGGGGCTGACCCCGCATCTGCAGGGAACGGGAAGGGTCCGGGCCCAGAAACCGGCCGCGGGAATGCCTCTGGAAGAGGCCCGGAAAGGATGCCAGCTGTGGCTGGGAATTCGGTAGCTCTGGCGCCGGAGGATGAAGTGACGCACTTCTCCGCCCTGGTGGCGTCGGTGCAGGGGACACGGGCAGGCCAGCCGGGCGATCCTGTCATCGAGGGAATCGCGTTCGACTCCCGCCGGGTCCAACCGGGCCACCTGTTCGTCGCCCTGCCGGGCCGGCGCACCAACGGGCTGGACTTTCTCCCGGAGGCGATCTCCCGGGGGGCCGTCGCCGTGCTCGCCCAGTCCGCTCCGCCCGCCGGCGGTGATCTGCCCTGGGTGCAGGTTCCCGATGCCCGCGCGGCCATGGCCGCGGTCGCCCGCGCCTTCCACGGCGCGCCGGATGACGATCTCATGGTGGCAGGCATCACCGGAACCAATGGCAAGACCTCCACCGCCATTCTCCTGGCCGCCGCCTGCGAGGCGGCGGGCCGGCCGGCCGGCCTGGTCGGCACCCTGGGGTCGCGCCTGGGCGGCGGCTTTCGCCCCGGCCCCCTCACGACTCCGGAAGCTCCCGATCTCTATGCCCTCCTGGACGAGATGCGCTCCCACCACCGGAAAGCCGCCATCCTGGAGGTCTCCTCCATTGCCCTGGAGCAGAAGCGCGTGGAAGGGCTGGCCTTCGATCTGGCGGTCTTCACCAACCTGACCCGCGACCACCTCGATTTTCACCGGAATATGAACCATTACTTCGCCGCCAAGGCCAGCCTCTTCGCTGGCCTCCCGCCTCATGCGGCGACGGCCGTGAACCTCGACGACCCCTTCGGAACCCGCCTCCTTTCTCCCTCCCGGCCCCGGGTGGTGACCTACGGCCGCACCACCCGGGCCGACCTCTTCCCCACAGAGTTTCATGCAACCTCCGCCGGTCTGTGTGCCGTCCTGCACACTCCCGCCGGCTCCGTGAAGATCACGAGCCGCTTGCTCGGTTTGGCCAACCTGTACAACATCCTGGCAGCCATGGCCGCCGCGCACGCCCTGGACCTGGATCTCCAGCGCGCTGCCCAGGGCATTGCCTCCATCCACGAGATCCCCGGCCGGGCCCAGCGCATCGACGCAGGGCAGGATTTCACCGTGCTGGTCGACTACGCCCACACCGACGATGCCCTGGTGAGCATTCTGGAGGTGGCCCGCTCGCTCACCGATCAGCGCGTGGTGGTCGTCTTCGGGTGCGGCGGCGACCGCGACCGCACCAAGCGTCCCCTCATGGGGGGGGCCGCGGCTCGCCTGGCCGATCGCGCCATTCTCACCACGGACAATCCCCGCGGCGAGGACCCCGGGGCCATCCTGGATGAGATCTCCGCCGGTTTCCGGGAGGCCCGCGGGCCGGCCGTCCTCCTGGTGGAGCCCGACCGCGCCGCCGCCATTCACGCCGCGATCCAGGAGGCCCGGCCTGGAGATGTGGTGGTCATCGCCGGAAAGGGACATGAAAACGAGCAAATCCTGGGCGACCATCGCATTCCCTTCGATGATCGGGAGGTGGTGAGGCAGGCATTGCGGTCCCGTCTCGGAAAGGGCGCGTGACCGTGGCCACGCTTTCCCTGGGCGCCGTGGCGGCGGCCACGGGCGGCGCCATCATCCGCGGCCACGCCGGCCTCCGCGTGAATCGCTACTCCATCGACTCCCGTCAGATCAGCGGGGGTGAGCTCTTTTTCGCCATCACCGGGCAGCGCCATGACGGGCACCGCTTTCTCGAGGAGGCGTTCCGCCGCGGCGCCGCCGCGGCCGTGGTCTCCGGACCGACCATTCCTCCCGGACCGGCCGTGCGCGTCCAGGACACAACCGGAGCCTTGCGGGCGCTGGCCAGCACCGTGCGCCGGGACTGGGGCGGCACGGTCATCGGCGTCACCGGATCCTGCGGCAAGACCACGACCAAGGAGATGCTGCGCCTGGTCCTGGAGGGCGACCACCGGGAGATCCTGGCCACCCGCGGCAACTTGAACAATCTCTTCGGCCTTCCCCTCATGCTCCTGGAGCTCTTGCCGGACCACGAGATCGCGGTCCTGGAGATGGGTATCAGCACCCCGGGAGAAATGACCCCGCTGGCCCGCATCGCCCGCCCGGATATCGCCATCCTCCTGAACGTGGAGGCGGTGCACCTGGTGCACTTCCCCTCCCTGGATGCCATCGCCGCCGCCAAGGCGGAGATGCTGCAGGAGATGGGCTCGCCGGGAACCCTGGTCTTCAACGCGGATGACCCGCGCGTGGCGGACATCGCCGCCGGCCACCACGGGCCGGCCCTCTCGTTCAGCCTCAGCGGGAAAGGGGACGTGGTCGCCCACGGCGTTCAGGAAACCGAGGAGGGGTTTCTCCAGGCCACCATCCGCTCCACCTCCGGATCCGCCAGGCTGCGCCTCGCGGCCAGCGGGCGGCACACTCTCCTGGATGCCCTGGCGGCGACCACCGCCGCCCTCGCCGTCGACGTGCCCCTGGCCGTCGCCGTGGCGGCGCTCACTCGCTTCACGCCGGTCCCCATGCGCGGCCAGCGTTTGCCGCTTGAAGGCGGCGTGGTGGTCTGGGACGAGAGCTACAACTCCAATCCTTGTGCCATGCGGTCGGTGCTGGCGGCCCTGGGAACGGCGCGGGCGGGCGGGCGCAAGGTGGTCGTCTGCGGCGACATGCTGGAGCTGGGTCCCCGCGAGGCAGAGGAGCACGAGGCCCTGGCCTTGGCTATCGCAGCCGCAGGCACAGAGCTCTTCATCGGCATCGGACCCCTCTCCAGCCGGACCGCCCGGTGCTTGCGGGACGAGCACGGCCTCGAGGTGCTGGCCTTCCCGGACGTCCACCAGGCGCTCCGGGTGGTGGTCGACCGGGTCCAGGATGGCGACCTGGTGATGGTCAAGGGGAGTCGCGGGATGGCCACCGAGCTCGTGGTGGCGGCTCTCAAGGCAGCCCGCGGAGGAGCACGGACATGATGTTCGCCCTGCTGTATTCCTTCAAGGAAGAGATCTCCGCGTTCAACGTGTTTCGCTACTTGACCTTCCGGACGGCTCTGGCCGTCCTCACGGCTCTCATCCTCTCGCTGGTCCTGGGTCCCCATGTGATCCGCCGCCTGCGGCAGCTCCAGGTGGGCCAGGTCACGCGCCGTGAGGGACCGTCCCACCACGCGGTGAAAACCGGCACGCCCACCATGGGCGGCCTGCTCATCATCACAGCGGTGGTCGTTTCAACCCTGCTCTGGGCCGACATGAAGAACCGGTTCATCTGGATCGCCATCGGAACCTGCCTCATCTTCGGCGGCATCGGATTTGTCGACGACTACGTGAAGGTGGTCCGCAAGCGGAACCTCGGCCTCACGGCCGCGGGAAAGTTCACCTTGCAGGTTCTGGCCTCCCTCTGCCTGGGAGCGGTTCTCATCTGGCTGACCGGGAAGGGGCTGTTCACCACCGATCTGTCGTTTCCTTTCTTCAAGCACCTGCGCCCCGACCTGGGCTGGGGCTTCCTGATTCTGGTCCTCCTGGTGGTGGTGGGCTCGGCCAATGCCGTGAACCTCACCGATGGCCTCGACGGCCTTGCCATCGGCTCGGTGGGCATCGCATCCACCACCTTCGCCATCCTGTGTTATGCCGCCGGCAACTTCCGCATCGCCGAGTACCTGGCCATCCCGTTCATCAAGGGAGCCGGGGAGCTGGCGGTCCTCTGCGGGGCCCTGGTGGGGGCTTCCCTGGGCTTTCTCTGGTACAACTGCAACCCCGCCGAGATCTTCATGGGCGACGTGGGCTCCATGGCGCTGGGAAGTACCATCGGCACCTTGGCCGTGCTGACCAAGCAGGAGTTCGTCCTCATCTTGGTCGGCGGGCTGTTCGTGACCGAGGCGCTCTCGGTGATTCTCCAGGTGGCCTCGTTCAGGTTGTGCAGCCGGCGTATCTTCCGCATGGCTCCCCTGCACCACCACTTCGAGCTCAGCGGCTGGCCGGAGCCGAAGGTGATCATCCGTTTCTGGATTCTCGCCGTTCTCTTCGCCCTTCTCTCCCTCTCCACGCTGAAACTCCGGTGAGCGCGTGGCGACCGCAACCATGACACGGGACCACACCGGGCGGGGGCTGCGTTTTTTGGCGGGACTGCGGCGGCCGGTGGTGGCCGGCTACGGCCGATCGGGACGGGCCGCCGCCGCCCTTCTGGCGCGCTACGGCGTTCCCTTCACCGTCACGGACCGCCGCCACCTGGCGGAGCAGATCGGCGCGGACGGGCTGCCGTCCGTCGATTTCATGCCGCAGGATGAGGCCGGCGACTGCTTGCGCGCCGCGGATCTGGTCATCCTGTCCCCGGGAATCGATCCGCGCCGCGAGCCGTATGCCGCGGTCCGCCGGGCCGGCGTCCCGCTCATCTCCGAGGTGGAGCTGGGCTGGCGCCTGGTGGAGTCCCCTCTCGTGGCGGTCACCGGGACCAATGGCAAGAGCACCGTGACCGCCCTCATCGGCTCCTTGCTCTCCGCTTCCGGCTACGATGCCAGGATCTGCGGAAACATTGGCACTCCCCTGTGCCAGGCGCTGGCGGACCAGGGTCCCAGGACCCGTTTCGTGGTCGAGGTGTCCTCCTTCCAGCTGGAGGGCGTGCAAACCTTCGCTCCTCGCGTGGCGGTCTTGCTGAACATCACGGCGGACCACCAGGACCGGTACGACGATCCGCGCGCCTACGCAGCCGCCAAGGAACGGATCTTCGCCCGCCAGTCCAGCAGTGACTTCGCCCTCTTCGGGGCGGATGATGCCGGAGCCAGGCAGGCCGGTCTTTGCCTGACGGATCCGGACGGGCCGCGGCCCATGCCTTTCGGCGAGCACCTGGGCGGGTTGGCCCGGTCGTTCTCCGATCACGCCCGCGTGGAGGACGGCTGGCTCACGGTGCGCCTGGGGGGTCGGCTCCACCGGGTGATGCCCGCCTCGGACCTGCCGCTCGCCGGGCCTCACAACCGGCGCAATGGCCTGGCCGCCCTGGCGGCCGCTCTGTGCCTGGGAGCCGACCCGGACGTGCTGGCCCCTGCGGTGACCCACTTCCGCGCCCTCCCCCACCGCCTCGAGAGGGTGGCCGCGCCCGGGAGAGTGGCCTTCGTCAACGACTCCAAGGCCACCAACGTGGACAGCACGCGGATGGCACTGTCCTCCTTTCCCGCCGGGCGGGTCCTGGTCATCCTGGGCGGGTCCGACAAGGGCGCCGACTTCAGCCGCCTGGCGGACGTTCTGAGCCGCCAGTCACGGCGTGTCTACGTCCTGGGCGAAGCGGCGGCCCGGATCCAGGCAGCCCTGGCCTCCTCGCTGCCTGCGGATCTTCCCGTGGAAGCGGTGGAAGATCTTCCGGAAGCCGTGCGGCGGGCCGCCGCCGCCGCCTGTCCGGGTGACACGGTGCTTCTCTCCCCGGCCTGCGCGTCCTTTGATGCCTACGAGAACTTCACCCAGCGCGGCGACCATTTCCGTGCCCTCGTCGCCGACCTTTTTCCCGGGGGGCGGCATGGGGCTTAAGCTCTCCATGGATCGCTGGATGGCCGGCACGGTGCTGTTCCTGACCTTCTTCGGTCTCACCATGGTCTTCTCGGCCTCGGCCATGGTCTCGGATCGGTCCTGGGGTACGTTCACCGGCTTCTTGATCAAGCAGGCGCTGGCCACCGTGCTGGGCCTGGCGCTCCTGGTGGCCGCCACCCGCTTCGACTACCAGCGGCTCCGGAATCCGCTGCTCATCTGGAGCCTGCTTCTGGGATGCCTCTACCTGCTGATCCTGGTGCGCACCGTCGGGAACAGCCGCTGGCTCGTTCTGGGCGGCCTGTCCTTCCAGCCGTCCGAGCTCACCAAGCTGGTTCTCCTGATTTACCTGGCGGACCTCCTGGCCCGCAAGGAAGATCGCCTGGGAGAGTGGCGTGGCTTTCTTCTCCCCTGTCTGGCCCTCCTGGGACTGTTCTGCATGCTGATCTACACCCAACCCGACCTGGGAACCACCGTCACGGTGGCGCTCATCGCCTTCTGCCTGTTCTTCCTGGCCGGCATGCCATGGCGGCGCCTGGCCGCCTTGGCCGCCGGCGGCACGGCGACCTTTGTCCTGCTGGCCAGCCGCTCCGAGTACACCTGGCGGCGCGTCATGGGATTTCTCTATCCCCATGCCGACCCCTTGGGCAATAATTTTCAGATGAATCAATCGCTCATCGCCGTAGGTGCTGGCGGGATCACCGGCGTCGGCCTGGGCAAGTCAACCCAGAAGCTGCTCTTTCTACCGGCGGCGCACACCGATTTCATCTTTGCCATTATCGGCGAGGAGCTCGGCTTTCTGGGTTGCCTGGTCCTGCTGGGCGCCTTCCTGGTGCTGTTCTGGCGGGGCATCCGCACGGCGCTGCGGGCCCGGGATCGCTTCGGGGCCTACCTGGTGGCCGGGATCACCTTGTCGCTGGTGATCCAGGCGCTCATCAACATGGGCGTGGTCCTGGGGATGCTCCCGACCAAGGGGCTGCCGTTGCCGTTCGTCTCCTACGGCGGTTCCTCTCTTCTCATCAGCTTGCTGGCGGCGGGGCTGGCTCTGAACGTCTCCCAGCACGTGAACTGAGGATGCCTGGACCATGGAAAGAGATGCGGTTCTCATCGCCGGAGGCGGAACCGGGGGGCATGTCTATCCTGGCCTGGCCCTGGCGGACGAACTGCGCTCTCTCCGCCCCTCCTTGCCGATTCTTTTCGCCGGGACCCGGCATGGGCTGGAGGCCACGCTGGTTCCCGGAGCAGGCTATCCCATCCGTTTCATCCAGGCGGGGGGCATCGCCGGAAAGTCATGGACGGCCCGGCTCGCCGGCGCCCTCCGGATCCCGGTGGGAACTTTTCAATCGGCGGTCATGGTGATGCGGGTGCATGCATCGGTGGTGGTCGGCGTCGGCGGCTATGCCTCCGGGCCGGTGGTCCTTGCCGGCAAGCTCCTGCGGCGGGGCACCATGGTGCTGGAACAGAATGCCATCCCAGGAGCCACCAACCGCATCCTGGCGCCCCTGGTGGACCGGGTTGCGGTCTCCTTCGCCGCCACCGCCTCCCGCCTGAGGGGGCGTGTGGCGCTCACCGGCAACCCGGTGCGCCGGGGCATGGTGAGGGTCCCGGACCGGCGCTCCCCGGACCACTGGAGCCTGCTGATCTTCGGCGGCAGCCGCGGCGCGACGGGTCTGAACCAGGCGGTGATTGCCGCCCTGCCCTCCCTCTCCCGGGCCGGGCACCCTCTCCGTATCCTGCACCAATCGGGCGCCGAGGACGAGAATCGCCTGCGTGAGGCGTACCGCCGCGCCGGCCTCCAGGCCACCGTCGTCCCGTATATCCAGGACATGGCCGGCGCCTACGCCACGGCCGACCTGGTGGTCTGCCGCGCCGGCGCCACCACCGTGGCCGAACTCTCGGCGGCGGGCCGGGCTGCCGTGTTGATTCCGTTCCCGCACGCCACCGGCGGGCACCAGGAGGAAAATGCCCGGGAGATGACCGCCTGCGGCGCCGCGCTTCTGGTACGGGAGGAGGAGTGCAAGGAGGAGCGGCTGGCAACGGTCCTGCTCTCCCTGCTCCGGGACCCTGCCCGCCGGCACAGGATGGAGGAGGCCGTCCGGCGGCTGGGATCCCCGGATGCGGCCGGAAAGGTGGCGGCCCTGGTTCTGGAGCTCCACGACCGGCGCGCTTCCCGTGCCGCCGCCGGCAACGGGAGGCTCCCATGAGATTCGGAGAGGCACGACGCATTCATCTGGTGGGAATCGGCGGCACCGGGATGAACGGCATCGCCGAGGTCCTCATCAACCTGCGCTACACGATCACCGGTTCCGATCTTCAGGAAAGCCCTGTGGTGGAACGGCTGCGCCGGCTGGGAGGCACGATTCACGTGGGCCATGCCGCGCAACATGTGCGCCAGGCCGACGTGGTGGTGACCTCCACCGCCGTCCGCCCGGACAACCCGGAAGTGATCGAAGCGCACCGGCTCGGGATCCCCGTGATTCCTCGGGCCGAGATGCTCGCCGAACTGATGAGGATGAAATCGGGGATTGCCGTGGCCGGAACCCACGGCAAGACATCCGTCACCTCCATGGTGGCGCAGGTGTTGCACTTGGCCCACCTGGATCCCACCATCGTCATCGGCGGCCGTCTGGAGATCCTGGGAGCCTCCGCCAAGCTCGGCAGCGGTGAACTGATGGTCGTGGAGGCGGATGAATCGGATGGCTCCTTCCTCATGCTGCGCCCCAAGACTGCCGTGATCACCAACGTCGATCGGGAGCACCTGGACCATTACGGCGATCTCGAGACGCTGGCCGCCGCCTTCGTCGATTTCGCCAATTCGGTTCCTTTTTATGGAAAAGTCGTGGCCTGTCTGGATGACCCGGTGGTTCGCGGACTGTTGCCCCGTCTGACCCGGAGCGTCATCACCTACGGCCTCTCCGCGGAGGCCGACCTCAGGGCGACGGACCTCGACTTCGACGGCTTCGTGAGCCGCTTCCGAGTGCAGTCACGCTCCGAGGAGATCGGTCCGGTGACCATGCGGGCACCGGGTCATCACCAGGTGGTGAACGCCCTGGCCGCGCTGGCCGTCGGTCTGGATTGCGGCGTGGCATTCCAGCAGGCAGCGCGTGCCCTGGGCTCCTTTGGCGGAGCCGACCGCCGTTTCCAGAAGAAGGGGACGTCAAACGACATCCTGGTGATCGACGACTACGCTCATCATCCCACCGAGATCCGCGCCACCCTGGCGGCCGCGCGCGCCGGGTGGGAACGACGCCTGGTGGTTGTTTTCCAGCCCCACCGGTACACCCGTGTGCGCGACCTTCTCGGGGAATTCGGCCGCTCATTCGCCCAGGCCGAGACGGTACTGGTCACCGACATCTACCCGGCGGGGGAGACGCCCATCCCCGGGGTGACGGGGCAGGCCGTGGCGCGCGCCATCCATGAAACCGGACACCCGCGAGTCCACTTCGTGGGGGATGTGGACCAGGTGCCGCCCGCCCTGGTGGAAGCCGTCCTTCCAGGGGACCTGGTCATCACCCTGGGCGCCGGCTCGGTCACCCGGGTCGGGGACCGGTTCCTGTCACTGATGGGCGGGCGGAGGAAGGAAGCGTGAAGACGAGTCCTCCCTCCGCCCGGCAGAAGAGAGCACCCTCCCGGAGGTTCCGCCGGCCGGAGCGGAACCGGGTGCTGCGGCGATCGCGCCGCCGCCGCCTGCTCCGCCATGGAGCCTGGCTGGGCCTCTCCCTGGCGGCCCTGGCGGTGATCCTGACGGCCGGCCTGCCGGCGGGGCTTGGCTGGCTGCGCACGACTCCCTGGCTCGCGATCACCGAGATCGAGATCCACGCCACACGCCATGCCGACCGGGCCAAGCTGCGGGACCGTGCGGCCCGCTGGCGCGGCCGGAATCTCTTCTCGGTGGACCTGGAGAAGGCGCGAACCTCCTTCCTGTCGGACCCCTGGATCGCAGGCGCCACCATCCGCCGTGTCCTGCCCGGCCGCCTGGTCGTGGAGATTCGCGAGCGGGAGCCGGTCGCGGTGCTGATTCTCCACGGCAACCTGACCCTGGTGGACGCCCGAGGAGCCACCATCGTGCCCTGGACCCGTCCCATCGGCTCCCTGGATCTCCCCCTCCTGACGGGTCTCGATGCAGCGGATCGAGCGGCGCGGCCTTTCCAGGTGCGGAGCGGTCTCCGTATCCTCGACGCCTTGCGCCGTCATGACCCCACCTGGCTCTCCCGCCTCTCGGACCTGGATCTCTCGCGCTCGGATCGTGTGACCGCCCGCTTCGTGGACGAACCGGCGCCTGTTTTTCTCGACCGTACCCACGTGACGGAAAATCTGGATCACTACTCCGCCGTGCGTGAAGATATTCATCGACGCATTGCTCGCATCGGTGCCATTGACCTGCGCTGGCGCGGCCGGGTGATTGTTCTTCCCGAGAACGTACAAAAGAGAAGGGCGACTCAAAAGAATGGTTAAGTCAAAGACGCAGTTGGCCGGAATCGATGTTGGCACCACCAAGGTCACCGTGGTGATCGGCGAGATCGAAAAAGAGCACTCTGTCCGTCTGACGGGCATCGGATGCACTCCTTGCAAAGGGATGCGCAAGGGAGTGCTGGTCAATCTCGAGTCCACATGCAGGTCACTGCGCGCGGCCGTCCAAAAGGCCGAGGCCATGGCCGGCGTCGAGATCGAAAATGCCTTCATTTCCGTTGCCGGCCCCCACATCCGCTCGTTCAACAGCCGCGGCGGCGTGGCCATCTCCGGCCGGGACAACGAGGTGACTGGCGAGGATATCCACAAGGTTCTGGTTGCCGCGCGGGCGGTCTCCATACCCCAGGACCGGGAGATCATTCACGTGCTTCCCCAGGAATACACGCTGGATGGCCAGACAGGTATCGACGAACCGCGCGGCCTGTCCGGTCATCGCCTCCTGGCCAACGTCCACGTGGTGACGGGCGCCGAGGGGACGATCCAGAACCTGGTCACTTGTATCAACCGGCTCGGCATCGAGGTGATCGAGGTGATCCTGGGTCAACTGGCCTCGGCGGACTTGGTGCTCACTCCCGACGAGCGGCAGCTGGGAGCCCTGCTCATCGACATCGGCGGGGGAACCACCGACGTGGTGGCCTATGAGAAAAATGCCATCTGGCATACCTCCGTCTTGCCGGTGGGTGGTGACAACTTCACCAACGACATCGCCGTGGGGCTGCGGACGCCCATTCCCGACGCAGAGCGCATCAAGATCACCTCGGGATGCTCCGCCTCGGATCTGGTGGACGCGGATGAGGTTCTGGAAGTTCCCAGCGTCGGCGGGCGCCGGGGACGGGTCCTTTCGCGGCGCGTGCTCTGCGAGATCCTGGAACCGCGGGCGGAGGAGATCTTCACCCTCGTCTCCGAGGACGTGAAGCGGAGTGGTTGCGACCGGAACCTGAAGGCCGGCGCCGTGATCACGGGCGGCGGCAGTCTCCTGGACGGAGTGACCGCCGTGGCCGAGAGGACCCTGGAAATGCCCGTGCGGCGCGGTGTTCCGGATCGTGTGGTGGGACTGGTGGACGTGAGCGGGAATCCGACCTTCGCCACGGCCGCCGGGCTGCTCTCGTACGGCGCCAGGAACGGCGGCCGACCCCGCCGCAACAACCTGGCAACCGGACTCCTTCTCGATGTGGGTCGGCGAATGCGGGACTGGCTAGGAGCTCATTTCTGATGGGGAAAAGCAAGATCACAAGGAGGACAAGAGGAATGATCCTCATGGATGACGGCGAGAAAGCGGCTCGGTGTGAGGGCCCGGGTCTCGTGTTCGACGAGACCGTCACGGGAGCCCACATCAAGGTCATCGGCGTGGGCGGAGGGGGAAGCAATGCGGTGAACCGAATGATCGCCGCCAAGCTGAAAGGGGTGGAGTTCATTGCCGCGAACACCGACGGGCAGGCCCTGAAGAAATCCCGGGCCCCGGTCAAGCTCCAGATCGGCCACAAGATCACCAAGGGGCTGGGTGCGGGCGCCAACCCGGAGATCGGCCGCCAGGCCGCTCTGGACGACTCGGAAAAGATCATTGCCGCCCTGGACGGCGCCGACATGGTCTTCATCACGACGGGTCTGGGCGGAGGCACCGGCACCGGCGCCACTCCCGTGATCGCCTCCCTGGCCTCCGAGCTCGGCGCCCTGGTGGTGGCCGTGGTCACCAAGCCGTTCACCTTTGAAGGGCGCAGGAGACGGGAGCAAGCCGAGCGGGGGCTGGCGGAACTGCGTGATTGCGTCGATACCGTGATCACCATCCCCAATGAGAAGCTTCTGCATACCGTCGAGCGCGACACCACCCTGACCGAGGCCTTCCTGAACGCCGACGATATCCTGCGCCAGGCCGTCCAGGGGATCTCCGACCTCATCACCGTCTCCGGGGAGATCAACCTGGACTTCGCCGACGTGAAGACCATCATGAGCGGCCGCGGTATGGCCCTCATGGGGACAGGCATCTCCGATGGCGAGAACCGCGCCGTAGAGGCGGCCCAGAAGGCCATCAGCAGCCCACTCCTGGAGGATTGCTCCATCGACGGCGCCAAGGGTGTGCTCATCAACATCACCGGAGACCGGGAAATGACCCTCTACGAGGTGAGCGAGGCTGCTACCATCGTCCAGAAAGCGGCGGCAGAAGATGCCGAGATCATCTTCGGCACGGTCATTGACGAGCAAATGGGCTCCCAGGTGAAGATCACGGTGATCGCGACGGGATTCCAGCATGACGAATCGCTGGCCGAGAAAAACGACCCCTTCCTCCAGGCGGTGGTACCGTCCGGGAGGGAAGTTGACCACGAGACCCCGACGTTTCAACGCAACCGGAAGCTTTTTGATCTCGACTCCTTCGATGTCAAGACCCCGGGGGGCGGGACTTACACCGAGAACATGACCGCGGCACATATCAACGACGATCTGGACGTCCCGACGTTCCTGCGCCG
Organism: Acidobacteriota bacterium; assembly: GCA_046757405.1. Lineage (GTDB taxonomy): Bacteria > Acidobacteriota > Polarisedimenticolia > SMYD01 > SMYD01 > JBHHYE01. The sequence goes on along the minus strand of JBHHYE010000005.1, from coordinate 32,994 downwards.
CCAGATGGACTAAAATGAGCGCGTCAGGCCGGAGGTCGTAAGGAGAGAGACGTGGCCGAAAAGATCAAGATCTTGGTGGTCGATGACGACCCGGACACCGTCACCACCATCTCGGATTGGCTGACTCGGAAGGAGTACGCTGTGATCTCGGCCATGACGGGCCAGTCGGTCCTGGAGAAGGCCGCCAGCGAACGGCCGGCCCTCATTCTCCTGGATGTCTCCTTGCCGGACATGGACGGCCTGGCGGTGGCAGGCCGGATCCGCCGTGATCGTCGCACCACGAGCATCCCCATCATCTTCGTCACGGGCCGCACCGAAAGCCGCTTCAAGGTCGCATGCTTCGAGGCGGGCGCCGACGATTACATCGCCAAGCCGTTCGACTTCATCGAGGTGGAGACACGGCTTCAGGCCGTCCTCAAGAAGAGAGAGCTGCGCGACGAACTCCAGCGCGCCAACCGAGCCCTCCGGCGTGCCAACCGCACCCTCAAGAAGCTCCTCATGATCGACGAGAAGACCAAGCTCCACAATTACCGCTACTTCCAGGAGCGGATTGGCGAGGAGTTCCAGCGCGCCACGCGGTATGACAGCCCTCTTTCTTGTATCATGCTGGACCTGGATCATTTCAAGGATATCAACGACACCCTGGGGCACCGTATTGGTGACCGCGTTCTGGAGGAGTTCGGCCGCATTCTCACGGACACGGCGCGGGAAACGGACCTGGTCATCCGCTACGGCGGCGAGGAGTTCATCGTGCTGCTTCCCCATACCGGATCCTCCCAGGCCCGGACGGTGGCCGAACGAATCCGCAAGAGCACCATGACGCGGACCTTCACCTCCGACGAGGCCCCGCTGAAACTGACGGTTTCCTGCGGAGTTGCAACTTACCCTTCCAACCCCGATATTCACGCTGAAGAAGACCTGGTTCGCTGCGCGGACGAAGCGCTCTACGCGGCGAAAAAGGCCGGACGGAACAGGACCGCGCTGGACACCGGAAGCACCGGGGGTGCCATTCCTGGGCGGCGGCGGGCCGGGCAGACGACTGCCGGCCCGTTCATCCTGCGCCGAGAGAGGAGAAAAGGATGATTCACAAGACCTTGCTTCAGACGTCCCTGATCGTTCCCTTGCTGATTCTGCCGTCCGCCGGCTGCGGGCCGGCGGATGAACCCACCGCGGCTGATGCTCCGGAGACGCCGTCTACGGCCTCCGCCGCGCCCGCCCGCAGCGCACCCGCACCCCGGCCCGCCCCGGCTCCACCCCCTCGGCCGGCGATCTACACCCTGGCCAGCGGCACCGAGTTCACCGTCAGCCTGGACCAGGAACTCTCCAGCGAGATCGTCTCGCCAGGCCAGCAGGTCATCGGCCGCGTGGAGAGCCCGGTCAAGGTTCGCGGGAAGATCGTGATTCCCGCCGGTACCCAGGTTCTGGGAACCGTGGAAGAAGTCAAGCCGGCGAAGCGGTTCGGCGGACAGGCCATGCTGTCGGTCCGCTACACCGCGGTCGTTATGCCCTCGGGCAACAAGGTGGAAGTGGACGGCCTCCTGTCAACTTACGCCCGCAAGGAGACCAAGAAGGATGCCGGCATCATCGCCGGCGCCGCGGCCGGCGGGGCAATCCTGGGGAAGGTTCTCGGTGATGGGGGCAAGGACACCCGGATGGGCGCCGCCATCGGCGGCGGCATCGGGACCGCCGTCGCCTCGAAGAAGGGTGAGGAGGCCTACCTGCCGGCGGGCAGTGAGACCACCGTCATCACGCTCCGCGAGGCCCGCCTGCAGTCGAGTTGATTGCCGTCGCGCGCCAGCCGGACAGCGGCCGCAGGCCGGATGAGGGACGGGCCTTCCAGGGAAGGGGCGTAGCCTTCTCCAGGAGCGCGATCCGCGATTTCGCTATGCTATCCTGCCATTCTGCGATCTCGAGGAGGAAATCAGTCTCATGAACGCCTGCGACGATCTGCCGGTGAAGCCGGCGCGCGTCCTCCGCAACCCTTCGACCGACACGCTCGACACGCTCATCGAGAAGATGCCGGGCGCGCGCCGCACCGAGTTCCATAATCTCAACGTGGAGACCCGTGTCGTGGCACGGTCCAAGGGCTCGACGTATGTCGTCACCGGCCGGCCGGAAGAACACTCCGACCAGACCATCACGGTGGAGGAAGGGCGGCGCATGGCCAGGCTCCAAGATAACTACATCACCGGCCAGGAGATGCTGGTCATCGACGGATACATCGGCAACGATCCTGCCTTCCGCACGCCTGCCCGCCTCATCATCGAGTCGGCCAACGCCAACATTGCCGCCATGCAGAAGACCCTGTACTTCGACATCGATGTTCAGAAAAAGGATTCCTTCCGTCCGCAGGTCACCGTCATTTACACGCCGAATCTCGCGGCGCCCGGATATCCCGACGAGCGGCTCATCGCGGTGGACCTGGATCGCTTCACCACCCGCATCTTCAACTCGGATTACTTCGGCGAGTCCAAGAAGGCTGGATTACGGATGTGGAACAAGATCGTCTACGATCGGGGCGGACTTGCCCTGCATGCCGGCTGCAAGGTGATCCCGGTGGGCCGGCGGAAAAAAGTCACCCTCATCGTCGGGCTCTCGGGAACCGGCAAGACGACCACAACCTTCACCCGGCAGAACAATTCCCAGCCCGTGCAGGATGACTTCTGTGCCGTCATGCCCGGCGGCAAGGTCTATGCCACCGAGAACGGATGCTTCGCCAAGACATTTGGCCTGGATCCCCGCCTCGAGCCGACCATCTACCACGCCGTCACCCAGTCCGAGGCTTACCTGGAAAACGTCAGCCAGGATGCGAACGGCAAGGTTGATTTCTTCGATCGCTCCTACACCCAGAATGGGCGGGCGGTCTTTGCCATGTCCAAGGTGAAGGGCGCCGGGAACGCTCTGGACCTGGGAAAAGTGGATTTCCTGCTGATCCTGAACCGGAACGAGACCATCATTCCGGCCGTGGCGCGGCTGGGCCCCGAACAGGCTGCCGCCTACTTCATGCTGGGCGAAACCAAAGGGACATCCGCCGGTGGGGCCGAGGAGGCGGGGAAGAGCCTGCGGATTCCCGGCACCAATCCGTTCTTCCCCCTGCTGCACTCCCAGCAAGGCAATCGTTTCCTGGATCTCCTGGCAGGAAGCGCCCTGGAGGTTTACCTCATGAACACGGGCCGGATCGGCGGAGGTGAGGACGAGCCCGGTTCGCGCAAGGTGAAGATTCCCCACTCCTCCGCCGTGGTGAAGGCCATCGCCGAGGAGACCATCGCCTGGGAGAAGGATCCCGACTTCGGTTACCAGGTGGCGACCCGGGTGGACGGAATCTCCGTGGACGACGAGGTCCTGCTCCGGCCCCGTCTGCTTTACGAGTCACAGGCGCGGGTGGACGAGTATCAGAGCCTGGTGAACCAGCTCAAGGCCGAACGGCGCGAGTACCTCTCCGGATGGCCTGGTCTGGACCCGGCCATTGTCTCGGCCGTCGGCTAGCCCGGCACTGGAGCTGTTCCGCGGGGCGGCGCCGCCTGGACCCGGTGCCGTCCGCGCCGCCTCCAGGCGGCATCGAGCAGAGGCGCCATGATCATGGCTCTCAACGGCAGCAACGGGATCCGGAAACGGGGCAGAGCCAGGAGGACCATGTACAGGCCGGTCTCATAGAAAAGGTAAGCCAGAGGGATCGCCAGCAGGACGCATCTCCCCGGGCGCCGGAGACCGGGCCACAAGAGGGCGATGCTGGCCAGGGCTCCGGCAGCCAGAACCGCCTCGTAAAGACGCACCCCTCGGGCCAGCAGGGGGTGTTCTCTCAAGACGAAAACGGCTCCGGGCAGCCCCAGCCAGAGCCGTGCCGCCTTGGCCGGCATGGCCGCGATCCATTTCAAGGGTTGGCGGCGGATCGTCTTCAACGCCTCCGCGAGCAAGATCCGCTCCGTTTCCAGCTCGCGCAGGCGAAAATCCGGACCTACAAGCTCCGTGCGCAGGCGCAACATGGTCGCGTCATCCCACTGCCCCCCCGATACGGTCCCGGCCCACAGGACCTGTCCACCGCGCAGTGACACCGGGATCCATGCGCCGAACTGAACCGCGTTGCGCACCATCCAGGGAGCCGTGACCGCCGCCGCGCCCCCCAGGAACAGCCCGGCGCACCGGAGCCATCCGGCCGCCCGGCCCTTCCCCCCGGCTGCCACGCCCCGGCGGTTCCACACCGGGCCACCCAGCATGGCCAGGAGCGGCAGGAACAGCAGTGGTGTGGGCCGGCACAAGGCCGCCGCCCCCCAGCCGGCTCCCGCGCCCAGCCAGCGCCAGGTGCCGCCCGCCCGGAAGGCCCGCACCGTTCGCCATACCGCGAGCGACAAGAAAGCCGCCTGGGCGGATTCCGTCAGCACGAAGCCGCTGGCACCGATGAGGAGCGGATTGACCAGTGCCAGCGTGGCGCCGCCAAACGCGGCGAATCGCGACAGACCCGTCTCCCGGATCACGAGCAGAACGAGAACCGGAACCGCTCCACCCAGAAGAATCCCGGGGAGGCGAAGCCAGATGGATAGGGCCTCGGCGCCGCCCAGCATCCGGGCCAGGCCATGGAACGGCGCCAGCAGCAGCGCATAGAGCGGCCCGTCAAAAGCGGTCGGCCGGCCATGGATGGCGAAGGAGCCCTCCTCCCACAGGGAACGTGCCTCTTCCATGTAGCGCGCCGTGTCGGGCGCGGGGTGCGGAAACACCAGCGCCCCGGCCAGGTGAACGAGCCATCCGGCCAGAAGCCATGCGGCCATCGTCCGGGGCGGCCACCTGCTCCCGGCCGTCCCAGCGTGGCGCTTGACAGCGGAAAGATCCATGGCGCCGGATCAGCGGTTGACGGGGAGATCCAGCGTCTTCAGATCGATGATGCGCCCCGCCTCGAGGACCAGATCGATCTTCCTCGTGTCATCGATGTCGGCCAATGGGTCGGCGCCCAGGAGCACCATGTCGGCGACCTTGCCCTCCTCGATGGAGCCCAGCTCCCGCTCCCTTCCGAGAAAGACCGCGCCATTCAACGTGGCGATGTGCAGCGCCTCCAGGGGAGGGATGCCGGCCGCGACCAGAAGCTGCAGCTCCCGCTGCGAGAACGGTCCGTCGGATTGATCCGAACCCAGGGCGATGACACCGCCCGCGGCGTCGATGCGGCGCAGGTTTTCCTGCGCCACGGGAGTCATCACCTTCATCCAGGTCGTCCAGGCGCGGGCGGCGTATCGGTTCCGCACCTCTCCCTTGAGCCGGGCGATCGCCTCGGGCTCAAGGACAGCCCGGTAAAGCGGGCCGTCCAGGAACTCGGGATGCTCCACAAGGCGGCTGTACCCCTCGCCGATGGTGAGGGTGGACGCCATGGGCACCTTCTTGGCCGCCATCAACGCCACGAAGCCGTCACTGACCGGGCTCTGGATGACGGGGTGCGCCAGCGTATCGATCCCGGCAAAAATCACTTCCCGGGCCCGGATCTCGTTGGACGTGTGAACGGTGGTGCGAAGGCCATGTGCGTTGTAATACTCGATGGCGCGCTCCATGAGATCGAGAGGAAGCAGAGGAATCAGCGGCCGCGTCCCCCAGTTGTGCTCATCGTAGGTGAACTTCACCATGTCCGGCGCCCGGGCGATGTGAGCCTCCATCACGCCCCGGGCTGCCGGCCAGCTCTCGATGAGAGTGGATGGAGTGAAGCCACCATGACCCCCGGGAACGGTGACGATGCCGCCGGCAGCATAGAGGCGGGGCGCCACGATGGCGCCGGCACGCACCCGGTCTCGCATCCGGAAGATGTAATCAGGGTCGTTGCCCGCATCGAAGACGGTGGTGACGCCTGAATACAGGTAGCCGTGGAGCGCCCGGATGCCCGCTGTCTTGTCGGCGGGCTTGCCGTCCTTCTTCTCTGCGGCGCCCCGCAAATGGATGTGCACACCGATGAGGCCCGGGATCAGATACTTCCCCGTGCCGTCCCTGCGGCGGGCCGGAGCCTCGCCCCGGTAGGGGCCGCGGCCCACCCTCTGTATCCGCCCATCGCGGACCAGGACATGAGCGTTCTTGACCGGCGGCCGGCCCGTGCCATCGATCAGGGTCACGTTCTCGAAGAGCAACCCGGTCGCCGCCGCCGCGGCCGGCGGAAGTCCCAGGGCCAACCCGGCCAGGAGAATCAAACGGATGGCGTGGCGCGCGCTCACCGGGGCCCTCATTCCCGGCAGTATACCTGTCTCCAGCCATCCGGCGAACCTGGATTCCCAGCGGCGGGGCGGAAAGAAAGGCTCGGAAACCTTCCCCGCGGGCTTTTCCACCCTCTCCCTTGTCGCCCATCCGCTCCCGTCGTACCTTCCGGTCATGAAATGCCCCGCCTGTCCGCGACCCGGAAGCCGCCGCCGTGGCTCCCGCTGGCTAGGGTGCCTCCTGGCCGTGCTGCTCCTGCCGGCCGCGGCCGCGCCGCTGCTGCGGGCCCAACCCGTCTTCAAGGAGGTCTCCGGCGCGGCGGGGATCACCTACCTCCAGCATGCGGCCCGGAGATCTCCCAACTGCATCTTCCGGCGCAACGCCTGCGAGCCCGAGCGGATGACCGGCGGCGCCGCCGTGGCCGACGTGGATGCCGACGGGCTTCCGGACCTCCTGGTCACACGCCTGGACGCTCCGGACATCCTGTTCCGGAATCGCGGCGACGGCACCTTCGAGGACATCACGGCCGGGTCGGGCCTGGCCGCCTATGATGTCCATTCCAACGGCGCGGCATTCGCCGACATCGACAATGACGGCGACCCGGATCTCTATCTTTCCGTCCTGGGTCCCGATGGCGATCCCATCAACAACCGGAACTACCTGTTCCTGAATCAAGGGGGCGGAACCTTCGTCGAGGAGGCCGTCATTCGCGGCGCCGATGTTGGGAACCGGTTCGCGCGCGACGGCTTCAGCGTCAATGCGGGAGACTACGACCGGGACGGCTGGGTGGATCTGCACGTGACGGAGTGGCTCCCAAGAGTCTTCAGTAACTCGCGCCTCTTGCATAACCTGGGCCCGGAGAAGCCTGGTTTCTTCGAAGACCGCACGGTGGCAGCCAGCGTCTTCATCGATTTCATCCGCTCCTTCTCCTCCACCTTCACCGACCTGGATCGGGACGGGTGGCCCGACCTGGCGGTGGCCGGCGACTTCGGCACCAGCCGGCTGTTCTGGAACAACGGCGATGGCACCTTCACGGACGGCACCAAACTTGCCGGACTGGGAACCGACGAGAACGGCATGGGCTCCACCTTTGGCGACTTCGACGGGGATGGCCTGCTGGACTGGTTCATCACCTCCATCGACGATCCGGCCCGCATTTGTGACAGTGCGGCGTGCAACTGGAAATTCTCGGGGAACCGGCTCTACCGCAACCAGGGAGGCCGCCGCTTCTCGGACGCCACCGATGCGGCGGGAGTGCGGCACGGGTTCTGGGGCTGGGGCGCCGCCTTCCTGGATTACGACAACGACGGCGACCTGGACCTGGTGATGACCAATGGCGTGGACTTCCCGGACCTCTCCCTGGAGGAAGCCTTCAATGCCGACCCCATGCGGTTCTGGGAAAACGATGGAACCGGTTCCATGACCGAAAAGTCGGCCCAGGTGGGCCTCACGGACACCGGCTCCGGCAAGGGACTCCTGGTGTTCGACTACGATACGGACGGCGACATGGACATCTTTCTGGTGAACAACGCCGGGACGCCCCGCCTGTACCGCAATGACGGCGGCAATGCCCGGGACTGGCTGCGGGTCCGGACAGTGGGCCACGCCTCCAACCGCGAGGGGCTCGGCGCCTGGGTCGAGATCTTCCCCATCCTGGGCGGACCGGTTCAGGTGCGGGAGATCGGCACGTCGACCCATTTCCTGGGACAGAGCGAGCGGGTGGCCCATTTCGGCCTCGGCCTCGGCCGCCGCCCGGTGGACCTGGTGCGGATCACCTGGCCCAGCGGCCGGGTCCAGAGTGTCCTGCAGGTTCCCAGGAACTCCGTCTTCATCGCCGAAGAGCCGGACTGCGCAGACGCCGACGGCGACGGCTTCTGCCGCGAGATCGACTGCGACGACCAACATGCGGAGATTCAGCCCCTGCCCGAGGTCTGCGACCTGGCCGACAATGACTGCGACGGGCTCATCGACGAGGAGCTCCCCACATGCCGGGACGTGCGGTCCATCGGCTTTTTCCGGCGTCTCTGTGCCGGCGACCATCCGGAGGAGACGCTCCTCCCCGCCGATGCCCAGTGCGTGGCCGCCTCCCACACCTTTTCCTGGGTCGCATCGGTGGCGGACCTCTGCGCCGTTCTGGAAGCCCGGCCCCGGGGTGACGCCTGCGCCCGGGCCGAGACCCATCTCATGGCGCTCCTCCTGAATCGCTGCCAGGGGCGCGTCCACGAAGCGCTACCCGTCACCTCGTCATGCGGCGCCCAGGCCACGGTGGGAGCATCCCTGGCCCAGGCCGACGCCCGGCTGGCGGCGGCGGACCGCTCCCGCGGCACGTGCCAGGCCGCGCAGTGCGCCGCCGAGAAGATCAACACCGGCGAGGCGCTGCCCTAGAGAGCCGGAGACGGAGAGCGGCGACCCGGCAGCGCCGGGTCGTTGCCGGATCCCGCGCCATCCGATCCCTGGCCCGCGGCGGTCTTCTTGACAACCCGCCAGGCGCATTCGATCCTTGTCTCCCGCCTTGAGGAGGCTTCCATGGACTTCCTGGAGGTCGAGAAACGGTTCATCCGCCGGACGGTCCTGGCCGACTTCGATTGGGTCCGGTTCGCGGCTCCAACCGAGCCCCGCCCGCTGTCCAGGCCGGTGACCGACTGCCGGGTCGCGCTGGTGGTGACCGCCGGCGCCTATCTGACTGCGATCCAGGAACCGTTCCAGATCAGGAGCCCCGTGGGAAACGACTCCTACCGCGTGATCCCTGCCGAGGCCCGGGCGGAGGAGATCGCCCTTTCCCACTCCGGCTACGACACACGCGGCGCCCGGTAAGACCTGGACTGCGTTTTCCCCTGGCGCATGTGGCAGCGCCTGGCCGCAGAAGGCGCCATCGGATCGGTGGCGCCGCGGCACGTCTCTTTCATGGGATACATTCCGCGCCCGGAAAACCTGATCCGGCGCACGGCGCCCCAGGTGGGGCGCATGCTCATGGAGGACAAGGTGGACCTGGTGATCCTCGTTCCCTCGTGACCGATTTGCTCTCAGTCGGTCGGACTGATCCAGAGAGTTCTTGATGCCGGCGGACTGTCCACCATCTCGCTTTCGCTGGTCAAGGAGATGACGCGGCTGACCCGGCCGTCCAAGGCGTTGTTCATCCAGCACCCGTTCGGACTCACCCTGGGCGGAGTCGGCGACCGCCGGACCCATCTGGCCATCCTGAACGACTGCCTGCGCTACGCCTCCAGAACCATCCCCGCCGGGAGCATCATCGATCTCCCCTATCTCTGGCCGGACGACCTGCGTGAGCGGCAGCTCCGCAAGCAAGCCCACTGACCGGCTGGAGAGGAAAGTCATCCGGACCCGGGAGCCGCAGCCCCGGCTCAGCTCAGATAGGTGTAGGTTCCGAGGTAAGCGCGATAATCGGCCTGGAGCTGTTCCGCCTCCGCATGGCCGAGGCTGCCGCCGGCGACCCGCTCCCGGAGGACAGAGTCGAGCCGTTCCTGCAAGAAGGCGAGTGGGTACCCGAACGAGGCCAGCACATCCTTCGCGGCCTGTCCGGGGCGAACCGCGCGGATGACGCTCTGTCCTCCGGCGCTCACGGTCACATCCGCCTCGTTCGCCTGGCCGAAGAGATTGTGCATGTCGCCCATGGTGTCCTGGTACGCCCCGATGAGGAAGACGCCTACCCAGTAGGGCTCTCCGGGGCGCAGATCGTGAACCTCCAGGACTCCCTTTGCATCTCTTGGATCGATGAATTTCACCACGTCGCCGTCGGAGTCGCAGGTGATATCCACCAGGGAGGCCCGTCGCGCCGGAGGCTCGTGGAGGCGGTGGATCGGCAGGACCGGAAACAGGTGATCCAGGGCCCAGTGATCGGGAATCGACTGGAAGACCGAGAAGTTGCAGATGAGCTTCTGGTGCAGGCGCTCCTCGAGCTCCATGAATTCCTCCGCCATGAACTTGGCGCTCCGGGAATGGCGCACGCTCCGGCGGGCAATCTCCCAGAACAGCTCCTCCCCCTTGGCGCGGTCCTCCAGGGACGCCAGGCCCAGATCGAAGAGATTGTAGAGCTGTTCGCGGTACTCGAGAGCATCGTGGTAATACTCGCGGTAGTTCTTGACGGTGATCCCCTCGGCCACCTCGGCCAGTTCGCGCACGATGGAAGGCTCGCTGCCGTCGCAGCGGACCGAGTGGCCGCCAAAGCCGGGAATGGCGCCCCGGACATCGGTGACCAGCATGGCGTGATAAGCCGTCAGCATGCGCCCCGACTCCGAGACCACCCGCGGTGGAGCGACCTTTTCCTGCTTGCAGACCTCCGCGATGGTGTAGATCACGTCGTTGGCGTATTCCTGCAAGCTGTAGTTCATGGAGACATCCGAGGAGGTGCGGGACCCGTCGTAATCGACTCCCAGTCCGCCGCCTACGTCCAGATAGTCCAGGTGCACGCCCCACTTCACGGTCTTGGCATAAATGTGGGCGCCCTCGCGCACAGCTGCCTTGACCCGGCGGATCTCCGTGAGCTGACTGCCGATATGGAAATGCAGGAGAACAAGCTGCTTCTCCAGCCCCGCCTCCTGGAGCTGCCGCACCGTGGCCAGGAGCTCGGCGGTGCTGAGGCCGAACTTGCTGGCGGCGCCGCCCGACTTCTCCCACAGCCCGCTCCCCCGCGAGCGCAGCCGGATGCGGATACCCAGCAGCGGGCGGCACTCCTCCCGCTGCATGAGCTTCACCAGGGGCCCGACCTCGAACGGCCTCTCGATGACCACGATGACCTTCTTCCCCAGCCGGGCGGCCAGGGCCGTGGCGGCGAGATAGTTCGGGTCCTTGAACCCATTGCAGATGGTCAGGGCGCCCGGCGGCGTGGACAGGGCCATGGCCGCCAGCAGCTCCGGCAGGCTACCCGCCTCCAGCCCCAGGCCGTGCTCCCAGCCCGCCTGGAGCAAGGTCTCCACCACCTGGCGTTTCTGGTTCACCTTGACGGGAAACACCGGATGATACGTGGAGGGATAGCCGAACTCTTCCCGCGCCCGGGTGAAGGCGGCGGAGAGCCGGGCGATCTGAGCGCCCAGGAGCTGCGGAAAACGCAACAGGACCGGCGTCCCCATCCCCCGCCGGGAAAGCTCCTCGACCACGTCGGGAACATCGATGCAGCGCGATCTCTCGCCGCCGGGCACCACCTGCAGGTGGCCGTTGGTTCCGATATGGAAGTAATCGCTTCCCCAGCGCTTCAGGCCGTAGAGATCGACCGCGTCGTCAATGGTGAAAGGATCCGGCCGTGCCATGGCGGCGGCAATTATAATCCCGCCAGACCCTTCCAGGCACCCCAGGCCAGGCAGAGCCATCCCACTAGGAACGCCAGACCTCCCAGGGGCGTGACGGCGCCGAGCCAGCGTTGCCCGGTCAGGGCCAGCGCGTAGAGGCTTCCCGAGAAGATGAGGGTGCCGGCGGCAAACGACCACCCACTCCAGGTCACCACGCTTCCCGGCCAGCGGTGTACAGCCCACGCCGACAGCATGAGACCGACCGCATGCAACAGGTGGTAGCGGACTCCTACCTCGAACACGGCGAGGAGATCCGGTGGGAGCCGCGTTTTCAGCCCGTGAGCCCCAAAGGCGCCCGCGGCCACCCCCAGAAACGCCGACACCGCCCCGAGACCGAAAAAACACCTCTCCAACGCTGGGCTTCCTCCCGGTGCCCATTCAAGCCACGACCCGAGCCGGCGTCAAGGCGGAGGAGCGGACCGTCACCCCCCGACCGCGGCGATGAAGGAGGCCTGGCGGGCTTCCCCATGGATGCGGCGCAGCGTGTCCAGGCCGAGCTCCCGCACCAGGAGCAGGTTCTCCCGGATCTGGTCGGTGTTCGAGACGGTGGTGTTGTCGGTACAGATCGCCACCCGCACACCGGCCTCCAGAAAATCATGAATGCAGTGGCGGCGGCCGGCCTGGATGGCTCCGGTCTGGTAGTTCGAGGTCAGGCAGCATTCGACCACGATCCGGTCGCGGGCCAGGCGGCGCATCAGCTCCACATCCCGGACCGCCGAACAGCCATGGCCGAGACGCTGCACTCCCAGGTGGTCCAGGGCGTCCCAGATCATCCGGGGCTCCTCATCTTCTCCCACGTGGGCGGTGAGGCCCAAGCCTCCCGAGCGGGCAATCTCGTAGGCGCCGGTGAACAGCCGGGGCGGGTTGCCGGCCTCGGCCCCGGCGATGTCGAAGCCGATGACGCCCGCCGATGTGTGCAGGTGCTGGGCCTCCGAGATGGCGGAGCGGGCGAGGATCTTGGCGATGTGAGGGCCGTGGTGGCGCATGGCAATGATGATCAGACCGGCCTGCAGGCCGTCATGGCGCTCCAGGCCCCGGTTCAGCCCGGTGAGCACGGAGCGGATCGCCTGCCGGATGGTCAGCCCCCCGAAGGTGTGAATGACCGGCGCATACCTCAACTCGAGCACGCGCACGCCCTTCTGGTAGGCCTCCTGGACAATCGCTTCCACGACCTCCACCAGATTCTCATAGAACTGCGAAATCCACAGCGGATAGTGGAACTTGTCCAGGTAGCGCAGGAGGCTTCCTTCTTCCTCCTTCTGCAGCACCACCAGCTTCTCCAGCTCCTCCAGGCTATCCACCGGATTGAGGTCGTTCTCCACCATCATCCGCCAGAGGAGCGCAAGAGGCATGGATCCGTCCACGTGCTGGTGCAACTCGACCTTTTCCAGGGCCGCCACGTCCGCTTCAAGAGCCGGCATCATGTCATCAGTTTGGCGTTCCGGCTCCGTGCGGTCAAGACACGTTCCTCACGTCTCTGCCCGGTGTCCGCGCTACAATCACTCTCCACCGCCCGGTACGGGAGGAATGAATGGACCTGAGCACCACGTTCAAATGCGACGCCGGCCGCGTCCCCGACATCATCAAGGACCTGAAAGCGCTGGGAGCAGAGGTCCAGGGCGACGGGCGCTCCGGGACCCTGAAGGGCGCCACCCTCGTGGGAATCTTCGAGGGAGCCTACCGGCACGACGGCGAATCCCTCACCCTGACCATCACCCGCGCGCCGGCGGCTCTCCCGCCCTCCTTCTTGAAGGACCGGCTGCGAGACGTGGCCCGGCGCTACGGGACCCCCTAGCCCTCGAGACTTCCATGCCCGCGGCGGTCGAGATTGAGATCAAGCTCCCGGTGAGCAACCTCCGGGATCTCCTCGCCCGCCTGGTTGCCTGTGGAGCCACGCTGGTCCGGGACCGGATCTTCGAGGACAACTTCATCCTCGACTATCCCGATGGCCGGCTCAAGGCCAGCCAGCGCATGCTGCGGCTGCGGCAGAGCGGAACCCGCCATCTCCTCACCTTCAAGGAGAGGCTGGACGGCGACCAGGGCGATTACAAGGTGCGCCGCGAGGTGGAGACCGAAATTTCCTGCGGTCGCGCCGCCCTGGAGATCTTCCAGCGCCTGGGGCTGCGCACCGCCTACCACTATCAAAAATACCGGCGCACCTTCCAGGCCGGCCCGCTGAGCGTCACGATCGACGAGTTGCCCATCGGCACCTACATGGAGCTGGAAGGGCCTCCTGACGCGATCGATCGGCTCGCCGGTCGGCTGGGCTTTCTCCGCTCGGATTACATCAATCAGACCTACCGGGATCTCCATGTGCGCATCCTGAAGGACCAGGGAGAGGAGAGCCATCCGGTGGAGATGATCTTTCCGCCGGGATGACGCCTTGAAGGCGATGCTCCTGGCGGCGGGCTTCGGCCAGCGCATGGTTCCCCTCACTCTCCGGCGGGCCAAGCCGACCCTTCCCTTCCTCAACCGGTCCCTTCTCCTGCGCCAGCTCGATTACCTGGAGCGAGCGCGCATCGACGAGGTCGTCGTCAATACGCATCACCGGCCGGAATCCATCCGCGATCTCCTGCGCCAGGCGTCCCTGGGGCCGGCGCCGGAAAACGGTCCCTTCACCTGCGGCCGGCTGACGGTGCATCTGTCCCGGGAGGAGAACCGGCTGGGGACGGCGGGGGGGCTCAGGCATGCCGCCCATCATTTCCGTTCCTCCGGCACCTTCCTCTGCCTCAACTCCGACATCGTCTCCGAGATTGACCTGTCCGCCGCGGTCCGGGCGCACCGGGAAGGCGGCCAGCTCGCCACGCTGGTCCTGGCCCCGCCGGTCGACGGTTACACGCCGGTGGCCTACCGCCAGGGGCGGATGGTCGCCTTCGGCCGCGCCGCGGCCGCAGGGACGGGCGTGCCGGTGAACTGGGGCACGTTCACCGGCATTCATGTCCTGGAGCCGGCGGTGCTGGAGCGCCTCCCCGACGGTCCGTCAGGGTTTCTGCCCGCTCTTTACCTGCCGATGCTCGCCGCCGGCGAGCCGCTGGGGGCTCATCTCGGTTCCGGCTCCTGGGTCGAGGTGGGCACGGCGCGGCGTTACCTGGACACCCAGGTCCAGGCCGTGAAGGGAAAGATTTTGCTGGCGCCCGGCTGCCGGGTCGCCGCCGAGGCCCGCCTGGAGCAGGGGTGCATTCTGGGGCGCCGCGTGACGGTCGGACCGGGCGCGCGGCTCACCCGCGTGGTTCTCCTGGACCGGGTGTCCATCGGCGAAAACGCCCGCATCCGCGATTCCATTGTCGGTCCCGGCACCTCCATCCCCCCCGGGGAGCGGGTGAGCCGGTGCCTGGTCGAGGAAGATCGCCGTGTCCCGTTCTGAAGCCCCGGACAGCGCCCCCCCCGAAGTGCGGGCCTTCGCCGCCTCCCGGATCCCGGGCGCGCGGATTGAACCGCTGGAGGGCGACGCGTCGAGCCGCAGCTACTTCCGCGTCCAGGCGCCCGGAGGGCCGCCGCGCGTGGTCGCGTCCTACGGGGAGGCCTTTGATCCCAGCTCCTTTCCGTTCCTGGAGACCACGGCCCTCCTGGAAGCTATCGGCATCCCGGTGCCGTGCGTGCTGGATTTCGATGCGGCTGCCGGAATGATCCTGCTGGATGATCTGGGCGATCGCAGCCTGCAGGCATGGCTGGCCTCATCCGGGAAGCGTGCAGGCGAGCCGGACGCCCGTGACCTGTACATGCAGGCGGTGGACCTGATCACCCGCCTGCAGCAGCGCGGCACGCCCCGGCTGCATCCAGGCATCCATGCGGGACGCACCGCTCTCGACGCGGCGCGCTTCCGTTTCGAGCTGAACCTGTTCTTCGACCAGGTCGTCACCGGCCTCCGCGGCCGGTCGGTGGACACCCGGCAAAGGGCGCTGATCGGGGAGGCTTTCGATCGCTTCTGCCGGCGGCTGGACCGGCCGCCTCTTGTGCTCTGCCACCGGGATTTTCACTCTCGCAACTTGATGGTCGCCCCCGGCGGGGAGCTGATTGTCCTGGATCACCAGGATGCCCGGCGCGGTCCCGAGACCTATGATCTGGCGTCCTTGCTCTGCGACCCTTACGTGGACGTGCCGGAGGAGCGCGGGGAAGCGATGATCCGCCGCTTTCACGCCACCCTGGGAGGTGGCGAGACGCTGGAGGCTTTCCGCCTGAGGGTCCATGAGATGAGCGTGCAGCGAGCTCTCAAGGCTGCGGGAACCTTTGCGAACCAGAAACTGGAGCACGGGCGCGCCAGGTATCTCTCCTTCCTGCCCGCCGCCCTCACGGGCGCCCGCCGGAACCTGGAGCTTTGCCCGGACCTGGACTTTCTGAGAGAGGCCCTGGCTCCCTGGGTGGAGGAGTTCTCCGGAGAGCCGCCAGCGTGAACCTGAAGCAGACCGCGCCGGAGGAGTTCGGCCGCGTCACGGCCTTTCTCTACGCCGTCCTGGCCGAGACCAGCTTGCGTCCTTTCTACCAGGCGGCGGCCCGGCAGGTCACACGGCACCTGAACGCTCTGCATGGGCGGCGGAACGGGGTCCAGGTGCTCGACCTGGGCGCCGGCACGGCCGCCCTGGCCCGGCTCATGAACCGCCTGCCCGGCGCGCCGCCCATGGTGGCGCTGGACGCGTCGGAATCGATGCTGGCGCAGGCGGTGCGGCGGTCCGGCCCGCGGCCTGGCCCGGGCATGGTCCTCGGGCGCGGCGAAGCTCTCCCCTTCACCGATGCCTCCCTGGACCTGGTTCTCTCCAGCCTGTCGTTCCATCACTGGGAAGACCCGGCCGGCATTCTCGCGGAGATCCACCGCATCCTGAGGCCCGGCGGATCTCTGTGGACCTTCGAACCGGACCCGAACTTCCCCCGCCCCGCCCTGCGTCGGGGGATGCGGCGCTTTCTCGGCATCTGGCCCCCGGTCTGGCTTCTTCGCCGCGGCTTCCGCCGGCATGGCTTCTCCGCGTCGGAATACCAGACCCTGGTCGCGCCCGCGGTGGCCCGCTCTCCCTTCCGCGGTATCGAACGGGTCGAGCCGTTCCTCTGGCTGCGGTGGATGGTGCTGACCCGCGCACGGGAGCCCGGCGACGCCGGCGCGCCTCAGGGCTGAGGGCGCAGGCCAACGCCTTTCAGGATCAGATCGGGGGCGGTCGCGAAGGCCACACCGGTAAAAAACCGTCCCGGGTCGCTCCCGGCGCGCGCCTGCCGGTCCAGCCAGGTTTCCAGGGGCTGGTCGAGCCGGGCCAGGACAGGAAGATCGTCCCGCCCCCGGCGTTGCCAGACGCCGCGGGCCAGGACGGTGCTGCCATGGGAAGCAGCCACCTCCAGCAAGACGAGACAGTGCGCCCGATCGGCTGGTCCGCCGCCGGGAACGCCATTCAGGATCAGGTTGGTGAGCGCCGGAGCCGGAGGCGCCTTGAACGACCGGCGCACTGGAGTCAGGCGGAGCGGGGCGGTCCCCTCCACCCGGCCGGGGGGACCCGCGAGGACCTGGCGGTGCGGCACTTGTCCCTCGCCGTCGAACGGCAGGGTGCCAGGCGCCCAGGCCCGGAGCGGGTCGTCCAGCAGCACGGCTCCCGAATCCCAGCTCACAGCCGCTCCCGCCGCAGCCGCGCGCCGGGCCACCCCGCCCACCAGGCTGGCCACCAGGGGTGCCGCCAGCACCAGGTCCCCGGTCACGCTTCCCGGTCCGTCGCCCACCGCCACTCTCGCCATCCCGCCGGCGGGGGCCGGATAGGCAGCCAGGAGCGCCACCAGCGGCGCCGGCTCCAGATCCGACAGGCGGCAGCTGGCATACTCGAGCCGGCAAAGACCGAACGCCGTGGGAAAGCGGACCTGCACCGCGGCCAGGGTGGACCGGGCACACAGGACCGTTCCGCTGGTGGTCACCAGGGTGGTCTCGATCACGCTCGCGGTCAGGGCGATGGAGATCGCCGCGGGAAGTCCCTGCCGTCGGGCGACGGCGGTGGCCTTCCGGAATCTCCTCACGCGGCGGCGCAGCTCCCCCTGCGAGGCACGCAGCAGCTCCCCGTCAAAGGTCGAAGGGAGCCGCCCGGCCTCGGGGAGCGGCCGCTCTTCAGCCGGCATCGCACCGGAGGAACCGCAGCCCCCGCGCGCGGCCCACACGGCTCGCTCGGCCAGTTTCGCCACCGGCTCCCCGTCCGTGGAGGCGGCGAACCCCCACGCTGCATCGCGGTCCCGGCCGAGCCAGGCCCGGATCGCCAGCCCGTCCTCGAGGCGGCTCCCCTCCGTGAACCGGTCGCCCGGACCGTCCAGACAGAAACGCGTGTGGGAGCAGCGGTGGAACGCGTCCGCCAAGCCGGCGCCTGCAGCGCGCGCGGCGGCCACCGCCCGGCGCGCGTCCGCCACCGGCTTCACCGGCGGTCTCCTGTCTCCGGCGGCGCGGCGCCTTCTTCCAGGACGCGCAGGCCCCGCGTCCGCAACGAAGGAGTCAGAAACCCGATCGGTACACCCGCGCCCTCCCGGCTGCAGGTGGCGGCCCCGGCGTCGGCGGCGCGGTCGGAACAGACCCGGTCCACGCGGCGCATCAGATTCACCACGTTTCCCACCAGCACCATACGCGACACCGGTGCAATGAAGCGGCCATTCTCGAGCCATTCGCCCTCCGTCACCTGGAGCGTCAGATCCCCGGACCGTGGATCCGTGGCACCGCTCTCCAGGTCGCGCACCACCAGGAGCAGCCCGCGTTCCCCGCGCACGGCCTCCACCTGGTCATCCCCGGCCGCCAGACAGAGATTGCCCGAGCGGGGCATGGGCGGCTCCTGCCAGGACGGCCGGCGCCCGTGCCCGGGGCGGATATCCGGCCGGGCCTCGGCCGCCAGCCGGTCGCCCAAACAACCCACGATCCGTCCACGCCGGACCAGAAGCTGGCGGTCGGCCGGGCAGCCTTCGTCATCGTACCGGTACGATCCATGCAATCCCGGCCGCGTCGGATCATCCCACAGGGTGAGGAGAGGCGAGACCCCATGGGAATCCGACATCCAGCGCGACCAGCCGCTCTGCAGAAGATCGGCCTCCAGACCATGGACCATCTCGTGCAGCACCACCCCCGCGGCGCCCGCGGCGAAGAGCACCGGGGTGGAGGCGGTGCAGACCGGTCGCCGGGACGGTGACGCATCCGCCCCGCGCAGCTGATCCTCCATGCGCCGCGCCAGGACGGGCAGCGGGTGCACCCGGCAGAGCCGATCCATGTCAGGCGCCCCTCCGGTCCAGTGAGCTTCCGCTCCGCCTTCCCGGCAGGCATCCACGCGGAGCCGTGACCAGCGCCACTGGCTGGCGTGCAGGTCTCCATCCTCGCTCACCACCCACGTCGAGCGGTCCGTGATCTGCAGCGCCA
The DNA here is from genome assembly GCA_046757405.1 of Acidobacteriota bacterium. Classification (GTDB taxonomy): domain Bacteria; phylum Acidobacteriota; class Polarisedimenticolia; order SMYD01; family SMYD01; genus JBHHYE01. The sequence goes on along the minus strand of JBHHYE010000005.1, from coordinate 14,181 downwards.
GTGACCAGGCCACGCCCGGGAGCCGGCGCGACAACCCCGTCTCCAGGCCCTCCAGATAGGATGCGGCGTGCGTCCCGGCGGCGTCCCGCCCCGCGGCCTGAGCCAGAGGCCCCGGCATGCCTGAATCGAGAGACCGGGTCGGTGGCGGATCCACCGTGCAGCTCTCCAGCTGCCGCACGCAGGCGCGGAGCGCCGGCCCCACCTTCCCGTCGGCGGCCACGAATTGCACCCGCTTCCCGGCCCACAGACGGAGCGCGGCGCCCTGTCCGCCCCGGGTGAGAACAGGGCCCTTGCGCTTGCCGTCCCGATAATGGGTGATCCTCAGGACACGCTCCGCGAACGCCTCCCCCCGGGCTCCCGGACCGGTGCGGCCGAGAACCGCATTCAACGTCCCACGGAGGAGATCACCAGGCGCGCTCGTCATGCTGGTCGTTGGCACTCCATCTGGGGCTGTGTTAGCCTTCTGCCGCTCCCCCGGTTGACGAGGTCGCAGATGCCTGTTCCCAAGATCCTTATTGTTCACTATGATCCCCGGGCATTGGAACACCTGCGCAAATTACTCGAGGAAAACGGTTTTCAGGTGTCAGCGGCCCGGGATGGCGCCTCGGCGCTGGCAACGTTTCTCGAGGACGTCCCCGACCTGGTCCTCCTGGAAGCCATGCTCCCCAAGGTGCACGGCTTCGAAGTCTGCTCGGACCTGAAAAAAACCAGTCTGGGCAGGAAAACACCGGTCCTGGTGATGAGCACGATCTACAAGGGACGCAAGTACCGGAACGAGGCCATTCACACCCATGGAGCCGACGAGTACATCGAAATGCCTCTGGATGACTCCAAGTTCCTGGCCGTCCTGAAGCGGTTCATCTCTCCGGACACCGTTTCGGGCATCGGCACCGGAGCTTGATTCCGGGTTGAGGCTCCAGGAGGAATTCCTCCTTGGTCTGGTTCAAGAAACACAAGCACCCCAAGACCCCCCTGGCGCAGGAAGCCCGCGTGCCGATTCCCGAAGGGCTCTGGGTCAAGTGTGCCTCCTGCAAGGAGATCATCTACCGGAAGGAGGTCGTGGCGCGATCCAACGTCTGCCCCAAGTGCAACTATCACTTCCGCATCTCCGCCAGGGAGCGGCTGGCCGCGCTTTACGACAACGGTATCTACCAGGAGCTGGATACCGACATCGGCGCCAGTGATCCGCTCCGCTTCCGGGACACCCGGGCGTACAAGGACCGCCTCCAGGACTACCGCAGGCGCACCGGTCTCGAGGACGCCGTCATCAACGCCGCGGGCCGCATGGGCGGCTATGCCGTTCTCATGTCCGTGATGGAATACGGCTTCATGGGAGGCTCCATGGGCTCGGTCGTCGGCGAGAAGATCACCCGCAACGCCGAGCGCGCCCTGGAACGCCGCCAGCCGTTCTTCACCATCTCCTCGTCCGGCGGCGCCCGCATGCAGGAAGGAGCGCTTTCCCTGATGCAGATGGCCAAGATCTGCGGCGCCCTGGCCCGTCTGGAGCAGGCCGGAGTGCCTTTCATCTCGATCCTCACCGATCCGACCACAGGCGGCGTGACCGCCTCATACGCCATGCTCGGAGACCTGAATATCGCCGAACCGCGCGCTCTCATCGGCTTTGCCGGGCCCCGGGTCATCGAGCAGACGATTCGCCAGACTCTTCCGGAAGGATTCCAGCGCTCCGAGTTCCTCCTGGAGCACGGCATGATCGACTTCATCGTCGAGCGCTCCCAGATGAGAAACCGCCTGATTCTCTGCCTGCGCCATTTCCTGGACAAACCTCCGGAGGGGACCGGGGAACCTGCCGCCCCTTGACGCGCGCCGCTGATCCTCTTTCCTGGCTCTTCGCCCTGGAGAGATTCGGCACGAAGCTTGGCCTGGAACCGATGGCGGCCCTGCTCGAAGAGATGGGCCAGCCGGCGCATTCGATCCCGGCGGCCCTGGTGGCGGGGACCAACGGCAAGGGCTCCACCGCCGCCACCGCCGCCGCGGTCCTGAGCCGGGCCGGCGCCAGGACTCTCCTCTACACCTCACCCCATGTCGCCTCGGTGTGTGAACGGATCCGGATCAACGGAAGACCGATCCGCCAGGAGACCCTGCGGCGCCGCCTGCGGGAAGTGCGCGATGCGGTCCGCCGCCTGCGGCGGACCAGGGCGCTGTCCCATCGGCCGACCTTCTTCGAGGTGCTCACCGCCGCCGCGCTGCTTCATGCGCGCGCCGCGGGCGCGGCTGCCTGCGTGCTGGAGGTCGGCCTGGGCGGCCGCTTCGACGCCACCAATGTGGTGCGGGCCCGGGTGAGCGTGATCACCAACATCGCCCTGGAGCATGCCGCCTTTCTGGGGAACACGCTGGGGCGCATCGCCTGGAACAAGGCCGGGATCATCAAGGCGGGGGGGCGCGTCCTGACCACGGAGACCGGGGAATCCGCCCTCCGGGTCATCCGCCGGGAGGCGCGGGCCAGGGCCGCGCCTCTTCTCCAGATTTCCCACCGACTGGCCCATTACCGGCCGGACGGGCTCTGGGATCTGGAGCTGAGGCCGGCGCGCAACACCTCCTGCGGCGCACGCCTTCCGGCGCGGCTGCTGGCCGCACGCGCCCGTCTCGGAGGCATCTACCAGGGGAGGAATCTCCTCCTGGGGATCGCGGCCGCAGCCGCCCTGGCGGACCACCTGCACGGGGTGCGCCTCACCGCCTCCACCCTCCGGGAGGGCCTGGCAGGCGTCACCTTGCCGGGCCGCTTCGAGGTCAGGAGGGTCAGCCGGGGCCGCCTGCTCATCCTGGATGCCGCCCACAATCCAGCCGCCGCCGAGTGCCTGGCCGCCGCGGTCCGTCATCTGGCGGGATCAAGGACCACCACCCTTCTCATGGGACTCATGGCCGACAAGGATGCCGGCAACATCTCCCGCATTCTCTTTCCGCTGGCCCGGCGCCGCATTCTCTGCCGGCCCCGGCACCGCCGCGCTCTCCCCGCCCGGCGCCTCGGCTCGGTGAGCCGGCATCTGGGACCATCCACCGTCATCGCCTCGCCGGAATCCGCCTTCCGGCAAGCGCTCCGCCAGACTCCGGACGGAGGCATCCTGCTGGTCACCGGATCTTTTTACCTGCTGGGCGAGATCGCCCCGTTCGCCCGTCATTTCCCCGCCGTCCAGCCGGTCTGAGAGAAGCGCCGGTTTCTGGTAAACTGCCCGCTTCATTCACCCGACCACGCTCTTCACCGGGCCGCCGTCTGGTTTTCCCAAGAAGCTCCCTCCGCAAGAGGAAGGACTTCTCCAGCCGGAACAACCCGGGAGAAAGGACCGCGCATGCTTCGTCTCGGCGAGAAGGTACCCGATTTCAAGGCACAGGCTTATCAGAGAGGCGATTTTCGCGACATCTCTCTTTCCCAGCTCCACGGGAAATGGACGGTTCTTTTCTTCTATCCCCTGGACTTCACGTTTGTCTGCCCCACCGAGCTGAAGGCCTTTGCCGCGGACTACGACAAGTTCAAGGAAGCGAACGCCGAGCTGGTGGCCGCCAGCGTCGACAGCGTCTTTTCCCACAAGGCCTGGTTCGAGAACGAGCTGCAGGAGGTCTCCTTTCCGGTCATCGGAGACATCACCAAGCAGGTGGCGCGCAGCTACGGGGTTCTCGACGAGGAGAAGGGCGTGGCTCTGCGCGGCACCTTCATCATCGACCCTGAAGGCGTGCTCCAGTACATGGTCATCTCGGGTCTCGGCCTCGGCCGCTCCACGGACGAGACACTGCGCGTCCTCAAGGCGTTGCAGACCGGCGAGATGTGTCCAGCCAACTGGAAGCCCGGGCAAAAGACGCTGGGAAAGGCATCCTGACCGGTACCGTTCTCTTCCCAGAGTCCCCATGAGGAGGGGCGTGCCGCGCCTCGGCACGCCCCTCGATCTCTCCTGGCGTGGTACCCTGTTTCCCCGGGTCAAGTCTTGCTCGCCTGGCCTGCTCCCGCCGATCCCCTGATTCCACTGCTCTTCCCACATCTCCTGGAGGTTGCCGGTCCTGGACCTGCCCCCGTCGGTCGGCTGGCTTGCTCTGTCGATCCTCCCCACGGCTCCCGCTGGTCTCGCGCGCGCCCTGGCCGCGGCCCACCAGGACCCGGCCGGAGCTCTACGCATCCTGGCCGGGCCGGAGGCGGGCCGGATCCGGGAGCGCGCCTGCCGTCTGAACGGCCTGATCCCCGGCATGGGCCTGACCGCCCTCACCCGGGAGGACCAAGCTTTCCCCGCACTCCTGCGGACCATCCCCGATCCGCCTCCCGTCCTCTACCTCCGCGGCACGCTTCTGGACGAAGACGATCCCGCCGTGGCGGTGGTCGGTTCCCGGCGAGCCACCCTCTACGGAACGGCGGTCGCCCGCTACCTGGGTCAGGAGCTGGGTGCGGGCGGGTTGACCGTCGTCTCCGGCCTGGCGCACGGCATCGACGCGGCCGCGCACCAGGGCGCGCTGATGGCCTCCAGGGGACGCGGCATCGCCGTCCTGGGTCACGGCCTGGACCGGATCTACCCGGCCGGGAACCGGGAGCTGGCCCAGGCCCTGGCGCAACGAGGCGCCCTGGTCTCGGAGTTTCCACCCGGAACGCCGCCCCGGCCCGGGAATTTTCCCCGGCGCAACCGCCTGATCAGCGGACTTTCAAGGGCCGTGGTCGTGGTGGAGGCGGCCCCCGGCTCCGGCTCCCTGATCACGGCCCGGCTGGCTCTGGACCAGGGCCGTGAGATCTTCGCCGTCCCGGGGCCGATCACGGCGCCGACGAGCCAGGGAGCCAACGACCTGATCCGGCAAGGGGCCCAGCCCGCAACCGGAGCTCTGGATATCGTCCAGAACTTCCCGGCGGCCCTCCGGGACAAGGTGGCCCGGCGCCTGGCGAGACCCCGCAAGGAGGCGCCGCCGGACCTGTCCCGGCCGGAGCGGGAGATCTGGGACGCCCTGGACGCGAGCGTGCCGCAAGATAGCGACCAGCTGGCCGCGCGCACCGGTCTGGCGGTGACGGACCTGGTCTCTTCCCTCGTCGGGCTGGAGATCCGGGAGCTGATCCGGGCCCTGCCGGGTGGCCGCTACATCCGGAAGGACTGGACAGGGGGGGATGGATCCTTATACTGATCTCCTCCTGAGCCCGGAGGACGGACCGGCGGCCGCGAGTGACCGTCAGCCGGCGCGCCGCCGGCCCATGAAAAAGGCACCGCCCGTGGCAACTGCCAAGAAAACATCCAAGTCGCTCGTGATCGTCGAATCGCCCGCCAAGGCGAGGACCATCAACAAGTTTCTCGGTAAGGGGTATGTGGTGAAGGCCTCCATGGGACACGTGCGGGACCTTCCAAAAACCAAGCTGGGGGTCGACGAGGAGGCGTCCTTCGCCCCCACCTATGTCCTCGTTCCGGACAAGAAAAAGAAGGCCGTCGTGACCGAGCTGAAAAAGGCGGCCGCCAAGGTCAGTGATATCTACCTGGCCCCGGACCCGGACCGCGAGGGAGAGGCCATCTCTTTCCACCTCAAGGAGATCCTCTCCCAGGACAGCCAGGCCTCCTTCCACCGGGTGCGGTTCAACGAGATCACCCGCAAGGCGATCCTGGAAGCCTTCACCTGTCCCACCGAGATCAATGACGCCAAGGTGAACGCCCAGCAGGCACGCCGGATTCTGGATCGCCTGGTGGGATACAAGGTCAGCCCCCTGCTGTGGGAAAAGGTCCGGCGGGGCCTCTCGGCCGGGCGCGTGCAGTCGGTGGCGCTCCGGATGATCACCGAGCGGGAACGGGAAATCCAGGCCTTCAAGCCGGAGGAATACTGGAGCCTGAGCGCGCTTCTCAAGGGACCCGCGCCACCTCCCTTCCGCGCCCGCGTGGTCAAGGTGGACGGCAAGAAGGCACAGCTCCCGAACGACGAAGCCACGCAGCGCCTCATGGAGGCGGTCCGCCAGGGGCCGTGGCGTGTGAGCTCGGTTCAGGCCAAGGAAAGAAAACGCCAGCCCGCACCGCCCTTCATCACCAGCCAGCTCCAGCAAGCGGCGGCCCGGCAGTACGGCTTCGGTGTCCGCAAGACGATGATGATCGCCCAGCGATTGTACGAGGGCCAGGAAATCCCCGGGCAGGGCCGTGTGGGACTCATCACCTACATGCGCACCGACTCCACCCGGGTCTCCGCAGACGCGCTCGCCGCCGTCCGGGGGCATATCCAGTCCAGGTACGGCGAGGCCTTTGTTCCCCCCAGGCCGCGCACCTTCCGGGTGCGGAGAGCCGCCCAGGAGGCACATGAGGCGATCCGGCCCACATTCGTCAATCTGGCCCCGGAGACTGTCAAGGCTGCCCTCGGGAACGATGAATGGAAGCTGTACCGGCTCATCTGGCAACGTTTCGTCGCTTCCCAGATGCAACCCGCCGTCTTCGAGACCACCACCGCGGAAATCGAAGCGGGTCCGGCGCTGTTCCGGGCGGCCGGCTCGGTCCTCAAGTTCGCGGGCTTCCTGTCCGTCTACGGCGAGGAGCCGCCCATGGAACCGGCCGAGTCGGACCGGGAGCGGGCCAAGGCGCCGTCGCCGGAGGCGGAAGATGGCATTCTCCCCCCGCTTCAGGCCGGCCAGATCCTGGAGCTGGAGGAGCTCGATCCCAAGCAGCATTTCACTCAGCCGCCGCCCCGTTACTCCGAGGGCACGCTGGTCAAGGCCATGGAGGAGAACGGTATCGGCCGGCCATCCACCTACGCGGCCATCATCGGCATTCTCTCCACCCGCGAGTATGTCATCCGCGAACAAAAGTCCTTCAAGCCCACCGAGCTCGGCATGATGGTCTCGGATCTCCTGGTGCGAAGCTTCGGTGATCTGTTCAACATCGAGTACACGGCGCGCATGGAAGAGGAACTCGATGCCATCGAGGAGGGGCGCAAGAACTGGGTCGACTCCCTGACCGAGTTCAACGACAAGTTCAGGGCAGACCTGGTGCGCGCCAAGACCGAGATGACCGATGTCAAGCGGCAGGAGATTCCCACCGACCAGTCTTGCTCCAAGTGCGGCAAGCCGATGGTGATCCGCTGGGGCCGCTTTGGGCGCTTCCTGGCGTGCACCGGCTACCCCGACTGCAAGAATACCCAGGAGCTAGGGGCGGCGGATGAGGGCGAGGCCGAGTCCCAGCCCGCGGATCTGAGCGAAAGCTGCGAGAAGTGCGGCAAGGAAATGATCGTCAAGCGCGGGCGTTTTGGACGCTTCCTGGCCTGTACCGGTTACCCGGCGTGCAAGAACACCCGCAAGGTCGTCGTCAGCGACGAGGGCAAGGTCATCTCCCAGCCGGACCGGCTCCTGGAGGATGTCTGTCCCCGGTGCAAGGCCAGGCTCGCCGTCAAGCATGGCCGTTTCGGAGAGTACACCGCCTGCTCCAACTACCCGGACTGCCGGTACATCAAGCTCGAGGAGGTGGGGGTCACCTGCCCCAAGGACGGCTGCCAGGGCCAGGTGGTGGTGCGAAAGTCCCGGCGTGGGCGCGTCTTCTATGGCTGCAGCCAGTATCCCGACTGCGACTTCGTCGCCTGGAACCGGCCGGTGAACCAGCGCTGTCCCGACTGCAACTCCCCCTACCTCACCGAGAAGGCCACCAAGAAGTATGGAACCCAGCGGCTCTGTCCCAACGAGAGCTGCTCCTTCAAGCAAACCGTCGAGGTTTCCTAGCCCGGGCGCGTGACGCTCCCGGCGCCGGTGAAAATCCGATCCATGCCGCGGCCGGTCCAGATCATCGGGGGGGGGTTGGCCGGCTGCGAGGCGGCCTGGCAAGTGGCCCGGCGCGAGGTCCCGGTGGTGCTCCACGAGATGCGGCCCAACCGGACGACGCCGGCCCACACCACCGGCCGCCTGGCCGAGCTGGTTTGCTCCAACTCCTTTCGTTCCAATGACATCCATAACGCCGCCGGCCTTCTCAAGGAGGAGATGCGGCGCTGGGACTCGCTCATCCTCAGGGCGGCTGAAGGGGCGCGCGTACCGGCGGGATCCGCCCTCGCCGTGGATCGCGACGAGTTCGCCAGGCGGGTGACCTCCGTCCTCGAGGAACATCCACTGATCCGGATCCGCAGGGAAGAAATCCGCTCTCTTCCCGGGACCCGCACCCTTTCCATCATCGCCACCGGACCGCTGACAGCCGAGCGTCTGGGACGTGATATCAAGGCCTTCACCGGCGCGGAGAATCTTTATTTTTACGACGCTATTTCGCCGGTGGTGGAAGCTGACAGCATCGACCGCTCCATCGCCTTCCGCGGCTCACGCTACGGGAAGGGACAGGCGGAGGAAGGCGACTACCTGAACTGCCCCCTGGACCGGGAAGCCTTCGACGCATTCCACGCGGCCCTGATCGGTGCGACGCCCGTCGAGTGGCACGCCTTCGAGCGGAAGCACTTTTTCGAGGGCTGCCTCCCGATCGAGGAACTGGCCCGGCGGGGCAAGCAAACCCTCCGATTCGGTCCGATGAAACCGGTGGGCCTGATCGACCCCCGCACGGGACAACGCCCGTACGCGGTGGTGCAGCTCCGGCAGGATAACCGGGCCGCGACCCACTACAATCTGGTCGGATTTCAGAATCATCTGAAATTCAGCGAGCAAGCCCGGATCCTGAAGATGATTCCCGGGCTCGAAAAGGCTGAATTCGTGCGTTTCGGACAGATCCACAGAAACTCTTTCATCAACAGCCCCATGATCCTCCGTCCCACCTACCAGACCCGCAAGCGCGACTCGTTGCTCTTCGCCGGCCAGATTTCCGGTGTCGAGGGATACCTGGAATCGGCGGCGTCCGGACTGATGGCGGCCATCACGGCGGCCTGCCTGGCACATGGGCGCACGCCCGCGGCGTTCGCGGAGACGACCGCCATGGGCGCTCTCGCCCATTACATCACCGAGGCGGATCCGCGTCACTTTGTTCCTGCCAATATCTCGTTCGGGCTGTTTCCACCCCTGTCCCGTCCGGTCCGCGACCGGCGCGAGAGGAACCGGCTCCTGGGACTGCGGGCGCTGGACGACTCGATCTCCTTCCGGAACCGGTCGGAGAAAGAGGTCCGTCCTCCCTCCTCCTCCTCCCCAGGCCCCTTTTCCGCGGCCCCCACCCCGTGAGCTCACGCCGGACGCCGCCGCCGCCCAGGGAATGGGCTCGGGAATGCCGGTTCCTGCGCGATCTCGCCGCCGGAAGACAGGAAGCGCTGGCCCGGCTCCAGGAGGAGCAGATGCCGTTCCTGTACCGGCTGGCCTGGTTCCTGGTGGACAACGAGAGGGAGACCTCCCAGGTGGTCCTCTCAGCCCTGGTGAAGGGGATCCAGCGCGCCGCCTGGCGGCCCGAGAGCGTGCGCCTCTCGCCGTGGCTGGGCAGGATGGTGGTGTGGCAGGCCCAGCCGCCACCGGCCAGGAGAGGCCAGCAGCACCGCCAGGGAGCAGGCCGGGAAGCAGGGGGACCGGCTGCCTCCCTCCCCGACTGGTCGGACCGGCTGGCCGAAACCGGCTTCCGGACGGACATGCGGGATCGGCTCGCTGCCGGCATCCGCCGGCTTCCCTGGACACTCCGCCCCGCCTGGGTCCTGGCCGACATCGAGACCTGCTCCTTGGAGGAATCGTGCCAGCTCCTGGACCTCTCACCGGCCGCAGCGACCTCCCGGGTCCGCCGCGGCCGGGCCGTCCTGCGTGCGGAGCTCCACCGCCACGCAACCGGAGAAACCGCGCCGCCTCCCAGGGACGACCCGCCAGCCGCCTGTCTCGAGGCGACCCCGCTGCTCCATGCCTCCCTGGAGGGCGATCTGCCCGCTGATCAGCGGAAATCCCTGGACTCCCACCTCTCGGGCTGTCCGCCCTGCGCCGCCCTGGCCAGCACCAGCCGGTGCGTCCGGGAGCTCGCCGGCGAGCTCCGGACCATGCCGGTGCCCCCGGATCTCCACCTCGGACTCCCGGAGGCCCTGGCCCTGGCGAACGCGGCCCGGGCCGAGGGGAAGGATCCGGGCGAGCAGGGCCAAGAAACGGGGCGAAACCAGGAGGGCGGTCCCGGCATCCAAGTTCACAGAGCAGACGAGCCTGAAGGGAGACCTCGCTGATGTTCCGCCGAACCCCCAGGGAAAAGAAAGCCGAATTCGAGCACGTCGCGATTCCTCATGCCGATGCCCTCTACAATTTCGCCCTCAAAATGGCCCGGAACCAGAAAGACGCCGAGGATCTGGTCCAGGACACCTTCCTGCGCGCCTTCCGCTTCTTCCATCACTTCGAACCGGGAACCAACTGCCGGGCATGGCTCTTCCGCATCCTCAAGAACATCTACATCAACAACTACCGCCGCGGCCAGCGAACACCGGACCAGGTGGAATGGTCACAGGTCGAGGAGTTCTACAACAGCGTCGCCAGCGAGGATCTCGTCAAGCGCCACAAGACTCCCGAGCAGGAGTACCTGGACAGCACCGTGGACCGGCATATCGAGGAGGCGATCGCCGCCCTGCCCGATGAATACCGGGCTGTGGTCGTGCTCAACTTCGCGGAGGAGCTCTCCTACAAGGAAATCTCCCAGATCCTCGAGATCCCCATGGGGACCGTCATGAGCCGGCTGCACCGCGGGCGCAAAATCCTCCAGCGCAAGCTCAGGGATTACGCCGAAGCCACCGGGCTGGTACCGAGCCTGAAGAAAGACCACCCGCAGGGGGATGTGGTCCAGATGAAGGCCTTCCGCAAGACCGGCCAGGCCAGCTAGACTCCCGCAGCGGGAGGGCTGTCTGCGCGCATCCATCGATCGCTTCCTGGATTATCTGCGCACCGTCCGGGATGCCTCGCCTCATACGATCCGCTCCTACCGCGCCGACCTGGGCGACTTTCTCGGCTGGCTGCGCAAGGAAGGCCGGCGGACCTCGCCCAGAGGGATCGATCGGCTCCACGTCCGCGGCTACCTGGCCTCCCTGCACGCCCGGGGACTGAGCCGGCAGACGGTGGGACGTCATCTTTCGTCCCTGCGCTCCTTCTTCTCCTGGCTGGTCCGGGATCATCGCCTGCCTCGAGATCCCAGCGAGGGTCTGGCCGCGCCGCGCCGCGAGAAAAAACTTCCTCGCTACCTGGAGGTGGACGAGGTGGCGGCCATTCTCGAGGCGCCCGACCCCGCCCGGCCCCTGGGGCTGCGGGACCGCGCCGTCCTGGAGACTCTCTATGCCACCGGCTGCCGGATCTCCGAGCTGACGGGGCTCGATTGCCAGGATATTTCCTATCGCGAGGGGATGGTCCGCCTCTTGGGCAAGGGGCGCAAGGAGCGGATCGTGCCGGTGGGATCCAAGGCGCGGCAAGCGCTGCGCGCTTACCTCCCCGTGAGAGAAACCTTGTGTGCCCGGCATCCCGCCCGCGGCAGCGAGACCGGCGCCCCCCTCTTCCTCAGCCGGCGAGGGCGCCGCCTGGGGGTGCGCAGTGTGCGCCGGATTCTCGACACCGCCCTGAATCAAGCCGCCGCCTCGCGCCGCATCAGTCCGCACGGCCTCAGGCACTCCTTCGCCACCCACCTCCTGAATGCCGGCGCCGATCTGCGCGCCATCCAGGAGCTGCTAGGCCACGCCAGCCTCGGGACCACGCAGAAGTACACTCATGTGTCGCTGGAGCACGTCATGGACACCTACTGGTCGGCCCACCCCCGCGCCGGCCGCATGAAGAGAAAGGCCCGTTGATGCCCGTGGAGATCATGCAGCAAGCCGCCGAGAAAGCCGGCCGGCTTCTTCTAAAGCGCCAGCCCCATCTGGCGTCCGTGCCGATCGAAAGCAAGGGACTGCACGATTTCGTCACCTCCGTCGACCGGGAATCGGAGGAGATGATCGCCTCCTATCTGGAGGAGCACTGGCCGGGCGTGCCCTGTCTGGCCGAGGAGTCGGAGGCCCGGAAGACCGGGGCCGCCGAGCGCTGGATCATCGATCCCCTGGATGGGACGACCAACTATCTGCATGGATATCCCTGCTTCAGCGTGTCGATCGCCTTCCAGTCGGGCGGCCGCATCCAGGCCGGTGTCGTGCATGATCCGGTCCATGGCGAGACCTACCGCGCCCGGGCCGGAGGCGGAGCCAGCCTCGACGGCCGGCCGCTCCAGGTTTCCAGCGTCTCTTCCCTGGATGAAGCCCTCCTGGTGACCGGGTTTCCATTTCGCGAGCTGGACCGCCTGGATGCCTACCTGGCCGGTTTCCGCCGGCTTCTCCAGCTCGCGGCGGGGATCCGCCGGGATGGCTCGGCGGCTCTCGATCTCTGCCACGTGGGCGCTGGGCGCTGCGACGGGTTCTGGGAGACCGGCCTGTCCCCCTGGGACGTGGCGGCCGGGGGCCTGGTGGTGCAGGAGGCGGGCGGCGTGGTCAGCGACGATGAAGGAGGAGGCGACTGGCTCGAGGGGCAGCGGATCGTCGCCGCCACGCCGGGCCTGCACCAGGCCATCCTGGACGCGCTCCGGGAGTCGCGCTGAACGGCCCACAGACTTTTTGTCAGATTGGGGCTGATGCCTTGGGCGGCATCCTACTCCGTGCGACCGCCCCTCGAAGAAGCCGCGCTGTGACGCCCACCTCCGTGGATTCCGACCCGAACTGTTGCTCGGCGAGCTTGAGGGCCTCTACGAGAACTGGCTCGGCATCGCGAGGAGCGGAAAGCAGGATGTAGGTGGCGCCGAGCGCGTTCAGCGAACGGATGTGGGCAACGGGATCTGTCGCCCGGTGTTTACGCGTGATGAGGACCGCACGCTGTAGCGCAGCTTGGGCTTCGGGAAGGCGATCGAGGTTCGAGTAGACGTCGGCAAGCATGACAAGGGCGTCCGCCAGTTCGGACGAGTCGGGTCCGTCCACAATCTGCTGCATCTCCACCAGGGGTTCGGCCGTGTGAACGGCAGTGCTCCATTCGCCCGACTGCGCCTTTTCAAGCTTCGCACGAACATACTCCGCGCGGGCCGTGCGCAAGCACGGACCGTGACAGGACGAACCGGCAGTTTCACGGCCATGTTAGGCGCACGCCCGAAGGGAGAGACTCCACCACAGTTCAATAGCATCGGCCTTCCAAGCCCGGCAAGGCTTTCCGACCGGCCTCGGTCAGCTTGACCGCCATGCCACCGGCGTGCGGTGCTGCCCAGGCGAAGCCTGATGGAGAATGCCACGTTCGCACGTTCGTGACTGCATCGGCTCCGACCTTGCGGGCTCGCTTTGCCAGGTCGCCGAACATCTCCGCGGTCGACCCGTGCCACTTCTTAGAAACCTTGATGTTCTTCACCGTGGTATAGAATGCCTTATTGATATCCTTTTCTGTGACAAAAACTTGACAAGACGCCGCATCAAATGGCGGCAGCTTTTCGGTTGCTTGCGATGACGGTGAAGGCTGGGGCTCGGATATCGGGAGGCGCTCCAGCTTTTCTACGTCCCCCGCGGGGTAGGTCATGACACGCCAGTCGATGAGGCGCATCGTGAAGTGGCCGTCTTTATAATTGACGAACACGCCTCTCACCTCAGCTCCGTTCTTCAACAACAACAGGGTGTCGGGGACGATGACCTCCTCCTGTTGTGGACCCGCGATGGCATTGATCATGAGGCCAACGCACAATAGCAGCATAACGCAACGTAGCATCGGCTTACCCTTTATCGCGAAAGATTCTTATGTTCAGCAGCCTGGATGTTCGCGCCCCTAACGAGTTGCCAGTAACCTGCGGCGGAGCACTGGCGTGGGCCTGGCGCTGCCCCGCTGATTGCTGATCACCTGTGCCCTGACTGCCAGGACCGTGACAGGACCCGCCGTCAGGTTACTGGCTTGTCATGCGGCACTGCACCTCTTACAGTAGCCGAAGGAACTGGTCTTCCGTAAGCCCTGCATCTCGCACGATACCGGCCATCGTATACGCGTTGATGGGATTAGCCCGCGGGATGGTAAGGATGCGAGCACCGTCTGTCATGACGACGTCTTCGCCCTCTCGCACAACTTCGAATCCGGCCTTCCGAAGCGCTCGGACTGCTCGACGGTGAGAAATGCCCGGAATCTTGCCCACAGTTAGACCGGGACTTCGATCTCGCGGGTATCGGCCCCTTTCACTTGCTCATTCACAACGGACAAATACTCGCGAATAGCGTCCTGAATGTTCTCCAGAGCCTCGTCTTCTGTCGCACCTTGAGACCAGCATCCTGGCAGGCCGGGAACGCTGTGTCCGTTCCGTGATGCCCGTTATGGCGAAGGTCGGGATGTCTGTGCTAGGC
>JBHHYE010000004.1:0-110525 GCA_046757405.1 Acidobacteriota bacterium | reverse complement strand
GAAGGCGGGAGGAGCGGCCAGGCAGGGGTCCAGGTCGATGTCGCGGCCCTCCAGGCACTCGCGCACCGTCTCGATGAACTGGCCGGGGTCCTGGATGGACTGGATCCGCCCTCTCAGCTCGGCGCCCCCGGGAACCCCGCGCGAGTACCAGCCGGCGAAGCTGCGCATCTTGTGCAGCGCGTTCTTGGCGGACTCGCCCTCCAGGATGGCGTGGAACTGTTCCAGGATCAGCCGCTTGATCTCGGCGGGCGTCAACCAGCGGTAACGGCTCCAAATGCGCCGCGACATCACCTGGCGAAACACGAACGGATTGATGAGCGCTCCCCGTCCGATCATGACCGCGTCGCACCCGGTCTCCTGCTCCATGCGCTCGGCGTCCTCGGCCGTCCGCACGTCGCCGTTGCCGATGACCGGGATGGAAACCGCCTTCTTGACCTCGCGGATGATCCCCCAGTCGGCCTTGCCCTTGAACGCCTGGGCCCGGCTGCGGGGATGCACCGCGACCGCGGCGGCGCCGCAATCCTCGGCCAGCCGCGCCATGTCCGCCGCCGACCGCTCGCCCGGATTCCACCCCCCCCGCATCTTGACGGTCAGCGGGATGCTGATGGCCCGCCGCATCTCGCGCAGGAGCCGCTTCGCGCGCCCCGCATCCCGCATCAACGCGGCGCCCGCCTGTCCCTTGACGACCTTGCGCACCGGGCAACCCATGTTGACATCGACGAAGTCGGCGCCGGCCTGCTCTGCCATCTCCGCCGCCCGGGCCATGCGCAGGGGATCGCCTCCGATCACCTGCACCGCCACCGGGCTCTCGTCGCGCCTGAGATCGAGCATCCTGAGGGCCTTGCGGCTCGCCCGGGTCAAGGCCTCGGAGGAGACCATCTCGGTGACCATGAGCCCACAGCCGCCCAGCTTGCGGATGACCCTCCGGAAGTAGGGGTCCGTGAGACCGGCCAGGGGCGCCATGACCAGGTTGGGGCGGATGGTCCATCCACCGACGCGCAGGGCGGGCCCGGGACCGTCCTGCCGGACGGCCGGCCCGTCCCCGGCATCCGGGCTTCCCGCGCTCATCCGCCGGGCTTCCCGCCGGCAGGCGGGGGGTTGGACGGCTGGGTTCCAGGCGCCTGCGCCTGCGGCCCCATGGGAGAAACGGAGGGGACAATCTGGGAGCGGTCGGCGTAGGGACCACCATCCTCGAGGCGCCCGGTGGCGTAAGCTGGGCTGACCACCACCCGGTTCTCCCTCCAGAGTTTTTTCAGATACTCGTCCACGCTTCCCCTGTACTTGTCCCGCCGGACCAGCTGCTCCACTTTTTCCTGGACCTCCTCGAACGACGAGGTCCGCGATTCCGTCCGCTTCTCCACCTTGAGCAGATGGAGACCATAGCTGGTGGCGACAGCCTCTCCGACCTCCCCCACCTTCAGTCGGAAGGCCTGATCCTCCAGCGCCGGCGCCAGGTCGCCGCTCTTGAACGGTCCGGTCAACCCGCCCCGCTGGCGGGATGGCGATTCGGAGAACTCCTCAGCCAGGCTGGCGAAACTCTCGCCCGCGTGCACACGCTCGACCACCTGATCCATCAGGGCCCGGGCAGCCTCCCGGCCTCTCGGCTCCTCCAGGATGACGATCTCGCGCAGCATGACTTCCCCGGGGTGCCGGAAATCAGCGAGATGGGCATCGTAGTACGCCCGCTGCTCCTCGGGACTGACGCTGATCCGCCGGGCGACCTCGAACTGGAGAACATCCTGGGGCACATTGGTGCGCAGGAGCAAACGGCGAAATTCGTCCTGGGTCATGCCCTCCCCCTCGAGCATTTCCTGCAGGTCGGCGTCGGCCGAAATGTCGTTGTTCTTCATGAACTGCTTCTTGAGATTGCCGAAGTAGCGTTCCATGTCGAAATTCAGCTTGGCTTGCTGGATCAGCAGCTCCTCGTTGATCATGTCGAACAGGAGATCATCCTGGGCCTTGTTGAGAATCGTCTCCAGTTGTTGCCCCTGGTAGCGGTTGGCGAAATCACGGGCGATTTGCGCGCGGCGGGTCTGCAGCTCGCTGCGCGTGATGATGGAATCGTTGATGCGCGCGGCAATCTCCTCGACCACCTCCGCCGCGGCGTGCAGCGGCCACACCGCGGCGAGCAGGAGAAAGGCGGCGGCCCACCGCGCCGGCCGGCCGGAAGTCAGGGAGTCTGCGTTCATGGTGAGAGTGTTGTCATAGACGGCTCTCCGGATCAAGAGGCGCGGACCACGCGTGCGACCCGCTCCACCAGGGTCTCCAGCAGGTCCCGTGCCTGCTCCAGGCGCTCCACGGGGCCGCGCGCGGCCGCCACCGCGAGCACCCTGGATGGAGACAGGGAGGCGCCGTTGCCGGACTGGACCCATTCCAGCAGGCGGCCCGGGTCGATGGGGGCTCCATCCATGAAATGCAACCGGAGACACCCGTTCTGGACATCGATGCGGGCAATCCCCAGATGGTCGGCCAGGGCGCGGATGCCGGCCAGGACCAGCAGATTCTCCGCCTCTTCCGGAAGATGGCCGAAGCGATCCTCGATCTCTTCCCGCACCCGGTCCAGCGTTCCTTTCTCGGCGGCGGCGGCGACCCGCTTGTAGAAAACCAGCCGCTGGTGGGCATCCGGGACATAGGCCTCCGGCAGCCGGTAGTCCACGCCCAGATCCAGGGAGACCCGGACCTCCGGAGCGGGAACCGCTTCCCCTTTCTTGGCCTGGATCGCGGATTCCAGCATCCGGCAGTAAAGGTCGAAACCCAGAGCGGCGATCTGGCCGTGCTGGCGGGCGCCGAAAAATTCCCCTGCCCCGCGAATCTCCAGGTCGCGGGCCGCCACCCGGAATCCCGCTCCCAGCTCGGTGAAATCCTGCAAGGCCCTCAACCGGAGCCGCGCCGTCTCGCTGAGCTGTTTCCTGCGGGGGATCAGAAGATACGCATAAGCGCGGATATCGGAGCGCCCGACCCTGCCCCGAAGCTGGTGGAGCTGGGCGAGGCCGAACCGATCCGCCCGATTGATGATGATGGTGTTGGCGCGCGGGATATCCAGGCCGTTCTCGATGATGCTGGTGGTGAGGAGAACCTGGAATTTCCCGGCCATGAAACGGAGCATCACATCTTCCAGCTGCTTCTCCCCCAGCTGGCCGTGCGCGATTTCCAGCGTGGCCTCTGGAACCTCCCGGCGCAAGACGGCGGCCAGCGCGCCGATGGACGATACCCGGTCATGCACCACGAAAACCTGCCCGTCGCGCCGGATCTCCCGGCGTATGGCCTGCGCGATGATGCCGGTCCGGAACGGCAGCAGAAGCGTCTGAATGGCCATGCGGTTCTCCGGCGGGGTCTCGATCACCGACAGATCCCGCACCCCCGCCAGGGACATCTGCAAGGTCCGGGGAATGGGCGTGGCCGTCATGGTCAGCACGTCCACATTCTTCCTGATCTGCTTCAGGCGTTCCTTGTGGGACACCCCGAACCGTTGCTCCTCGTCCACTACCAGCAGACCCAGGTCTTTGAAGACCACATCCTTGGACAGCAACCGGTGCGTGCCGATCAGAATGTCCACGGCGCCCTCGCCGAGCCGGCGCACGATGTCGCGCTGCCGCAGGCGAGTCTCGAAACGAGAAAGCATCTCGATGGTGACGGGGAACGGGGCGAAGCGGGCGCGGAACGTGTTGCAATGCTGGAACGCCAGAACCGTCGTCGGTGCCAGAACGGCGACCTGGGCGCCGTCCATGACCGCCTTGAAACTGGCCCGCATGGCCACCTCCGTCTTGCCGAACCCCACGTCGCCGCAGAGCAGGCGGTCCATGGGGACGGGCGACTCCATGTCCTGCTCCACATCGATGCAGGCTCGCCGCTGATCCGGCGTCTCGGAGAAAGGAAAAGCGGCCTCGAATTCTGCCTGCCAGGGAGTGGCGGGGGAGAAGGCCCGTCCCGGCAGCGCCCGGCGGGCGGCGTAGAGCTCCAGGAGCTCATCGGCCAGGTCCTGCACCTCCTTTCGCACCCGCTTGCGCACCTTGCTCCAGGCGGGAGTGCCCAGGCGATCCAGCCGCGGGGACTTGCCACCCACGCCCGAGTACTTCTGGACGAGATCCAGGCGGTCGACCGGCACGTAGAGCACCGCCCCGCAGCGGTAGACCAGGACCATGTACTCGCCCGTGCCCGCCCCGAGACAGCGAATCCCCTGGTAGCGGCCGATGCCGTGATCCACGTGAACCACCAGATCGCCCGCGGACAGATCCCGGAAATCGGACCGGAACGGAGCGGCACGCCTCCCGCCGCGCGGCCGCGAACGCGCCGCCTCGCCGTAGAGGTCCTTCTCGGTGAGAACGCTCAGGGCCCGCCCCGGAATCTCGAATCCGTGAGCGAGGCGGCCTTGCGCCAGGCAGAGGAGCGGCATCTTGCCCCGGGCGGGAAGCGTGGCCGGGAGAAGCGCTGGCCGCAGGCCCTGTTTCTCCAGAACCTCCCGGGTGCGGTCCAGGAGACCCTGGGTTTGCAGGAGCAGGAGGGTCCGGTGGCCGGACGCCACGGCCTTCTCCAGGTCCCGGCCGAGGTCGCCCAGACGGCCGAAGTAGGCGCGCGGCGTCCGGCTGTCCATCTCCACCTCCAGGATCTCCGGGGCATTTCCACGCGTCGCGGCCAGGCTCAGATCATGTAGCTCCAGCCCCGCGCCGCCGATCCGCTCGGCCAGGCGTGATGCCGGCAGGAACAGGCGTTCCGGAGAAGGCAGGTCTCCACCGGTGGCGGCCCGTGACGACGTCAGGGCGCTGAGGACACTGTCAGCCTCGGTCTCGAAGCGGAGCGGTTCGTCCTGGATCCGGAGTGCAGACGGAGCATAATGGAACAGGTCTGTTTCGCGTCCTGCCCAGAGGCCGGCACACGCCTCGATGCCGGGGAAGGTTCCTTCCGCCGCCAGGATCTCCAGCGCCTCGGTGGTGAGAACGCGGCCGCCGGTACGGGGCATCCGCTCCAGCCTCCGCCTCAGCGTGACCCGGTCCTCCGGCCCGAGAGGCGTTTCGCGCGCCGGGAAAACCACAACCTCGTCTCTTTTCTCCAGGGAGCGCTGAGAATACGGCTCGAAGAGACGCAGGGAGGCCACACGGTCGTCTTCCAGCTCGACGCGGACAGGCTCGGCGCGGTCCGGTGAGAAGATGTCGAAGATGCCGCCGCGGCAGGCCCATTCTCCAGGAGAGGCAACCATGTCCACCCGGGTGAACCCGGTCCGGTCCAGGAAGGCTGCCAGCTGATCGTAGGCCAGATCCGCGCCGCACTTCAGCCGCAGGGTGAGAGCCTGGAAGCGGTCCACCGGCAGGAGCGGCGTCAGCAACGCCGCGTATGGCGCCACCACGATCCAGCGCGGAAGACGGAGCATGCGTGCCAGGGTTCCGGCGCGCTCCGCCAGCACCCGCGGATGGGGTGCAATCCTCTGATAGGGGTCCGCTTCCAGCGGCGAGAAAGAGAGGAGGACCGGCGCCGTGAGGCCGCGCGCCATCGCCAGTTCCGGGAGCACCGCGGCCAGATCGTCCTTCAAGGCGTCCGCAGCCTTCTCGTCGGCCGTGATCACCGCCGTGCGGGGACACTCCAGGGCAGAGGCTGCCACCAGCAAGGATCGGATCGATCCGGCGAGACCCGCCACCCGTACGATGCGGCTCCGGGCCGCCTTCACCTTCGCTGCCATGTCCGGAGTGGCGAGAGCCAGGACCGTGCCGGTGGTCAGCGCTCTCATCGATGCAGACGGATCCAGATCAGATCCCGAAGCATGTGCAGAGGATCGCGCAGCAGGCCCACCTTGGAGCCGTGCACATCGTTCCATTCCACCGCCACCTCGCCGATGGACATGCCGGCACGGTGCGCCTTCATCAAGAGCTCCACGTCCCAGGCAAATCCGTCGATCTGGAGGCGCTCCAGCAAGGGCCGCACCGTCTCGGTCCGCCAGAGCTTGAACCCGCACTGCGTGTCCCGCAACGAAAGCCTGGTGAGCAGGCGAACGCAGAGATTGAAAGTCCTGCCCATGTTCATGCGCAGCCAGTTCTGCTGCACCCCGATCCGCGATTCCGGCAAACCGCGGCTTCCCACCACCAGATCATGGGAGTGCTTCCGCGCTGCGGCCAGCAGCCTCTCCACCTCGGCGATGGGCGTGGACAGATCGGCATCGGAGATCAGCGTCCAGGGCCTGGAGGCGGCCCGCGCCCCTTCCCGGACCGAGTATCCCTTGCCGCGATTGCTCCGGCCCGTGAGCACGCGGTACGGCAGATCCTCCGCCGCCAGGAGATCACGGGCGAGATCCGGCGTCCGGTCGGTGCTGCCATCATCCACCACCAGAACTTCCGCGTCATGCCCGGCCTGCTTCAGGTACGCACAGACGATGCGCAGGGATCGGCCGATCCGTTCCGCCTCGTTGTAGGCTGGAATGACGATGGACAGCCCGGAATCGGCGGCGTCGGAAAACACGTTCTGGCTCGGGACGATGAGCCCGCTAGTCGGCGCCCTCGCCCGGAGGCGCACCGCCCTCATCCAGGTATTCCTGATAGATCTTCAGGGCGCCGTCCTTGACAATATAGGTGGTAGGCGAGGCCACCACATCCCCTTCATTGCCAAAGACGATGTTGCCGGTTACGCCATGGTACTCGGCGGCGGGACTCCGCAGCCCCACGTGAATATCCCGCGCCGTCAGATTCCCCTGGGCCAGCACCTGGGCCAGCAACTTCACGGCATCGTACCCATAGGGGGCATAGTCGTCTGGCTCGTGGCCGTACTTGGCGGCGAACGCCTTGGTGAAAGCCGCAACCTTGTCCGGATTCCCGATGATGCGCGGGCTCGGCCGGCAGAAGAGCACACCCTCCCCCGCCGGCCCGGCCAGGGAGGCAAAATCATCGAGGAGCGATCCCGAAGTGAGGATCGGCATGGTCAGTCCTTGAGCGCGAATCTGGCGCACCATGGCAACCAGCGGATCCATGTACCCGATGAGCAGGAGCCCATCCGGAGCCAGGGCGCGCAGGGCATCGATCTGAGCGGAAAAGTCCGTCTCTCCCGGCTGGTAGTTGAAGACCTTGACGACCTCCCGGTTCTTGGCGCGGCGGTACCGCTCGATGAACACCCGCTTGTATCCGGAGCCGTACTCGTCGGCGACGGACAGGACCGCCAGCCGGCGCAACCGGAGCTCCTTGCTGGCCAGAGCGGCCATGCGCGCTCCCTCCAGGACATCCGAGGGATAGACGCGGAAGAAATACGAGGACAGCCCCGTCAGGTTGGGGGAGCTGGCCGCCGGAGACAGAAGCACGATCTTGGCCGGATCGGCGACGTCCTCGAGGATGGCGCGGGTCACGGCGCTGGACACCGCTCCGATCAGGACCTGAACCCGGTCCTTCTCGATGAGCTTGCGCGCCACGGCCTTGCCCTGGTCGGCGTCGCTCCGGCTGTCCTCGTAGAGGATGCGCAGGGGCTTTCCCCCAATCCCGCCGGCGGCGTTGATCTCCTCCAGTGCCAGGTCCATGCCGTCGCGAACCGAGCGCCCATAGGCGCTGGCCGTGCCCGTGGCCGGCAGGATGGCTCCCACCACCGGCTCTCCCGCTGTCTGGCACGCTCCATGCCAGAGGGGCAGGATTCCCAGCGCGGCCATCAGAAACCATCGTCTGCGGCATCTCATCCTGGCCTCCTTCCTCAACCGGGCACCGCGGTCAGCGGGACCTGCGGTTGGCTACATTCACCCGGGTGGCTGCACGCAACAGTGCGGCACGGGCCCGCCGGAAGTTGGTTCCCGCCTCACCGGCCCCGGCGATCTTTTCCTTGGCCCGCTCCAGCGCCGCCTGGGCTCGCCCCAGGTCGACCTCGCCGGCCAGCTCCGCCGTCTCGGCCAGCACCGTCACCCGGTCCGGGAGGACCTCCGCGAAGCCGCGGGCTACGGCCATGAACTCCGTCGCGCTGCCCCGCCGCCACGAGAGAATGCCGATGCCCAGGCCGGCCAGCAAGGGTGTATGGCCCGGCCGGACTCCCAGGTACCCTTCCGAGCCGGGCAGGATCATCTCCTCCACCTCCCGGGAGAAAACCAGCCGTTCCGGGGTGACGACATCCAGATTGATTCGTGCCGGCAGCATCGTTCTCCCGGACCGTCAGGCCGCCTCCTTGTCCCGGATCTCCCTGGCCCGTTCCAGAGCCTCGTCGATGGTGCCCACCATGTAGAAGGCCTGCTCGGGGAGATCATCATGCTTTCCACTCACGATCTCCTGGAATCCCTTGATGGTCTCCTCGACGCTCACATGGCGGCCGGGGAGCCCCGTGAACTGGGTGGCCACGAAGAACGGCTGGGAAAGAAATTTCTGCACCTTGCGCGCCCGGGCCACCGTGATCTTGTCATCTTCCGAGAGCTCGTCCATCCCCAGGATGGCGATGATGTCCTGGAGCTCCTTGTAGCGCTGCAGCACTCCCTGAACCGATCGTGCCACCTGATAGTGCTCATCCCCCACCACGCGGGGGTCCAGAATCCGGGACGTCGATGTCAGTGGATCGACGGCCGGGTAGATCCCCAGCTCGAAGATCTGCCTGGACAGGGTGGTCGCCGCATCCAGATGGGCGAAGGTGGTCGCCGGCGCCGGGTCGGTGTAGTCGTCCGCCGGGACATAGATGGCCTGGATCGATGTGACCGATCCAGAGCGGGTCGAGGTGATCCTCTCCTGGAGCTCCCCCATCTCGCTGGCCAGGGTCGGCTGGTAGCCCACGGCCGAGGGCATGCGCCCCAGGAGGGCCGAAACTTCGGATCCGGCCTGGGTGAACCGGAAGATATTGTCGATGAACAGAAGGACGTCCTGCCCGTGGTCGCGGAAGTGCTCGGCCACGGTGAGGCCGGTCAGGCCCACACGCAGACGGGCTCCCGGCGGCTCGGTCATCTGGCCGTAAATCAGCGAGACCTTGGACTTGGGCAGGGCCTTCCGATCGACCTTCGTCAGGTCGAAGGCGCCCGACTTCTCCCAGTTTTCGTAAAAAGCCTCCCCGAAATCGATGACCCGCGACTCGACCATCTCGCGCAGGAGATCATTTCCTTCCCGCGTGCGTTCGCCGACTCCCGCAAAAACGGAATAGCCGCCATGCTTGAGAGCGACGTTGTTGATCAGCTCCATGATCAGGACCGTCTTGCCCACACCCGCACCCCCGAAGAGGCCGGTCTTGCCTCCTTTCAAGTACGGCTCGATCAGATCGATGACCTTGATCCCGGTCTCGAACATCTCGATCTCCGTGGACTGGTCCTCGTAGGTCGGAGGCGGCCGGTGAATCGGTTCCACCTGATCCGTCTGGATGGGTCCCAGGTTGTCCACCGGATTTCCCAGAACGTTGATGACCCGTCCCAGCGTGGCCTCGCCCACCGGAACGGAGATGGGGCGTCCCAGGTCTTCAGCCTCCATGCCCCGCTGGAGCCCCTCCGTGGGTTCCATGGCCACCGCGCGCACCCGTCCCTCGCCCAGGTGCCGGGCCACCTCGGCCGTCACGTCGATTCCCTCCTGGCCCGCCCCAGCAGGGCGCCGGATGCGCACCGCATGGAGGAGGGCCGGAAGATGCCCGCCCTCGAACATCACGTCAATCACCGGGCCGATGACCTGGATGATCTTCCCTTTGGCTCCCATTTCTGAACCTCTCCCGTCCTTGGATTCCCTAGCCCAGCGCATCGGCGCCGGATACCACTTCGATGATTTCCTTGGTGATGGCCGCCTGCCGGATACGGTTCATCTGCAGGACCAGCCGTTCAATCAGCTCGCCCGCGTTCTTGGTTGCCGCATCCATGGCCGCCATCCGCGCCCCGTTCTCGGCGGCATTCGACTCCAGAAGCGCCGCCCAGATCTGAACGTTCACATGCCGCGGCAGCAGAACATCCAGGAGCCTCGCCGGGTCGGGCTCGTAGAGATATTCCATTTCAGGCCCGGGCTCCGCGGGCTGAAAGCGCTCCAGGGGCAGGAGCTTTTGCACCACCACATCCTGCTGGATGGCGCTCTTGAACTCGTTGTAGATGATATGGACGGCGTCCAGCTCCGCCTTCTCGAACCGGATGATGAGATCCTGGCCGATCTCCCGGGCCCGGTCGAAGCTGAAATCCCGGAACACATCCGAGTACGTCTTCTGGATCGGATACCCATGGCGGCGGAAAAAATCCCGCCCTTTGCGTCCGACGATGTGCAGGCCGACCCGCTCGCCGCCATGATCCTCCAGAAAGGTCCGGGCCTGCCGGATGATGCTGGCGTTGAATGCACCGCACCACCCCCGGTCGGACGTCACCACCAGGAGCTCGACCCGCTCCCCGGTGCGTTCCCTCAGGAGGGGGTGTCTGGAGGTGTCCGTCCGCGCCGCCAGGCGGCGAAGAACATGGCGCATCCGGTGGGCATAGGGACGCGCCGACAGGATCCGTTCCTGCGCCCGGCGAAGCCGCGCCGCCGCGACAATCTTCATGGCCCGGGTCATCTGCTCCGTGTTCTTCACCGACCGGATGCGCCGTCTCAGGTCGCGGGTGCTGGCCAACTCAGCTCGCCTCCCGCAAGCGGAGAAAAGCGTCGCGCGTCTCGGTGGCGGTTTGCACCACCTTCTTGAGCAGCTCCCCCCCGAGCTTTCCTTTCCGGCCTTCCTCCAGGATGGCCTTCAGCAGATCCGGATGAGAATTGCGGAACTCCTCGTGCAGCCGGTGCTCGAAGGGCCGGACCTGGGCCAGCTCGAGATCATCCAGGACGCCGGCGGTGGCCACCGTGATGATGAGGATCTGGTTCTCCACCGCCAGGGGCGCGAACTGATCCTGCTTGAGGATCTCCACCAGGCGCTGGCCGCGCGCCAGTTGCGCCTGGGTGGCCTTGTCCAGGTCGGAGCCAAACTGCGCGAAGGCCGCCAGCTCCCGGTACTGGGCCAGCTCGAGACGCAGCGTGCCGGCGACGCCCTTCATCCCCTTGATCTGGGCGTTTCCCCCGACCCGGGAGACGGACAGACCGGCGTTCACCGCCGGCTTGACCCCGGCGTGAAACAGATCGGTCTCGAGGAAAATCTGTCCATCGGTGATGGAGACGACGTTGGTGGGGATGTAAGTCGAGATGTCGCCCGCCTGCGTCTCGATGATCGGCAGAGCCGTGAGGGAGCCGCCTCCTTTGGCCTCGCTCATCATGGCGGCGCGTTCCAGCAACCGGCTGTGGAGGTAGAACACGTCGCCGGGGAAGGCCTCACGGCCCGGAGGCCGGCGCAGGAGCAGCGAGATCTCCCGGTAGGCGGCGGCGTGCTTGGAGAGGTCGTCGTAAATACACAGGGCGTGCCGGCCCGAGTCGCGGAAATATTCACCTATGGCGCATCCGGCATAGGGCGCCAGGTACTGCAGAGGAGCTGGCTCGGCGGCCGAGGTGAAGACAACAATGGAATGCTGCATGGTGCCCCGTTCCTCCAGCTCCTTCACCACCTGCGCCACGGTGGAAGCCTTCTGACCGATCGCCACGTAGACGCAGACCACCCCGGTGTCCTTCTGGTTGATCATGGCATCGAGGGCAATGGCGGTCTTCCCGGTTTGCCGGTCGCCAATGATGAGCTCACGCTGCCCGCGGCCGATGGGGATCATGCCGTCGATGGCTTTCAATCCCGTCTGCAGCGGAATCTTCACCGGCTGGCGATCCACCACCCCGGGGGCGATCCGTTCCAGGGGGCTGGTCTCCTTGGTCTCCAGCGGGCCGCGCCCGTCAATCGGCTGTCCCAGGGTGTTCACCACGCGCCCCAGCAGGGCCTCTCCCACCGGAACCTCCATGATGCGCCCGGTGCGGCGCGCCGTGTCTCCCTCGGCGATGAGCGACGTGTCGCCCAGCAGCACGGCGCCCACGCTGTCCTCCTCGAGATTGAGCGCGAGCCCCTTCACGCCGTGGGCCAGGTCGAGACGCTCTCCGTACATCACCTTCTCCAGGCCATTGATGCGGGCAATGCCGTCCCCCACCGCATCGATCGTCCCTTCCTCCGCGACGTCGATTCCGATCTGGAACCCCTCAATCTCCTGGCGAAGAATCTTGCTGACTTCCCCCAACTTGATGTCTGCCATCGGACCGCTCACTCCCCCTTGAGTCGCTGTTTGAGCCGCAGGAAACCTCCTTGCAGACTGCCGTCGTACACCTCCGAACCGATCCGCGTCACCACTCCCCCGAGAATGGCGGGATCCACCCGGGTCCTGAGCCGCACTCTTTTTCCTGTCAATCGTTCCAGCGACTGGCGGTAAACGTCGTCCCGGCCGCCCGGTATCTCCACAGCGGTGGTCACTTCCACCGCCACGATCCGCTCCCGCTCGTCACAGAGACCGGACAAGGCAGCCGCGACCTCCGCAGCCAGTGAAAGCTGCCCGTTCTCCACCAGAAGGACCAACGTCCTGCGGCTCGCCGGGTGAAGATCCAGAGCGCCGAACACTTTCTCCGCCGCTGCCTTCCGGCGGCGGCCGGGGAGACCCGGCGCGGCCAGGGCGGCGAACAGCTCCGGCTCCCGCGACGCCAGAGCCTCGATCTGGCGCAGCTCATCGCGGACGCGGCTCAGGTCGTGCTGACCAGGCAGAATATCCGCAATGGCCCTGGCGTAGCGGACGGCCATGGTGCGCTTGCCCATCGGTTCTTTCCCTCTGCCAGAAAGCGGAGAAACCTATCATGGCCCCGGGGGGCGGTCAAGATAAGTGGCCATCCTCAGGGACCTTGCGTCACTCTCCGGGGCGGGCCGTTCTCTCCGGTTTCATCTTTTTCCTCCCGCCCCGGCATCTCGTGGAGCTGGCCTTCGAACCGGCCGCCCGGAGTGATCTCCACCGCGGGCGCGGGGGCATACAGCTCCCCTTCCACCCGTCCGCCCGCAAAAATCTCCACTTTTTCATCCACGGCGATCTTTCCCTTCACCGAGCCGTAGACCTGGAGGGTGCCGACAATCACCTCCGCCTCGACCCGTCCAGAACGGCCCACGATCAGCGTGTCGTACGATTCCACGCGTCCGCGGAGAAGCCCGTCCACGCGCAGCAGGTTGTGGAAGCGCACCGTCCCCTGGATCTCCATTCCCTCGCCGAGGAATCCTGTCAGGGTCACGGGACGGGCCGCCTTCATCCTGCCTCTCCCGTGATGCGGGGCGCATGTCCGGGCTGCGTGACATCTCGCGCGGCAGGTGGTGGTGCCGCATGGACCGCCCGCTTGAGGATCTCGAAGAGACGGTTCAGCTCCCGGCCGTTCCGGTAGCGGATGGTGATCCGGCCGCGCTGGGCACTCCCCTCGATCCGCACCTCCGTCCCCAGAGCTTCTTTCAAGGTGTCCTCCGCCGCCCGCACATTCGGGTCCTGGCCGGTGTCTGCCCGCGCGGCGCCCTTTCCCTCAGGCGCCGCCTTCCGATCGCGGGCACGGGCCACCAGCGCCTCGGCCTGGCGCACCGACAGCGAAGATCGGATGATCCTGTCCGCCAGGCGGTCCTGGGCCGCCGGATCCGCCAGTCCAGCGAGGGCGCGCGCGTGGCCCATGCTGAGCCGCCCCGCCACGATTGCTTCCTGGACTGATTCAGTTAAGTTCAATATTCTCAATATGTTAGAGATGTGAGCTCGACTTTTCCCCAGGCGCTGGGCCAGCGCCTGGTGGCTCAGACGGAACTCCTTCACGAGCTGGTTGTAAGCGCGGGCCTCCTCGACCGGGTTCAGCCCTTCGCGCTGGAGATTCTCCACCAGGGCCAGCTCCAGGCGGTCGCGCGCGCTCACTTCCCGCACCACCGCCGGGATCCGCGCCAGGCCGGCCTTGACAGCGGCCCTCCAGCGGCGTTCGCCAATCACCAGCCGGTACCCCTCGCCGTCGGGACTGACCACCACCGGCTGGAGAAGCCCATGGGCGCGTACCGAATGCGTGAGGTTCTCCATCTGCTCCGGGTCGAAACTCTTGCGAGGCTGGTCGGGACTCGGGTGAATGATGGCAGGATCCAGTTGCAGCACGCCCGGCGCCTCGAGGCGGGGCTCTTCCGGAATCAAGGAAGAGAGTCCCTTACCAAGGGCTCTTCGCTTGTTCATGTCTCAGGACCTCCACAGCCAGGGCCAGATAAGCTTCCGAGCCCCGTGACCGGATATCGTACAGCATGATCGGCTTCCCGAAGCTGGGCGCCTCGCTCAGCCTCACGTTGCGGGGAATCACCGTCTCGAACACCTTTTCCTTGAAGAACTTGCGCGTTTCTTCGACAACTTGCCTGGAGAGGTTGGTGCGCTCGTCGAACATGGTGAGCAGGATTCCCTCCACCTGCAGGGCGGGGTTGATCCCGCCGCGCACCCGGTCCAGTGTCCCCAGCATGTCCGCGATCCCTTCCAGGGCCAGGTACTCGCACTGCACAGGGATCAGGACGGAATCGGCTGCGGCCAGCCCGTTCAGGGTCAGGAGGCCGAGGGAAGGGGGACAATCAAGAATCATGAAATCGTACTCCTCCCGGAGAGGCTCCAGAAGACCCTTGATCTGATATTCTCGCCTCTCGGCGCTGGCAGTCTCGATCTCCAGCCCCACCAGATCGCGATCTGAGGGAACCACCGACAGGAAGGGGAGAGCGGTGGAACGAATCAGGTCGAGAGGGGCGAGAGAATCGGTGATCCACTGGTAGACACCCGGCTGGGCCGCTTTCCGGTCAAGGCCGACGCCGCGAGTGGCATTGGCCTGTGGATCGATATCGACCAGCAAGACTTTCTTCTCGGCAACGGCAAGGGCTGCTGCGAGATTGACGGCTGTTGTGGTCTTTCCCACGCCCCCCTTCTGATTCGCGGTGGCGATGATACGTCCCAATCGGCCCTCTCCCGGCGGCCACGCCGCCGGCAGCGCGAAATTTACCACAATCGGACGGGGAGGAGGTCAGCGCCGAACGGCCCGGGGCCTCCCAGCGGATGGCGGGCGCCGTCATGTTCCACGTGGAACATCCCGGTCCATGACCCACAGAGATCCGCCGCGGGCCGATGGAAGCCGGCATTCCGCCACCTTCACGTAACCGGTCGCATCCTCCCGGGCGAGCCGCCGCGCCGCCGCACGGCCGGGATAAAGAATGACCCGGACAGGCCGGCCTGTCGCCAGCCGTCCGGCCCGCAGCAGAAGCTCCCCCTGCCCGGTGGCGCGGGTGGTCAGCAGATCCCCCCCCAGCGCTTCCAGCCGCGCCGGCGCATCGACTCGCTCGCACACCACTTCCAGGGCATCCAGTCGTAATTCCCGCCGCAATTCGACCAGAAAGGCGGCCTTCCTCCTGGATGCTTCCACCAGGACCACCGGCAGGGAAGGAAAGAAGGCGCTCCAGACGGCACCCGGAAACCCTCCACCGCTTCCCAGATCCACCACCTTCCGGAACGAGGCCAGCCAGGGCAGGCCTTCCGCCGATTCCATGAAGTGGCGGAGGAGCCCCGCCGGACAGGCATCGGCCGCCGACACCAGCCTCGCCGCCCGGTTCCAGTCCATCAGGATCGCGGAATGGCGGCGGATGCGGGCCAGAGCATCCCGGTCAGCCGCGAGGCCCAGTGCTTCCAGCCGGCGGATCAGGGGATCGAGAAGTGGCACGGGCGCTCTCCTTCCTGCGTCGCAAGGCCACCCGTAAGGCAGCCAGGGCAGCCGGCGTGACGCCGGAAATACGGGCGGCTTGGCCCAGGCTCCGCGGCCGGATCGCCTGGAATTTCTCCACCACCTCGCGCGAAAGCCCTCCCACCCGTTCGTAGTCGAACCCTGCGGGTATCCGGCGCCGCTCGTCGCGCGCCAGATGCCGGACCTCCGTGAGCTGCCGGCGGGCATACCCTGCATACTTGACCCGCGCCTCGAGATACCGCCTGGCCGCCTTATCCAGGCTCCGGGCGGTGTCGCCTCCGCCGGAGGAACCGGACAGAAGCGAGAGGTCGGCCAGGACAGTCTCCAGATCAGCCTCCGGACGGCGAAGCCGGTTCAGCAGGGTTTCTCCCGGACGGCCCGCTCGCCGGGCCGGCGCTACGGACGCAGCCGCTCCTTTCAGAGGAGGACCTGGCCGGACCCGGCTCAGCGCCTGGATGACCAGCCGGACAGACCGCTTCCGCCGGCGAACCGCCCGCAGAATCTCCGGACGGACCAGACCAACCTCGGCCCCCGGCCAGGCCAGGCGAAATTCCGCCGAGTCCACTCCCAGCAGAAGACGGTACTCGGCCCGCGAGGTGAACATCCGGTACGGCTCCCGTGTGCCACGAGTGACCAGATCGTCCACCAGCACCCCGATGTACGCCTGGTGGCGGCGAAGAATGAACGGCGCCCTTTCCTGGACACCCAGGGCCGCGTTCACGCCTGCCATGAGACCCAGGGCGGCTGCCTCTTCGTAGCCGGTGGTGCCGTTGATCTGGCCGGCCAGAAACAGACCGGGGAGGCGGCGTGATTCCAGGGTGTGCTCGAGCTCCGTCGGATCGATGAAATCGTACTCGATGGCATAGCCAGGCCGCACCATCCGAGCGTCCTCCAGTCCGGCAATCGCGTGAACGACCCGCTCCTGGAGGTCTGCCGGCAAGCTGGTGGAAAGGCCGTTGACATAGACCAGGTCCGTCTCCAGCCCTTCCGGCTCCAGGAACAGCTGATGGCGGTCCCGGTCGGGGAAACGGACGACCTTGTCCTCGATGGACGGGCAATACCGCGGGCCGACGGAGGTGATGGCACCGCTGAACAGGGGAGAGTGCTCCAGGCCGGAGCGAATCAGGGCGTGCGCCGCCGGATTGGTGTAGGAGAGGTAGCAGGCCCGCTGGGCCAGGCGGGGTCCCCGGGTGGCGGCATGAAAGTAAATCGGATCGGGATCTCCTTCCTGCACAGGAAACTGATCGGTCTGAATCGTCCGCCCATCCAGGCGCGGAGGCGTTCCGGTCTTGAACCGTCCCATCCGGAAGCCGAGCTTCTCCAGTCGTTGAGCCAGGGCCACGGCCGGCGGCTCACCGTGCCGGCCGGCGGCAACTTGCCGGTGGCCGACGTGGATGCAGCCGCGGAGAAAAGTGCCGGTGGTCAGGACCACCGCCCGGGCCTCCACGCACGGTCCGTTCTCCAGGGCCAGGCCCCGCACCTGTCCGCATGAGACCAGCAGGTCCTCGACGCGCCCCTCCATCAGCTCCAGCCCGCGGATTTCCCGGAGCAGGCATCCCATTTCTCTCTCGTAGGCGGTGCGGTCGGCCTGGGCCCGGGGGGCTCGAACGGCCGGGCCCTTGCTCCGGTTCAGCACCCGGAACTGAATCCCCGCCCGGTCGGCGACCCGCCCCATGACGCCCCCCAGGGCATCGATCTCCCGCACCAGGTGCCCCTTGGCCAGCCCGCCAATGGCCGGATTGCAGGACATCCGGCCCAGGCTGTGAAGATCGAGCGTGATCAGAACCGTTTTCATTCCCAGGCGTGCGGCGGCGGCAGCGGCCTCACAGCCAGCATGTCCGCCCCCCACGACGGCGACATCGTAGGCCACCCGACCCTCACTTTCCGATACAAAAAGTAGCGAAGATCTTCTCGTAAATCTCGCCGAGCCCTCCGCGCCCGGTGAGCTCACCCAGTTCCGTCCTGGCCGCATGGAGCGGCAAGGCGATCAGCTCCTCGCCGGCTCCGTCCCGTGCCAGGCCGAGAGCTTCCTCGACTGCCGCCACCGCCTTTTCCAGGCACTGCTTCTGCCGCAGACGGGTGACCAGGGGAACACATTCCGGGTCCCAGCCCGGCGCCAGGATCTCCAGGACGCGCCGGCGCAGCTGGTCCGTGCCAGCCCCAGTCTTCCCGGACACCACGACCGGCGTCGCGGGAGCAGCCGCCCTGGCAATCCCTTCCGGGTCGGCAGGTGGGCCCAGGTCGCTCTTGCTGACCACGAGAAGGCGGACAGCTCCCCCTGGAGGGGGAGGTCCAGAGGGCGGGCCGACATCGGATCGGGGATCCACCAGCCAGAGGATCAGGTCGGCCTCCCGGCACTCCATGCGGCTGCGACGCTGTCCTTCCGATTCCACCGGATCGAGGTCCGTCCCACTCCGGTCACCCGCGGTATCCACCAGGGTGACCAGCAGGCCGTCCCAGTCGAGCTGCGCCTCGACCGTATCGCGCGTGGTGCCGGGAGCGGCCGCCACGATGGTTCGCGGAAATCCAACTAACTGATTGAAAAGACTTGACTTACCTGTATTCACGCGGCCCGCGAGCACCACCCTCACCCCGCCGCGGAGGGCCAGGCCGCAGGTGGCTCCGTCCACCAGAACGTCCAGCTGGCGGCGCACCTCCCGCAGTCCGTCCACGAGAGCGGCCCGGTCCAGGAAGTCATCCTCCTCGGTGGCAGAGAACTCGATGCTTCCCTCGATGCGGGCCAACCACTCCACCAGCAGTGAGCGGGGCTTCTCCACGGCACGGGAGAGAGCGCCGGTCTGCTGCCGGTGCGCAGCGCGCGCCTGCTGTCGGGTCCGTGCACGGATCAGATCATCGATCGCTTCGGCCTGCACGGCATCCAGCCGGCCATTCAGAAAAGCCCGGTAGGTGAATTCACCGGGGAGGGCCGGGCGGGCTCCGGCCCGGGTCGCCGCTTCCAGGAACGTGGCGAGAACCAGGGGGCTGCCATGCAGCGTGAACTCCACCAGGTCCTCGCCGGTGGGGCTGGCGCTGGCTGGAAAAAAGAGCAGGACGCCCTGGTCGAGAAACTCCGGTTGCCCGCCTCTGCCCGGCGCCATGGCCGTCCCCAGCACCGCCGTCCTCGCCGGTGGAAATGGCGTCATCGCGCGGGACGGCCGGAAGAGCCGCGCCGCCAGCGGGCCGGCCCGGACGCCGGTCAGACGCACCACACCCAGCGCCCCCGGCCCCGCCGGCGTGGCGATGGCCGCAATGGTATCCGCCGTGTCCGGACGGCGAACCGTGCACACTAGGCTTTCCGGCGCACGGGAGTCCGCCGGGCAAGCCCGGCGGCTGTTTCCAGGTGATAGCGGCGATTGATCATGTATTGCTGCAGGATTCCCAGAAGGTTGTTCACCAGCCAGTAGAGAACCAGTCCTGCCGGCATGTTGAGGAAGAAGAGGGTGAACAGCACCGGCGTCAGGTACATCATGCGGCGCTGCATCGGGTCGGCGATCGCGCTGGAGGTGAGGGCCTGCTGGGCCACCATGGACGCCCCCATGACCACCGGCAGGACGCGATGCGGATCCATGCTCGAGAGGTCGTGAATCCAGAAGACGAAAGGAGCCTGGCGCAGCTCGATGGCCACCCGCAAGATATTGTAAAACGCATAGAGAATCGGCAGGTTCAGGAGGAGCGGCAGGCAGCCTCCCAGGTTCCCCATGGGGTTGATCCCCTCCTTCTGGTACAGCGCCATGATCTCCTGGTTCATCTTGTTGCGCGATTCGATGTCTTTCTTCCCCTGGCGTCGATACCGCTCCTTGATGGCTGCCATCTTGGGCTGCAGCCGCTTGGTCTTCTCTTGCATGTGCTTCATGGAGAGCATGGAACGGTGGGTGAGCGGCCAGAAGACAAGCTTGAGGAGAATCGTCATCAGGACGATGTCCCAGCCCCAGTTGGCCACCACCCTGGAATGAAGGAAGACCAG
The DNA here is from genome assembly GCA_046757405.1 of Acidobacteriota bacterium. GTDB lineage: Bacteria > Acidobacteriota > Polarisedimenticolia > SMYD01 > SMYD01 > JBHHYE01. The sequence goes on along the minus strand of JBHHYE010000004.1, from coordinate 91,031 downwards.
GGCGTGGAAGAGGCCGCGGCTCAGATAGGTGATAACCGGTCCGATCACCCAGAAACCGCTCTGGAACTGGACGACCTCCTGGAGGTCCCGGCCCTTGGACTGGAGAAGCTCGTAATCCTTGGGGCCCACGTACAGCCCTGTCGGAGTTCCATCCCCCGGGAGCTGAACGGTCACCTCCAGCACCGGTTTGACCTCTCCGGGCTGCCCGGGAACCGGGAGCTCCCCGCCGTGGACCGCAAACGGTCCGGACTTGACCGGCAGGAAGAGCGCCGTGAAGTAAGTATCTTCCATCCCTCCCCAGCGTCCAACCAGTGAGCGGCTTGCGGAGCCGACCTTGGCGAGCCGCAGCGGCTTCCGCGGAGCGTCATCCAGGACCGCCCGACCCGAGTAGAGAAAGCCCCCCCCGAGGCCATCCTCGGTCCCCTCCCCGAACCCCCCGGCCCAGGTCAGCGCTGCCGGAACCGGGCGGCCGTGGTCCCGGACATCGATCTCCACCGATGCCTCGAACTGCGGCCTGAACGTCACCGTCTTCCTCACTTGGTGGCCCAGGCCGTCCGACCAGGTCATCACCACTTCCGGCGTGGGACCCGAATCGAGCTGCTCCATGCGATAGAGGGCACTGTTGGCCGCTTTCTGCAGGTCCGGGTCGTCCAGGAGCAGTTCCAGCGGCAAGCGATCGGCCGCCTGGGCCGCAGCCGGCACCAGCTCGAGATTGCGACCCTGGCGGTCCTTGTAAGTGATCAGTTTCCAGCTCATGACCCGTCCACCGCGGTTCGTGAGCATGACCAGGCTTTCCGGCGCCTGGATCGTCAGGGTCCGCGCCTCCGCCTCTCCCATGGATGTGGCCACCGGCGCCTGGTCTTCCAGCAACGACGGGGCGGGAAGGGGCGCCTCCTCGGCCTGCGCCTCCGCCGCCGCGGGCGTCTCCGCCTCCATTCCCGCCGGGGGAGCCGGGCGGTGGGGGATGAGCATCTGCCACATCACCAGAACTCCGAGGGACAGCACAATGGCCAGGAGAAGCCGGCGTTCCAGGGTCATGGTCTCAGATCTGCCATGGGGGACGGGATCGGCCTCACACCAGTGGGTCGAACCCGCCGCGGGAAAATGGATGGCAGCGCAGGAGGCGCCGCAGGACCAGGAATCCGCCGTGCAGGAAGCCGTACCGTCCGACGGCAAGGACTCCGTACTCGGAGCAGGTGGGGTAAAACCGGCATGCCGGCGGCAGCCATGGAGAGAGCAGCGCCTTGTAGGCGCGCAGGGCGCCGATGGCCCCGCGCTGGAAGATGTTCATTCTCCCTTCCTCCTGCTCCTGCGGTTGGTACATGGCCGTCGGTTTCCTGAAGCGGGCCGCACGCGAACGGCGCGCATGGCGGTCTGGATCAGGACTTCGCACAGATCGGCGAAGGCGAGGGTGGCCGCTGCCTTGCCAGGATGCACCACCATATCGTAGCAGCCTGGAATGCGCTCCCGACTGCACCGGAAGGCTTCCCGGACCCGGCGCTTGATCCGGTTGCGCCTCACGGCGCTCCCCAGGCGCCGGGGCACGGCCAGTCCCAGGCGATGAAACGGTTCCTGGCCGGGTGCGAGAAAGACCGTGAGCTCCCGGGCGCCGGCCCGCTGCCCGCACCGGTAGACCGACTCGAATTCCCTGCGGTGGTGCAGTCGGTCGGCGGGTCTGAAACATTGCGAGGAAGCGCGCCTCATGATCCTGGGAATCTCACTCGGCGTGGAGCACCGCCCCGTGACGGAAGTCGCGGAACCGCCGTCAGACACCCAGCCGCTTGCGGCCTTTGCGGCGGCGGCGCGTGATGACAGCGCGGCCCCCACGGGTGCGCATGCGAACCAGAAAGCCGTGAGTCTTCCTGCGCTTGCGATTGTTGGGCTGATAGGTTCGTTTCACGGCACGACCTCGGGCACAGCGCCACCTGGTGAGCGGAAACGCTGATTCTAGGGCTGCGCCGCAGGAGTGTCAAGCATTCGATCTGCTAGACCTGCTTGTACTTGCTGACCTGGACCGAAAAGATGCTGGACAGCACTCCGGCGGGCATGTTAGGATGTCGCTCGTTCCGTGCGGGTCGAGGACGGAACGGCTGGGCTGATTCGGGACAACCAAATTTCTTCACGTGAATCGCTGCTCGAGGCTCTGGCAAGCCCCGTTTTGGTGCTGGTTTGTTTCCAGGCGTTGCCGCCCTCTTACCGTCGTGAACCGGCTGATAGCTCTTATCTCTATGATAGCACTTGGTTTATCGATGTCATGCTTTTCCACAGCTGTTAAAAAACTGTGGAAAAGGGGCGGGGAGCATGAACAAGTGGGACCGTGTCCTGCAGCAAATTGAGAAGCGTGTCAATAAGCACTCATTCCGTACCTGGTTTCAACCGACGAGACTCCTTCACGAAAGGGATGGAACACTCTTCGTCGGCGTTCCCAATACTCTCTTTCTTGAATGGATCAACAGTAATTACCGGGGGGTCGTCAACGACGTGATCGGGGATCTGGAGACGGACATTCACTCTGTCTCCTTCGAATGTCCGTCGAACAGCCGGCCATCCCCTTGCCCGGCCTCCAGCCGCTCCCCACGCGCCACCGCCGGCCGGTCTCCCACTCGCCGCCCCACGGTGGCCCTCAACCCGCGTTACACCTTCGAGGCCTTCGTGGTCTCTTCCTGCAATCAGTTTGCCCACGCTGCGACCCAGGCCGTTGCCGAGAAACCCTCACACGCCTACAATCCTCTCTACATCTATGGCGGTGTCGGCCTGGGAAAAACTCATCTCATGCACGCTATTGGCAACCGCCTCACCAAGATCAACCCTCGATCGCAGCTGCACTACATCACCAGCGAGAACTTCATGAATGAGCTCATCAACTGCATCCGCTTCGAGAAAACCATCGAGTTCAAGGAAAAGTACCGGAATGTGGATATTCTTCTCGTGGACGATGTGCAGTTTCTTCAGGGCAAAGAGCGCACCCAGGAAGAGTTCTTCCATACCTTCAACCAGCTCTACGAGATGCAAAAACAAATCGTGATTACATCCGATTGCCGGCCCCGAGAGATCCCTGCTCTCGAAGAACGGCTGCGCTCCCGCTTCGAATGGGGACTCATCGCCGACATCCAGCCGCCCGACCTTGAAACCAAGGTCGCCATTCTCCGCAAGAAGGCGGAGGCGGAAGAACTGATTCTCCCGCAGGAAGTGGCTCTCTATGTCGCTTCCAAGGTGAAGTCGAACATTCGTGAGCTCGAAGGCTGTCTGGTGCGGATCATGGCCTACGCTTCCTTGACCGGCCGTCTCGTCGATCTCGACCTGGCCACGGAAACTCTCAAGGATATTCTCGATGCCTCCAGCCACGCCATCACCGTGGAATCCATACAACGGGCGGTGGCGGACCATTACCACATCAGCGTCGCGGATCTGAAAACAAAGAACAACTCGAAACGCCTCGCGCTGCCGCGCCACGTTGCCATGTACATCGCCAAACAACTCACCGATGCGTCCCTGCCAGAACTCGGGAGACGCTTCGGGAACAAGCATCACTCGACGGTGCTCCATGCGGTCCGGAAAATCCACGGCATCTGCCAGGCGGATCCTGATTTCGACAGGCAGATCCACGGCCTGATGGATTCCTTTCAATGAGATCGAACCTTCATGCACAGATGCACTGGTTTGTTTTCCTGTGCATCGTGATTCTCCGGTTCCCACGTCATCCCTTCCACATATTTCGCCGCTGCGAGTCACAGGACTCTCCGCACCGGTTCACACACTGTAAGTGGCTTCCAACACATTGCTTGGCGGCTCTTGAACCGTTTTCCACATGGCCTACTTCAAGCACTACATTCTCTCTTCATAATTTCTAGATCCTAAAACTTAACCGGAGGCCGGCGTGGAATTCGTAATACAAAAGGAACACTTCCTCCGCGAGCTTTCCTTGGTCCAGGGCATCGTCGAACGAAAAACGACCATGCCCATCCTCGCCAACCTTCTTCTTCGTGCCCGGCCCGAGGGACTCGAGATCCTGGCCACTGACCTCGAGGTGGGGCTGAAGACCCGGTGTGAGGCAGCGGTGAGCCGCACCGGCGAGTCCACGGTCCAGGCGCGGAAGCTCTTCGATATCGTCAGGAGTCTCCCGGAAGGAGAGATCCAGATCAGCAGAGTCGGAGATCTTGATCTTGGGGTTGAATGCGAGCGTTCGCGCTTCTTGTTGAGAGGTTTGCCGGCCGCCGACTTTCCCCAGCCGCCGGAGGAGCCTGTCAAGAACCCGGTGCGGTTGCCTGCGGCGGACCTGCGGGAAATGGTTGCGCGAGTGATTTTCGCGGTGACGGTGGATGACCCGGTTTACTCATTGAATGGCGCGCTCTTCTCCCTGGAGGGAAAGCAGCTCAGCCTGGTGGCGACCGATGGCCACCGGCTGGCGTTTGTGCGCAAAGAGCTGAAGGGAGCGCCCGAGGGCGCTGCCATCAAGCGGGTGGTGCACCGCAAGACACTCCTGGAGCTCATGAAGGTTTTGATGAACAGGGAAGCCGAAGAGGAGCTGATATGCGGAGAAATGAACAATCACCTGTTGTTTCATTTTGATCGCTCGGTGTTGACCTCCCGGTTCCTGGAAAAATCCTTTCCCGCCTATGAAAAGGTCTTGCCAAAGTTTGACGGCACCGCGGCAACGGTGGAACGATCTGCTCTGAGCGACGCCTTGAAGCGGGTGTCGCTTCTGTCCAGCGAGCGATCCCGGGCGATTCGTCTGGAGCTCTCGAAGGGCCGGCTGAAGATTTCTTCGAATTCGCCTGAAGTGGGTGAAGCGGAGGAGTCGGTGTCCCTGGACTATGCGGGAGAGAAGATGGCGATTGGTTTCAACGCCCGCTATCTGCTTGATTTCACGGAAGCGGTGGGCGGAAGGCGCGTCCGCCTTTTCCTGAAAGATGCCAACACGCAGGGGCTGTTCACCGGCGTTGATGAGGCACGGTCGTTCGAGTATCTGTACGTGGTGATGCCCATGCAACTCCAGGGCCAAGGAGACCAGTGACACGTTCTTGGAGCGGATCAGGCTGAGGTCCTTCCGAAATCTCGCTGACGGACAGGTGGAGTGGGGCAGGGGGCTGAACCTCATCTCGGGGGAGAACGGACAGGGAAAGACGAACCTCCTCGAGGCGGTCTTTTTCCTGGCCATGGGGTGGACCTTTCGCGGCACGGGACGCCCGGCGCTGGCTCTTTCCTCGGCGCGCCTTGAGCTGTTTCATGGGGGCCCGGCCGCCAGACGGCGTTTCGTGGATCGCGGGGTCGTGGGACAGAATCCCTTGGTCCTCACCGCATCCAGATGGCCCGCAGTGCTTATATTCAGGGGCTGGCGCGATTCTCACCCGGATGCTGCAACTAGGCGATCTGGTCCCCGGAGGGCCACCCGTCCTCGCCTACCAGCCCGATTCAGGACTGCAGGGTGTGGCAGAAGATGACCTCAGGGAGGCTCTTGTCAGGCTCTATCAATCTCATCTGGAGAAGGAAGCGGTTCGTGGACATTCCCTGGTCGGACCCCAGAGGGACGACATCTCCCTGGAACAGGCAGGTATCGACCTGGTGCGGTACGGATCGTCCGGCCAGCAGCGAGCGGCTCTGATTGCACTGAAGGTCGCCAAGATGTTGCTATATGAGGAATGCCGGGGGACCTATCCTGTGCTCCTCCTGGACGATCTTGAGGCCGAGCTCGATGCGCGGAGGATCCGGCAGGCGCTGGGCCTGCTGGGTGGACCGTACCAGGTTCTCGTGGCGTCTTCCCGGGGCCTCGAATGGGACCACGGCCACGGCAAAAGCCGCCATCTCCGCGTCCGGAATGGTATAATTCAACGGTTGGAATGAGACAAGGAGCTATTCCGCCACAGGCCCTCATTCTTTCCCGGACTTGATTTCCCCGTTGCGGCAAGGACGAGCATGACGGAAACAGACGGCCCCGACCGCGAGGAAGAACAGATGTCGCCGACATCTTATGATGCCAGCAAGATCAAGGTTCTTCCCGGCCTGGAAGCCGTCCGACAGCGTCCCGCAATGTACATCGGCGACACGGACCTGGGCGGGCTCCACCACATGGTTTTCGAGGTGGTCGATAACTCCATCGATGAAGCCCAGGCGGGGCACTGCAAGCAGATCCAGGTCACTTTGAACATCGACAACTCGGTCACGGTGATCGATGACGGGCGGGGTATCCCGGTCGACTTTCATCAAGAAGAAAACAAACCAGCCGCCGAGGTCGTGATGACCATTCTCCATGCGGGCGGCAAGTTCGACAATGAGACCTACAAGGTCTCCGGAGGTCTTCACGGGGTCGGGGTGTCGGTAGTGAATGCGCTTTCCGACCGGCTCGATCTGGAGATCTGGCGCAACGGAAAGGTTTACTGCCAGTCTTACGGCAGGGGGAAACCGACTACCGCGTTCCGGGAAACCGGCAGGACAACCCGCCGGGGCACCAAGATCACGTTTCTCCCGGACCCGGCCATCTTTGGCGCCACCCAGTTCTCGTTTGATGTGCTGGCCCAGCGCCTGAGGGAACTTGCTTTCCTCAACTCGGGAGTCGAGATCCTGCTCGCCGACGAGCGCCAGGGAAAGACCAGCACCTTCAAGTATGACGGAGGGATTCGCGCCTTCGTGCAGCATCTCAACGAGTCCAAAGGAACGATCCACCCCCAGCCGATCTATATCAAGGGAGTTCGGGACGAGGCGCTGCTGGAGGTGGCGCTGCAGTACAACACCTCCTACACCGAAACCGTCTTCTCCTACACTAACTCGATCAACACGCGGGAGGGAGGCACCCACCTCACGGGGTTCCGATCCGCGCTGACCCGCTGCATCAACAGCTACATGACGAATGGAGCGAACCTCTCCCGAGAAATCAAGGAGACCAATGTCACCGGGGACGACGTTCGTGAAGGCCTGACCGCCGTTATCTCGGTGAAGGTTTCGGAGCCCCAGTTCGAAGGACAGACCAAGACCAAGCTGGGCAACAGCGAAGTCAAGGGAATCGTCGAAACTCTGGTCAACGAAGGCCTGGGCCGCTACCTGGAGGAGCATCCTCCGGTGGCGCGGCGCATCGCCGAAAAGGTGGTGGAGGCGGCGCGGGCCCGGGAAGCGGCGCGCAAGGCAAAAGAGCTCACCCGCCGGAAGGGCGCGCTGGATTCGTCCAGCTTGCCTGGAAAGCTGGCCGATTGCTCGGAGAAGGATCCGGGGGAGTGTGAGATCTATCTGGTCGAGGGGGACTCCGCCGGAGGCTCGGCCAAGCAAGGGCGTGACCGCCGGTTCCAGGCCATCCTTCCACTCCGGGGCAAGATCCTCAACGTGGAAAAGGCGCGTGTCGACAAGATGCTGGGACACGAGGAAATCCGGACCATCATCGCGGCCCTTGGGTGTGGGATCGAGAAGGAACTGGACCTTGCCAAGCTGCGCTATCACAGCATCATCATCATGTGCGACGCCGACGTGGATGGCTCCCATATCCGCACGCTCCTCTTGACCTTCTTCTTCCGCCAGATGCGCGAGCTCATCGAAAGGGGGTTCCTGTACATCGCTCAGCCGCCCCTTTACCGCGTGGCGCGGGGAAAGACCGAGACCTACGTCAGTAATGATGAAGAGCTGTCCGGGCTGCTCATGGAGAAGGCTTCGGAGGAGCAGACGGTCTCGGTGCCGCACAAGAAGCTGATTCTGACCGGGGAGCGGCTCAAGAACGTCCTGCACCGGCTGGCCCTTTATGCCCATTATCGGGATCTTCTTGCCAAGCGGGGGCTGGACTCGGGACTCACCGAGATCCTCATGTCCCGATCGGTGATGGGGGCTAAGGACCTGAAGGAAGATACCAAGCTCAAGCAGGTGGTGGAGGCCCTGAGGGAGGAGGGGCGCCAGGTGTCGGATCCGGAGAAAGACGAGCAAGGAGATGGTTGGCGCATCCGCTTGACTTCCCTGGGAAGGGTTCTGGAACAAGTCACCATCGATGCCGATCGACTGGGCACGCCGCTCTACAGCAAGCTCGCCAAGGCGTACCAGGGGATCGACGAGCTGCACACGCCGCCCTTTCTTCTCTCCAAGAATGGCGACCAGGAATCGTTTGTTTCCTGGCAAGCCCTCTTCCATACACTGCTGGAGAGCGGGAAGAAAGGCCTCCACATCCAGCGTTACAAGGGACTGGGCGAGATGAATCCCGTGCAGCTCTGGGAGACCACCATGAATCCGGTGACGCGCAAGTTGCTACAGGTACGCATTGATGATCTTCTCGAAGCGGAAACGATCTTCAGCCGCTTGATGGGAGACGAGGTGGAGCCCCGGCGGCAGTTCATCCAGGAAAACGCCCTCGAGGTGCAGTACCTCGACGTCTAGGAGCCTGCCAGGTCGGGGACAGGGGCTCCCTCCCGCCCCGCCCCGGCAAAAGGTCCCATGAGCACCGAACAGAGAGATATCCGTCTTCCGGTCAACATCGAGGACGAGATGCGCAAGTCGTATCTCGAGTACGCCATGAGTGTGATCGTCGGCCGGGCGCTGCCCGATGTCCGCGACGGACTCAAGCCGGTGCATCGCCGTGTGTTGTTCGCGATGCATGACTTGAAGAACGACTACAACAAACCGTACAAGAAATCTGCGCGTGTCGTGGGAGACGTGATCGGAAAATACCATCCCCATGGCGATGCCGCTGTTTACGACACCATTGTCAGAATGGTGCAGGATTTTTCGCTTCGCTGCCCGCTCATCGATGGACAGGGAAATTTTGGCTCGGTCGATGGCGATGCCCCGGCGGCCATGCGCTACACCGAGATCCGCATGCACCGTCTGGCCCACGAGATGTTGGCGGATATCGAGAAAGACACCGTTGATTTCGGCCCCAACTACGATGAAACCCTCAAGGAGCCGCTGATCCTCCCGTCGCGCTTTCCCAACCTTCTGGTCAACGGCTCCTCGGGAATCGCGGTGGGCATGTCCACCAACATCCCTCCCCATAATCTGGGCGAGGTGGTGAAAGGCATCATTGCCAGCATCAAGAATCCGGATATTTCCGTGGCCGAGCTGATGGATTTCTTGCCGGGGCCGGATTTTCCCACAGCCGGCATCATCCAGGGGAGGGAAGGCATCCGCCAGGCATACGCGACCGGGCGGGGAACGATTTGCATGCGGGCCCGCGTGACGGTGGAGCCGTTCTCCAAAGATCGGAACCGGTTGCTGATCACGGAAATTCCTTACCAGGTGAACAAGGCGGAGCTCATCAGCAAGATCGCCGAACGCGTCCGGGCGCGGAAACTCGAGGGCATCTCCGATATCCGCGACGAATCCGACCGAGAGGGGATGCGGATCGTCATCGAGCTGAAGCGCGGCGAGATGCCCTCCGTAGTTCTGAACAAGCTCTACAAGCACTCCCGGCTCCAGCAGAGCTTTGGCATCATCATGCTGGCCATTGTCCATGGCCGTCCACGAGTGCTCAATCTGAAGGATGTCATGCGCCACTTCGTCGAACACCGCCGCGAGGTGGTGGTCCGGCGGACCCGCTTTGACCTGCGCAAGGCCGAGGAGCGCGCGCATATTCTGCAAGGCCTCAAGATTGCCCTGGACAACCTGGACGCAGTGGTGGCCTTGATCCGCAAAGCGCAGTCTCCCCAGGAGGCGAGGGAAGGTTTGCGCCTGCGTTTCAAGCTCAGCGAGATCCAGGCCCAGGCGATTCTCGACATGCGCCTGCAGCGGCTGACCGGGTTGGAACGGAAGAAGATCGTCGACGAGTACCAGAACATCCTGGAGGTCATCAAGAACCTCAAAGAGATCCTCGCCTCGGATCAGCTGGTGGACAGCATCATCATCGAGGAACTGCAGGGCATCAGCAAGACGTTCGCGGATTCCCGCCGCACCGAAATTGTTTCCTCCGAAGTGGAGGATTTCACCACCGAGAACCTCATTGCCGAGGAGGACATGGTGGTGACCGTCTCGCACTCCGGTTACATCAAGCGCAGCCCGCTCGACACCTACCGGGCGCAGCACCGGGGCGGCAAGGGGCGCATCGGCATGGTCCTCAACCAGGAGGACTTCGTCGAGGAGATGTTCGTGGCTTCCACGCATGCTTATGTCCTGTGCTTCACGAACCGCGGGCGGGTTCACTGGCTCAAGGTGTACGCCATCCCTGAAGTGGGAGCCGCGGCCAAGGGAAAGGCCATCGTCAATCTGGTGGCGCTCCAGCCCGGCGACTCCGTGGCAGCGCAACTGGTGGTGCGGGCCTTCGCCGAGGATCGTTTCGTTGTCATGGCCACAAAGAACGGAATCGTGAAGAAAACTCCGCTGAGCGCGTTCTCGCACCCCCGGGTCTCGGGAATCATCGCCCTCAGTATTGATGAAGATGATTCATTGTTCTCGGTGCGCCTCACCGATGGAAACGATGACATTTTCCTGGCGACACGCTCCGGCATGTCGATCCGTTTTCCCGAAAAGAATGTCCGGGCCATGGGCCGCTCGGCCCGTGGCGTGCGCGGTATCAGCGTCGGGGAAGGAGATCATGTGGTGGAGATGGAAACGGTCTCGGGAGATGACGGGTCGATTCTGTCGGTCACCGAGAACGGCTACGGGAAGCGGACCCGTCTCCAGGAGTACCGATCGCAGAGGCGCGGCGGCAAGGGGAGGATCAACATTCGGGTGACCCCGAAGAATGGTCCGGTGATCGGGGTGAAACGGGTGGATGATACGGCCGAGGTGATGCTCATCACCTCGCACGGGAAGATCATCCGGATGGCGGCACGGGGGATTTCCGTGATCGGCCGCGCGACCCAGGGAGTCCGTGTCATCGATGTGAGCGGGGACGACAAGGTCGTCGCCCTGGCTCGGCTGCCCGGTTCCGGCAACGAGCAAGCATCGTGAATGGGCTGGCGCCGGCGAGTCAGCAGGATCCGTGAGCCGGGAATTCGAGGATCTCGAAAAGCGCAGCCGCCTGGCCATGGAGGGAGGTGGCCGGGAGCGGATCAAGCGGCAGCATGACGCCGGAAAGCTGACGGCGCGGGAACGCCTGGATATTCTGCTGGATCCGGGAACGTTTTCCGAGTTCGATCGTTTTGTCATCCACCGCTCGACGAATTTCCAGATGCAAAAAAACCGGATCCCGGGCGATGGAGTTGTGACGGGCCACGGCCGCATGGACGGCCGCGAAGTGATGGTGTTCGCGCAGGACTTCACGGTTTTCGGCGGCTCTCTCTCGGAAACCTACGCCCAGAAAATCTGCAAGGTGATGGATATGGCCGTGAAAAACGGCTTGCCCATCATCGGTCTCAACGACTCAGGCGGCGCCCGCATTCAGGAGGGTGTGGCATCCCTGGCCGGGTATGCCGAGATCTTCCTGCGCAATACCCTGGCCTCAGGCGTTGTTCCGCAGATCACGGCCGTCATGGGACCATGCGCCGGCGGCGCGGTTTACTCGCCAGCCATCACGGATTTCATCGCCATGGTGCGGCGTACCTCTTACATGTTCATCACCGGGCCTGAAGTGCTGCGGACGGTCACCCATGAAGAAGTCTCCAAGGAAGACCTGGGGGGAGCGGCGACTCATGCCGCGGTCTCGGGCGTGACCCATTTTGCAGTGGATGATGACAGGGCTTGCCTGGCGCTGCTCCGCAAGCTCCTGTCATACATCCCATCCAACAACATGGAGGAACCGCCGTACGTGGCGACCGATGATCCGATCGATCGAGAAGAGAGCGATCTGGAGAATCTGATCCCTCGGAATCCGAACCAGCCGTATGACATGAAGGTCCTCATCAGGTCCTTGGTCGATGACGGTGATTTCCTCGAGGTGCACGAGGAGTTTGCCCGCAACCTGATTGTTGGTTTTGCCCGCCTGGGGGGGTACTCCATCGGCATCGTGGCGAATCAGCCGGCGCACCTGGCCGGCGTGCTCGATATCGATTCTTCGCGGAAGGGGGCCCGTTTCGTGCGGTTTTGCGACGCGTTCAACATACCGCTCATTGTCTTCGAGGATGTTCCGGGATTCCTGCCCGGCACCGATCAGGAGTTTCGCGGCATCATCAGCCACGGGGCGAAGCTGCTCTACGCGTTCGCCGAGGCCACGGTACCAAAGATCACCGTCATCACGCGCAAGGCGTACGGAGGCGCTTATTGTGTGATGTCCTCCAAGCACATCCGGGCCGACCTCAATCTGGCCTTTCCGACGGCGGAGATCGCCGTCATGGGTCCGGAAGCCGCCGTGAACATTCTCTATCGCAAGGAGCTGAAGGCGGCACCCATCCCGGAGGAGGTCCGGTTGCGTCACGTGGAAACCTACCGCCGCCGGTTCGCCAACCCGTACGATGCGGCAGAGCGGGGTTTCGTGGATGACGTGATCCGGCCCCGGCGCACCCGCGCGTGTCTCATCCGTGGCCTGGAGCTCCTGCGCAACAAGAGGGAGCGGAACCCGTCGCGGAAGCACGGCAACATCCCGCTCTGAATCATGCCGGACCCGCTGTTCAAGAAAGTGCTGATTGCCAACCGGGGAGAGATTGCCGTCCGGATCATCCGCGCCTGCCGCGAGATGGGAATCTGTCCGGTGGCCGTTTTTTCCGAGGTGGATCGGACGGCCCGGCATGTCCTCGAGGCGGAAGAAGCGTATCGACTCCACGCTTCCAGCCCGCGTCAGGCCTATCTTGATATTCAGCAGATGGTCGAGATCGCCAGAAAATCAGGTTCTGCCGCGATTCATCCAGGATATGGCTTTCTTTCGGAAAATTCGGAATTTGCCGAATATATAGAAAAATCTGAATGTACCTTCATTGGCCCCCCCTCTTCTGCCATCCGAGCCATGGGGAACAAGGTCAAGGCACGCGAGAAGATGCGGAAGGCTGGTGTGGCGGTCACCCCGGGTTCTGAAGGCGCGGTGGCGGATGAGAAGGAGGCGTCCCATCTGGCCAAGCAGATCGGATTTCCGGTCCTCCTGAAAGCAGTGGCCGGAGGGGGCGGCAAGGGAATGCGGAGGGTCACATGCCAGGCGGAGCTGGCTGCGGCCTTTCGGGCCGTCCGCTCCGAGGCGGAGTCCGCCTTCGGCAATGCCGACCTGTTCATGGAGCGGTTCGTGGAGCGGCCCCGCCATATCGAGGTGCAGATCCTGGCCGATGCCCAGGGCCGGACCATCCATCTGGGCGAACGGGAGTGCTCGATCCAGAGGCGCCACCAGAAGCTGGTCGAGGAGTCGCCCTCGCCGGCCGTGGACGGAGCCTTGCGGGCGCGCCTGGGTGAAATGGCCGTCCGGGCGGCGGAGGCGGTGGAGTATCGCAATGCCGGGACGGTGGAATTCATCATGGATGCCGCCGGAGAGGTCTTCTTCATGGAGATGAACACCCGCCTGCAGGTGGAGCACCCGGTGACGGAGATGGTGACCGGGATCGATCTGGTGCAGGCGCAGATCCGGATTGCCGCCGGACGGGATCCGGGGGTGGGCTCGTCCGGCGTGCAGATGCGCGGCGCGGCCATCGAGTGCCGGATCTACGCCGAGGATCCCCGGCGGAATTTTCTCCCGTCGCCCGGCCGGGTGGAGACGTACCGTCCACCCTCCGGGCCGGGCGTCCGCGAGGAGGCGGGAATCTACGAGGGGTACACCGTGCCCCTGGATTATGATCCGCTGATGGCCAAGCTCATCACCTGGGGCCAGAGCCGGCAGCGAGCCCTCGATCGGATGCTCCGTGCCCTGGGTGAATACCGCGTGAGCGGGGTTGAATCGACCATTCCGTTTCACCGGGCTCTCATGCGCCATCCGGATTTCCGCGCGGGCCGTTTCGACACCGGTTTCGTGGAGGAGCATCTCCTGGGGACTGCGAGCGAGGAGGATGCAGAGCCGGCCCTGGAGCGGGCCGCGGAGGCGGCCGCCGTGATTGCCGCGCTGGAGTGTCGTTCGGGTTCCGGGGCGATCTCCCGGGGGGACAGGGTCCGCGATCTCAGTGCCTGGAAGCGCGCGGTGCTTCCAGGCGTCCCCATCCGGCGGCACTCCCGCGGGCGCGGCCGCTGATGGAGTTCCACCTCGGGAAGAATGACGGCGTCAAGCGGATCGAGGTGCGGCGCCGCGGGGCGGAGTACACCGTATTCGATGGAAAGAGTCTCCTGTCGGTGGATGCACGCCGGCTGGGCGCCGGAGACTGGTCCCTGCTCATCGATGGGGCTTCCTACGTGGCCCGGGTGCGCTTCGAGCGGACCGCCTCTGTGGTGGAGCTCGAAGGCCGGAGCTTCCGATTCGAGCTGACGAAGCGGGCAGAGCCCCTTCTCCGTCCGGGTCGAGAAACGCGTTCCGCTCCCGGTACGATCACCGCGCCCATGCCGGGCCGCGTCGTGCGCCTGTGCGTCCGGGTCGGGCAGGAGGTGAAACGAGGGGCCGGGGTGGTGGTGGTCGAGGCCATGAAGATGGAAAACGAACTGACCGCCCCGCGGGCCGGGGTGGTTGCCGAGGTTCGTGTCGCAGAGGGCGACACGGTCGAAGCCGGCGCGTTGCTGGTCCGGCTGGGCGACCCCCCGGCCGGCTCCACCGGCATCAACCCCCGGAGGTCGCCCCGGCGGAAGACCAGGAGACCGGAAGCGGATCAGCCGGAGAGGATAAGAGGGAGGGACTCGTCATGAGCCCCTCCCTGCATGCGATATTTTCTCTCTGCAGTGGGGCTGCTACCGGGAGATATGGCTCAGCAAATCCTTCCCCGGTTTGAACTTCGGGACCTTCTTGGCCTTGATCTTGATGGTCTCTCCCGTCTGGGGATTGCGTCCGGTGCGGGCCTTTCTCTTGGTGACGGAAAAGGTTCCAAACCCCACCAACGTGACGTTCTCTCCCCTCTTCAGGGATTGGGTCACCCTCTTCGTGAGAGAATCCAGCGCCTTGCCGGCGTCTGCCTTGCTGATGTTCGTATCCTTCGCAATGACGGCAATCAAGTCCGCCTTGTTCATGGGATCACCTCCTTTCTCACCTCATCATCTTGACAGGAATAGCCTGCCCTCTCGCTCTTATAGCGGACGGCCAGGAGACTGTCAAGACATGATCCCGCGTTTTCGCTTGACTGGCGCGCTTTTCAAGCGAGCGGTCCGCTGAAGATCAAGCCAGGAGCAGATCCAGAGAGGTGCAAAGAAGCAATGACAGCCCCACCGCAACATTGAGACGAAAGAAGGCGATCGGCAGGCGGGACAGATCCCGCGGGCCGACGAGAAGGTGCTCGGCGGTCAGGAGAATGAGAGACAGGACCATGCCGGTGTAATAGAACAGCCCCAGGCGGGCGGCATGCCCGGTGAAGAAAAGCAGGACGCCGGCCAGGAAATGGAAGGCGCGTGCCCAGCGCAGGGCGGCTGCCGGTCCCAGCCAGGCCGGCAAGGAATGCAGCCCGAGGGAGCGGTCGGAGTCGGCGTCCTGCAGCGCGTAGATGACATCAAATCCGGCCGTCCAGAACAGAACCGCCCCGCTGAGAAGAAAGGCCTCCGTGGAGACGCCGGCGCGCACGGCAATCCAGGCGCCCAGGGGCGCCCCGGCCAGCGACAGCCCCAGGAAGAGATGAGTCCAGGGTGTGAACCGTTTGGTGAACGAGTAGCCGCAGAGGATCACCAGGGCGAGCGGGGCCAGGGCAAGAGCCAGGCCGTTCAGCTGCCACGCGGCGATGAGGAACAGGAGGGACGCGGACGCAAACACTCCCCAGGCGAAGGCGGGGGTCAACCGGCCCGCCGGCAGAGTGCGGGCCGCGGTGCGTGGATTGGCGGTGTCGAAGCGCCGATCGACCAGGCGATTGAAGGCCATGGCCGCGGTCCGGGCGCCGACCATGGCGGCCACGATCCACAAGAAGACTCGCCCCGGCGGCAGGCCCCTGGCTGCCAGGATCATCCCCGTGAGGGCAAAGGGAAGGGCGAAAAGAGTGTGGGAGAAGCGCACCATCCGCAGGGTCTCCTCCAGCCGACCTGGAGACCGGATGGTCAGGGGCATCTGAGACTTCATGAAGACGATGGCGGTCAGGCGCCCGCGGGAGGAGTTCCCCACCGGTAGCCGCGGTCGGCGTCCAGGCCCAGGTGATTGAGCAGACGAAGAGCGAAGTTCTGGATCAATTCCTCCACCGACCGCGGACGGGCGTAGAAAGCGGGGCAGACCGGAAAGATGACGGCGCCGTTCCGGCTGGCCCGCAGCATGTTTTCCAGGTGAGTCGTGCTCAGCGGTGTCTCGCGCACGGCCAGCAGGAGAGATCGGCGCTCTTTAAGCACCACATCCGCGGCCCGGGAGATGAGCCGGTCGGCGCGGCCGGTGGCAACGGAGGCAAGCGTGTTGGCGCTGCAGGGAACGATGACCATGCCGTCCGTCCGGTGGCTGCCCGAGGCGATGGGCGCGGCCAGCTGATCATCCCTCAGGAACTGGATCCGCTCGTTCCCCTCCAGAAATTGCCTCACGAATCCCTGGCCATCCAGCTGGGGAGCTTTCAGCTCCTGCGACAGGACAGGGAAAGCGTGCTGGGAGATGATCAGATGGACCCGCGTGATGGATTTCTGGCGCAGCAGAGCGCGGAGGAAAGACACGGCGAGGGCGGCTCCCGACGCCCCGGTGACCCCGACGATGAGCTCGCCGGTCACTGGGTGGAAATGGAAGCGAGGTAGCGGGCGAGGACGCGGCGATCCTGTTTCTTCATGTTGTCGAAGAAGAGGGCCAGGCGATAGCCGGAGGAGCCGTGGCCGTTTTCGGGGAAGAAGGAGGCGGCCGGTTGAGAGTCTGGAAGCCCGGGCAGGGGCCGGTCCAGGGGATCGCTGCGCACGACCACGGCATCCACCTCGAGGGGATAGTGAAGTTTCGCCGGGCGGCCATCGCTGGAAGGCAGGAAGATACTGAGCCGCAACCGGGTCATGGGAGGGATGGAACGGTCTGAGTGGCAGTACACCCCGCCGAGGCTGAGGTTGGTGGTCTCCATCCTGATGGTGCCATGGTCGGATGAAAGAGTCTGGAGGGTCAGGCGGTCCTGAACGCGGTCATGGAGCCGCTTCTCATCACCTCTGGGAGACATGGCAGAAGCCTATTTCAGCCTGGAGAGGGGTGTCAATGGTGGTAGTATGCTGCGCAGAGACGCCCCAGGAATGGACCCCCGCCGCCTCCGTGACCTCCTCCAGCGCTTCCGGGAGCGTGCTGTGTCTCTCGACCAGGTCATGGCCGGCCTCCGGGACCTGCCTTTCGAGGACATTGGCGATGCCAAGATCGACCACCACCGCCGGCTGCGCCGCGGGGCTCCGGAGATCGTCTACGGCGAGGGGAAGACGCCGGATCAAATCGTCCGGATCTGCGAGCGGATGACGGCTGCAGGAGGACCGGTGGTCGCCACCCGACTCTCCGAGCCCGCCCTCCAGGCGCTCCAGGAGAGAATTGCCGGCGTTCGCGCTCACCCGGAGGCGGGCGTAGCGGTGATGGGCCGATCCGTCCGGAAACGGAAGACCGGCATCGTGGTGTGCTCGGGCGGCACCACCGATGGACCGGTGGCCGAGGAGGCCGCCGTGGTGCTGGAAGCGCTGGGACATCAGGTGACCCGGCTGGTCGACATCGGCGTGGCCGGATTGCACCGGCTCCTCAGCACGCGGTCCGAACTCGACCGCGCCCGGGTGATCATCGCGGTGGCGGGAATGGAAGGGGCGCTTCCGTCGGTTGTGGCGGGGATGACGGGATGCCCGGTCATCGGAGTTCCCACCAGTGTGGGGTACGGTGCAGCCTTCGGGGGGATCGCAGCTCTGCTGTCCATGCTGACCAGTTGCGCAGGGGGGCTGATGGTGGTCAACATCGATAACGGGGTGGGCGCCGCGCTGGGGGCGGACCTGATTGTCCACTGCGGGACCCGAAAATAGGGCTTTTTCCACAAAAGTTTTCTTGACACGCGCCGGGCCCGGACCTATATTTATCGTTTGGCTAGGGAGGGGTTCCAGAATCCCCTCTTCCGCCAGGCATGGTGTTCGACGGGGTCGGTCGAGTTCCAGCGCTGAATCTTGAGAGGCAAGCCAAGGGTGGTCCGTCGCCGGCCAGGTGGCGGGCTGTCCGGCAGGAGTGAGTGCCCGGCCGGGGCGATCGTGTAGTCCGGGGCGGAGTTCCCTCCCCGGGGGCCGGCCGGTTGAGTCCCCGTCCACCGGGGCACAAGAGAGTCGGCAGGAAGAGGTTATTCTCCTCCGCCGGGGGGAAGCAGCGTGGAAGGTCCTCCCCAGGGAGACTTTGTCCACGACGTGAGGGTCGCCGCAGATATCGTGCGGCTGATTTCCGACCACGTTTCCCTCAAGCAAGCCGGCCGGAAGCTGAAGGGTCTTTGTCCCTTTCACAACGAAAAAACACCGTCGTTCGTTGTCGATCCCGAGAAACAGCTCTTCTTCTGTTTCGGCTGCCGGGTGGGAGGGGATGCCTTCAAGTTCCTGATGCAGATGGAGCACCTGGAGTTCCGGGATGCCTTGACCCAGCTGGCAACCCGGTTCGGGGTTCCCCTCCCCCGGCGAGGCCGGGGAGAACGCGGCGGACCGCCGGAGCGGCTCCTGGAGATCCACCGCGCCGCCTCGGTTTACTACTCTTCCGTGCTGGCCTCCGACAAGGGGGAACGGGCTCGCCGGTACCTCCGGGAGCGTGGCCTCGGTCAAGAAACTTGCAAGCGGCTCGGCATCGGTTTCGCGGCGGCGGGCTGGGAGAACCTGAGGGCGCACCTCCGCCGCCAGGGTTACACGGACGCGGACCTGGTCAAGGCGGGGCTGGTCCGTTCCCGGGGCGAGGGAAGAGGTCCGTACGACTGGTTCCGCAATCGCATCGTCTTTCCCATCGAGCGGCTGGGCGGGGGTGTCATCGGGTTCGGAGGACGTCTCCTGGATGACGGAGACCCGAAATACCTCAATTCCCCGGACACACCTCTCTTCAACAAGGGGCGGCACCTCTACGGTCTCTCCTGGTCCAGGGACGGCATCCGGGAGCAGGGCCATGCCATCATCGTGGAAGGGTATATGGACTTCGCCTCTCTCTGGGAAGCCGGGGTCCGGAACATGGTTGCGGTTCTGGGAACGGGGTTCACCGGAGAACAGGCGCGCCTTCTCAAGCGATTCACCTCCGGGGTGGTTCTCAACTTCGATGCCGACCGGGCGGGACGCCAGGCGGCGGATCGGGCCGTGGAGGTCCTGCTGGAGCGGCAGTTCGACATCCGCGTCCTGGAGCTGCCGGAGGGGCAGGATCCGGACGATTTCGTGCGCCTTCATGGTGTCCGGGCCTACACTGAAAAAGTGGCCGGGGCCCCTCCTTTCATCGAGCACCTGATGAACGCGGCCGGGGAGGGCAAGGATCTCGGCCGGCCCGAAGGGAAGGCCGGTGCCGTCAGAGAGGTCCTGCCGCGGCTGGCCCGGATCCGGAGTCCCGTCCTGCGGGCCGCCGCCCTGGGCCGCCTGGCCGAACGGTTCCATCTTCCCGAAGAGGCCGTGCGGGACGAATTCCGGCGCATGCAGCCGGCGCGGCGCGGGAACCTGGGCTCCGCGGCGCGGCAACAGGAAGCGGGAGGACGCCGGGGCACTCCGGCAGAACGGCGTCTGCTTTATCTCATGCTCACGGATGCCACGGTCCGGGGCCGCCTGGCCGAGGAAGCGGTCGATTCGGACTTCTCGGGCCTGGTCAGCGAGCGCCTGATCGCCGCGGTCCTCGGTCAACATCGGGCCGGTCTCGCGGTTTCGGTCGCGTCACTGGAACAGATTCTGGCACCGGAGGACCGCGATGTTCTGATGGAGATCGCCCTGGATGATTTTCCCGGTCTGCATTCCGGCGAGGTGGAAGCGTGCCGCAAGGCGCTGGAGAAAGAACGGCTTGAGAGAGAGAGCCGTCGTTTGCAGCAGCAGCTGCAGGAAGGCAGGGAGGAGGCCGGCGACGGGGCTCGGATCGATGCATTGCTGAAGAAAAAACTCGAGCTGCGGCGGAGGATTGACGCTTTGTCCTGAGGGCGCGGAGAAGAATCGGGCCGGTGGCGGCCTCCCGGCTGGGGGGTTCGCCCGGGGGAGTTGGGCTTGCAAATCGCTGAGAAGTACCAGGAGGTCGCGCAGCTGGTCAGCATGGGCGAGGCCAGGGGATACCTGGTCTACGATGAGCTGCACGAAACTCTTCCGCGGGCCATCTGTTCGCCGGCGGAAATCGACGCCGTTTTCCACCTCTTTGCCTCCAGGGGAATCCGGATCTCTGAGTCCGACGGGAGATCCGCCGCCCTCAAGGCGGCGCGGCGCGGCGCGGTTCGTGACGCGGCCCCGGTCGAGGTCCACGGCGATCCGGTTCGCGTTTACCTGCGTGAGATGGGCATGGTCCCTCTCCTGGATCGAGCCGGTGAAATCGAGCTGGCCCGCCGCATCCAGCGTGGACGGCGCGCTCTTCTGCGCGCTCTGGCATGGACCCGGTTGCTGGAGAAATCGATCCGGGCGCAAGAGAGAGTCGTTCAATCCCTGGAGCTGGAGGATGAAGAAGGTTCTGCAGGATGGGGCCCGGATGAGGGTCCGGGCGCCGCGACCGCCGGGGGCATGGGCCGGGTCCGGGCGGCCGCGCGAGAGCTGTCCAGGATCACCCGGGAGGTGGATGCCGTCGAGAGGCAGGCGAGCCGGCTGCGGCGGGGATCCCGTGCCTGGCGGATGCGGCAGATCGAGCTCCAGCGCTGGCGCGTGCTCTCGGCCCGCCAGGCCGAGGCCATCGACCTTCCCGGCCGGGTGATCCTCGAGAGTTGCTCGGCGCTCTGCCGTGCCGCACGGCAGGTGGAGAAGCTCACCCAGGACGAGAAGGGCCTCCAGCGCCGGCTCTGGTGCACCCGCCGGCGCGACTCCCGCGTTGCCCTGCGCCGCGAGCTTCAAGTCGTGCGCCGCCGCGTTCGGGCTCTCGAGAAGGAGGTGGGCGCCGCCCCCGGCGCGCTGCCGTCCATTGCCCGCAGGGCGGAGCGGGCCAGATGGAAGATGTGCAACGCCAAGCACCGGATGGTCGAGGCGAACCTGCGCCTGGTGGTGTCCATTGCCAAGAAGTACACGCACCGGGGTTTGCAGTTCCTGGACCTGATCCAGGAAGGGAACATTGGTCTGATGAAGGCCGTGGAGAAGTTCGAGTACCGGCGCGGCTACAAGTTCTCCACCTACGCCACCTGGTGGATCCGTCAAGCGGTTACCCGCGCCATTGCCGATCAGGCGCGCACCATCCGTGTGCCGGTGCACATGATCGAGACCATCAACAAGCTCGTGCGCACCACCCGGTCCCTGGTCCAGCAGCTGGGCCGCGAGCCGCGCCCGGAGGAAATCGCCCGGACGATGCTGATTCCGGTGAACAAGGTTCTCCGGGTGCAGCGAATCGCCCAGGATCCCATCAGTCTGGAAACACCCCTTGGCGAGGACGAGGACAACCGCCTGGGAGATTTCATCGAGGACCGGCGGGCCGCCTCGCCGACGAGCTCGGTTCTCGCCCGGAACCTGCAAGAGCAAACGCGGGCGGTGCTCGATACTCTTTCGCCCCGGGAGAAGGAAGTCCTCAGGATGCGCTTCGGTGTCGCCGATGGCGCAGAACGCACACTGGAGGAGGTCGGCGTGGCTTTCACGGTGACACGCGAGCGGATCCGGCAGATCGAGGCGAAGGCGCTGCGCAAGTTGCGCCATCCATCCCGTAGCCACAAGCTCCGGGAGTTCTTGAATTCCTGCAACACCACATCGCGGAGCTGATCCCGGAGAACGGCCCGCTGGCGGTTGCATACCGGCAGGGGACCAGGATCGGAGGGTGGGATCCGCCTGGAGGGAGAACGTGAGACGTCATGGGTGGGTCAGAAAGGGAGTGGGTCGCGGACTGTCCAGTATCCTGGTCATGGGTCTGGGCCTGGGTGCTGCGGGAAAGACGGCTGCCAGCCAGGGGTTGACGGCGGCCCAGATGTGGAGCATGAGGCGGCTGGGCGATCCGCGCCCATCACCCGACGGGACGCGAGTCGCCTTCGTCACACGCGAATACAACGTCGAAACCAACCACAGTGTCGCCAGCCTGTGGGTGGTGTCATCCTCGGGGGGCCCACCCACGCGCTTGACGCGTGCCGAGGTGCACGATCGCTCGCCCCGCTGGTTGCTCGACAACAGAACTCTGGTGTTTCTCTCTGACCGCGGTGGATCGACACAGATCTGGGCGATACGCATCGATGGCGGCGAGCCCTACCGGGTGACGGACTGGCCCCTGGACGTGGGAAACTTGGCCGTGTCTCCCGACGGCGCCCGCGTGGCCGTGAGCATGGAAGTCTTCCCGGAATGCGGGGCGCCGGCGTGTACCGCCGCCCGCATGGAGGCACGCGAGAAAGCGGCGGTTCAAGCGCGGGTTTATTCCGAGCTTCTCTTCCGCCACTGGGATGCCTGGGACGACGGACGCCGCAATCATCTCTTTGCCGCCTCGCTGCGCATCTCCGCCGCCGGGAAAGTGGAAACGGGAGAGCCGCTCGACCTGATGGCGGGCCTGAACGCGGACAGCCCCACGCGCCCTTTCGGGGGCGGGGAGGAGTTTGCGTTCTCGCCTGATGGCACGGAGATCACCTACGCGGCCAAGGTTCTTCCCGGCAGCGAGGCCGCCTGGCGGACGGACGTGGATCTCTACCGTGTCCCGGTGACGGGGTCCGCGCCGCCGGAGCGCATCACCGCCGCGAATCGCGCCTGGGACACCATGCCAGCCTATTCGCCCGACGGGCGCTGGCTCGCCTGGCTCGCCATGGCGCGTCCCGGGTTCGAGTCCGACCGGTTTCACATCGTTCTTCAGGACCGGCAAGCCGGGACCAGGCGCCTGCTGGCGGAAAGCTGGGATCGATCGGCGGGCACCATGACCTGGTCCTCCGATTCGCGGACCGTGGTGGTCACGGCCCAGGAAACCGGCCGCCAGAAGATTTTCGCCATCGACCTGGCGGGAGACAGCGTGCGGCCCGTGGTGGAGCAGCACCGCAATGCCGCGGTTGTCGCAGGATCGGACAACCGGATTTTCTTCCTCCAGGACAGCCTGACCGCGCCTGCGGACCTGTACAGTGTGTCGCTCCAGGACGGAAAGGTTCGCCGCCTCACATCGTTCAATGCCGACCTCCTCGGACAGATCGTCATGAGTCCGCCGGAAGACTTCTGGTTCACCGGGGCCGGAGGGGACCGGGTGCACGGTTGGCTGCTCCGGCCGGCCGGGTCGCGGGGTCCGCGCCGCTGGCCCGTGGCCTTTCTGATCCATGGAGGGCCGCAGGGCGCCTGGCTGGACCAGTTTCACTATCGCTGGAATCCCCAGATTTATGCGGCAGCCGGATACATGACCCTGGCCATCAATTTTCATGGATCCACGGGATATGGACAGGCCTTCACGGATTCCATCACCAGGGACTGGGGAGGGGCTCCCTACCAGGATCTCATGATCGGCCTGGACCAGTTCGTGGACCGTGAACCGGGCGCCGATGCCGACCGGATGTGCGCCCTGGGGGCCTCTTACGGCGGCTACATGATCAACTGGATCGAAGGGCATACGGATCGTTTCCATTGTCTGGTCAACCATGACGGGCTTTTCGATTTGAGCTCCATGTACTTTTCCACCGAGGAACTCTGGTTTCCCGAGTGGGAGTTTGGTGGAACCCCCACCGAGCATCCGGCCTTGTACAAGCGCTGGACGCCGTCACGGTTCGTCAAGAACTGGAAGACCCCCATGCTTGTCTTTCACGGCGGCAAGGACTTCCGGGTGCCTGAATCTCAGGGTTTTTCCACGTTCACGGCGCTCCGCCGTCTCGACATTCCGGCGAAGCTGGTCTATTTCCCCGGGGAGAACCACTGGGTGCTGCGTCCCGCGAACGCCCTGTTCTGGCACGAGACGGTTCTCGACTGGCTGGCACGCTGGACCGGCGGCGGCGGGAAGCCCTGAGACCTGTCATCGCGGCAAGCTGACCTCGTGGACGTGAACCCATTCCACGCCATGAGGTGTTCCAGCGCGGCGCCGGAAGAGGGCGCTGCTCAGCCGTCCCTGGCGCCCCGGACCGGTCTCGTGCCATTCCTCGTAGGTGGCCAGATGGAGATTCCGGGTGAGGGGGATCCCGTGGTAATTCTCGATCCGTATCCGGAACGGATCGCTCCGGCCGGCCCGCGATCCATGGGCCCGGTACAATGTCTGCAGCAGGGCATCGCGGCCGCTCAGAACACCCGACGGCGAGATGAACCGGAATTCGGCTGAGAGCACGTCCCGGAGCCGGGCGAAGTCGACGGCCGTGTGTTCGATCCGCCCGGTGAGCCACCTCTCCAGAAACCGGTGCAGTCCCTGGACCTCGGTCCGGCAGAGATGATCCAGCGCCTTCGGATCGGGCCCCGGCGCGGGAGAAGGGTGGGGAGCGGGGTCCCGATTGCCGGAAGCCGGGTGGCCGGCAGCGAGCAGGAGCATCCAGTCCCCGCCGAACGCCGCGCGCCGCCACCGGCGGACCATCTGGAGCTGGTCGAGTGCCTCCTGGTTCGCCGGCACCGCCTCCGCCAGCGCTTCGAGATCCCGCTGGGGCGCAACGACTCCCGGCTCGAGGCCGAGGGCCGCGGCCTTCTCCTGGCGCCATCTGCGCAGGCGCGTGAGGCGTGACTCGAAGCCGGCATCCCGCGCCGGGCGCCGGGCTTCTCCCTTCCGCCGGGCCGGGTCGGCGAAGATCGAGGCCGGCGGTGATTCCCGGCCGCGCCGCACGGCCTCCATCAGGAGTGCCGCCAGGTGGTCTCCCCGGTGGCGGGGAAAGCCCTTGATGGAGCGCAGGGCCGGGAGATCGGCCGGCAGGTCGGAGGCGATGGACTGCAGGGTGGCATTGCCGATGATCCGGAAGGGGGGGCGATCGAGACGCCGCGCCTCACGATCCCGGGCGCGCAGGAGCTCCTTGAGAACGGCACGCCCCCGCATGCCGAGATCCTGCCATCCCTTGACTCGTCCCAGATGGCCGGGATCGAGGGCGGCCGGCGTCTCCACCTTGTCTTCCAGATGGCGGAATTCTTCCCGGGCCCATCCAAGACGCCCTTTCTCCTGCAGCTCCGCTTCGAGGCGGTGGGACAGCTCCAGGAGCCAGCGGGTATCGGCGATGGCGTAGGCGAGCTGCCGCCGGGTCAGGGGGCGCCGTGACCAGTCGTCTTTCTGGTTGGTCTTGGACAAGGTGACCTCGAAATACTTCTGCAGCAGCGTGGCCAGCCCCAGGCGATCGTGGCCGAGGAGCTGGGCCGCGATGGAGGTGTCGAACAGGCCCTCCACATGCAGACCGTGATCGCGCCGCAGATACATGAGGTCCTGTTCGGCCGCGTGGAAGACTTTCCGGATCGCGGGATTCTCGAGGACGGGTCTCAGGGGATCCAGACCGGAGAGGGCCAGGGGATCCACGATGAAGTGCCCGGACCGGGTGGAGATCTGGAGAAGGCAAAGCTTGTCGAAGTAGTGGTGGAAGCCATCCGCCTCGGTATCCAGAGCGACCTCGGGTTCCTGGCTCAGCCGCCGGCAGAGTCCGGTCCACCCGGAGGGGGAATCAATCCACTGAAAAGAGCACGGCTCCACGGGGGTTCTCCTGCGGCGATTCTACGCCCTTGTCCAGGGATCGCTCAACCATTCCCCGCTGATATCCCGGTCTATTTGACGCTTCCCGGCCACCGGGATACGATGCGGATACGATCCGCAGGGAGAGTCATCATGGCCACGACGGTCGGCACGTTGAAGCTCGCGCATAGCCCGGACTCCGACGATGCGTTCATGTTTTACGGGCTGGCGAGCCGCCGGATCGATACCGAGGGACTCGAATTCGTGCATATTTTGCGCGATATCGAGACGCTGAACAACATGGCCCGTGACCGGGAAGTCGACGTCACCGCCATGTCGGTCCATGCGTATGCTTATCTGGCAGACGATTGGGTGCTGCTCTCGTCCGGCGCCTCCATGGGGGAGAGATACGGCCCCATGGTCGTCGCGCGATCGCCCCTGGGACGCGAGGATCTGAAACGAGTCTGTATTGCCGTTCCAGGAGAGAAAACCTCCGCCTGCATGGCGCTCGGTCTGGCCCTGGATGGCTTTTCGCATCAGATCCTGCCCTTTGACGAAATTCTCGATGCCGTGGCCAAGGGCCGGGTGGATGCCGGCCTGGTGATCCACGAAGGCCAGCTGACCTTTCGCAGGTACGGCCTGGTGTCGGTTCTGGACCTGGGGCGATGGTGGCACGACGAGACCAGGCTCCCGTTGCCCCTGGGAGTCAACGCGATCTCCAGGCATCTGCCCCCCGAGATCCGTCTTGCGGTGGACCGCGTGCTCAAGCGCTCCATACTTTACGGCCTGGAGCACCGCAAGGAAGCGCTGGAGTACGCCATGCGTTTTGCGCCGGGCCTCAAGCCGCAGCTGGCGGATCGCTTTGTCGGCATGTATGTGAATCATCACACGGTGGATTATGGCGCCGATGGCAAGGACGCCATCCGCTGCTTCCTGCGCCGGGGATTCGAGGCGGGTCTCCTCCCGGAAAAGGTGGAGCCTGAGTTCGTCACGGAGACCTGAAGAATGGCCGCTTCCAGGGAGGCGGCACTTGAAGACGCCTATCGCGCCGCCCACCAGGCCGCCCTCTTGGCGGAGCACTCCGGGCGCGGGGCCATCATTCTGACAGGGACGGGAAGGCTTCCCTTTCTCCAGCGGGTGACCACCGGCGATCTGAAGGCGCTGCAGCCGGGCCAGGGAGCGCCGACGCTTCTGGTGACCGGCAAAGGGCGTCTCCTGGACCGCCTGGCCCTGTTGTGCCGGGAGAATGACATCCTCGTTCTCTCATCGGCCGGGGCCCGGTCCCTGGTCTTCGGGATCCTCTCGAGGTATGTGGTCTTCGAGGATGTGACGCTGGCCGATGACAGCGAAGGAACCTGCTTTCTCGAACTGCGCGGACCGCGAGCTTCCGAGATCTTGAGAAGCGTGGACGCGTTCCCCTTCGGAGAGAGCGAGGGAAAAGAGCCGGACCTGTACCGGCATGGGCCGGCGACACTCGCGGGGATGGCGGTGCGGGTGGTGGTGGAAGCCGGGCCGCCGGGCGCCGCGTTCGGCATCCTGGGGCGCCGCGGGAACCGCGAAGACCTGGTGCGGGCTCTCCGGGAGGCGGGCGCCCCCGCGGGCCTGGTCCTGGGGAACACGGAGAGTCTCGAGGTGCTCCGCGTGGAGGACGGACGGCCCGCCTTCGGCAAGGAGCTGAGTGAAAAGTGGAATCCTCTGGAGACCCGCCAGGAAGATGCGGTGTCCTTCCAGAAGGGTTGCTACGTCGGACAGGAGGTCATCGCCCGCCTGAGGACCTATGGCCGGACGAAGCGCCGGCTCATGCGTATCCGGATCGAGGCAAGCTTGCCGGTGCCGGAGGGCTCGACCCTTCGCCGCGCGGACCTGGACGGCAAGGCCGGAGCGGCGGCCGACGTCGGCACGGTGACCAGCGCCGTCTCCGTTCCGGGAGCCGGCCATGCGGTGGCGCTGGGCATGATCGATGGGGAGTGGGGCGAGCCTGGAAGCGAGCTGGTGGTGGTCGCCTCAGGGGCCGAGAGACGGGCGCGCCTCGTCGGCCCGCCGCCGACGGCGCGAGATGTCCGGGTGGACCCGCCAGCCGCCCTCGCCCCCGGCAAGCGCCGCTTCGGCCAGTGAGAGATGGAATGCGCTCATGGAAACCTTCCTGGGTTTTGTTCACTTCTTGAGCCTCTCCACCTGGGTCGGGGGGCTGGCCTTCCTGTTGGTGCTGGTGACGCCCACGATTTTCAGGGTGTTGAGTGATGACCTGGCGCAGACCGTGGATCATCATATCTTCTCGGCCTACTACGTCCTGGCCGTGGCCTGCGGCGTCGGCGCCCTGGTCAGCCTGTTGTCCATGCGTGCGGTTTATCCAGCGGTTCCCTGGTTCTGGTTGCGTCTGGGCTTGCTGGTGACGATGACGGCGCTGACTCTCAACACCGCCTGGGCGATCCATCCGCGCCTCCAGAGGAAGGTCCGTTCTGCGCCCGGCCTGGCTCCCCAGGATGAGGAGGAAGCCGGTCGTGTGGCGGGGCTGGAGCGGCTGGCGGCCCATGTTAACGGACTCGTCTTGCTGCTCGGGTTGACCATTCTGTGGCTTTCGGTGGGCGGGCCGAGCTTTTGACGCGACCCGCTCGGGGCGGGTCCGGCCGGGGACAAGGGAGGAAGACCATGTCGATCCGCGAGACGCTGTTGCTGGGGCGTGCTGAGGTCCGCCGCCTGCTGAGCATGGCGGATGCGCTGCGGGTGGTGGAGCCCGCCTTCGCCGCCCATGGCCGGAAGGAAACCCGCATGCCGGCCAAGATCTATCTCGACCTTCCGGAATTTGGCGGGGACTTCCGGGCCATGCCCGCCTACATTCCTTCCCTCAAGGCAGCGGGCATGAAATGGGTGTCCTCCCACTCCCGAAATCCGGGACAGGGCCGTCCGGCGGTGATCGCCGTGCTGATCTTGAGCGATCCGGAAACCGCGGAGCCCCTGGCGGTGATGGACGCCACTTTTCTGACCTTGATGCGCACCGGGGCCGCGGGGGGCATCGCGGCCAAGGTTCTGTCCCGGGCAGACAGCACCTGTCTGGCCCTGATCGGCGCCGGGGTGCAGAGCCACGCCCAGCTCGAGGCCATCCGGAGTGTGCGGGCCATCACCAGTGTCCGGCTTCATGATCCCAATCCAGCAGCCCGGGAGTCGTTTCACGCCCGGTTCCAGGGAGCCGGCCTGGAGATCACCGATGCTCCAACGGCGGCGGAGGCCGTGGAAGGCGCGGATATCATTGTCACCACGACGCCGTCCCGCCGGCCGGTGGTGAACCGTTCCCATCTGGCGGACGGTGTGCATATCAATGCCATCGGCGCCGATGCGCCAGGCAAGCAGGAGCTGGACGAGGCCATCCTCCGGGATGCGCAGGTCTTCGTGGATGATCGGCAACAGACCTTTCACAGCGGCGAGGTCAACGTGCCGCTGTCCCAGGGCCGCCTGAAGGCCGAAGAGATCCAGGGGACGCTCGGCGAAGTGGTGGCCGGAACCATCCAGGGCCGGACGAGCCGCGCGGCCGTGACGGTTTTTGACTCCACCGGCCTGGCCGTTCAGGATATGGCCGTGGCCCGCGCGGTTTACGAGCGGGCCGTCGAGCAAAAGGCGGGAATCACCTTCCCGCTGGCGTGTGAGTGAGTTTTCCGCAGGGGTTGTCTCCGCGGGCCGTTGAGTTCCGGAACCGTTCCGCCAAAGTCAATCCTCTTCATCTTGCCCGGTGAAGTTCATGATCCAGGAGCAGGTTACGTGCGCCCGCCCGGTTGGATCGGGAATTGCACAGGTGAGATGTGTGATCCGGAAGACACCGGATGGCGCCTGGCAGGCCAGGCATGGCCGGGAGTGGGAGACGGATGGCTCATCTATGGGTCCAAGGCGAGGGAGAGGGCTGGACGGTCTTGCCCCTGGTGCCGCCGGCGTTCCGTCTTGCGGGCCGGCCGCCGCGTCCCTGCAATCCGCACGGCCGGACCGGCCGGCGCCGGAAGCCGATCCCCGGGGCGCTGGTGGTCTCCTGCGGCAAATCAAGGGGCGGGCCGGATGCCTGGATGGTTCTGGCCGGTAGGGAAGAGGGTGTTCACATCAACGGGCTGCCTCTCCTGCTCGGGATCAGGCAGCTCCGGGATCGAGATGCCATCCAGGCTCCTGGCGCGGGCACGGTCTTCTTTTCCACGGAATCGCTCGCCCGGATCCAACCGGCCCCACATGACGATCTGGCCGGACAGTGTCCCCGGTGCAGGAGTGCCGTGGAAGCCGGGACCCTGTCGGTCGACTGTCCCGCCTGCAAGGTCCGTTACCACCAGACCGAAGACCTTCAGTGCTGGACCTACGCGGAGCGCTGCGTCTTCTGCGATCAGGCAACCTCCCTCGACGCCGGGTACCGGTGGACCCCGGAGGGAATGCGATGAGGATCCCCCGCCGACCCCGGGCAGCCGGAGGCCGTGTCGTGGTGGTGGGAGCCGGCGGGAACATCGGCTCCCACCTGGTGCCCCACCTTGCCCGGTCTCCGGGCATCGCCCGGGTGATCCTGGTGGACCGTGAGACCTACGAGCCGTCCAACCTGGCGAGCCAGAACATCGCCGCGCGGCATGTGGGCCGGCCCAAGGCGAGGGTCCAGGCCCGTGTTCTGCGGGCCATCCGGCCGGATCTCGAGACGGTGGCCCTGGTGGCGCCGGTGGAGGATCTGCCGCTGGGAAGGCTCCGGGCCGATCTGATCCTGGCGTGTCTCGATTCCCGCCGGGCGCGCCAGCACCTGAACCAGGCGGCCCTGCACCTAGGCGTGCCATGGGTGGACGCCGGCGTTTCCGGCGGGGCCGGTCTGGCCCGCATCAGTCTCTATGCTCCCGGCCCGGGGCAACCGTGCATGCAGTGCGCCTGGGATGCGCGGGATGAGGCGATCCTGGAAGAAGCCTATCCCTGCCGGCCGCAGTCTCCCGCGCCCGCGACCGGCGCCAGCTCGGCCCTCGGCGCGGCGGCGGCGTCCCTGCAGTTCATGGCCTGCCGGACGATCCTGTCCGGCGGCATGCAGGCCGGCGGGTTCGGGCGGCAGGTTGTCCTGGACACGCACCATCACCGGTTCGTGACCTCCCGCCTGCTCAGAAACGCGGCCTGCCGCCTGGAGGATCACCGCCCCTGGCGCCTGGAGCCGGCCGGCGGCCCTCCCGGACGGATCCGGGTGGCCGACATCATGGAGCGCGGAGCGGGAGGGAACGGCGCCATGGCGTCCTGCACCCTCAAGGTGGAGGGGGCGTCCTTCGTGCGCCGTCTCGCCTGTCCGGCCTGCGGGACAGCGCGCTTGCTGCTCCGCCTCAGCGCCGGGCCCGGTGTCCGGATGTTTCGTTGCCGGCAGTGCGGCAGACCGATGGCCGGCGGAGGTTTTGATCACGTGGATCGGCTGGAGTGGGGAACGCTCCCTGCCCGGACCCGGGCCCGCACGCTCAAGAGCCTGGGCATTCGCGGCGGCGATATTCTCACCGTGGGAAGGCCGGACACCCTCCGCCACTACATGGTCGCGCAGGAGGCGCCGGAATGACCGACCCGATTTTCACCAGTTTTCTGAAGAGCCAGTACGTGGAAGGGCTCGAGCTGGCGCGCCAGAGCGATCTCCTCGACCTGGTCCCGGTGGACGGAACACCGGTCAGCCGGTACCTGGCCCGCTTCTCGTGCCGGGGACTCGTGCGGTCGGCGGCCGGAGAGGTGCGGCCGGCCGACCGGTTCGACGTGGGGATCTGGTTCCATGACGGATACCTGCTGCGCGCCGATCCCTGCAAGGTCCTGACCTGGCTCGGACCCCGGGATGTTTTTCATCCCAATATTTCGGCCGACGTCCCGGTGATCTGTCTCGGCCGGATCACCTCCGGGACGACCCTGGTCGAGCTCCTTTTCCGGTGCTTCGAGCTCATCACCTACCAGAAGGTGACCATGCGGGAAGACGATGCTCTGAACCGGCATGCCTGCCGCTGGGCCAGGCGGAACCAGGACCGGTTTCCGGTGGATCGCCGGCCGCTGAAGCGCAGGACCGTGCAGGTGAGGATCCGCCCGCTCAAGGGAAACGTCTCTTGAACAGCTCCATTCAGAGCGCCTTCCGGATGCGGGAGACTCGCATCAGTGAAGCTCTGCGGGCCGCGGCCGGCCGCCTGTCTCATCGACCGGGTTCGGGACAATGGACCTTCTCGTTGCCGGGGAGTGCAACCGCCGCGGCCAGGGCAAGCCTCGACGGGGGCTGGCTGGTGCTCCAGGTCCCCGTGGGGAACCTGGCCGGGGAGGGCGCTTGGGCGTGGCTGCGGCGCAACACGCATCTGGACGGTACGCTCCGCTTCTGTTTGCCTGCGGGAGGAGCGGCCGGCGTCTGGCTTCGGGACACGATCCGGCTGGGTGCCGGGCAGGAGGCCGGCATGGGCCGGCGCGTCCGATCCGTCTGCCGGAGCGTGACCCGGACACTCGCCGGTTTGCCGGGAGAGGGCCGCACCGCTGCCCCGCAACCGCCCCCGGCGCCCGCATGGATCCCTCCGGTGGTGGTCTCGCTCCAGGAGGTGGAAGTCCTCTGCGAGCAGGCCGGGTGGAGGGTCCGGCAAGCGGAAGAGGGCCGGCTCAGGGTCGACCGGGAGAATGCGGCATCGCCTTGCAGGGCGAGCCTGGAGGCGCGGCAGGACGGAACGCTGCGGGGAGAAGTCATCCTGGCCCGGAGCGGGCCACTGGCCCCCGCCAGCCGGGAGGCGCTTGGCCGGCTGTTTCTGCAACTCACGGCCAGCCTGCGGGTGGCGCGGGGCGGAACCGCCCAGAGCCGCAGGGGGCATCTTTTCTTCATCGAGGCCAGGGTCGCGCTTTCCGAGGGTGCCGCGCTGCTTCGCCAGGCCCTGGCCGACCTGGCCCTGGCCTGTGAACAGTGCGTCCCGGAGACCGGGCTTCTCTTCGATCCGGTCCTCGCCCGTCTCTACCTGAGATCGTCCGGAGACGAAAGGGCGATCCGGCGGGAGCGCGAGCCCGAAACGGAAAGAACGGCCGGCGAGCCGGCGCGCATCCATCAACCAACCAGCAGAACACGCCCGGGAGGGCGCGGGAGACTAGATCATGGGAACAGCTGTTTCGATTTCTGAGCTGCGGCTCAAGGTCGCGGACATTTCCGGCCAGAAGGAGGCGGAGATCCTCGATGCGGCTCCTGATTCGACCGTCGGGGAGTTCATCGAGGAGCTCCTGCCGCAGATGAACATGCCCCGCGTGGATGCGGAGGGGCGGCCGCTGGTGTACCAGGCGCACCTGGATCGCGAGGGGCGCCACCTGCACGGATCGGAGCGGCTGGCCGATGCCGTGCAGAGTGGGGACCGCCTGGTTCTCCAGCCCAATATCGACGCCGGCGGGGCCGGTGCCTGACCGCTGGCCCCGCACCCGCCAGGGCGCCTGCCCCCGGAGGCACACCGATGGAGCCTGACTATCGCTTCGTCCTGGAGATGTTCGATGGCCGTGGTGTGCGTGTGGGGCAGGCGCCTCTGGAGGTGGACTGGGAGCCCGCCCTGGAGTGCGCCCGTTTCGTGGCCGTGCGCAAGGGGGAGCTTCCGGTGGAGATGGCGCGCCCGGAGAGTTCACTCGAGCCGATCTGGCATCGTACGCTGGGGAAGCCGTTCATGAGCGGCTTCCGTGTGAGCTTTCATACCCGGAAGGCGCCGCCGGTGGCGCGCGAGTTCACCACCAGGTATTTCAGGCGCCAGGCCCTGGAGGCATCGTCCGGGCTGCCGGAGGCGGATCCGGACGGAGAGCAGCGGCGTGGCTACCTGGTGACGGCCTACGCGCGAAGCCATCCCCGGGCCGGGACGCGCAGAGGAAAGATCCGTCTCCGGCAGACCGGCCCTTTTCTTCCGTTCAGGAAGGGCGATCTGCGCGCGCTGGAGGAGCGATCGTCGGCCCTGCATGGAACAGCAGGCAAGTCATTCCCGGCGAATCGCCTTCCGGAAGGCGCGGACGACCCGCCGGTTTTCCTTCCGGAACGGGTCCTGCGCGAGGTCACCTGCCTCGGCCGGGCGGCAGGGGCCCGGGAAACTGGTGGGGTGCTCATAGGGTACCTGCATCATGATCCGTGCCTTCCGGAAATTTTTGCGCGGGTCACCGCGCAGGTCCCGGCCCAGGGCGCCCGCGCCGAGGTGGACAGGCTGACGTTCACCGCCGACACCTGGACGGCGGTCCGGCGCGCCATGGATCGGCGGGGAAAAGAAGAAATCCTTCTGGGCTGGTGGCACACTCATCCGGTTTCCAAATGGTGCGAGGCGTGCCCCCTGGACCGACGGCGACGCTGTCCCCTGGCGGTCGATTTCTTCAGCGGCCACGATCGCCTGCTGCACAGAACGATCTTTCCCCAGGCCTATGGCGTGGCGCTCGTCGTCAACGGCATCGCCGCGGGGCACGAGACCTATTCCGTCTTCGGGTGGCGGGAAGGGCTTCTGGAGCCGCGCGACTGCTTTGTCCTGGACTCGTCCGAGGGAGAGCCCCGGCATCCCCGAGCACCCCTGACCGAGGAATGACCATGATTCGCAAACAAGCTGAAAATGCGGCAACCAAGGAAATCATCGCCATCATGGACCGTCTCCGGGCCACCGGAGAGGATGCGCTGGCCATGGACGAGAAGATGAGTCTCTTGCGGGGAACGCGGGACGAATCGAGCGCCAGCGGTTCACTGCTGGACCAATTCCTGTTGAACGAGGTGGAGAAGCTGCGGGCGGGCCTGGACCGGGCGCGTTCCATGCAGCGCAACCTGGAGACCATGCTGGGCCGCGTGACGGCTCCTCCATGGCACAGCTCCACCTTCATGGGACGCCAGCAGACCGAGCGCGGGCCGGCGGCCAAGGTGCGGCACGGCGGCACCCAGCGCATCGTCTTGCTCTCCGACGCGGCGCGGGCGGAGACCTTCGTTTCGGGTGAAGAGGTGCTGCTCAGCGAGTCTCTCAACCTGGTCATCGGCAAGTCCCCCTTCGGTTGTCGCCAGGCAGGCGAGACGGCCGTCTACCGGCGCCGCCTGCCGGATGGACGCCTGGTGATCCGGTCGAGAGATGAAGAGATGGTGGTGGACACGGCCGGCGGGATGGACGTCGGGCATCTCAAGGAAGGCGACTTGATTCTCTGGAACCGGGACCTGTGGCTGGCGTTCGAGAAGGTCGAGCGGCCAAGCTGGGATCATCTCTTCCTGGAGACGACGACCCAGGACACCTTCGACCGGATCGGCGGCCTGGATCATCAGATCGATTGCCTGAAGCGCCTGATCGAGTTTCGTCTCCACCATCCCCGCCTGGCGGAGAAGTACGGGCTCCGTCCCAAGGGATCGGTCCTCATGGCCGGTCCCCCGGGGACGGGCAAGACCATGCTGGCGCGGGCGTTCGCCAACTGGCTGGCGCAGAGCTCCGCCAGCGGCCGTTCCCGCTTCATGCACATCAAGCCGGGAAGCCTCCATTCCGTCTGGTACTCGCAGGCCGAGGCCAATTACCGCGAGGTCTTTCAGACGGCGCGCCAGGCGGCCCGCCTCGAGCCGGAGGTTCCGGTGGTGATGTTCTTTGACGAGATCGATGCCCTTGGCGCCGCCCGGAGCGGTTCGCTGGCCCGTGTCGACGACCGGGTGCTGCCGGCCTTCATGACCGAGCTGGACGGACTGGAAGCGCGGGGCAATGTGGTGGTGGTGGGAGCCACCAACCGCGCGGATGCTCTCGATCCGGCTCTCCTGCGCCCCGGGCGTCTGGGAGATCTCGTCCTGGAGGTTCCGCGGCCGGGATGGACGGCCGCGCGGGCCATCTTCCGGAAGTACCTGGGCGCCGGGGTGCCGCTGGGAAGCAACGGCCGGCCCGCCCCGGGCCGGGAACAGCTCATCGACGCGGTCGCTGCCCGGATCTATGCCCCCAACGGGATCGGCGAGCTGGCCACGCTGACATTCCGCGATGGGACCCGCCACGCGGTGATGGCCCGCGAGCTGATCAGCGGGGCGATGATCGCCAAGATGGTGACGGACGCCGCCGAGCAGGCCTGGTTGCGCGAGGTGGAAACGGGCGAGGCCGGTCTCCGGCTGGAAGACCTGATGGCGGCCGCGGAGGGTGAACTGGCCCGGGCGGCCCGCTTCCTGACACCGGGCAACTGCCGCAAGCACCTGGCCGATCTGCCCCAGGATGTGGACGTGGTCAGGGTGGAGGCCGTCCACCGGCCGGCTGCTCCAGCCGGCACGCTCCACACCGGGCTCTGAGACATGCCGGGCGGCGGAAGAAAACGGGCATCGCGGCGCGGCCGCGCCGCGCAGACAGAGCGGCTCCGGGGACGGATGGTTCCCAAGCTCTGTGGCGGTGACACGGAGCTGGGCAATGCGGTCCTGGGGATGGAGAACCAGGATGACAGCTGCTTTCTGGCCTCGCGGATGCTCCTGGACGAGGTGGATGGGGTCGCCGGGCGGAAGCAGGCGGCACGGGCCCGGCCCGATGGGATGGAGCGATCCGGCTGGTGGTCCCTCCTGCCGGTGCGCCGGGCCGGGAATGATCGTCCGGGAATCGATGGCGCCGGCGTCCCCGCCGCCGGGCCGGGCGATGGAGACCGGGCGGGGCGAACCGGCGCGGCGGATTGCAATCCACAGGACTGGGGACGCAAGTACCTCCCTGCCAACGGCGGGTGTATCTACGTGGATCTGGATCATCTCGAGCTCTGTCTGCCGGAGGTTCTCAGCGCCCACGACCATGTGGCTGCCTGGCATGCCCTGCTGCGGCTGGCCCGGAAAGCTCTCGCCCGGGCCAATGCCCGGCTGCCCCGCGGGCAGAAGATCCAGGTTCTGGTCAACAACAGCGATGGGTGCGGCCACTCCTACGGCGGTCATCTGAACTTCCTCATCAGCCGTCCCGCGTGGGAGCGCCTCTTCCATCGCAAGCTGCATCAAATGCTCTTCCTGGCCTCCTACCAGGCCTCCAGCATCATCTTCACCG
Source organism: Acidobacteriota bacterium (assembly GCA_046757405.1). Classification (GTDB taxonomy): domain Bacteria; phylum Acidobacteriota; class Polarisedimenticolia; order SMYD01; family SMYD01; genus JBHHYE01. Next base: position 54,641 of record JBHHYE010000004.1, on the reverse strand, counting down.
GTCAAGGGAAGGTCGGCAGCGAGAACGGGACGCCCGCGGTCCCCTATCAGCTTTCCCAGAGGGCTGATTTCTTCGAGACCCTCACGGGCACGCAGACCACGTGGAATCGCCCGCTGGTCAACAGCCGGAACGAGCCGCTGTGTGGACCGGTGGGTGGAGCCAGGCCGGGTCAGGACTCGATCTCGGACAGCCTGGCCCGGCTGCATGTCATCTTCTACGACAGCAACCTTTCCGAGACCGCCAGCCTGCTCAAGGTCGGCGTCATGCAGATCATTCTGGCGATGATCGAGGCCGAATGGGTCGACCACGCTCTGGTCCTGGACGATCCGGTCACGGCGGTGATCCAGTGGAGCCACGATCCTTCGCTTCAGGCCGCGGCGCGCACCATGCCGGGCCGGCGATTGACCGCCCTGGAGCTCCAGTTTCTCTTCCTGAAAGAGGCCGGCCGGTTCGTGAGGCGGGCCATGAACACGACCTTGGTTCCCGGCTGCCGCGCGATCCTGAAGCTCTGGGAGGAAACTCTCGTCCAGATCGAGGCGGGCGATCCTCTGGTGCTGGCGCGGCGCCTGGACTGGGCCTTGAAGCGCCTGGTCTTGCAACGCGCCCTGGATCGCCGGCCGGACCTGCGCTGGGAATCCCCGTCGATCAAGCATCTCGATCATCTATACGGCAGCCTGGAGGAGGGCGAGGGGATCTTCTGGGCTTACCAGCGGGCGGGGTTCGTGGAGAGCCAGGTGTCCCCGGCGAGGATCCGGGCCTACATGACCGATCCACCGCCGGACACGCGGGCCTGGACCCGGGCCCATCTTCTGAGGCTGGCTGGAGCGGATCGGGTGGAGGAAGTCAACTGGGATTTCATCCGGTTCCGGTGCGCACGAAACGGATCCGCCGGCCGGTCGCGCACTCTATACCTGGACAATCCGCTCGGCTCCACGCGGGCCGAGAACCGGGACATCCTGGCGGAGAGCCGGTCCCTGGACGATGTTCTGGACGCCTTGGGGGCTTGCGAGACGCCGCGTCCCACCAGCGACACCAACGTTTTCCATGCCTGGGGAGATTCAAATGGATACAGAATTTCGTGAGCCGAGAAGGAGATATCAGAGCGATCCCGGGCCGGTGAGCCCGCACGCGCATCGGTCCAGCCGCCGCCTTCAGGCCATCCGGCGCGAGGCGCAGGCGCTCCTGGATGCCGGTGATGCCATCATTGACCAGGCTCTGTCCAGCGACAGCCTGAATTTTCTGAACTCCACGCGCCAGCGAGGGGGACAGTGAGCGTGAACCAGTGTCTCATGGGGATGGAGACCGAGTACGCCGCCACGGTGTTGGGAACGGAGGGGAAAGTCTGGCCCGGGGATGTGTGTGCGCGCCGGCTCATGGAGACGGCGAGAGCCCGGCTGCCTCATCTACAGGCGGTACGAGGCGAGGGCATCTTTCTCTCCAATGGCGGCCGCCTCTATATCGACGCGGGCTTCCACCCCGAGTTCAGCACGCCCGAATGCGGCGATCCCTGGGAGCTGGTGCGGTATGTGCAGGGCGGGGATGCCATTCTCAGCAATCTGGCGGCGCAGGTGGCCTCGAGCACGGAAGGGATCAAGGAGCTCCTGGTCTTTCGCGGCAACGTGGATTACAGCGGCTCCCACGCCACCTGGGGCTGCCACGAGTCGTACCTCCATCGCAGCTCTCTGCAGCATCTCTACCGCCAGATCGTTCCCCACCTGGTTTCCCGGGTGATCTATGCCGGCGCCGGCGGGTTCGATCCCGGCTCACCCGGTCTCGAGTTCACGCTTTCCCCCCGGTCCCTTCACATCGAGAGAGCTTCCTCGGAGAGCTCCACCAAGGACCGTGGCATTTTCCACACCAAGAACGAATCGCTCAGTGGGCATGGCTATGGCCGTTTGCATCTGCTCTGCGGCGATAGCCTGCGGTCGCAGACCTCTCTCTGGCTCTCCATGGGAACCACCTGCCTGGCGGTCAGCCTGGCCGCGGCGGGAGAGACTCCGGGAGAGGCGGTCCGGCTCGCGACTCCGGTCCGGGCGCTGCGCTCCATCGTCCGGGATCCCGCGTGCCGCAAGGCGGTCCGGCTCGCAGACGGGCGTCTGGCCACGGCACTGGAGATCCAGCATCATTACCTGGCGGAGGTCGAGGCTCATCTGGGCGCCCGTTTCATGCCGGACTGGGCCCCCCTGGTCTGCCGCCGCTGGCGGATGATCCTGGAGCAGCTGGAGCGGTCTCCCCGGGAGCTCTCCACCGTCCTGGACTGGGCGATCAAGCGATCTCTTTACGAGAATCATCTCCGCCGGCGCGGCACCAGCTGGAGGAAGGTGCAGTTCTGGAACCGGACGATCAGGCGCCTCCGGCGCGCCCGCCAGCAGGCGCAGAGGGCGTCCATCCCCTGCATGGAGAGCACGGTTCGAGACGCACCCCCTGCCGGTGAAACCCTGGCGGTCACGGCGGCGGATCTCCTCCGGGAAGGAGGCATGGACAGGACGGCCTTCCAGTCGTTTCTTCGCCTGCGGGCGGAGCTGTTCGAGATCGAGACCCGTTTTGGGCAGCTTGGCCCCGGGGGAGTCTTCGACCGGCTGGACCAGGCCGGGGTTCTCCGCCATCGGGTCTCAGGGGTGGAGGATATTCCGGGAGCCATGGCGGACCCTCCGGCCCGGGGACGGGCACGGCTGCGTGGAGAGCAGATCCTCCGCCTCAGCACCCGTGGGAAAGGTGGGGAGGCGAGCTGGTCGAGGGTGTGCGATACCGAAAAGATGCGCACCCTGGATCTTTCCCATCCGTTCGAGCACCGGAAAAAATGGCAGGCCGTCGACGGGAGCCGCGCGCGTCGGTTGGGCCGGGTGCGCGAGTTGCTGGCCGACATGGTGCACCGGCACTCCTGACCCCGGTGCGGAGCGTCTCACCGCGGCCTCCACCCGGACCGTCTCCACCGGTCCGGGCGGCCACTGCGGCTCACTTCCCTTGAAGAACGCTCCGGGACAGCTCGCACTCCCGGCGACCCTCGTTCCGCCAGTATTCCAGCGCCCGGCCCGGGTCCGCGTGAAGCAGGATCTCCAGGTACGACAGGACTCCGGCCAGCCGGTGGACGGCGAAGAAGACCTCCCGCCTGGGAACCGGATCCGCCGGCCGGCAAAGATCCGTGAGGAGATCCACGAAAGTCCGTACCGAGAACCGGGCGTAGTCCAGGACCCGCGCGTTCCCGGCGCTCGCCTCCATCAGGCCGGAGATGGCCTCGCAGACATCCAGGACCTGGCGGGAAACCCCCAGGACATCCGGAAGGCGCTCCGGACCGGGGTCCGCCCCTCTTGCCGGCACCGTCACGCTGCTGGAGGAAGGCATCCGCAGGGGCGTCATGGCCTCGCGCAGGTGGCGCGTGGTCAGATGGTCGCGGCCGTGATTGGCATACAGGCGCCGGAGAACGGAACGCAGCTGCCGGACGTTTCCGGGCCAGGGATAGGCGCACAGCTCATCCAGGAGAACCTCCGGGAGAGTGGCGGAAGGATCCCGGGTCTCGCGTCTCCAGGCCGCCTGGGCATGGATCTCGATATCCTCCCGGCACTGCCTGAGGGGAGGGACGTAGATTTCCATTCCCTGCAGGCGGAAGAACAGATCCCTCCGGAACCGCCCTTCCTCCACCATCTGCCACAGGTCGCAGTTGGTGGCGGTGATGATGCGCGTGTGGACCGGTTCCTCCACGGTTCCACCGACCTTCATGATCGACTTGGTATGGAGAACCCGGAGGCATTTTGCCTGATGCGAGAGGCTCATTTCCCCGACCTCGTCCAGAAAGAGGGTCCCGCCGTCGCTGGCCTTCCACAATCCGATGTTGCCGGTAACGTTGGTGAACACGCCTCCCGTGACACCGAACAGCTCCACCTCGAAGTTTCCCTCGGGGATGGCCGCGCAGTTGACGCCGGTGAAGACTCCCTCCAGGCCGCTCTGCTCGTGGATGGCGCGAGCGACGACCTCCTTCCCGGTCCCGGTCTCTCCCAGAATGATGACGCTGTAGCGGTTAGCGGCCGCCCGGGCGATCTGCTCCCTGACCTGCCGGGCTCCCTCCGAACGGCCGAGGAAGAACGCCTTCTTCTTTGCCGCGTCCGCGGCCGATGGATTGCTGTGGCGTCGGCGATGGGAGCGGCTCGCGAGATCGCGAAAGACGTTGTCCGCGACCCCGAGAATGTAAGGAGTCCGCTCCGGAGACGAAGCTGCATGGGTGAGGAAATCCCGGATGCTCCGGGGCACCTGGGACGGGGAGCTGGACGGCAGGTTGATGGAAGGAATCGCTTTCTCATTGCCCCGGCGCGGCCTTTCCAGCAAGTAGTACTTCAACGGCTTGCGGTCAGCCTTGGTGCCGACAGATTTCACCAGGTCTTCCATCTCGCACAGGGTCCGCACGTCGTCCCGTTTGATCAGGTAGACGACGGGCCGATCTCTTGGCGCCGTGGTGAAAAAAGTGCGAACAGTCGCCCATTCCAGCCGGGTGAATGTCGGCGGCGTATCTCCGGGGGAATACTGCAGGAATTCCAGGCCCATGCTTGATCCTCCTCATGCCGTTCGAGCGTCCTGGGCGTGAAAGGGAATTATGGACCCGGTGGGGTGCCGTTGTCGAGTTGCGGTAGGGGTTCCGGCAGCGGATCGGGGCGGGCTGCCGGAGGTTATTTCCTCCCCCACCCGTCCCGCTCCTCTGCCCAGGGGTTGCCCCGCGGGTGGGCTCCGCTCCGTTCCCAGAGCCCGGGCCGGTCTTCTTCGAGGAGCTCGACCCGCCGCACCCACTTGGCGCTTTTCCAGAAGTACCGCTCGGGCACGAGCAGGCGGCACGGGCCGCCGTGCTCGGGAGCGAGGTCGGTGCCATCGTGCTTCCAGGCGAACAGAACGCTGGCATGGCCGAGATCGGAAAGTTCGAGGCTGGTGGAATACCCGCCTTCACAGTGGATCAGGGCGAACCGTGCCCGGGGCGAGGGCCGGACCCGGGCCAGCACGGTCCGGGCGGCCACCCCTTCCCAGAGGTTATCCAGGCGGCTCCAGCGGGTGACGCAGTGGATATCGCCGCGGACGCACACACGCGGCAAGGCGAGAAACTGATCCCACGACCAGGTGGCCTCCCGGTGAACCGCTCCCGAGACATGCAGCTGCCAGGTGGAGCGATCGACCCGGGGCACGGCGCCATAGGTGAGGACGGGCCAGGTGGTGGTGAGCGATTGACCGGGCGGAAGCCGCTCTCCAGGGCTGGCTGGCCGGCGGTCTTCCCGGTCGGTGTGAAACAGCCGCAAACCGAACCTCCTTATTTCTCTCCTTGAGTGGACCACAGTCCAGGTGGTGCCCGCAAGTAGGTCAACCAAATAGACCAATCGGAGGGATCTCGCCGGCTAAGCCCGGTTCAAATCGCCTTCTTGACAGGCCAATAGGACAATTGGTACCGTCCAATCATGATGTACCGGGAACTGGCACTGGTGCGCTCCGGAGGCGGACCGCTGCACCGTCAGATCGCTGACGGCCTGGCGCGCTGGGCGCGCGGCGGGGTTCTCTCCCCGGGCACTCGCCTCCCCCCGAGCCGGGAACTGGCGCGCGTCCTGGGGGTCAACCGCGGCACCGTGCAGAAGGCGTACGGGAGACTGGTGTCCACGGGATTCGCACGGGCCCGGGTGGGCCAGGGGACCTTCATCACCGGTGCTCCCGGCCGCTCCTTCATGGCCGAGACCCCTTTCGCCTTCGAGGCGCGGGCCACCGATGCCCAGGAGTGGGAGCGTCTGGCGAGGCGGGCGGCGCGTCCGGGAGTCATCTCCCTGGCCGGGGGAATGCCGGATGCCCGACTGGTTCCGGTGGCGCCGTTCCGGGACTGTCTCAACGCCGTGCTCGACGAGGAGGGCACCGATCTCCTGCAGTATGGCGCTTCGCGGGGGCATCCGCGGTTTCTTGATTTTCTCTCCCGCCACCTGGAGGGGCGCGGACTTCTGGTGTCCCGCGACCGGATCCTGGTGGTCAGCGGCAGCCAGCAAGGCCTCGACCTGGTCGGTCGGGCGCTCATTTCGCCAGGCGATCGGGTTGTGGTGGAAGATCCGACCTACAGCGGCGCCCTCGCCCTGTTCCGCATGCTGGGAGCCCGGCTGCTGGCCATCCCCATGGACGGGGAGGGGATGCAGGTCGATCGCCTGGAAGCCGTGCTCTCCAGGGAACAGCCCCGCCTGGTTTACACGATTCCTACCTTCCACAATCCCACCGGACAGACCCTCTCGAAGGAGCGGCGGGCGCATCTCCTCCAGATCTGCGCCGCCGCGGGCGTGCCGGTGATCGAGGACGACAGCGATGGAGAGCTGCGCTTCGAGGGAGCGGATCTGCCTCCGCTGGCCGCCGCCGCCGCGGCGGGCGGCATCATCTACATGGGAACTTTCAGCAAGCTGTTCTTTCCCGGCCTGCGGCTCGGCTGGGTGATGGCTGAACCGGGGACCATCCAGCGCCTGGAGGCGACCAAGCGTGTCACGGATCTGCACACGGCACCGCTGCTCCAGGCGGCCATGGCCCGCTTCGCGGAGAGCGCGTTCTTCCACCGCCTGGCCCGGCAGATACGCTCGCGGTACCGCGCACGCCGTGATGCGATGCTGGCGGCGCTGGATGCGCGGATGCCGGAAGGGGTGCGCTGGACGCGTCCCCAGGGGGGTCTTTCCCTCATGCTGGACCTTCCCCCGGGCCTGGATAGCACGGATCTCCTGGCGGCGGCCATTGGCGAGGGCGTGGTATTCGCTCCGGGACATCTCTTCTCGGCCGTGGGGGGCGGCCGGAGGCGGCTGCGGCTCACCTATGGCCACCTCCGGGAAGAGGAAATCAGCGAAGGGGTGGCGCGGCTGGCCCGCGCCGTCTCGGGCGAGATGCGCGGGGAGAGCGGCCGCGAGGAGGAAACGGATGCGGTCCCGGCGTTACCGCCGGTCTGAGGCCGGGGCCGCCGCCGGGTGCCATGCCCGGAAAGAGAAGAGAATGCCTGTTATGAGTGATGCAACCAGAACCAGTGAGGGAGACTCATCATGAGCAAGAAGACCAAGGACGGAGCACCGGCCGGGAACGGCCATGAGCCGCAGGCCACCCTCCGCCTGAAGACGGGCCTGGCGGAGATGCTGAAAGGCGGCGTGATCATGGACGTCACCACCGCGGCACAGGCCCGTATCGCCGAGGATTCCGGAGCTGTCGCGGTCATGGCCCTGGAGCGGGTGCCCGCCGATATTCGCAAGGAAGGCGGCGTGGCCCGCATGGCCGCCATCAAGGTGATCCGCGAGATCATGGCCACGGTATCCATTCCCGTGATGGCCAAGGTGCGGATCGGCCATTTCGCCGAAGCCCAGATCCTTCAGGCACTGGGCGTCGATTACATCGACGAGTCGGAGGTGTTGACGCCGGCCGACGAGTCGAATCACGTCGACAAGTTCTCTTTCTCCGTTCCGTTCGTGTGCGGCGCGCGGAATCTGGGCGAGGCGCTGCGCCGCATCGGGGAAGGAGCCGCCATGATCCGGACCAAGGGCGAGGCCGGGTCGGGCAATATCGTCGAAGCGGTCCGCCACATGCGCCTGGTCCGCGGGCATCTCAGGAAGCTCACCGTGATGAGCGCGGAGGAGCTCATGACAGAAGCCAAGAACCTGGGCGCTCCGTTTGAGCTGGTCCGCCTGGCGGCGTCCAGCGGCGCCCTGCCGGTGCCCAACTTTGCCGCCGGCGGGATCGCGACGCCTGCTGATGCGTCTCTCATGATGCAACTGGGGGCGGAGGCGGTTTTCGTCGGCTCGGGAATTTTCAAATCTTCCGATCCGCCGCGCCGGGCCCGGGCCATCGTCGAGGCCACGACCCATTACGCGGATCCGGACGTGCTAGTGCGGGTCTCGGAGGGGCTGTCCGACGCCATGCCGGGCCTCGATATTCACACTCTGGACAAGGGCTCGCTGCTGCAGACACGGGGGGTCTAGTGCCGGCGGACGGTTCTCGGTCCAGGCGGGCGAGCGCCGGGGAGGCGGGCCGAGCGCGGCCCATCGGCGTGCTGGCACTGCAGGGAGACTTCCACGCCCATGCAAAGATGCTGGAGTCGCTGGGAGCCGGTGTACGGTACGTGCGCCGGCCCTTTGATCTGCATGGGCTGTCCGGACTGGTCCTCCCCGGCGGCGAGAGCACGACCCTGCTGAAGCTGATGGAGAAGGGCGCCTTCGCCGAGGCGCTGTGCGCCTTCCATGCCGCGGGGGGAGCGTTGTTCGGAACGTGCGCGGGGATGATCCTCCTTGCCCGGCATGTTCGCGCGCCGGCCCAGCGGAGCCTGGGGCTCATCGATATCGACGTGGAACGGAATGCCTACGGACGGCAGATCGACTCCGCCGAGGCCGAAGCCACGTGGGTCGCGCCGGAGCTGCTGGACGGGTCCGCTGGATGGCGTGCGAAGACCGGCGGATCCGCCCTGCCTCTCATCTTCATTCGCGCCCCGCGTCTCACCCGGCGTGGCCCGGGAGTGGTCCCCCTGGCGCGTTATCGTGAGGAAGATGTCCTGGTGGGACAGGGCCGGGTCCTGGCGGCTTCCTTCCACCCCGAGATCAGCGGCGACACCCGGGTGCACCGCTTCTTTCTCCGCATGGCGGCGGAGCCGGGGAGCATGCGATCCGGAGACCGGCTCACCGTCCCGACCGCCGGGGATACGGCGGCTTCCGCGGTGCGCGGTCCGCAGGCTCGCTGAGCAGCCTGAGAGATTCCTTGATGGCCGCATCCAGTTGCGGGTCGCCGCCGTCGATCATCTTCGCGGGATCCTCCAGGACCTCGATATCGGGATCGACGCCATGTCCCTCGATGACCCAGTCGCCCTTCGTGCTGTACACGCCGAAGGTCGGAACCGTCACGAACCCGCCATCGATGAGCCTGGGCGAGCCGCTGATCCCGATGAGACCGCCCCAGGTCCGGCTGCCGACGAGAGGCCCCAGGCCGACCTCGCGGAAGTAGAATGGGAAGGCATCCCCTCCCGAGCCGCTCCAGCCGTTGATCAGCATGACCTGGGGGCCGCGGTGGGCGATGGGGGGCCACTGCCAGTCCTTGCCGTCCCGCACCCCCCAGTAATTGTAAATGGGCCGGTTGAGAAGCTCCACGAAGCGGTCCGGGATCTGGCCGCCGCTGTTGAACCGTTCATCAATGATCAAGCCTTCCTTGTTGAACTGGCCGCGGAACATGCGCACCAGCTCCGTCTGGCCGTTGATCCCGGTGCTGGGCACGTAGATATACCCGACACGGCCACCGGTGGCCCGGTCCACCTTTCTGCGGTTGGCCTCGATCCAGGCGAGATTCCGCAGCCGTCCCTCGCTGGAGAGAGTCTTCACCAGCACCTCGCGGGCATCCTTCAGCGTGGGTGTGTCGTTGACACTGAGGAGCACCGTCTTGCCGGCAAGGCCCTGGAGGGCGGCCCAGGGATCCTTGGCGGTGTCCAGCGGGATCCCATTGACCGCCAGCAGGTAATCACCCTCCTTGACGTCGACACCCGGCCCGGCGAGCGGGGAGCGCACCTCGCTGTCCCAGGCGGCGCCATCCACGATGTGGGCGATGCGGTAGGCGCCGTTCTCCAGGGAATAGTCGCAGCCCAGGAGCCCCACCCCTCTCTTCGGGGCGGACTCCGTGTCGCCGCCGCCGCGATAGGTGTGCGACGAGTTCAGCTCGGCGATGAGCTCCCCGATGACATAATTGACATCCCACCGGGTCACAGCGTCGTCCAGGAGGGCGCCATAGCGCCGGCGCATATCCTTCCAGTCGACCCCGTGGAGTCCCGGATCGTAGAAGAAGTCGCGCTCGAACCTCCAGACATCCGTGAAAATCTGATGCCATTCGGCCACCGGATCGACCACCATGTCCATTCCCGCGAGATCCAGGGGCTTCTCCATCTTTTGACCGGGCTTGAGGTCGACAATGGCGAAAACCTCTTTCTTGGCGGCGATCAGCTTCTTGCCGTCGGCGGAGATCTCCAGGCCGTCGGCATCCGGGAGGATGGTCTTCTCCTCGCGCTCCTCGAGGTCGTAGTAGACGACCGGGCTCTGCTTGGCCCCGCTCCCGGTGCGGGGCAGGCGCCGGTAGACCACCTTGCCCTTGACGGCGCGGAGATCGGCATAGTTGCCGCTCTCGGGCGGCAGAACCACCAGGCGGTTTTCAAAATGATCCAGGTCGATCTCCACGGGCTCGGGCTTCTTCGTGTCCGCGCCGCGGGCATTCTCCTTTCCGTTCTTCGGCGCGGTCCGGTCCTCGCCGTCCGCCGCTTTCTTCTCGGTCTTTTCCGGCTCGTCCTTCCCGCCCTTCTCCTCGTCCGCATCTCCCTTGACCTCTTCCCGGTCGTTGCGGGGGGCGATGGGAGAGGCGATGCCGGCTCTCAGGGGAACGGCCACAATGCGGGTGGTATTGGCGTAGATCCAGCTGTTGTCCAGGGCGCTGTAGGAAGGCTCGAAGGTGCGTCCCGAGAGAAAATACAAGTACTTTCCTTCGGGATCGAACACCGGAACCTGGTCGTTGTAGAACCCGGAGGTCGCCTGGTGGAGCGCCTTTTCCCGGGTATCGTACAGAAAGATGGTGCTGTTGCGTGAGGCCAGGCCCCGCGAGAATGCGACCCATCGGCTGTCGGCGGACCACGCGGCGTGGAAGGCGGACAGCGCGCCCTGGAACATGTACAGGCCCCTGTCGAGACGCGTGACCTTGTCGGTCTTCATGTCGTAGAGATTGATTGCCATCGTCTGGTCGGCGAAGACCATCTTCTCGCTGTCAGGCGACCAGAAGATCCGGTAACGGTATCCCGGGCCCAGGGAGGTCAAGGTGCGCGGCTCTCCCGATCCATCCGCCGGCTGCACGGTGAGCTGGTACTCGCCCAAGCGATCGCTGAAGAAAGCAATCCACTTGCCGTCAGGGGACCACGCCGGGGAGCGTTCCGCCACACCGGGGGTGCGGGTGAGGTTGCGCGTGATGCCGTGCTCTGCTGGAACGGTGAAGATATCGCCCCGGGCCTCGAGCACGGCGCGCTTGCCCGTTGGCGAGATGCCCCCGCCGGTGATCAGCTTGGCCACCTGCTTGGCTCTGGGCTTGAGAGTGGCGCGGTCGGTGAGAACCTTGACCCTGATCTTCCGCTGCTGCTCGCCGGGCAGATCCAGCAGGTACAGGTCGCCGCCGGCGGTGAAGACCACGTTGGATGGGCCCATGGCCGGAAAGCTCACATCGAAATCCTTGAAGAACGTCACCTGATGGATCTTGCCGGTGGTGGTGTCCAGCGCCCAGATATTGGCGCGCATGTTGCTGTCGCGATCGGAGAGAAAATAGAGCGTGGTGCCGTGCCACATGGGCTGGGCGTCGTTGGCCTTGTCCTTTGTGGCACGCCGGGCGGTCTGGTTCTCCAGGTCGAAGATCCAGATATCGGGGGCCATGCCTCCCCGGTACCGCTTCCAGGTTCTGAAGTCGCGGCTGTGGAAAGTGTAGGCCAGGGTGCGGCCGTCGGGGGAGATGCTGCCGGACTCTCCGTAGGGCACCGGCAGTTTTTCCGGCAGTCCCCCGTGGCGGTTCAGCTTGTACAGTTGATCAAAGCGATTCGTGCCGCTCTCCATGGGTGAGGCGTAGAGGATCGACCGCCCGTCGGGATACCAGTCGAGAAGCCGATCCGTTCCGGGGTGATGGGTGACCCGGAGGGGGACTCCGCCGGAGGTCTTGATCACGTAGATATCGATGTTCCCGTCATAGTTGCCGCTGAAGGCGAGGAGGGACCCGTCGGGTGAAAAACGGGGGAAGCTCTCCTCGCCGTCCGGCGTGCTCAGCCGCTGGGCCGTGCCGCCTTCCCGGGATACCGTCCAGATGTCTCCGGCGTAGACGAATGCAATGCGCGTGTCGGACACATCAGGATAGCGGAGCAGGCGGGCGTCGATCTCGGCCGGCGCCGGCCCGATTCCCAGAACCCAGACGGTTGATAAGGCAGCGAGACAGCGGAGCCCATGGCGCATTTTTTCTCCAAAGTGAGGAATCGATTTTCATGATCACTGGGCGTCCGCATCCAGGCAGAGCCCTCCTTCCGTGAACGGTCCGGAGCGCCAAAAGTTTCAAAAGACTGGAGAATCAGCGCCCGGGAGGGTGCCTTGACCGGCGTGGGATTCTTCTCCTTCCACCAGGTTATAATGCCCCTTCCTCCGCTGCGGGATGCCGCTGGCTGGCTGCGGGAGAGGAGGATGGAAGAGAAGATGTTCCTGCTGGGTTGTCGAAGAGGGTCCTGAGACATCGCGAGGGAGGGTTCATTGCCCGGAATCGAGAAACGCGCCCGCCGTACAAGATTGAAAATCCTGAGGCTCGCCGGGATGGCGGGTCTGGTGGCGGCACTTTCCGCCCCGCCGGTGGGAAGCCGTCCGGCCGCCCATGCCCGCCAGCTGGACCGGCCGGCCTCCGCGCTGCACGCGCAAGACCGTCCGCGCCGGAAACCGCAGAGCCGTCCGGGCCGAAAACCGCAGAGCCGTCCTTCCGGGCGCCAGGAAGGCGGCCGGCGTCCCCAGCCGCAGGTTGAGGAAATCGTGGATGGAGACCCCATCCTCAAGCTGCTTCCCCAGGATGCCATCGAGCCGGTGGACCACCCCCGCATGGTGTCTGCTGCGGAAGGAGATGCCTTCATGCGCGACGACGAGCTGGTGCTGGGCGTCGTCCGGAATGGCGAGGCGAGGGCGTATTCCACCTGGCACCTGGACCGGCACGAGGTGGTCAACGACCGGCTGGGTCCCACTCCCATCACGGCTACCTGGTGACCCCTGGCCAACACGGGCGTCGTGTACGTCCGCCGCGTCAATGGACAGGAGACGACCTTCGGCACCAGCGGGGCCCTCTGGCGGGACGCGCTGGTGATGTACGACCGCAAGACAGGGAGCTACTGGAGCCAGGTGACGGCCACATCCATCTCCGGACCGCTGAAGGGAGCGACTCTTCAGGAAATTCCTTCCGCGGTCACCACCTGGGGCGCCTGGAAGACCATGCACCCGGAAACGCTGGTCCTGGTGAAACCCGCCCTGGAGGGGAGTCCGTTCCGCGACTACAACGAGAACCAGGATCGCCTGGGCGCTATGGGCCTTCCCAACCCGGACGGACGTCTGCCTGGCAAGGAGCTGGTGATCGGAGTCGCCGCCGGGACAGCCCATGGCGCCGTGCCTCTCGAGCATCTCAAGGAAGCCGGTGTGGTGAACGGTATGGTGGGGAACACGCCGGTGGCCTGGGTGGTCCTCGGAGGAGAGGCCGCGGCGGCCTTCGACCGGCGCGTGAAGGGAGCCGCCGTTCAGATCAGGCGGGAGGCCGACGGCACTCTCATGGTCGCCGGAGCGCAACCGAGCCTCTCCAGGCTCGATCCGGACACCGGACGGATCCTCTCGGGTCCGCTACATGGCCAGCGGCTGGAACGCCTGCCCGCCCTGCGGGTCTTCTGGTACTCATGGACCTCATTTCATCCGGACACAACCCTGGTGGAGTGACGGCCAGACGCCCGGGTGAAGGAATGCTTTCGCCGTTCCTTTCATGCTGGCGGCCGCGAGGGCCGGCACACCGGAGAGCCGAAACAGGATGAAGAGCCCCACACGCTCCATGAGCGAATGCCAGCCGGCCTGCGAGCCGGCGGAAGAGAGCTCACCGCCTCTGGTGTATCCCGACGATCGCCACAACCGGACCCTGGTCGAGAACGTCCATCCTCCCGACTGGGTGAACCCGGAACCCGCATCCCGTTACCACTTGGTGGTCGTCGGGGCGGGGACGGCGGGACTGGTGACGGCCGCGGGCGCCGCGGGACTGGGGGCCCGGGTGGCTCTGGTGGAGCGCCATCTTCTGGGTGGCGACTGCCTGAATGTGGGGTGTGTGCCCTCCAAGTGCGTCATCCGCTCCTCCCGGCTGGCGGCCGACCTGAAAGAGGCGGCCGCCCACGGCATCCGGCCTGCCGCCGGTCTGGAGATCGACTTCTCCGCGGTGATGGAGCGGATGCGGCGCCTGCGCGCCCACATCAGCCACCACGATGCCGCCTCCCGGTTCCGGGACCTGGGCGTGGATGTCTTTCTGGGCCAGGGGCGCTTCACCGGGCCCGGCGCCTTCGCGGTGAACGGCACCACGCTCCGCTTCAAGAAGGCGGTGATCGCGACAGGCGCCCGGGCGGTCAGCCCCGATATCCCCGGGCTGAAGGAGGCCGGATTTCTGACCAACGAGACGGTCTTTTCCCTGACCGCGCGGCCGCGGCGTCTCGCCGTCATCGGCGCGGGACCGATCGGTTCGGAGCTGGCCCAGGCCTTCCAGCGCCTCGGTGTGGAGGTCCGTCTTCTTCATGATTCTCCGCATATCCTGAATCGAGAGGACCCGGATGCAGCCGGGATCGTCCAGGATGTGTTTCTGCGCGAGGGAATCCGTCTCCATCTGAACTGCCGCATCCTCCAGGTGCGGGCACGCGGGGATGGCAAGGAAATCCTGTTCGAGAGTGAAGGGCGTCCGCACACGATCGAGGTGGACGAGATTCTGGTGGGAGCGGGCCGTGCTCCCAATGTCGAGGACCTGGGCCTGGACACGGTCGGTGTGGCCTGGGACCCGCGCCAGGGAGTCCAGGTCGACGACCGGCTGCGAACCTCCAACCGGAGCATCTACGCCGCCGGCGATATCTGCATGCGGTACAAGTTCACCCACGCCGCCGATTTTGCGGCCCGCATCGTGATCAGGAACGCACTCTTTCTGGGGCGGGCCAGGCTGAGCAGCCTCAACATGCCCTGGTGCACCTACACCTCCCCCGAGATCGCCCACGTGGGGCTGTACGATCATCAGGCCCGCGAGAGAAACATTCCCTTCGAGACCTTCGTCCGGCCGCTGAACGAGGTGGACCGGGCCCTGGCGGACGGGGAGGAAAACGGCTTTGTCAAGATCCTGGTTCGCAAGGGAGGCGATCGCATTCTGGGGGCCACCATCGTCGCCGCCCACGCGGGGGACCTGATCAGCGAGATCAGCGTGGCCATGAAGGCCGGAATGGGATTGGGCCGGCTGGCCGAGGTCATTCACCCGTACCCGACCCAGGCCGAGGCGATCCGGCAGCTCGGAGACGCCTATAACCGGACCCGCCTGACGTCCCTCACTCGCAAGGTGCTGGGACTCTGGCTTTCCTGGACCGGTTGAGCGTCCGCGCCGGTCCGCGGGGTACCGTCAACTGCCAGCACGACCGATCATGACTGAAGCCGCAGAGGAGCCGCCCGGGCCGTGAGCTACCAGCCGATCGAGAACTACGGGATCATCGGCAACATGCACACCAGCGCGCTGGTGGGCATGGATGGCTCCATCGACTGGTTTTGCTACCCGCATGTCAATTCTCCGAGCCTCTTCGCGGCGATTCTCGACCACCGGAAAGGGGGCCGTTTCAAGGTGGCCCCGGCCGACGGCCAGGTGACCCGAAGACAGCTCTACTGGCCCGACACCAATGTTCTCATCACCCGTTTTTCGTCGCCTGAGGGCGTGGGCCAGGTCATCGACTACATGCCGGTGGTGGAAGAAGGGCAGGCGGTCCGTTCCGGTGGGATGCCGGGCCGCGCCGCTCACTTGGTGGTGCGCCGGGTGTGCGTCTTGCGCGGGACGGTCCGCTTCCAGGTCGAGTGCCGTCCCGCCTTCAATTACGCCCGCGACGGACACCAGATCCGTCTCACCGGCCGCGGCGCCCTGTTCCTGTCCCGGTCCGTTTCGGTGGGCCTGGCCAGCGAGGTTCCGCTCCGGGAGGATGGCGACGGCGTGGTCGGCTCGTTCGTTTTGAGCGAAGGCCAGACGGCCGTCCTGGTCCTCCAGCCGCTGGATCCGGACTGTCCGGAATGCCTGGTCCTGTCCCGCGAGGAAGAGGAACGTCTGTTCCGCCGGACCGTGGCGTACTGGCGCCGCTGGGTGTCCGGGAGCACCTATACCGGGCGCTGGCGGGAAATGGTGAACCGGTCGGCGCTGGCCCTGAAGCTGCTCACCTACCAGCCCTCGGGAGCCATCATCGCCGCACCGACCTGCAGCCTGCCCGAGGACCTGGGCGGCGAGCGAAACTGGGATTACCGGTACACCTGGATCCGGGACGCGGCCTTCACCGTGTACGGGTTGCTGCGCATCGGCTTCACCGACGAGGCATCCCGGTTCATGCACTGGCTCGGCGAGCGCGCCCACGAGCTGGAGCCGGATGGCTCGCTCCAGATCATGTACGGGATCGAGGGGAAACACCAGCTGACCGAGGAGACCCTGGACCACCTGGAAGGGTACAAGGGCTCCCGCCCGGTCCGCGTCGGCAACAGCGCCTACAAGCAGCTCCAGCTGGACATCTACGGCGAGCTGATGGATTCCGTGTACCTCTACAACAAGTACGGGAGTCCGATTTCCTACGATCTCTGGAAGGAACTCCGCAGGCTCACCAACTGGGTGTGCGACAACTGGCAGCGCAAGGACGAGGGTATCTGGGAGCTGCGCAGCGTCCCCCAGCACTTCGTCTACTCCAAGATGATGTGCTGGGTCGCGGTGGATCGCGCTTTGCGGCTGGCGGGAAAGCGCTCCTTTCCCGCCGACTGGGACCGCTGGCTCACCACCCGCGACACCATCTACGAGGAGATCATGGCCAAGGGCTGGAATGCCCGGAAGGGGGCCTTTGTCCAGTATTATGGCGCGGCCACTCTCGATGCGGCGAACCTGCTCATGTCGATGGTCTTTTTCTTGTCGCCCACGGATCCCCGGATGCTACGCACCATCGACGCCATCAACCGCTCGCCTGCCAAGGGCGGGCTCGTCTCCAACAGCCTGGTGCACCGCTACGATGTCTCCCGCTTCGACGATGGGATCGAGGGCGAGGAGGGAACATTCAACATCTGCACGTTCTGGCTGGTGGAGGCCCTCACCCGGGCGGGACGGGTGGACCGGGAGAGGCTGGACCAGGCCCGCCTGATCTTCGAGCAGATGCTCGGGCACGCCAATCACCTGGGTCTTTTCAGCGAGCAAACCGGGGCCAGCGGCGAAGCGCTGGGAAACTTTCCGCAGGCGTTCACCCACCTCGCCCTCATCAGCGCGGCCTTCAACCTGGACCGCGCCTTGGGCAAGAACGACTGAGGAGGCGGATTGAAACCCACAGACTCGCCCGACCTTGACGAGAAAGCCCTGGTCGCCGGCCTCCGGGAAGGGACCGACGAGGCCTTCGAGACCTTGGTGCGGGACTTCGCGGGACGTATCCTGGCGGTGGCCCGGCGGTTTCTCAATAATAAAGAGGACGCCGAGGACGCGGTCCAGGAGGCTCTCCTGTCGGTCTACCGTTCCGTGGGATCGTTCGAGGGCGGAGCCCGCCTCTCCACCTGGGTGCACCGGATTGCCATCAATGCCGCCCTGATGAAGGTCCGCTCCCGCCGCCGGCACCGGGAAGAGTCCATCGAGGAGCTGCTGCCGAAATTCCAGGAAAACGGCCGCATGGTCGAGCTGGTCAGGGAATGGAAAGCCCCCGCCGAGCGGTTACTGCAACTGAAAGAGACGCGTGCCACCGTGCGCCAGAGTATCAGCCAGCTTCCGCCCAACTACCGCTCCGTGCTTCTCCTGCGCGACATCGAGGAACTGGACACCCAGGAGACCGCAGGCATTCTCGGCATCACCGCCAACGCGGTGAAGATACGGCTGCACCGTGCTCGCCAGGCGCTGCGCACGTTGCTGGCCTCGAGCTTCTCAACGGAGAACGGATCATGAACTGCAAGGAATTTGTTGACTTCATGATGGCCTACCTCAACGGCAACCTCCCGGCGGATCAAAAAACCGAGTTCGAGGGGCATATCGGCGACTGTCCTCCGTGCATCCATTACCTGGAGACCTACAGGGATACCATCACCCTCAGCCGGGCGGCTTACGATGACCCGGACGCCCCCATGACTCCGGAACCGCCCGAGAAGCTGGTGCAGGCCATCCTGGCCGCGCGCCGCAAGGGGGCCGCCGGCTGACGACCGGCCGCCGCGCCAGCCGCCGCTTCGCGAGAGGCTTACCCGCCCTCTGCGGCGGTGGCGGGCGGCCGCGACCTGTACTTGCGAAAGAGGCGCTCGTGACGGTTGGCGTGGAGGTCCACCGGCCGGCCGTCGATGTACATGGCGATCACGTGGGTACGGATCTCCAGGGGATCGCCGTCAGTGATGATGAGACTGGCCGACTTGCCCGCCTCGATCGATCCGAGGGCGTCGCCGACTCCGAGAATGCGGGCCGGCGCCAGGGTCACCGCCTCCAGCGCTCGCTCTTTCGAAAGGCCGAAGGCGGCCGCCATCGCCGCGTGATACGGCAGGTTGCGGGACATGGCGCTGCTGAAGCCCCCTCCCGGCGAGGCGATGCAGAAATCCACTCCGGTGGCATCGAGGCGCGCCGCCAGGGTATAGGCGGCGTCGTAGGGGTCATCGCGGCGCGCCGGGAGATCCAGGACCGACGTGAGGATGACCGGGATGTGCCGTGCGTGCAGCGTGCCGGCGACACGTCCGATATCGCCGTTGCCGGCGAGGATGATCCGGACGCCCTCGCGCTTGGCCCATTCGAGAGCGCTCAAGAGCTGCCGGATCTCGCTGGCGTGGATGATGATCGGGACACGGCCCTCGAGGACCGGCAGCAATGCAGCCAGCTTCGGGTTGGTCTCGGCGGCCCGCCCGCCGCCGCCGGCGGCCGCCCGGACCCGGGCATAGGCGCGGGCGTCATCGAACAGATCATCGAGCTGGGCGAGCTGCTTTTCACGCTCCTTTTTCTGGTCTTCCGCCGACGGCAGCGGGCCGAAGAACGAAAACCGGCGCACGCGGAAGTTCGGCCAGCGGACATGCAAGGCCGCCGGCGCCGCCGCGGACAGGTCCTCCCAGGTCCAGCCGGCCAGCCGGATCAGCGCCGAGCGCCCCGGCACCAGCCCGCCGCCCGGCAGGCTCAGAACGTGGGTCAAGCCGTTGGCGCGGGTCACCGGGATCAGCTCCGAACCCGGGTTGACGGCCAGTGCCGTGAGCGCCTCGGGGTTGAGGTTCCCGGTCTCGTTGATGTCCACGCTGCCCGCCACCGAGCCAATCTCCGTCAGGCCGATGGCGGTGCTGGCATCGATGAGGCCCGGGTAGACATGCCGGCCGGAGGCATCGACGATCCGGGCGCCGGGCCATGGCGCCAGACCCGCCCCGACCTCCTCGATCCGGCCGTGGCGGAACGACACCGTGCCGTCGGCGATGGTGCCGCCCGACACCGTGTGCACGGTGGCGTGCACGATCGACACCGCCTTCCCGGTCGCGGCCAGCCGATCCCGGTAAGCCGCCGCCACCGGCGCCGGCTGCGGCTCCTCGGACGCCTCCCCGGGCTCGTCTTCGGTCTTTTCCCCGGCCTCCTCGCCGCTCTTCGCATCGCCGGCGCGGATGCGCTCGATGAGCGCCCTGCGTTCCTCCCGGACGGCCTCACGGCCGGCGAGGTCGCTGTCGCGATCGAACTCGCGCACGCCCTCGACCCAGGTCTGCTCCGCGATGGAGTAATCGCTGAGCGGATCGCCGTTCCAGATGACGAAATCGGCGTCCTTGCCCGGCTCCAGGGAGCCGACCCGGTCGTCGATGCCGAGCTGCCGCGCCGGGTTGAGGGTCACGAAGTTCAGCGCCTCGGCGGGCGGCACACCGCCGTATTTCACGGCTTTGGCCGCCTCCAGGTTCATCCGCCGCGCCAGCTCGGGTGAATCGGAGTTGAACGACACCAGCACGCCGCGCTCGCGCATCAGCGCGCCGTTGAACGGAATCGCATCGTACGCCTCGAGCTTGTACGCCCACCAGTCGCTGAAGGTCGAGGCTCCGGCGCCGTGGGCGGCGAGCTCATCGGCAACCTTGTACCCTTCCAGCACGTGCTGGAAGGTGCGCACCTTGAAACCGAGATCCTCGGCCAGGCGCATCAGGGACAGGATTTCGTCCTGCCGGTACGAGTGGCTGTGCACGAAGCGCTCGCCGCACAGGATCTGCGCCAGCGTCTCGAGTTGAAGATCCCGCCGCGGCGGCGCGCGGCGGGACTTCTCGCGCCTGGACAGCCCGTTGTACTCCTCCCAGTCGCGCATGTAATCGCGGGCCGCGAGGAAACGGGCCCGGATCGACTCCATCACGCCCATGCGCGTGGCCGGATAACGGGGAGGCACTCCCGGCCGGCGGAAATTGCTGCGCTTCGGGTTCTCGCCCAGGGCGAACTTGATGCCCGGATGCGCTCCATCGAAGAGCAATGCGCGCGCGGTGGACGGCCATCTCAGCTTGATCACCGCGTCCTGCCCGCCGATGGAATTCGCCGAACCGTGGAGGGAATGGGCCGTGGTCAGGCCGCCGGCAAGCTGCCGGTAGATGTTGATGTCTTCGGCATTGATGGCGTCCCGGATGCGCACCTCGGCGGTGATGTTGTTGGAGCCCTCGTTGACGCCGCCGCGGATGGCGGTGTGACTGTGGCAGTCGATCAAGCCCGGCGTGACATGCTTGCCGGTGGCGTCGATCACCATCGCGCCGCCGCCCGCGCTCAGGCCGCGGCCGACGCGCGCCACGCGGCCGTTCTCGACCAGAAGGTCGGCGCCCTCGAGCACGCCTTGCGGGCCCTGGGTCCAGATGGTGGCGCCGCGGACCAGCAGCCGCTCCGGGGCCGCCTTCTCCGCGGCGGCGGCCCCACCGGCGACGAGGAATCCCGCCAGCAGGCCCGTGAACATGGTTCGCGTTCGGGCGCTCATCGGTTGCCTCCTTCCGGCCCGCTGGTTCGCGTGCCCTGAATCTTCACCGACCGGGGCCCCATCTCGGCGGTTCCCTTGAAATGATCTCCACGGATGATCACGGTGATCTCCATGCGAGGCCGGCCTCCCCGTGCCGGGAAGGCGACCGTCAGGACATTGCCGGCCAGTTCGACCGACTCGAACGACACGGTCCCGCGCTGGGTCTCGGCCGTGCCCGCGTAGGCGCCCGGCCGGCCCTTGACCGTCCACTGGCGCTGGATGGCGCGGCCGCCGAAGTCCATGGTCACCGACCAATCACCCCGGGGGTCGACGATGGCATCCGGGTCGCCCTCCGGTTTTTTCTTTTGCTTCACCTGGTGCTTGATGCCGTCGACGAACACGGTCACGATCTTGGTCTTCTCGGCGAAGAGGGCGCCGTTTGCAACCAGCACGTTGGCGATCGCACCCGGAGCGAGACGGCCCACCATCCGATCGAGGCCGAGAAATTGCGCCGGTATGGTGGTCCAGGCGGCAAGAACATCGGACTCCGGGAGGCCGGCCTCGGTGATCTTGCGCATCTGGCGCGGAAGATCGGCGGTGTTCTTCAGTCCGTGCAGCGTGAAGGCGAACGTCACGCCGGCCTCGTGCAAGCGGGCGGGTCCGCCGGCCGCGTCCAGATACCGGCGCATCTCGTCGCGGCTGACATCCAGCGCCTCGTCATCCTCTTCCACCTCCGGCTTGTCGGGAAATCCGGCGGAGACGATCAGCCCGCGGCCCGTGGCCGCGATCTCCGGTGCCCTCTCCCACTCGTAGGAGGAGGTCGACACCAGGACATCGAGATCGAATTCCCGGCCCAGCGCATCCGCCAGCAGCGTGTCCCGGGGATCTTCGGTGTGAAAGACGACGGGCTGCTCCCGATCGAGCACCGGAGCCAGAGCCTCGTAGGCCGCGTGATGCTCGGGGCGCCGCATTCCTTCCGGGTGGTCCGCGTACCGTTTCGCCCACGCGGCGTGCCGCTCCGCGTCGAGGAGCGTCTGGCGGAGCGCCGCCACCGCTCCCATCAAGCTGGTGGGATACCCCTCGCCGAAACGGCCGCGCTCGAAGGCCGCGTTCTGCGCGACATCCTCGCGCAGGATGATCTGCGCTACCGGCCGGTCCACCACCAGATCGATCGCCACGCTCTTCCCGCGCAGCAGTCCTTTCTCCGGTGTCACCACCGCCGTGGTGAAGCCCAGTTCCCGCAGCCGTTCCACGTCGCGCTTCCGGTCGCCTTCGAATGGCCGCAGTTGATCTTGCGCGCGTGTTTCTGGATGGATCCGGGCGATGTCGTGGATCGCGCCGGCCGGCGTCTCCGGGCGCGGGCGCGCAAACGGCGGCGCTCCCGTCCCGGGCGGCGGCCCGGGAGCGGGCAGCCCCAGCTGGCTGTCCGCGTCGATCAACCCCGGGTAGACCCACTTGCCGCTCCCGTTGATCTCGACCGCATCGTCGGGGACCGGCAGACCCGTTCCGACCGACTCGATCAGGCCGTCGCGGATCACCACGGTCCCCGCATCAATCCGGCGGCCGGGTTCGGGGATGACCGTGGCGTGGGTGATGGCGTAGATCCGCGGCGGTTCGGCCGCGGCGGCGGGCGCGCCCCAGAAGGCCGCCGCGAGGATCAGGCAGCATCCGGCACGAAAAGAGGTCGAACGCAGGGTGGAGTGAAACAGGAATGCGGCCATGGCTTCCTCGCTGGGAGAAGGACCCGATACATTGACAAGGCGCGAGACGAGCCAGTCTACGGGGGCAAACCTCCAGGTGTCAACCGGAAGCGGGGCTTTCACTCCATGGTCGGAAGCCGCCAGCCGGCCCTGATCGCGAGATCAACCTCCCGTAGTAGTCTCTGTGCCATGCCGGCCAAGCCCACCAGCGTCAAGGATTACCTGGCCATGCTGCCCGCCGATCGCAGGCGGGTGATCGAGGCGATTCGCCGGGTCGTCCGCCTGAACATCGACAAGGAGTTCGAGGAGGGTCTGCAGTACGGGATGCTCGCCTGGTACCTCCCGCACTCGAAGTACCCCAAGGGGTATCATTGCGATCCGGAGCAGCCGCTGCCGTTCGCCTCGATCGCGTCGCAGAAGAACCACATCGGCATCTACCTGTTCTGCATCTACGGCAACAGCCTGGAACAGGCTCGTTTCGCCGCGGAGTGGAAGGCCGCCGGGAAGCGGCTGGACATGGGCAAGTCGTGCGTGCGGGTGAAGAAACTCGGGGACGTCCCCCTCGAGGTCATCGGCCGCGCCTTCAAGCGGATGACCGCGAAGAAATTCGTCAAAGGGTACAAGGCGATGAGGAAGCGCTGGCCGTCCGGGGTCGCGTCATAGATGCGAAAGGGCGCTCCCAGGGTGAAGCTGAACAGCTCGGACACCTCGCCGATGGTGAAGGACGCCCCCTGCGCCTCGACCGCGGCGGCCATCATGTGAGAGCGGCCCGCCACGAAGAAAATCTCACGTCCGTCACCGCGCCACTTCGGGTACGACCCGCCGTCGAGCGAAACCTGCCACCGGCGTCCGGGGCCGGGAAACGGTGTGACGTATACCTCCCGTCGGCCCGATTCGTTGGAGACGTACGCCATCCATCGGCCGTCTGGTGAGAAGGCCGGGTAGGTTTCCGCGAATTTGGTCCGCAGAAAAGAGATCGGCTCGGCATCCTCTTGCCTCGGCAGGACCCAGATGTCCGTTCCGGTGTCGGGATCACCGAGCGTGATGTAGGCCAAAAAACGGCCGTCCGTCGACCAGCTCATCGGATACTTATCGATGTTCGACTTCAGCACCAGACGGGCCTCTCCCGATCCCGAGAACGATTTCGCGTACAGATCGTAGGCACCGTCCCTGTTGGATGTGAAGACGATCTGCTCTCCATCCGGCGACCAGACGGGGGTGCGGGAATTTCCGGGATCAAATGTGAACCGCGTCCGGAGACCGCGCGCGATGTCGTAGATCCAGAGGTCCTGTCGGCTGGACGGGTCGTCGATCATCACCGCGTCCATCCGGCCGTCCGGAGAGAGCTGGGGCGCAGCATGGAAGAGTTGCTTGCCAAGCGAGCCGATCTGTTTTCCCTCGCGGTCGAACCACAGCAAGCGGTTGCCGGCCTGTGCCTCTCCGGTCTGGTAGGCCAGGGCGCCGTTTTCCGAGACGGAAAAGATGCCGCGGTTGTAGTTCAGATCGATCTGGATCTCCTCGGCCAGGGGAAAAGCGTCACCGGTGAAGGCGAGACCTTCGGCGTCGAACGGCCGCGCCATCAGGGTGGACCCCTGAAGGAACAGGATACGGCCGGAAGCGTAGATTGCCTGCGCATCGGTGCGCAGCAGCACCCGGTCCAGGTCGCTGTCCAGGGACCCGATATGAACGGCGTTGGCCCCTTCGGTGCTTCCTCTGGCCCGGTTAAAGAAGAGGAAATGCCGTCCATCGGGAAGAAAGAAGGGCCAGCGGTGGGTATCGCTTTTTTTTTCGTCGAGCCGGGTGGCCGGCTTGGCGTCTCCGCCCGCGGCCGGGACTTGCTCGAGCGGGCCGGTGGCGGCGGGTGCGAAGACGATGATACCGGCGCGGCTCCAGGATCCGCCGCGCCCGCTGGGAGCTTCGCACAGTGTGAGCGGCGGCCCCCCGGTCGTATCGATCTTGCGGAGCTTCCCCAGGGCGAAGAAAGCGAGCGTCTTGTTGTCGGGCGACCAGAAGGGATACCGCCCGCCCTCGGTCCCCGGAAGCGGCAGAGCCTGGGTCGCGTCGAGCGGGCGCACCCAGAGCCGATTGCTGCCGTCCGCGGCGCGCGCCACGAAGGCGAGTTTCCTGCCGTCGGCCGAGAGGGGAGCCGCCCCGCCGCCGCGAGGACCCTGGCCGATGAAGTAGAAGGCGGTTCCGGGCGGCGCCGGAAGAGAGGCGCGCACCGTGGGAGGGGCCGGTACCGGCCGCAGCCACTCGATGCCGGCGGCCACCGTGACAACCAAAGCCAGCACGCCCGCCAGAACCCAGGCGATCCGCTCGCGGCGCCTGTGCGCCGAAGCCGCGCGAGCGGCGGTTCCCTGGTTTTCCTCCTCCTCCGCGATATCGCGCAGGTCCAGGGCGACATCGTGCATCGTTTGTCGCCTGGCGTCGGGGTTCTTGGCCAGGCAATGCCGCACCAGCCGGTCCAGCGCCGGTGGGCTCGACGCCTGCCGCTGCCGGATCGGCTCCGGCTCGCTTTCCAGGATCCGCGCGATGACGCTGGCCTGCGTCTTCCCGTGAAACGCCGGCTGCCCCGTGGCCATCTGGTAAAGGAGAAGCCCGAAGGCGAAGATGTCGCTCCGGGCGTCGGCCTCCTGCCCTTCGATCTGCTCGGGCGCCATGTATTGAAACGTTCCCACGATGGTTCCCGCGGCCGTCAGGGGGCTGGTGGCGGTGGCGGCGGCGGTCAGCGACGTTATTCCGCCGGCCGCGCCGATCCCCTTGGCGAGTCCGAAATCCAGCACCTTGGCGCCGGCCTCGGTCAGCATGACGTTCCCCGGCTTCAGGTCGCGATGGATCAATCCCCGCCGGTGCGCCGTCTCCAGCGCGTCGGCGATCTGAAGCGCCACCTCGATGAGCTGTCCCGGGGGGAGGGGTCCTTTTTCCAGGCGCCGCGCCAGCGTCTCTCCTTCCAGGTGCTCCATCACCAGGTAGTCGACACCGTCCTGCTGTCCCACGTCATGCAGCGTGCAGATGTGCGGGTGGTTCAGGCGGGAGACGGCACGAGCCTCACGCTCGAAGCGGGCGTGCAGGCCCGGATCTTTCGACAGGTGCCCGGGCAGGACCTTGATGGCGACGGTGCGGTCCAGCCGGGTATCGCGGGCGCGGTACACCTCGCCCATCCCGCCGGCGCCCAGGGGGGATTCGATCCGGAAGGGGCCCAGTCGTGTTCCGGTCTCCAGCGGCATCGGTTGATTCCCCAAGTGTCCGCCCACGGTCCACGCGGATCGTTCCGGAGGGATGATGGCGCCGTGCGCGCCGACTCGGCGACTTCCGCGGCGGTCCTGATTATACGCGAAAGAGACGGACGGGGGCCGGGTGAGCGGGCCGCCGCACCGGTACGCGCCGGATCCGGGCGCTGGCGCCGCCGGACCGGGGCATCATGCCGTTCCCCGCCCTTCCAGGATCACCTTGAGCATGCCGGGCCGTCCGGCGTGCTCGAAGGCTTCCAGGGCCGCATGCAGCGGGTAGTGCGCTTCCAGAAGAGGGGCCACGTCGAGGCGCCCACCCGCCAGCAGTTCCAGGGCCGGAGAAAATGGCCCGCAGCGCGATCCCACCAGGGTGATCTCGTCGACCACCAGGGATGACATCTCCAGGCTCAGAGCTCCGGCATAGGTGCTCTTCAGGACCAGGGTCCCGCAGGGGCGCAGGGCGCGCCGCGCCAGATCGAATCCCTCGGGATGGCCGGTGCACTCGACGGCCAGATCGAAAGATCCGGCCCTCGCGGTGCCGGGCCATCCCGTGGCAATCCCCGCCTGTCTCAGGAGCCCCAGCGTGCGCCGGTGGCGTCCCAGGACGAGAAGCTCGCACCCTGTCAGGGCCAGGGTCCGGGCGATGAGGTGCCCGAGCTTGCCGTCCCCGACCACGAGGACCCGGCAGCCGGGGCCGACCGGAACCTGCCGCTGCACTTCCAGGGCGGCCGCCGTGGGTTCGACGAAAACGCCCTCGTCCTCCCCGATGGTCTCCGGGAGGGGATGCAGGTTCTCCGCCGGCAGCGTCAGGAAGTCGGCGAACGCTCCCCAGCGGCCCGCGATTCCCAGCACGGTGCGCTGTTCGCAGTGCCGGGCGCGGCCGGCCCGGCAGGAGGCGCACTGGTGGCAGACGGCATTGATCTCGCCGACGACGCGCCGGCCGAGCAGGCCGGCCGGCCCGCTCACAACCCGGCCGACAAACTCATGCCCGGGAATTCCGGTGAACGGCAGGTATCCCCGGACGAGCTCCAGATCGGTGTTGCAGATGCCGGCGCGCGAGACGCGCACCAGAGCCTCCCCGGCCGCCGGCTCGGGGACCGGTAGATCCTCCCGCAGACCAAGCACCCCATCCTCCAGCCAGAGTCCGAGCATGGTGCGTGGAGCCTACCAGGGGATAGCGCGCCCGTCCCGGTCGAAGAAGCCCCCGGACTGGTCCAGGCTGAGGTTCTCGATGGTCCGGATCATGGCCGGAACCGACTCCTCGATAGCCAGGGGGGCGTCCGGGCCCCCCATGTCGGTCCGGACCCAGCCGGGATGGACCACGGCGCAGATGACGCCATCCGCCTCGAGCTCGTGGGCCAGGCTCCGGCTGGCCATGTTGAGCGCCGCCTTGCTCATGCGGTAGGCGTGCGACCCGCCGCTCGTGTTGTCAGCGATGGAGCCCATCAGGGAGGTGATGTGGACCAGCCGCGGCGCGGCGCCCCGGCGCAGAAGAGGGAGGATCGCCCGGCTGACCCGCAGCGGCCCCAGGGTGTTGACCTCGAAAACTCTCCGGGTGTCCTCCAGGTCGAGATCCTCGAGCCGGCGAACCCGTTGACCGTAGATGCCGGCGACGTTCAGGGCGATATCGAGACGGTCCCAGGCGGTGGCCACCATCCTCCCGGCCTCTTCCACCGCGGCATCATCGCCCACGTCGCAAGCGGCAAGATGAAGGGTGCCCGGGTGAGCCTCGGCCAGACCGCGAAGGGCCGGGGAGTCCGGGGCCGTGCGGGAGAGAGCGAAGACCTCTTCTCCCGCTTCCAGCCAGAGGCGGGTGAAGGCGAGGCCCAGCCCCCGGCTGGCTCCGGTGAGAAGAATGCGGCGTGGCGGGCGGGAGGAGGTCATGTCACCGGTTCTTTCAGGATCTCACGGGTTCCTTCCGGATCAGTGTACCAGTCCAGGTGTGCCTCGCGGGGGCGTTCGGCATCATCATGATGAGGATAAGATCCAGGAGCCCGGCACGGTCAGCCTGGCCGTTCCCGGGCGCCGGGGCCGCACCAGGGGAGAGGATCATGGAAAGGAATCGACACGACGATCCGCCGGCTTCGCGAGCGGTCTCCCTGCCGGTGGAAGACGTCCTGGACCTGCACCCCTTCCGGCCACGGGAGATTCCTGCGGTGGTGGAGTCGTTCCTGGAAGCAGCCCGGGAAGCCGGATTCGACGAGGTGCGTCTCGTTCACGGCCGGGGAATCGGGGTCCAGCGCCACCGCGTCCGGGCGGTTCTTGCCCGCCACCCGGATGTCATCGCCTACGGCGACGCGCCGCCGGAGCGGGGCGGCTGGGGCGCGACCGTGGTGCGCCTGCGCCGCCGCGTCTCCGGAGG
Organism: Acidobacteriota bacterium; assembly: GCA_046757405.1. Classification (GTDB taxonomy): domain Bacteria; phylum Acidobacteriota; class Polarisedimenticolia; order SMYD01; family SMYD01; genus JBHHYE01. Next base: position 26,681 of record JBHHYE010000004.1, on the reverse strand, counting down.
AACGACCTCGATCTAGAAACCGACCGAGATGCTGAAGCGCGGGCTGTGATACGCCACGCTCCCGCGGCCGTAGTAGCGGCCATCGCAGTAATAGTTGGCGTAATATACCGCGCCGTAGGTGGTGTAGACCGGGAAGGCGTACACCGGATGGTAGTGATGGTGCGGCCCGTAGTAGACCCGCCCCCGGTAATAGGGGTTGTAAAACTCCACCTCGCCTCTCACGATGTGGCGGGGTGCCTCGAACCGCTCGTGGTGGTTGCCGACGCGGGCGTGTCCGTGGACAGATTCGGCAGGGTGACTGGCGGATACGTGATGGCCACGGTGACGGGCGGCCCCATGATGGCCATGGCGATCGAAATGGCCGTGGACCCGGTGGTTGGAGCCGGCCAGCGCGGGCGCCGGCAGGAAAATGCCGGAGAAGACCAGAAGCCCGGCCACGCCCAGCGCGGCGCCTATCTGCCTGCGTCGTCCGTGAAGAGATGATCCTGGCATGTGTCGACCTCCTTTCGCAGTTTCTCCTCCTTGCGAAAATCGGGCCAGGGAGTTCGTTCCCCTCGAACCGCCGGGAAAGGCCCCTCGGGACGGCCGGTTGTCCGGCGGAGAGGGCAGGCCGGGACAGGGCCTGTCACCTGTGGATGACAGATGCTCCGGCTCTTGACTTGTTCCCGGGGACAGCAAAGAATCAGTGCCGATGCTGACCTGGCAGCTAACTCTCGGAGAGACGGTTCTGCGCCTCGGGATGGCCGTCCTTCTGGGCGGCATGCTGGGGCTCGAGCGGGAGGCGATGCGGAAGGCCGCCGGCCTCAGAACCCACATGATGGTCTCTCTGGGAGCCGCCGCCTTCACTCTCGTGACGTTCGAGATCTTCGAGGCAGTGATGGGAATGATGGATCAGACCCGTTCCGACCCCATCCGGATCGTCGAAGGGGTCATCGGGGGGGTGGGCTTTCTGGGGGCCGGAACCATCATCCGGAGCCGCGGCTCCCTGGAAGGTGTGACCACCGCCTCGAGCATCTGGGTCGTGGGGGCGGTGGGCCTGTCCTGCGGAGCCGGCTATTTCCATGTGGCGGCCATCATCACCGGCCTGGCCATCGTCATCATCAGCGGGATCGGGCGGCTGCAAGATCGCTTCTTTCCCGACAGCAGGAAGAAGGCTAGTCCCAGTCGAGAGGATTGACAGGCCTCTCATCCGGCTCGTCGGCGGCCTTCTTGAGCGCCTCCTCGAATTTGCGGTCCAGCAACGCCTCCTGATCTTTCTGCAGGCGGAGGGCCTTGCCGAACGCCTGGTCGCTGGCCTGGCGGCGCTTTTTCTCCTGGTCCAGGTGCGCCTCCAGCGAGCCGATAGGCTTTTTCTTGCGATCCTGGCGCAAGATCACGCCGCTGGCACGGTCCACCAGGAGAACGGTCTCGCAGCAGGGGCACCGGACCTCCACGGTCGTCCCGCCGGACGTTCGGGGAGATCCTGATGCCTTTCTGCGCTTCCGGCTCATGGAGTGATTCTCGATCCGGGCGCCGCTGTTCGTCAACGCCCATGTTAGACTGGCGGCGGCATGGCCCGCTACCAGCGCCATCTGTTCATCTGCACCAATCAGAGGCCTCCGGACCACCCCCGGGGCTGTTGCGCGGCCAAGGGATCCGAGGCGGTGCGCGCCGCCTTCAAGAAAGAGCTGAAGCGCCGCGGCCTCGGCGGCCACGTGAGGGCCAACGCGGCCGGATGTCTGGACACCTGCGAGAACGGCGTCTCGGTGGTCATCTACCCGGAAGGGGTCTGGTACGGTGGAGTGACCCCGGAGGATGTGGCGGAGATCGTCCAGCGGCACGTGATCCGCGGCCAGGTCGTGACGCGCCTTCTCCAGCCGCAAGGGAAAGAGTTCTCCCGGCCGGCCGCCCTGGCCTCATCTCCGGGCCGGAAAGGGCCGCGCGGCGCGGACTGACCGGCGGGAACCGGCCGGGCCGCTCAGAAGGGCGAGCTGTCGAGATCGCCGAAGACGATGTCGGCGATACGGACCTCGCCCATTTCCGCGTGCTCCAGGTCGAGGTCCGGAATCTTCGTCTGCGCCAGGTTCTGGGGGATCCGCTTCCAGCCGTGATCGCCCAGCACCTTGGAGGTGGCGTTGACCACCCGGGTGGAATGAAGTCCCTGCTGCGGAACCTTGCGGATGATGATCTCGTCCTGCTTGTTCCGGCTCCAGCGCAGGAAGCTGAGGGTCCAGTACGGCACCAGAAAACTGGCAGAGACGCGCACGGTGCGGATGGGCGGCCTGAGGACGGTGAAAAGATCCTCGTCCTTCTCGGGAAACGGCACGTTCTCGTGGAGCAGGATGTCGAGCTCGTACGAATTGTTGAAGGCGGTTCCCTGTCCGACTCGGATGGACAGGCTATCCAGCTCCCGGCGCAGGTCCTCGGCCACGTCTTGCCAGCGCAAGATCCGGCCCTCGGCTTCCGCCCGCAGGCGCAGGAGCGCCAGGTGCTCCGGCAGAGCGTAGTAAGCCGCGCTGCGTGCCGAGATCTCGGTGGGAAAATAACGCCGCACGGCCAGCCGGACACTGTCTGGAAGCCGCCGCCCAGCACCCTGGGACGTTTGTTTCTTGGTGGCCAAGTTGATTTCCTTCAAGGAAACTGGATCTGTTCACTGAAGAGGACATGCCCCACCCTCGCCTCTCCGGGCGGCACGCACCTGAGCTCCACGTTGGCGATGCGCTGGCGGACCTGGTCGTTGGACAGACGCAGCCAGCCCAGTGTGCCCAGAGCTTCCTCGGCCACCAGACGGACCTTCTGAGCCGGAGAGCGTTGCGGCCACTCCCAGGCCACATCGACCCGGCGGGTCCCCTTCCGGGTGATCTTGCGCACGCCCATCCACCAGGTGGGTGCCAGAAAAGAGGCATGGATGGAGGCGATCCTGACGCCGCCGCGCAGGGTGCCGAGGAGATCCTCCGGTTCGTCGGGCAGGTCGTATCCGGGGTGAAGCAGGACATCCACCTGGTAGCAGTTGTCCACGATGTAGTTGGTCACGTCCTTCACCGACAGATTGGGCAGGGACCTCTGCAGCTCCTGGGCGGTGCGCCGCCAGCGATTCGAGTTGCGTTCCGCCTGCGCGCGTTCCCGGAGGAGACGCACGTACTCCGCCTGGACATAGTAGTGGGCTGAATGGGAGGGAATACCCCGGGGAATGTACATGTCGATCGCGTCCCGCACTTCCCGCGGGAGCTCTCGCACCAGGACCGGTTCTGCTGTTCTCGCGTGACCCATCAATATGACGTCCTCTTCCGGATCGGGTCGTTAGTTTACAGAAGTATAACAGAAAAAAGAGGTTCGCTCCAGTACGTCCCCTTTTGGGGACATAGCGAATCCCGTTCAATCCATCCTTTTTCTTTTCAAGGCCTTGGGCGATTCAAGCCGAGGGCGAGTGGCCTTCCGGCCTGCCGCGACGGGGCCGGAACGGGCTTCAGCGGCGCGGCCGGCGGCGGAACTGCAGGGTCTGGGGACGCTCCACATCCAGGGGGATCATCTGCGGGGGAGCGCCCGGAAACTCCCGGATCAGCTCCGCAGTGACCATTTCGGAGAAAAACTCGCCGGTGAGGGTCTCCACGGGAGCGAAGAACCGGAGGATCACGATCCCCCGGGCCACCCGATCGAGACCGGCCATATCCCCCCCGATGATCTGGGCCAGCGAGACACTGACGGTCTGTCCCGGGGCGATCCCCATCCGGAGCGCCCGCTTTTCCTGGCCATTTTCGGAGACGAAGATGGCCGCCGCGGCCAGCGGGCCGCTCCCGGTGTTGGAAAGATGCAGCAAAGTGGTCATCTGAGGCAGAGCGGCCGGGCTGCTCTCGGTGAGCGGCGCGCCCAGGCTCTGGCGCACGAAGGACACCACGGTCCGGGGGCCCAGGTGGCGAAAGCCGACGTCGGGGTGTTCGGCGGGCTGTTCTTCCTGGGCGAGACTTCCCACAGGGGCGAGAACCAGGGTGGCGGCCAGCAGGGAAAGGGCGATCCGGTAGAACGTGCGCATGATGCCTCCTCGGGTGTTCCGGCGGCCCGGAAGCGGCCGGCCGGATATCTCTTCGACCGCCCGGGGCCGCAAAAGGTTGAAAGACGAGTCCTAGCGGGGAGCCGGCCGCCGCGGCGCGGGAGCGGCACCCCGTCGTGGGCGCCGTCCCCGGCCTGCGGGACCGCCCCCGCGCCGGGCCTCCTGGAAGCGCCGCCGCATCTCGGCGCGGAACTGTTCCTCGAACGCCAGGAGCCGGGCCTGTTGCCGCAGCGAGAGGTGCGAGCGCATCTCCTTGCCCAGCCGGTGCTCCTCCCGGCGGAACGATGCTTCCTTCTCGTCAAAGGTCTCGATCTGACGGCGGAGCCGACTCTCGTCGACGCTCGTGCTCCGGGAGAGGGTCATCAGCCGGTGAATTCCCTCCGCCCGTTCCCGGGCGTACTGGCGGCGCAGGCCGATCAGCTCTTCCAGGAGCGGCAAGACCTGTTCCTTTTGCTCCTGGGTCAGCTCCATCTGGCGCTGGAAGCGCAGAAGCATCAGATGTTCCAGGGTTTCCTGCAGTTCCCGGTCCACATCGGATGTCCCGGGTCTCGGTGCCTCGCTCTGCGCCACGGCCGCCGGCGCGGCCAGCAGGAAGGCCCCCAGCAGCATGCCCGGCAAGAACCGGTTCTTTTTGTTCATTCTGGTCCCTCCTGAAGGGTCATCACCGGATGGCGGAGTCCGGCGCGTCATGCCGGGTCTTTCATGGCCGCCCGCAGACTCTCGATCAGGGACTGCCTCTCGTCGGGAGTCAGATCCCGCACTTCGAGGTCGAGAGGATCGTGCCAGCCCAGCAAGGAGTCCAGCGTTCCTTCCAGGCCGGTCTCCATGGGCGCCGGCCCGCTGCCGCCCGCCGTTCCGGTCGTGGAAGGCGCCGGGAGCAAGGGGGCCCGGGGAAACCACAGGAGGCCCGCCAGAACCGCGGCGGCGGCGGCGCTCCCCCAGAGCGTCCCTCTCCAGGCCCGGCGCCGGCGAGCGGCCTCAACGCCGGCCCGGACGCGGGCCGGGAACGCTTGCCAGTAGCTCTCCCCCGGCTCGGGGACGGGAGCGTGGCGGACAGCGGCCACGACCGTGCGCAGACGCTCCGCCTCGCGGCGGCAGGACGGACAGCGCCGGAGATGCGCCTCCAGCGCACGGTCCGCCGGGGCGATCCCGCCGCCGGCCAGATGCTCCGCGAGCGCTTCCATGACCCGCTGGCAGGACAGGGCGTGGCTCATGGACTCTCCTCCCCGGCGTCCAGGCGCCGCGCCACGCCGCGCAGGGCATGAAAGAAGTTGGCCTTGGCGGTTCCGGTGGTGGTGCCCAGGACGCCGGCGATCTCGCGGTAGCGGAGCCCCTCGAAGAGGCGCAGGACCAGGGTCTGCCGCTGCCTCTTCGGCAAGCAGGCCACGGCCTGGCGGACCCGGCGCCGGTCCTCCGAGGCGACCAGCCCGGCCAGGGGTGAGGCCGCCGCGGCGGCCGGCTCCCGCGCCCCATCCAGGGGAAGATCCGCGCGGCGCGGCGTCCGTCCCAGGTTGAGAAGGATGCGGGTGAGCCAGGTCGAGAACCGCGCCTCTCCCCGGAACCGTGCCAGTCCCCGGTGGGCGCGGATGAACGCCTCCTGGGCCAGGTCATCGGCGTCGTGGTGCGACCCGGTCATGCGAAAAGCAAGGGCATAGATCCGCTTCATGTGGCGCTCCACAAGCTGGTCGAAGGCGCCTGGATTGCCCGCCCGGAATGCCTCGATGAGGTCCTCGTCGCTCAGAGGGGGCGGCATTCAGACTCCTTCAGCACACAGGTTGGACCATCCGCCGGCCCGGAAGGTTGAAGCGCCGGGCCGCACCGCCCCTCACCCGAACCTCACCCCCTGTGCCAGGGGCAGATCGCCGGACCAGTTGATGGTGCAGGTCTGGCGCCTCATGTAGGCTTTCCAGGCGTCCGAGCCGGCCTCCCGGCCGCCGCCGGTGTCCTTCTCTCCGCCGAAGGCGCCGCCGATCTCGGCTCCGGAGGTGCCGAGGTTCACGTTGGCGATCCCGCAGTCGCTGCCCCGGTGGGACAGGAAGGTCTCGGCCGCCCTCAGGCTGCGGGTGAAGATGGCGGACGACAGTCCCTGCCGGACCGCGTTGTGCAGGGACAGGGCCTCGTCCAGGCCGGCCACCTGGTGGAGGTAGAGAATCGGGGCGAACGTCTCTTCCTGGACGATCGGCATGCCGGGCCGGACCTTGACCAGGGTCGGCTCCACGAAGAAACCGGGCCGCTCCGGCACGCGCCCGCCCGCGAGAACCTCCCCGCCCTCGGCACGGATCCGCTCCATGGCCGCGGCAAACGCCTCGACCGCCTTCTGATCGACCAGGGGTCCCATGAGGGTGGCCGGGTCCAGCGGATCGCCCATGGCAATGGTGCTGTAGGCGTCCACCAGGCGGCGGGTGAGATCCGGGGCGATCCCGTTCTGCAGAAAGAGACGGCGGGTGGTGGTGCAGCGCTGTCCGGCGGTGCCCACGGCGCCGAACAGGATCGCCCGCAGGGCCAGATCCAGGTCGGCATCGTCCAGGACGATGATCCCGTTGTTCCCTCCCAGCTCCAGGAGCGAGCGTCCGAACCGCCGGGCCACGGCCGTTCCCACCCGCTCGCCCATACGGCAGGAGCCGGTGGCCGAGACCAGCGGGATCCGGGGATCCTGCAGCAGGCGCTCGCCCACCTCCCCGGCGGCGCCCACGGCCAGGGTCATGACCCCTGGATGGCCGAATTCCTCCAGCACGCGGTCGCAGATCCGCTGGATGGCAATGGCGGTGAGGGGAACCTTCGAGGAGGGTTTCCAGATCATGGTGTCACCGCAGACCGCCGCCACCATGGCGTTCCAGGCCCAGACCGCCCCCGGAAAATTGAAGGCGGTGATGATCCCGACGATCCCCAGGGGATGCCACTGCTCGTACATGCGGTGCAGCGGCCGCTCGGAATGCATAGTCTTGCCGTAAAGCTGCCTGGAGAGTCCCACGGCGAAGTCGGCGATGTCGATCATCTCCTGGACTTCTCCCTCCCCTTCGCTGCGGATCTTTCCCATCTCGTGAGAGATCAGGGCGCCCAGGGCTTGCTTGTGGGCCCGGAACGCCTCTCCGAGCCGCCGGACGGCCTCGCCGCGCCTGGGAGCCGGCACCATGCGCCAGCTCTCGAAAGCCCGGGCGGCCGCGCGCACCACCCGCTCGTAGTCGTCGCCGCCGGCAGCCTGCACCCGGGCGATGACCTCTCCCGTGCTGGGGTCCAGGCTCTCGGTGGTCCGGCCCGCGGGCGCCTCGAGAAAGCGGCCGTCGGAAACGCCGGAGTTGACCGCCCGGATTCCCAGATCCTGCAGAAACGTCTTCATGATGCCCTCCTCATTATGCTGCTGCAGTCTACCCCAGGAGATGACGGGACCGGAACGGTATATCCTCTTCTGGTGGATTCATTGGAATCCACCGGACATGAGCCCTGGAGAGGGAGCGACCATGCAAGACACACGGGTTGAAGAGGATTCCATGGGGTCCATGGAAGTGCCCGGCCGGGCGTACTACGGCGCCCAGACTCAGCGGGCCGTGCTGAATTTTCCTGTGAGCGGCCTGCGTTTCCCCCCGCCGTTTCTCCGGGCGCTGGGGCTCATCAAGGGGGCGGCCGCCCAGGCGAACTGCGATCTGGGGCGGCTGGAAGAGCGCCTGGCCGCCGCCATCATCCAGGCGGCCGGGGAGGTGGCGCAGAACAAGCTGGACGACCATTTCGTCCTGGACATCTTTCAAACCGGCTCCGGCACCTCGACCAACATGAATGCCAACGAGGTGATCGCCAACCGGGCCATCGAGATCCTGGGCGGCACCCTCGGATCGCGAACGCCCGTGCATCCCAATGACCACGTCAATCTCGGCCAGTCCTCCAATGATGTCATTCCCACCGCCATCCACCTGGGCGCCCGGCAGGAGATTCACCAGCAGCTCATTCCCGCCCTGCGGATGTTGCGGGACGATCTGGCCGCCAAGGAGGCGGAGTTCGATGACGTCATCAAGATCGGCCGCACCCATCTGCAGGATGCGACGCCGGTGCGCCTGGGCCAGGAGTTCGGCGGCTTCCGCTCCCAGATCGATCACGCGCTCCAGCGCGCCGGACAGGCGTCCGAGGCGCTGGCGGAGCTGGCCCTGGGAGGCACGGCGGTGGGCACCGGCCTCAACACCCATCCGGAATTCGCGGCGCGCGCCATCGGTTTCCTTTCACGGAAGACCGGCCTGGAGTTCCGCGAGGCGGAGCACCATTTCGAGGCCCAGGCGGCGAAGGATGGCTGCGTGGAGGCCTCGGGGCAGCTGCGGACCATTGCGGTGTCGCTCATGAAGATCGCCAACGACATCCGCTGGCTGGCCTCGGGTCCGCGCTGCGGACTGGGAGAGATCAAGCTGCCGGCCACCCAGCCGGGCTCGTCCATCATGCCGGGCAAGGTGAACCCGGTCATGGCCGAGTCGGTGATCCAGGTGGTCGCGCAGGTGGTGGGAAACGACCAGGTGGTGTCCCTGGCCGGGATGGGAGGCTACTTCGAGCTCAATCTCATGATGCCGGTGCTGGCTTATAACCTCATCCAGTCGGTGGATCTGCTGTCCGCCACGGCCCGCAACTTCGCCGAGAATTGCGTGCGGGGCATCACCGCTGACCGGGAGCGCGCCCGGTCGATGGTGGAACGATCGCTGGCCATGGTCACGTCGCTGGCTCCTCTCATCGGGTATGATGCCGCCGCCGCGATTGCCAAGAAGGCGCACGCCAGCGGGCGGACGGTGCGGGAAGTGGCCCGGGAAGAGAAGGTTCTTCCCGAGGAGAAGCTGAAGCAGGCCCTGGATCCCCGCGCCATGACCGAGCCGGACTCCGGCCACTGACCATGGCGGCCTGTGGCTTCAGGAAGGGTCGCGCGGGCGGAGGCAAGGGGCGCTTCATGACGAGGCTTCTCACCCCGGCCCTGGCCGCGTGCCTGGCGGCGGCGCCCCTCGCCCGGGCCGGCGGCCCGGTGCTGGCTTTGACGGATGGCTGTCTCTCGCCGGAGAACGGCGTGGCGCGCCTCTCGCTGCGCCTGCACGGCCGGGGAGACCGGCCCTCCTCCTTGCGCACCACCGTGCTGTTCGATCCGGCAGCCCTGGAGCCCGCGCCCGACCCCGACGGGCAGGTGGCGGTGCCGGGAGGCGCCCTGAGCGGCTGGCCGGTGGTTTTTTCCGCCGCTGCCGACGCGGCGGCGGGCCGGATCGACCTGATCTTGAACACTGAAGGGCGGCGCCCGGTGCCGCCGCTTCCGGAAGGGGAGCTGGCCCGGCTGTTCCTGCGTCTCGTGCCCGGCGCCGGGGAGGGAGGCGGGAGCCTCCGCGTGGATCTTGATCCCGGCCAGACCCGCTCTCTGGATGGTCGCGGCCGGACGACCTTCACCACGGTCCTGGGGCCGAGCCATGTCTGGATCGGGCAGGCTGGTCCGCGCCTCGGGGTGAGCCGGAGCGGGGACACGGTCTGGATCGGGGCACGGAGAGAAGACGGACGGGCCGGCGCCACCATCGTCCGGGGCCGGCTGCGGGGACCTGCCCACCTGCCCATCCGAGGGGACGCCCTCGAGCCGCTGGCCACGGTCCACGCGGGCGGGCACGACCAGGCGGAGGATCAGGAGCGCCCGGCAAAAGGAGAGATCTTCTTTTACCTGGCCACCCAGCCGGACAGCCTCGGACAGCCGCTTTTCGGTTTCCGCTCCGATTGCCGGGATCGAGTCAGGGTAGCGGCGCGCTCGCCGGGGCGATGACCTCCCGGTGCCCGCATCCCTCGAGGCACGCGGCGCTTTCCGCGGCCGCGGGGGCGGAGGCGGTTTTTGAAACCGTTTCCCCCTTTGCCACGTATCTAGCCGGGAGGAAGGAAGCCGTCTCTTCATGAAGAAATTTCTCATCATCAGCGGGGTCGTCGTCGGTCTGGCGGCGCTGGTCTGGTTCAGCCGCGGCCGCTCGGGAAAGGGCGCGCTGGAGGTGGAGACCGAGATGGTCGAGAGACGGGATCTCACCTCCGTGGTGGAGGCCTCGGGCCAGATCGAACCGGCCGTCTCGGTGGACATCTCCTCGGACGTGATCGGAAAGATCATCGCCCTGGGGGTCGAAGAAGGGGATGAGGTCGAGAAGGGCCAGTTCCTGGTCCAGATCGATCCGGTCCAGTACGAGCAGCGCGTGGCGCGGCTCGAAGCCGAGAAGGCCGCCACCACCACCAGTGCGCAGGAGTCGGAGGCCAACCTGCAGATCCGCAAGGCCGACTACGATCGCGACAGGCGCCTGTACGATGAAAAACTGATTCCGCTCAACCGCTTCCAGGCCACCGAGGCCACCTACCGGATGGCGCAGGCCCAGCTTCTCTCGGCGAAGAACCGCATTCAACAGGCCGAGGCAAGCCTCAATGAAGCCAGGGACCAGCTCGGACGCTGCCGCATCCTCTCTCCCATGGACGGCGTGGTCATTCGCAAGAACGCCGAGGTGGGCGAGGTGGCCATCAGCGGCACCCTCAACAACCAGGGCAGCCTCTTGCTGACCATCGCCGACCTGTCGGTGATGAAGACCGAGGTCGACGTGGATGAGACCGACGTGGTGGACGGGGCGGTGGGGCAGGATGTGAGTGTCTCCCTGGATGCCTTCCCGTCCAGGGAGTTCAAGGGCAAGGTGACCCGTATCGCCAACAGTGCGATCCAGACGGCCAGCGCTCCCGGCCAGCGCCAGTCGGCGGACTACAAGGTGGAGGTGACCCTGCTGGAGAGCGACCCGAAGATCCGGCCGGGCCTGTCCGCCACGGCCCGCATCACCACCTCCCGGCGGGAAGGCGTGCCCAGTGTTCCGATCCAGGCGCTGGTGGTGCGGGAAGCCGACGACCAGAAGAGCGAGGAGCCCTCCCGGGCCCTCTCGGGCGGGACCGGGGTCGCCATGGCCGCCAGCCGCGCGCCCTCCCCGGGCGCCCCTTCTTCCGGGGGAAAATCGGGGGAGCCCGAGGAGAAGTCGGCGCCGCCGGAGAAAGAAAAAGAAAAGAAGAATAAAGAAGTCGAGGGCGTGTTCGTGGTGCGGGACGGCAAGGCGGTCTTCGTTCCCGTCGAGACCGGAATCGCCGGCGAAAAATATTTCGAGGTGGCGTCAGGCCTCCGCGTGGGCGACCAGGTGGTCTCCGGAAACTTTGCCGCCCTGCGCAAGCTCAAGGATGGCGATGCGGTCTCCGTGAAAGAGGCGGATTCACCCTCATCCGGCGGCTGACATGGGGCTTCTCGAGGGAGTCCGGCTGGCGCTCGGCACGATCTGGGCTCACAAGCTGCGCTCGGGCCTGACCCTCCTGGCCAATATCGTGGCGGTGATGTCGGTGATCGCCGTGGTGTCGATCCTGGCGGGGATGGACCGCTACGTCAAGGAGACGGTGGTCTCCGAGGGCACGGGGATCTTCTACGTCCAGAGGGTGGACCGGCTCAAGATCCTGACCAGCTTCGACGAGTTCCTGGAGTCGCTCCGCAACCCCGACCTGGATCCGGAGGATGCGGCCTTCCTGAAGGAGCGCATGACCACGGCTCAATACGTGGGCGCCGAGCGGGATACCTCGGCGCGGATCGACGCCGCCGACCGTTACGTGGACTCGGCCACCATCCGGGGGCGGACCGCGGTTTACCCTTACATGCGCTCCTGGCCGCTCACCGCCGGGCGGCATCTCTCGCCGCTGGAGGCGGCCCGGAGGGCGGCGGTGGCCGTGATCGGCCACGATGTCGCCGAAGCGCTCTTCCCGGACACCGATCCGATCGGGAAGACCATCCGGGTCAGGGGGCGGCACCTCCGCGTGGTCGGTGTGGTGGAAGAACAGGGGTCGGTCCTGGGGAACAACCAGGATCTGTTCGCCTTCGTGCCGATGGGCATGTTCCAGAAGATGTTCGGCGCCTACGAATCGGTCAGCATCGCCATCAAGGTCAAGGATCTGGATCAGATCCGGGAGTCCATGGATGAGGCCACTTTCCTCATGCGTATGCGGAACCGCCTGGGCCCCAGGGACCGGCAGAATTTCGCGGTGACCTCTTCCGATCGGCTCATCGATCTGTGGGACAACATCAGCCGGGGGATCTTCATGTCGCTGACCGGTGTCTCGGCGATTTCCCTGGTCATCGGCGGGATCATCATCATGAACATCATGCTGGTCTCGGTCACCGAGCGGACCCGCGAGATCGGCGTCCGCAAGGCGATGGGAGCCCGGCGATCCGGCATTCTGTGGCAGGTGATCATGGAATCCATGACCCTCTCGGTGGTGGGCGGCATCATCGGCATCGTCCTGGGCTTTGCCGCGGCGAGCCTGGTGGCCGCCCTCTCGCCGCTCCCGTATGCCATCGAGGCCTGGTCGGTGGCGGCCGGGATCCTGGTCACCGCCCTGGCGGGAGTGGTGTTCGGCCTCTACCCGGCCAACCGGGCGGCCCGTCTCGACCCCATCGAGGCCCTGAGGGTGGAATGACCGATCCCGGCTCCAGGACGCGCGGCCGGCCGTGGCTCGGCGTGACCAGGGAGTACGCGGCCCAGGCGCTGGAGACCGTTCGCGCCCACAAGATGCGCTCCGGCCTGGTCATCCTCGGCGTCGCCATCGGGGTCACCACGCTCATGGCGATGGTGTCCATCCTGTCGGGGCTGTCCGGCAAGATCGAGAGCGATATCCGCTCGTCGGACAACGTCGTCGTCCATCTCGCCAAGTTCGACTTTCTGGGCGGCGGGGTCGATCCAGAACTCCTCCGGGCGCGCCCCGACCTGAAGCCCTCCGACTGGGATGCCATCCGCCAGGGGGTCGCTTCGGTGCAGCTGGTGGACTTCCATCAGCAAGCCGAGGGAGGCCGCCTCTACCTGGCGCATTTCAAGGACAAACGCTCCCGGCCGCTGCAGGTCTCCGGCACTTCGCTTGACTTCCCGCGGATCTTCGCGATTCCCCTGGCCGTAGGGCGCTTCTTCACCGAGGACGAGCTGGCCAGGAACCGGCGCGTCTGCGTGCTGGGGAAGGGCCCGCTCGAGGATCTGTTTCCCCACGTGGATCCCGTGGGCAAGAAGGTGCGTGTCCACGGACAGCTGTACCAGGTGGTGGGCGGCTTCAAGGGGCGCGAGTCGCTGTTCGGAGCGTTCGCCGATAACTTCGCGATCATTCCGTTCACCGCGTTCCGCAAGGACTTTGCCCGCAAGAACCGGGACCAGATCCTCATCCCCATGGTGCCGGCGGCGGGGAGCTCGGTGGAGGATGTGATCAACGACGTGCGCGGCCTCATGCGCGGCCGCCACAAGCTGCGTCCGGCCCAGGATGACGACTTCGCCCTGGTGCCGTCGGATCGCATCCAGACCTTTGTCCAGGATGTCACCGGGCCGGTGGGGCTCGCCCTGACCGTGATTGCCTCCATCGGGCTCATGGTCGGCGGCATCGGCGTCATGGCCATCATGCTGGTGTCGGTGACCGAGCGGACGCGGGAGATCGGAATCCGCAAGGCCGTCGGCGCCACCCGGCTCGAGATCCTGGGACAGTTCCTCACCGAGGCGATGGTCCTCACCGGGCTCGGCGGGCTGCTGGGCACGGCGTCCGGGCTCGGGGTTGCCCGGCTCATCACCTGGGTGACCGGGTTCCCGTCCTCGGTGCCGGTGGCATGGACCCTGGCGGCGGTCCTGGTCTCCGCCGGCATCGGCCTGCTCTTCGGCATGTATCCCGCCGCCCGGGCCGCCGCCCTCGATCCGGTCGACGCCATCCGGCAGGAGTAGCCTCCCTCACCGCCACCGTCTACAATGCCGCCCGGACTGCAGGCTGTTCCTGCCGGCAAGGAGGGAGACATGAACCTGGGACCACCTGTCTGGCTGATGGAAGAGTCCGGCGCGCCTCCAGGATCCGCACCGCCTCCCGCCCCGCGCTTCGGTGCTCCCCCGCCGCCTCCGCCGGAGGGACCGCCGCGGGATGGCCCGCGGTGGGAGAAGCGCCGGGGTCCCCTGGACCTGGCGGCTCTCTTCGGAACCGTGGGGCAAGTTCTCCTGGATGCTCCGGCCACCTTCCGCGGCATGGTGCGCGACGCCGGGCTGGGAGGTCCCCTGCTTTTCATGGTGATCTTCGGGACCCTGGGGAGCTGGATTTCCCTGGCCTGGCAGATGGCGATTCCATCTCCCGACCTGGGGACGGGGGGCTCGCCGATCCTGGAAATTCTCTCCTCGCCGTCCTATCGGCTGGCCAGCTTCCTGATGGCGCCGGTCTGGGTGCTGGCCGTCTTCTTCATCTGGTCGGGCTTCGTCCACCTGACGCTGCTCCTGCTCGGGGGGGCCCGCCAGCCGTACGAGACCACCGCCCGGGTCATCGCCTACGTCTCGGGCTCCACGGCGGTCTTCCAGATCATTCCGGTCTGCGGAGTCTTCATCGGCTTGGTCTGGGCCTGGGTGGTGCAGATCATCGGCCTGGCCCGGGCCCACGAGACCGGCACCGGAATGGCTGCTGCGGCGGTGCTGCTGCCGGTGGCGTTCTGCTGCCTGCTGCTGTTCGGACTGATGCTGGTCTTTGCCGCGGTCTTTTCCCGGCTCATCGGCGGCGGCCTGTGAAGCCATGAGGCCGGTGCGCGGATCCTGCGGCTCCCGCGAGCCCGAGATCCTCTGGGGAAGCGTGGGCGGCTTTCTTCTCGTTGCCGGCCTGGCGGCGGCCCGCACCCGCGCCTGGATGGCCCTGGCCCCCGGCTGTGTCCTGAAGGCGGTCACCGGCGTGCCGTGCCCCACCTGCGGCGGCACCCGGGCGGCGCTGGCCCTGGCGGGCGGGCATCCCCTGGCGGCCCTCGGCTGGAATCCCCTGGTGGGCGCCGGATTGATGGCGCTGGCGCTCTACGTGCCGTACGCCTGGCTGGTGACGGCAGGACGCCTGCCCCCCCTGCGCACCGGCTGGCTGCGCCCGCCCATGCCGGTCTGGCTGCGCGGCACGATGGCGGGGATCGTTCTCGCCGACTGGGTTTATCTGCTGGCGGTGGGACGCTAGATAAAGACGGCCACTGTTCCCCGGCGCGCGGGCGGCAGAGTTCTCCAGCCTAAGGCAGGCCGCCCCGGCCGGGCTCGAACCAGTGGAACACCGTGGTCAGATGCGTCAGGTCGGCCTGCGGCCCCTCCCGGTCCAGCTGAAAAAGGACAAACTCCTTGCCGTCCGGAGTGACATCATAATCCCCGAAGGGAAACAGGCTGATGAACGGATCTCCGTCGAACAGCTTGCGCGCCTTGCCCGCGCGGAACGACTCTCCCGCCGCCGAGACCGGCACCAGCATCATCGATCCGTCTCCCGCCCGGTAGATGAGTTCCCTGCCGTCGGCCGACCATCGGGGGTGGCTGAGCGAGCCGCCGCTGGAGACCTGCCACTTGCCTCCGGGGCCCGGATAGGGCCTCACGTAGATCTCGAACGCTCCCGATTCGTTGGACGTGTAGGCGAGCCAGCGGCCATCCGGTGAAAAAACAGGGATCCCCTCGATGAAAGGAGTGCGCAGAAACAGTTCCGGCTTCCTCTCGCCTTCGAGAGGCAGGATCCAGATATCCCAGTTCGTCTCCGGGTCGTTTTCGGAAAACGCCAGGAGTTTCCCATCGGGGGAAAACCAACCTGTGCTCTGGTCGTTGTCACTGGTGGTCAGGCGCTCCGCCTCCCCGGCGCCGTCGGAGCGTTTCCAGTAAAGATTGACTGATTCCCCATCGCGTCCGGAGGCGAATGCCAGGCGCCGTCCGTCGGGGCTCCAGACCGGAGAGCTCTCGGTTGTGGTGAATGTCAGGCGGGTCATGACCTCCCGTTCCATCTCGTAGATCCAGATGTCGCCGTTTCCCGCCGACCCCGGCGGCGCGATCTGGAGCGCCAGGCGCTTGCCGTCGGGGGAAAACCGCGGGGCGAAGTAGAATCCCTTTGCTTCGATCAAGGGGAAGCTGGCGCCTTCCCGATCGACCCGGACCGCCGAGAATTGCGTTTGGGATGACACCCCGGTCATGTAGACCAGCGTTCCATCCGGCGAGAAAGCGTACTGGGCGCCGCCATAGGAGACATCGCAGAGGATCCCTTCGAGCAACGGCGCAGGCGGGCCGGCGACCTCCAGACGCTCCAGGTCGAACGGGACCCCGAACAGGGTGCCCTCGCGGATGTAAGTGAGCTGCCCGGTGGGAAGATAGCGCGGGTAATAGCCTCCCTGGTGCAGGATCTTTCGCTCACCCGAGGCCAGATCGAGCAGCTCGATGTCTCCCTCGTCATACGACTCGTTGCCGGTCCGCGAGGCGTAGATCACGGCGCGCCCGCCGGGGAGGAACTGCGGGTAGCGATGCGAGCTCCCTCCCGGTTTCTCCGGCTGCGTGATCTCCTCCGGTGTTCCGCCGCCGGCGCTGATCCGGGACAGGCCTGTGCCGGTCCCGGAGGCGAAGATGATGGTGCCGTCGGGCCCCCAGGTGCCGCCGCGATTGTCCTGTGTCTTGCACAGGGTCTGCGGCGAGCCGCCTACCACCGAGACTTTCTTGAGGGCGCTGTCGGTGAAGAAGCCGATCCACTGTCCATCCGGCGAGAAGAACGGATCCCGCGCTCCCTCGGTGCCGGCCAGGATGGAGGACTCGAGCTGGTCGAATGAGCGGAGGCGCAGCACCCGCTGGGCGCCTGAACCGGTCACGTAGGCAAGGCGCATGCCGTCCGGAGAGAGGACCGCCGCCGCACCTTGCCGGACGAAGAGCGGCTCATCAGGGGAGACCCGGACGCGCAGGCGCACGGGCCGCGAGGCCGCGGGACGGGTCGCGTGCCACCACCCGGCCAGGGCCAGGGCCGCCACGATGCCCAGGCCGACGGAGATCCAGGAAGGCCGCCGCCTCCGGCCGGGCCGCGCCGCGGACGCCGCGTCGGGAGCGGGCATCATGGTGGAGAGGGCCGCGCCGGCCTGATGTTCCTCGAGGGCGATGCGCGCCTCGCCGATATCGCGCAGGCGCCTTTTCGGGTCCGGGGTGAGGCAGCGCCGCAGCAGCTTCCCCACCGGGGCGGGCAGATCGTCCGGCAGGGCGTCCCAGTCCAGATCGTTTTTCAGCACCGAGGCCAGGATGTCCGAGACCGTCTCGCCGGTGAAGGCCTGGCGTCCCGTGATCATCTCGAACAGCACCACGCCGAACGCCCAGATGTCGGCGCGCTTGTCCACGCGGGCGGCGCGGGCCTGCTCGGGAGCCATGTAGGCTGCCGTGCCCAGGATCATTCCCGCCCTGGTCGCGGCCATGCTCAGGGTCGGCGAGAGCGTGGGCGAGGCCGCGGTCTCGCCGGCCCGGCTGTCCCCCTCGACGCCCTTGGCCAGGCCGAAGTCGAGCACCTTGACCGTGCCGTCTTCCTTGATCTTGACGTTCGCGGGCTTCAGATCGCGGTGCACGATCCCCTGGTCATGGGCGGCCTCGAGCGCCTCGGCGATCTGCCGGGCGACGACCAGCGCTTCCTCGAGCGGGTAGGGGCCCTGTTCGAGCCGCTCCGCCAGGGTCGGGCCTTCCACCAGCTCAAGGGCCAGCGCATCGGTGCCGCGGTCGTGTTCCAGTCCGTAGATCGACGCGATGTTGGGATGGTTCAGCAAGGCGAGCAGCTGCGCCTCGCGCGCGAAGCGCGCCATCCGGTCCGCGTCGTGCGCGAAGCTGCGTGGGAGAACCTTCAGGGCCACCTCGCGGTGCAGCTTGGTGTCCGTGGCGCGGAACACCTCGCCCATGCCGCCCTCTCCCAGCTTGCCGGTGATCCGGTAATGCGCGATGGTCTGGTGGGTCGTCACTGGAACGCTCCCCCGTTGCCCCCCTGCGCCTCGCGGAGGCCGCCGGCCCGCTGGGGAGGAGACGAAGAATCGACGGCCCGCATATTATCTCATCCTGTCATTCCTCCCACCAACATGCCCCGGGACGCGCGCCGGCGGCGAGACCGGTCATCAACCGCCGGAGGACCGGTCTGCCTCCGCATCATCCACCTGGCCGCGGTCGCAGACGGCCATGAGATCCAGCGCCTGGTCGAGATTCCGCGTGGCGTAGAACAGGTCACGGGTGGAGAACGGACAGGCTGAACGGCCGCCCTGCGGGGCAGCGGGCAGCGGCCTGCCTTTCAACCACCGGAAGGTTCCGCTCGCGGCCAGCACCCAGCCGCGGGGCAGACCCTTCCGGGCTCTCTCCCTCAGCCAGCGCACCCCCTGCCTCGCCCGGTTCTCCTTCCTCAGGGCCTTCGTCCGCAGCCGCTCCAGTCTTTTCATCTCCACGCTCCGGATGCCTTCCGCACCGAACAATCCGCGGATCTCGATGCCGGCGAAGTGCGGATCGAGGAGCTGTTCCAGCTGGAGAGCGCCGAACTCGCGCACATGGAACGGGTTCCAGGGTTTCATGCCCGGGAGAAGCCGCAGAACCGCGTTGGGGGTGGTGAACACGGCCCGGCCATGGGGGGCGAGAACCCTGCGGATCTCCGAGAGGTAGCTTGCATGATCGACGACATGCTCGATGACCTGGAAGCTCACGACCAGGTCAAACCGGCCATCCGCGAAGGGGAGCTCCTTTCCGTCCATCACCTGGAAGGCGACCCGGCGGGTGCCGGGGAGCTGCCTTGCCTGACGGACCGCCTCTGCAGACACGTCCACGCCCACGATCTCCCGGCGGTGCCGCCCCAGCAGCCGGGTGCCGTACCCGGTATTGCAGCCGACATCGAGCACCGCCTGGCCCGGCATTCCCGCCGCTTCCTCGTAGGCCTTCAGATGGATCAGGTGCAGGCATTGTTCCTCGAGGGTCCGGGGGCCGTCAGGCGCGATGAGACCGTGCTCTTCCGCCTGGAGCCGGAGCATGTCGTCGTGAGTCAGCATGGACCGGGCCGGCCTCACTTCATGAGATCGGCCAGGATCTCCATTGCCTCCCGCACTTCCTCGTCGGTATTGAAGAAGTGGGGCGACAGGCGGAGGCCCGCGCCCGGGCGCCAGTCCACGTAGACGCCCCGCCGGGCGAGGCGCGCGACCATCTCCTCCGGCCGGTCGACTCCGATCATCACCGAGCCGCCGCGCCGTCCGGCCTCCGGCGGGCTGTTCAGCCGCCAGCCGCGGTCGCGGACAACGTCCACCATCCAGGCGGTGCGCCGGCGGGAGTCGGCGGCGATGGCGGCGACGCCGATCTCCTCCACCAGCTGCAGGCCGGGAAGGCAGGAGTACAGGGCGGGGATGGCGGGGGTGCCCTGGGAGAAGCGGCGCGTGGTGCCGGCGTAGCGGATCGCTCCGGGGGCGAAGGCGAACGGCTCGGCGTGCGCCGTCCAGCCGGTGAGGCGGGGACGGAGCGCCGGGAGAAGGTCCGGACGCACGTAGAGATAGCCGCAGGCCGGGCCGCCGCACAGCCACTTGATGCTGCCGCCGATGAGAAAGTCCACCTCCCACGCCGCGGCCTCGAGCTCGACGCATCCCGCCGACTGGTAGACATCCAGGAGCACGCGGGCGCCGTGCCGGTGCGCGGTCTCGATGATCGGACGGGGATCGAGACGGTGGGACGAGAGAAACGACGTGTGGGAGAGGGCCACCAGGCAGGTGCTCGCGTCGATGGCATCGAGGATCCGCTCCGGCGGCGTGATGATGCCGTCCTCGGCCGGCACGACGACGATCTCCGCCCCCAGCCGCCGCTGCTCCATCCAGACGTAGCCGGTGGACGGAAAATCCAGCGCCGAGGTGATCACCTTGCGCCGCCGGTCGTGGTCGAAGTCGAAGCAGGAGGCCGCCGCCGCCAGCGCCACCGTCGTGCTGGGCTGCACCTGCACCGTGCCCGCGGCCCCGCCGATGATGCGGGCCAGGCGGTCACCCACCTGGCTGGAGAGCTCCCACCAGCCCGCGGCCCAGGCATCCTCGCCCAGGTGCTCTTGCCAGCGCTCCAGGTACTCCTGCATGGCCCGGGCGGCTCCGAGCGGCATGGGGCCCAGGCTGTGGCTGAGCAGGTGAATCCCCCGGGCCAGGGAGGGGAATTCATCGCGGCGGCGGGCCAGCGGAGCCGCGGGGGCCGGGAGCGAGGGGGTCATGATGACACCGCCCCTACCACGGATTCGGCCAGCGGGTTCCCAGGCCCGGGCCGTAGAGCAGCGCGTTGGTCAGCAGCCGCCGGGTCCCCAGGGTCCAGCCGCGGAACTCGGGCTCGCTGAGAAAGAGGATCACCTGTCCGCCTCCCACCGCCTCGCGGGTGGCATAGGCCGTGCGGGCCAGGCGCCCGGCCGCCTCCGGCCACAGGAGGCCGCCCAGGTGCAGGCGGTCGAGGCCGGCGAAGCGCGCCGCCACCTGGACGGGCGGGCCGGCCACCAGGGTGTCGCCGGCCCCGATGAGGGCGGGCAGCTCGTCCGGCAGGCCCCACGCCAGCCAGAGGTCCGGGTCGACCTCCAGCCGGAGGAAGCATCCCCGGGGAGCGAAGCGCCGCAGCCGCTCGTCGGCCCGCTCCAGGTCGTCGCCTTTCGGCTTTTCCTGTCCCGGCGGCAGGAGGGGCGCCACCCAGCGGGGGAGATTCACCGGCTTGGCGGTGACCGGTGTGCCGAGCGGGTGGCCGGCGGCGAACGGCCGCGCACCGGGCCCCACCAGGGGCGCCACGTCGTAGAGAGAAGCCGCGGCCGCGCCGCGGCCGCGCCGGCCGCCCTCCGGCGAGCCCTTGTCGTCCTTCTCCTCCGGCGCCCGGAGTCCCACCGCCCGGAACAGCCCGGCCTCGGCGGCCTGCCGGGCGGTCGGCCCCAGGACCACCGGCGGAAACTTTTCCAGCGCCTGCCGGCGCAGGCGGGTCCGGGTCAAGTCGAGCTTGGCATCGGCCAGGAACTCGGCGCCGCTCCCGATGCCGATGGCCGTCCCGCCCGACTCGATCCACTTCTTCAGCCGGGTCAACCCCTTCTCGCCGAAGATCTCGGCGTAGGTGCCGGCCTCCCCGAAGAGGGGCGGAAAGACCAGGACGTTG
This sequence comes from Acidobacteriota bacterium, assembly GCA_046757405.1. Classification (GTDB taxonomy): domain Bacteria; phylum Acidobacteriota; class Polarisedimenticolia; order SMYD01; family SMYD01; genus JBHHYE01. The sequence continues at coordinate 5,753 of JBHHYE010000004.1, read as the reverse complement.
TAGCGGGCCAGATCGATCCGCGCGGCGCGGATCAGCTCCAGCCCGTTGAAGCGCAGGTGGAGATCCTCGTCCAGGAGGCGCCACAGCGCGCCGTAAGACGACGGCGACACCGGCGAGCCGGTCCAGATGCCGATGCGCGGCGGGATCAGGGGGTGAAAGAAGGAGCCGCCCAGATCGGGGCCGGCCTGGGCCAGGGCGGTGGAGACCGCGGTGATCAGGACGCCGTCGCGGCCGGCCACCTCCGCCAGCGCCGCCTGGAGGGCGGCGGGGTTGCCTTCCTTTTCCACCAGCAGGGTGCCCTGCGGGTAGTCGTGTCCCTCGATCCGGAACGGCTTCTCGGCCACCCGCACCCGGATCTGCCGCGCCAGGAGATCGGCCAGCGCCGGCAGGGTGCGGTCGGAGGCGCCGTCCATCAGGTAGCCGAACGGATCGGGAGCCGTCTCCAGGCCGCTCCGGACAGGGGGGATCGGCGCCGCGCTCCATCCCTCCCGGGAGACCGTCTCGGGGGTCCAGGCCGCCTCGATGTCGTAGGCCAGGGGCAGGGACCAGGCGGTGGTCTCGTACAGGCGCGTTCCCTTGCCGCGCTCCAGGTGCTCCCGCTCCTCGCGCAGGAAGGGCGACTCCATGGGGATATGCGGGTCGAGGATCTGCCGCGCCAGGGCCGCGGCCGGCTGATCCAGCGGCACCAGCCAGGCGCTGGCCGGAAGCTGCCCCGGAGCGATCTTCTCTCCGGTGCGGGCGTCGCGCAGGCCGGCGATGGAGAACGGGCCGTCGTCCAGGAGAACCTCGATGCTCTGGCGGCGCAGGAGGGCGGCGAGATGGTCGGTGCGCTCCGGATGGCGGCCGCGGGGCAGAAGCCAGGCGGCCGGCCCCGGGCCGCCGGCGGTGTCGATCATGGCGCGCCGGTGGGCGACGAAATCGCGCAGGATGGATCGCCGGTGCTCGTGAAGCGTGGACAGGTTGGCCACCGAGCTGGCCACCTGGTGCTCCACCGCCTGCGCGTAGGTGCGCACGCCGGCCCCCCGCTGCCGCACCAGCGTTCCCTCGGTGGAGGACATCTCGTAGAGGATGCCGATGGCGCCCAGGTAGGAGGCCCACGAGGATCCGTAGCCGGGAAAGAACTCCTCGTTCCATTCGCGGGTGTAATAAGGATAGCCGCGGGCATCCAGCGCGCGGGCCTGATCGGCGGCGAAGCGCTCCGCCCACTCCTGGTGCGAGACCGGCAGGAGCGGGTTGAACGGGTGGCGCGGCGGCGAGAACAGGTAGGTGCTGTGGGGGCCCATCTCGTGGCTGTCCACCATCAGTTGCGGGTTCCAGGAGGCGATCACCGCCGAGCGTTCGCTCTCCGGCATGACCAGGCTGAACCAGTCGCGGTTCAGATCGAAGAGATAGTGATTGCCCCGCCCCCAGGGCCAGACGGTGGTGTGGGAGAGATCCTCGGTGTCGGGGTTGGGGGTGCGGTGGGCGAAGGAGGTGGTCTGGGCCAGGAAGCGCTCCCGGCCGTCGGGGTTCTCGCACGGGTCGATCAAGATCACCAGATCATGGCGCAGCGCCCGGGTCTTCCGGTCCTCGCCGGCCACCAGCCAGTAAGCCACCGCGGCGGCGGCATCGCTGCTGCTGAGTTCGTCGCCATGGATGGCATAGGCCATCCAGGCCACGGCCCGGGCGCCGTCCAGGGCCAGCGCGTCCTGGGACGCCAGCCGGCCCCGGGGGTCGACCCGGGCGGCATGCTCGGCGCGAAAGGCGTCCAGGCGGTTCATGGTCTCCGGGTCGGCGACGGCCAGCGTCACCAGCTCGCGCCCCTCGTAGGACCGCGCGTACGGCTCCAGCCGGGCGCGGGGCGAGGCGTCCGCCAGGGCGCGCAGGTAGTGGAGCAGCTCGTTGTGGCGCAGCGGCCGCGCCCCCGGGTCGAAGCCGATGACTTCCTTCTGCGTGGGAATCCGCGCGTCGAACCGCGCCCCCGGAAAGAGCCTGGACGGCGCCAGGCCTTCTTCGGCGGCGGGCCGCGCCGCCCGGGCCGGGGAGATCCCCGCCAGGGCCGGGAGCATGAAAAGAATGAAAGCCTCTCGCCAACGGATCATGATGGCTCCTGTCAGGCCCGCATGCGGGCGAATTCCCTCTGGGTCCTGTCCGGATCGGCGGCGAGCCGTCCCAGCACGGCGCGCGCTTCCTCGCCGATGGCGGCCTCGGGTTCCTCGCTGCGGATCGCCTCGAGGATCTCCGCCGCCGCCTCCGCCGTGCCCAGCTTGGGGATATCGAAGCCGCTGGACATGTCGGTGTCCAGGGTGCCGGGAAGGACGGTCATGACACGCACGCCGTGCTCCTCGAGATCGGCGCGCATGGCGTGGGCCAGGGAGAGGAGGGCGGCCTTGGTGGCGCAGTAGGTGCCCAGGGCCGGCAGGTTCACCTTCCCGAGCATCGACCCGATGTTGACCACCAGCCCGTCGCCGTGATCGATCATGGCCGGCGCCAGGGCCCGCACCATGCGCAGGACGCCCAGGTAGTTCACCTCCATCTCGCGGGCGAGTTCGTTCGGCTTCCCCTTGAAGACGCCCCCGTAGGCGGCGGTTCCGGCGTTGTTGATCAGGATATCGACGCGCCCGAGAGCTGCGGCTCCCTCGACGTCGCTGTCGCGGGTGACATCCAGGCGCAGGGGCGTGATCCGCCGGCCGTCGGATCCGGTGCGCCGGATGAACCTCGCCAGGCTGTCCGGCCGGCGGGCGCCGGCCACCACCTCGGCCGCCCCGGCCTGGAGCGCCGCCTGCACCAGGGCCCGCCCCAGCCCCCGGCTGGCGCCCGTGATCAAAATACGTTTTTCCTCGATCTCCATCATCGACCTCCCGTTCTTCGCCGCGTCCGCCGTCCCATCCCATAAAGGACGAGTCCCACACCGCTCCACATCACCACCAGCTCCAGGCTGGTGATGGACTGGGCGGCGATCCGCTCCCGGAGACTGAATTCTTGCAGAACCTGCAGGTCCTTCACCACCTGCACCGCGATCAGGCCTCCCATGAAGGCGAGAGACAGGATCGCCGCCGCCACCTGCCAGCCGCGCGCCAGGGACAGGCGGACCTGGCCGAACAGCCCGGGATTGAAGCGCGGCAGGAACAGCAGCGCCAGGCTGTGCAGGAAGTAAAGAATGACCAGGGCGAAGACGGCGATGTTCAGCGCCAGGGAGACCTGGCCCGACACCAGGAGCAGCACGGCGGCCCCCAGCGTCAGGGTCAGCCCGATCACCGGCGTCCCGGTGCGGGCGTCCACGGCTCCCAGGCAGCGGGGGATCAGGTGGTCCTCGGCGAGGATGATCCCCAGCCGGGAGGGGACCATCATGGTGGCATTGAGAGAGGTGGCCAGGGCCATGACCGCCCCCAGGGTGACGAAGGCCGCGCCGCCGGCCGGAAGGTAGACCGCCGCCACCTCGGCCATGGGGGCCGTGCTCAGCCGCAGGTCGGCACCGGGGAGGACGCCGAAGGTGACCACCGACATCAGGAGAAAGACCGCCGTGGTGAGCAGGATCCCCTTGACGAAGATCCGCGGCAGGCGGGCGGTGCTGTCCTTGACCTCGCCGGCCGTCTGGGCCAGCGATTCGAAGCCGGCGTAGGCAAAGAAGAGAGGCGGCAGGCAGGCGGCGAAGCCACCGGCGCCGTGGGTGAAGAACGGCCGGTAGTTGCCCGGCCGCAGGGCGAACAGGCCGGGCACCACGAGCACGATGATCGACAGTCCCAGCAAGGCGCACATGGCCACCTGGAGCCGCCCGAACCAGCGCACGCCGAAGGCGTGGACCAGGTAGAAGAAGACCAGGCCGCCCAGGGCCAGCGGCATGCGGTGGGCGCCGGCGCTGAGCCGGCCGGGGAAGAGCGGGATGACGTAATCGGCGAAGGCGATGGTCAGGAAGGCCAGCGCGCCCACGTAGGAGATGATCTTCAGCCACGCCCCCACGAACGCCAGGCCCGGGCTGCCGAAGGTGCGGGAGAGGTGCAGGTACTCGCCGCCGGGCTCCCGTCCCAGGGGGGTGGAGAGGAACACGGCGTACGCCACCGAGGTGGAGAGCACGGCCGGCGCCAGGAACAGGTAGCCGAGGATGACGCTGGGCCCGCTCAGGGCCCATGCCTCGCTGGTCACCCGGAAGATGCCGGCGCCGATGAGGATGCCCAGGAGGGCCGCGTACGACTCCACGGTGCCCAGGTCGCGGCGCAGGCGGCGCACCAGCGCGCCGCGGGACGGGGCCGGTCCGGTCATTTCTTCTTCAGGCGATCGGCACGCTCGATGAGGGCGTTGGCGGGAAGGCCGGGATCGAGCACCTTGCGGGCCGTCTCCGCCCCGGCCACCGGCAGGGAGCCGGCATCCAGGAGGTCGAGCTGCACCAGGACCGACGCCTGGTCCCAGTAGATGTGCTCGTGAGCCAGCTTGCCGCCGCGAAAATGGACCACCGCGATCAGCGGCACATCGACCTTCTTGCCGGTGGGGGCCACGCCGGGCAGCATCCAGTCCATCTCGATGGTGTGGGTGAAGGAGAAGACCATCTCGTCCACCACCCGGTCCGGGCCCACCGTGCGGGAGACCGGGGTCATGGCGGTGTCCGGCGGCATCTGGGGGATAAACCGCTTGGAGTAGAACTCCCGCAGCGCCTCCCGGCCCACCCCGCCGGTCAAGGTCGGGACGTGGTTGACGTAGGCATCCTCCACCATGGTCTCCAGGGTGTCCTCGGCGTCTCTCGTGGTGAACTCGCAGTTCACATGCTCGTCCCAGAGGGCCGACAGATCCGGGCCTCTTCCGCCCACCAGGTGACGCACGAAGAACTCCATGGAGCGCAGATCGGCCAGCTCGGCGGCGGCCGGGTCGTGATGCTCGCCGCCGGGGCGGGCGAAGGCATGGTTGTTGCCGGGGTAATCATGCAGGGTCGCCCGGGGATGGGAATCCAGGGCGGTGTGGATGGCGGCCCGCGCCTCGGGGGGGCAGAACTGATCCTCTCCCGCCAGGTGCAGGAGGAGAGGAGCGGTGATCCCCTCCGCTTCCTCCAGCGCCTTCTCGATGCCGACGCCGTAGTAACCGACGGCGGCGTCCGGGTCGAAGCGGGCGGCCAGCAGGTAAGCCAGCTTGCCGCCCAGGCAGAAGCCGACTCCGCCGATCTTCCCGGTGCAGGCCGGGTGCCCGCGGAGGAAGGCCAGCGCCGCGGCCGAGTCCTCCACCGCTTTCGCCTCGTCCAGGCCGTTGTAAAGCTCGAAGGCCCGCTCCCATTCCTTCTCCGTCCGGTCGGTGAGGACGACCCCCGGCTCCTGGCGCCAGAAGAGGTCCGGGCAGATCACGGTGAACCCGTGCGCCGCGTACTGATCGGCCACATCCCGCATCACCTGGTTGATGCCGAAGATCTCCTGCATGAGGACGATCCCCGGGCCGCGTCCGGACGGCGGCACCGCCAGGTACCCCTGAAACTCTCCCCCATCGAAGGCCCGAATGGTCTCCATCGGCTGGTCCTCCCCTGCGTTCGACTGCCCGCCCCGCCAAGGCCGTTACTCTGCCACCTGCCCGTTCCCGGCGCAAGGGAAGGGGCATTCCGGGGCCTTTTCAGCTGACCCGGGAAACAGCTACTTGTTGGCAAGCGAACGATGTCTAGAGTAGCATGCTGGTTTACATATCAATTCTTGAAGCAAATGAAGGTGGAGATGACGCGTGACGAGATCCCGGCGCTTGTGAAGGGGCTCCGGCAACGTCTCAACCTCACCCAGGAGCAGTTCGCTCAGGAGGTTGGGGTC
>JBHHYE010000003.1:0-118591 GCA_046757405.1 Acidobacteriota bacterium | reverse complement strand
CTCCTGAATTCCCAACAACTTGAGACATTTCTCGGCCTTCTCCCCTGAAACTCCTATCATATCCTGCCCGAGTTGCTGAGAGCCGCGCTCTGCCGCTTTCGTGACCTTGAAAGGATCTTGAAGCGCATCTTCCACTATCTCGTCAACAATGCTGCACGCGCACATCCGGAGCGCGACCGAACCCGCGGCAGAATGAGATTCGGACTGGAATACGTCGGTGTCAAATCTTAAGTACCAAGCTATGAATGCGGAGTCAAGCCCAAAGTTAGTTGAAACTCTCCACGGCTCCTGATTGATCACGCAGCCTTCCTCTTCGACGTCTTCGTATCGATCGCCAGCTCTCGCTTCAGCGCATCACGCAGCTTCGAGAGGTGACGGTAGCCCACCACTTTTCTCAGTCGCGGTTCGATGTCCACGAGCGCCGTTCCCAGCCAGCGGTGTCGTTGGCTCGAGTTCTTCCAATGATCGACCTTCGCGCAGCGTTCCTCGACGAGAGCATTGACCGATTCAAGACAGTTCGTCGTCTTCAGCGAACGACCCAACACACCGTACACACCGAGGCGATGGAGGGTCAAGGTCTCCTCCAGGCCTTCCGCCAGACTGCCAGCCGCCGACTGATTCCGCTCTTCCAGTTCGGCGTGGAGCTTCTCGAGCGCTCCCAGGGCTTCCTTGTACTCGGGTCGGTTGTAGGCTCGCTGAAGTCGTTGGCGCCAGTGGTCTTGCTCGCTCCTGGACAGGTAGTTCACCACGTTTTCGCGCTTGTGCCACTGACAGCGTTGGACCAGGGCCCGGCCCCGAAAGACTTTCTTGACTGCGGATCGCAGCCCCTTACCGCCGTCCAGGATCACCAGCAGACCCTGTGAGGCGTCGAGACCCCGTTCGATCAATGAACGCAGGAACGGCGTCAGCACCTTCTCGTTCTCCGTATCCGTCTCCACGAAGCCCAGGAAGCGTTTCTCCCCGGACATAGTGATGCCCAGAGCGATGACCATCGTCGCATCGGCGAACATCTTGCCGTCCAGGAACAGCGCGACGATATCTTCACCGGAAAGATCCCGCTCTTGCAGCTCACGCAGCTGGGCGGCGCTGGCCTCGATGAACCCACGCGACACCGTCGAACTCGAGAGCCCGATGGCCCCGGGAATCGACTCCGCCGCGGCCTCGTAGTTGCGGCAGGAGATCCCGTACAGCACGCGTTTCAGCAGCAGGTCGTTCACCTCGTTCTCGCCACTCAACGCCTCGTAGGCCCGCAGTGGGATCTCGCTGCCCGAGATGGTATGAACTCGCGGAACCCGAATCGGCACCCGCTGACCAGCGAGCCTCACGGTGCCCGGGTTGCTCCCATGACGCCGTCCGTTCGTCAAGTCCGCCTTGCGAATATATCGCTCGCCGGCCAGAGCCACGACCTCCTGATCCAGCATCTCCTTCACGTGCATCAGACCCAGCGGGACCAGCGCTCGGATTGCTTCGACCTTGCCATCGAGGTCGAACCCGGCGTACGCCTCTCGGTTGATCACGTTGACCTCACCCAACCGACGAACCTTCTTGCGTTTCTTGACCGATCGTAGGACACTTCTCATTGCGGCTCCTTTCTCGTGGGTTGATGTTTGTTTTCCAGCTTCATCAAACCACAGGACTTGGAGCCGTTTCAATTCCCAACTAAGATTAGCTCACACTCTGAATGCGGGCTAAGGCGGTGAGCCCGGGAGCATCGATCCCGTCGTCATTGGTCAGCAGGAACTGCACCTGCTCATTCTACCAGCGCTGCCGTCTGGTGCCTCCCTTGGTAGACTTCCAGACCGGAAACGGCGGGAGAGGGAGCGGAATGGTTGGCAGACCAGGAGGCAGGCGCTGGCGCTGGGGGCCTTGGATCGCCCTGGCGGCTGTTGCTCTGCTGGGTCTTCTGATCCTGGCGACGGCCTGGGGTCTCTGGCGCGCCACCCGGCCTCGCCGCGATGGAAGATGGGTGGTGCAGGGCCTTGGCGGCGCCGTGCGGATTGGACGTGACGCGGCGGGGATCCCCCATGTCGAGGCCGGTACGGAGAACGACGCCTGGTTCGCCACCGGTTTCGTGCATGGTCAGGACCGCCTGTTCCAGATGGATGTGGCTCGCCGTGCCGTTGCCGGACGTCTGGCCGAGTTGTTCGGCGACCCGGCGGTCCCCCTCGACCGCTGGGCCCGCCGCCATCAACATCAGGCGGCGGCTTCCGCCATGCTGGACCGCGCCACACCGAGGGAGCGGGAGGCGCTCCAGGCCTACGCCGATGGGGTCAACGCGGCCGTGAGCGCGGCCATCTCGCTGCCGCCTGAGTACCATCTCCTGGCCGTGCCGTTCGAGCCTTGGTCCAGGCTCGATTCGGTTCTGGTCATTCGGGGCCTGCAGGAGAGACTGTCAGAATCATCGCGTGAATTGACCCGGTTCCGGATGGCGCAGGAGGTTGGGATCCTGGCCGCTCACTTTCTCCTGGACGGCCGCGTCCGCGGGGAGGCGGTCATCCTGGCCGGGAACGCGCCGGGAAGTGAAGAGCCGGCCGGGACAACCCAGGGCATGCTGCGCCGGGAGGCGGAGGAGCTCGGTCTCCCGGTGGAACGGGACGTGCGGGCGGCGGGGGAGGCGCGTGAACGGGCTGCAACGGTGATAGCTCCGGGATGGCAGGCGGAACGGGAGCGTGATCTGGGGATCGGCTCCAACGCGTGGGTGGTGGGCGGCCGCCGGTCCGCCACCGGATCGCCGCTCCTGGCCAACGATACCCACCTGCGCCTGGAGACACCCTCGACCTTTTACCTCATGGATCTGGAGTGGCCGGGCCAGCGCGTGGCGGGAGCGACGATACCAGGGTTCCCCGGGGTTCTCATCGGGCGGAACCGGAGGATCGCCTGGGGGGTCACCATTCTCACCGCAGACGTGCGGGACTACGTCATTGAGCGGCGGGACCCTGACCGGCCTGATCGATACCTGATCTCCGGACCTGGCGGGCCACACCTTCCGTTCGAGACGCATCAGGAGATCATCCGCGTCAAGGGAAAAGAGGCCGTGGTGGAGAAGGTCCTCTCCACGCGGCACGGTCCCGTGGTGGATCCCGCCTGGAGCGAGACCACCGTTCTGGTGGAGGTCCGGGAGTGGACACCCGGTCTGGGAGCGCTGGCGGCGGTGCGCGGCTATGATCTGGCTTCTGATTTTGCCGCCTTTCGCGCGGCGGCCGCCCGGCACGGGAGGCCGGCAGAGAATCTCCTGTATGCCGACGTGGATGGCCATGTCGGCTACGTGGCGGCCGGCTGGATCCCGCTCAGGCGCGGGACGAGCGGCCTGTTGCCGGTGGCGGGATGGCGACATGGGAAGCTGTTTGCCGGCCAGGACCCGGTCGAGGACCGTCCCTTCGCCCTGGACCCTGCGGATGGCTTCCTGGTCACTGCAAATAACCGGGTGATGGACGGCGTGCGGAGTGAGCGCTGGAATCGTGCCTGGCCGGATGCCGACCGGGCCGCCCGTGCGGCCGAGCTGATCCGAGAGCGCCCGCGTCACGATGCCGTGTCATTCCGCCGGATGCAGGGCGATACCTTCTCTCGCCGGGCGCAGCGCATCATGGAGGCGCTGGAGGAGCTGCGTGCGGCCGGCGCATTCGAGCCGGCCCCCCGGTCGGACAGCGAGGCAGCCTGGAGCATGCTTTCCAGGTGGGAGGCTCGCTACAGTTCCGGGCCGGCCCCCGGGCTGTTTGCGCTGTTTTGGGACCGGCTCAAGGAGCGTGCTTTCGCCGACGATGTGGGTGAGAGTTTGTCCCGGTCGGCGGACATGGGTTTGATGAAGCTCCTGGGGGTCGCGGACGTCCTGGGCCCGGCCACGGCGGCCGGGGAGCCTTCCTGGTGGGACGATCTCTCCACTCCTTCCATGGAGGAACATCTGGCCGAGCAGGTGAGCGGCGGGCTGGGTGACGCCTGGCGGATGATGCGGCGGAAAGCGGGCGCAGGGACAAAGACATGGGACTGGCCGCAGCTGCACCAGGCCCGGTTCATGCATCCCATGGGTCGCGATATTGTTCTTCTCGGGAGGCTGCTCGATGGCCCTTCCTTGCCGGTTGCGGGTGCAGCGGGATGCCTTCTTGCGACCGGCTGCTTTCCCGAGCGGTCCTTCGACGTGGTCTCCCTGCCGGCCCTGCGGATGGTGGCGGACCTGTCCTCCGGCGGCGGGCTCAGGATGGTGATTCCTCTGGGAGAATCCGGCATTCCGGCCAGTCCCCACTACGAGGATCAGGCGCTCCTCTGGTCCGCCGTCTCCGACCTGGAGATCTTCCCGGGTGGCGGGTCGCGAGCGGATTCCGGGCGGGTTCTTCTCCTGGAGCCTGGACCATGAGACCAGCGGCCGCGACCCTCCCGCTGCGGCCCGTGCCGGATCCCGGCGCCGTGCTTCTCGGCCTCTGTGCCATGCAGGCGGACGGCGAACCGGTTGAACCGTTTCTCATGGGCGGAGATCTGGCCTTTCACGGTGAAGCTCCTCGACCGGTGATCCTTCTGGGATGGCAGCCGGTGGATCGCTGGATTGCGGCGGAATCAGCCCCGGAGCAGGCTCATTTCCCCTGGGAGGACGGGGCGGCCGCCTTTTTCGCGGCCCTGGACGCCTTCCTCCAGCCGGAGCCGGTGTCCCGGGCGGAGGGCCGGCCGGCCGGAAAGTCGCTTCCGTTCTCAGAGGGGATCTCGGTGGGCTGGATCGGGCACGAGCTCCCGGCCACCTGCCTGGTCCGTCATGAAACGATCGCGCTCTTCCAGCCGCGCGACCGTTCTGCCCGGATCGTCGCGTGTGCGCCACGCGGGGTTTCCTTCCCGGCCGCGCGAGCCGCGGCCCGGGAACGAGCCAGGATGGCCGCGGATCTCGTGGACCGGGCGGCGGCCCGCGGGATGCGCCTGCAGGACCACGGAATGCCGGCGATCTCCCGATTCGTGCGCCGGACCCCGGTGATCTGGACGGTGGACGAACCGGAGCACCATCGCCGTATCCGCGAGGTCCTGAACCTCATCGCCGCCGGGGAGGTCTACCAGGTCAACCTGGCCCATCCGATTCACCTTCGCTTTCCGGCCGCCGACCCTGTGAGGCTGGCGCAGCTGTTCCTCGGATTGTGGCGTCTGAACCCGGTCCCTTTTCCCGCCTATGTGAGTGCTGCGGGCACCACCATCCTTGGCCTCAGCCCGGAGCGGTACATCGCCCGCCGGGGTCAGGAGCTGGAAAGCCGGCCGATCAAGGGGACGCGCCCCCGGGGAAGCACGCCCCGTGAAGATGCGCGGTTGGTCCGTGAGCTCCAGGCTTCCGAAAAGGACCGGGCGGAGAACATCATGATCGTGGATCTGGTGCGTAACGATCTGGGCCGAATCGCCCTCCCCGGTGGGGTCCGCGTTCAAGCCCTCTGCCAGGTGGAGTCGTTCCGGACAGTCCACCACCTGGTCTCCACGGTGAAGGCGGCGATCCCGCACAGTCTCTCGGCGGGCTCCATCCTGGAAGCTATCCATCCGCCCGGCTCGATGACGGGAGCTCCGAAAATTGCTGCGGTCAAGATCCTGTCGCGCCTGGAGGGAACGCCCAGGGGGCCGTACGCCGGCGGGATCGGTTGGTTTGCCGGAACGGACCATTTCCACCTGGCCATGGTCATTCGCAGTCTCCTGGCCAGCCGCACACGCCTGGTCCTCCCGGTGGGAGGTGGCATCGTGGCTGATTCACAGCCAGACCGTGAATACCGTGAAACCCTGGACAAGGCGGCCGTCGTTCTGGACCATCTGTTGCCTGCCCGGACATCAGCCGGGGCGGGATGACCCGGCCGCACACGATCTGGATGGAGGGCCCCTCCGTCTCCTCTTCGCGGGCCTGCCTGCCCGTGAGCGACCGGGGTGTTCTTTACGGGGAAGGGCTGTTTGAAACGATTCTGGTGCGTGCCGGCCGCGCCTTTTGCTTGCGGGCCCATCTGGGGAGAATGGCGGCATCGGCCCAGGCCCTCGGCCTGCCTCTGCCGGAGCCCGGCTGGGAAAAGCGTGTGTGCCGGGCACTGGGAAAGATGGCAGCGGACCTGGGAGATCGATGGGGCCGGGCCCGTTTGACGCTGACCGCAGGAGACGGGGAGCCGGGAGGCGATCCGGCGGCTCCGCCCACCGGGCCGGCCCGCCTGTTCCTCCGGGTCTCCCCGGTCTCACTTCCAGCCTCCGGAGTGTGGGGGCGTGCCGTGACAGCTGTGGTGAGCGGGCCCCGGCGCGCCGGCACAGCGGAGGATCTGGCCTGCCACAAGACCTTGTCTTACTTGGGGAATCTCCTCTGTTTGCGCCAGGCTCGCCGGCTCGGGGCTGACGAGGGGCTGGTGCAGGGGGCGGCCGGACAGGTCGTGAGCGGGGCGCGGGCGAATCTCTTCGTTGTCCAGGACGGCAGGCTTCGGACGCCGGACAAGGGCTGCCTGCCTGGAATCACCCGCGCCCTGGTCCGCCATGAGATCGCTCCTACCCTGTCCATTCCCCTGGAGAAGACCAGCCTGGGAGAGGCAGACCTGTGGACTGCTCAGGAGGTGTTCTTGACCAATTCGCTGGTGGGGATCCTCCCTGTGGGGCGGATCGGCCGCCGGCCCCGCGATGGCCGCCGGGTGGGCCCGATAACCTCTAGAATAATAAGATGTTATAGAGACATACTGGCACAGGCGGGTCGTTGGGAGTAAACTCCGCCGCACCAAAGAAAAACAACTGATGTCGATGATTGTCCAATCTGGCCTGTCCGGGGGCCTTTATCTTGCCATGGTCCTGGCTGCCGCCACTCCGCAGACAGCCGGGGGGGCTCCCGCGGGCTTGCTTCCCGGGCTCGGCCTGCAGCTGGCCATCGATTCGTCCGGGGTCAGTGCGAGCCGTGTGCAGCCCGGGGGGCGCGCCTACCGGGCGGGCTTACGGCATGGAGACCGGATCCTTGCCATTGATGGAGTTCCCGTCGGCGGGCAAACTCTCGAACAGGTGCGGGCACGGCTCCTGGTGAACCGGCGCGATGCCATCCACTTGCGTGTCCGGCGGGCCGCGGGCGGCCAGCAGGATATCTACCTCCGCCGCCCCGAACGCGCTCCCACGCCGGCCAGAGACCTGTCCAGGCCCCCGCCTTCTCCAGGAAACCCGCCCCGATCGCGGGTCAGCGCCCGGACCGGAACCCTCCTCCCGGGGCCGCAGTCCGGGGCGCGGTCGGAGGTGACCGCCTTTGCGGCAGTGGCGGTCGGTGACCGGTTCATCGATTTCACCTTGCCGCGGATCGGAGGGGGACATCTGGTTCTCAGCAGCCTGTTGGGTAAGCCGATCTTCCTGGATTTCTGGGCGACCTGGTGTGCTCCCTGTCGATCGGAGTCGGCGGCCTTGGCGGAGATACACCGGCGCTACGGCGACCAGATCCAGATGATCGGGATTTCCCTGGATGACGATCCGCGCCACGCCATGGCTTATGCCCTGCGCAACGGACTGGATTATCCCCAACTGGCAGCCGGCCGCTGGGAAAACCCGGTGGTGCGGCAATACGGAATCCACCGAACGGGTATACCGTTCAACCTTCTCATCGATAGGAAGGGAATCATCGTCGCCATGGATCTCCATGGTGAGCCCCTGGCTCTGGCGATGGAATCTCTCATCGACGGAAACTGACTGCACCTCATGAACACAATTCTTTTCGTGGATAATGATCTTCTGCCCAAGGTCTTGAGCGCCAGTCTCGGTGGGGAGAAGAAGCCGATGATTTTTGCCACGCCCAACCGAAACCTGGCGCGTACCTTGAAGCGGCGGGGTTGGCGTGCGTTCTCGGGGCGGCTGGACTCTCCGCGCCTTTACACCCGCAGTGGGCTGCAGGATTCCTCGCGAATCATTGTCGACCTGAGTGATCGCAGCTCCATCTGCAAGGTGGTCGAACAGATTCATACCCGCGTGGGCGCCGCGCCCGTGGTCGTGATTCTCAAGGAAGGAACCAACTTCGACGTGGATCTCCTCCGCGATCGATACCCGGGAATCAAGACCGTCCGGATACGCGATCTCATCGAGGGAGGGCTTGAAGTCGAGCTCGAATACGCCGCGACCCGGCGCCTGGTGCGGCGCTACCAGGAGAATTTCCAGAATGCGGATCGGGTCCTCATCCTGCTCCACGACGATCCTGATCCGGACTCCCTGGCATCGGCTCTCGCGCTGCGCAATATCCTGGGTCGCACGCGGAAGACGGCCGTGATTGGCGCTTTTGCGCCGGTCACACGCCCCGAGAACCTGCGCATGGTGCAGATGCTTGACATCCATGTTCAATCCCTCGCAGGGGCAGATCTCTCCTGCTATGACCGGGTGGCTGTGCTCGATGTTCAGCCGCACTACTGGGAAGACCGGTTCACCGAGGTGGATCTGGTGGTCGACCACCATCCGCCCCGGAAGGGGTACCGGACCAAGTTCAAGGACCTGCGGCCGAGGGTGGGTGCGACATCCACCATCATGCTGGAACATCTCCTGGCCTCAGGGAAACAGGTTTCCGAGCGCACCGCGACGGCACTCCTTTACGCGATCAAGACCGACACGCTGTTTTTGGAGCGTGGCGTGCATTCTTCCGACTTGCGTTCTTTTGCTTTCCTCTATCAGAGAGCCAACCGGACCACCCTCCGCAAGATCGAGGGAGGTGGCATCACCATGGAGCGCCTCGCCTTCATCGAACAGGTCCGCAAGGATCACATCTATGAGAATGGGTTCCTTTATGCCCACCTGGGCCGGATTCCGCGCGATGATCTGGCGCCGGCCCTCGCCGATTTCTTCATGCAGCTGGACGACGTCAGATGGTGCGCCATCTCGGGGGAGGTGGGCGGGCAGGTGACTCTTTCATTACGGAATCTGGGCTATCAGAAGTCGGCAGGAGAAGTGGTCAAGGCGGTTTTTGGCGCGATTGGCAACGCCGGCGGGCACCGGAGCGCCGCCAAGGCCGTGATTCCCGTGGCAAACTTCTGCGCGGCCTTCGGAAAGCCCGATCGCAACGGCAAGGTTGCCGCCGCGGTCTACCGAAAGTTGAAAGAGGCCTGCCGGGCGTGATCCGAGCCAAGTGAAGCAGGCGACCCGAGATTTCATCGTCCGGACTCCAGGGCGCGGGCTCGTGGCGTTCACCCAGGAGGTTCTGGCCTGGGTCTCCGGGGCGGGTGTCACCACCGGTCTCCTCACCCTCTACATGACCCACACATCCGCTTCGTTGCTCATCCAGGAAAACGCCGATGAAGAAGTCCTCGCGGATTTCGAGCGCTTCTTCCGCCGGCTGGTGCCAGAGGGCGATCCGCTCCTCCGCCATGTGGCAGAGGGGCCTGACGATATGCCGGCGCACATTCGATCGGCGCTCACCTCCACCTCGCTCGCCATTCCGGTGCGGGAAGGCCGGCCGACCCTCGGAACCTGGCAGGGGATTTACGTCTACGAGCACCGTCGGTCGGGACGCCGGCGCCGCGTTGCAGCCCATCTGCTCGGGCAATGACGCCGAAAGGGCTCCCCGAGCATGGCCCCGGCCGCGCCAGGGCGTCAATCCAAGAGTCTCAGGTGCTCCAGTCGAGGAGGGCCAACGCCGGCACCAGGAAGAATATGAAGGCGATCGTAGCCCGCCCTGGCGCTGCGGGGCGCCACCGCGATCTGCCGGGTCACCAGCCTGTCCGGTGCGCCGGGGAGGGCCCAGAGGGTCTGGGTGGCGACGGCCCTGTCCTGTCGCATCTGGATGATCCGGAAATCATGGCGTGAATCCACGCCCAGTTCGATGCGAGAAGTGTGTGAGAGCTCTCCCAGGCTGATCTGAATCCCGCTGGTGGGGAGCGGCAGGCTGTCCGCCGCCCCGCCACTCGCCGAAGGGGCAAAGCCCCGGGCACCGGCCAGATCGACCTTCAGGAGGCCGGGGAACCGGTATCGAGCCTGATCAATGAGGTGGTCCGACCGTCCCAGGTTCATGCTGGCGATGGCGCGCAGGCGCTCCAGGCTCAGGAGAGGCCCCCGGACGATGAGGGATAACCGGTCGTAGTAGGCCGCGAGGTTCTCGTCGGTCAGCTCATTGTGCCCCGAAGCGAGGGTGTTGACATATCCATCCGGGATATCGCGAAAGAAATGGCCGATGCGCCAGTGGGAACGCCAGGCGGGAGGAAGGCGGGCCAAGAGAGGATCCCCCAAGGCGAGCTCGTCCAGCACGTGGACCCCGGGGCCGGCGAAAAAGCCGAAGAAACCCACGGAATTTCTGACCACCACGGACCGCTTCTCGGCCCGAGCCTGCAGGGCTGCGGCAACCCACACATGGCGGGGAGAAGGGACTGGAAGGCCTCGCTCGACGCGGAGGAGGCCGGTGGCGGGGTAGTAGAAGGCCCGCTCATCGGAGATCCCGTTCCGGTCCACGCTGGCCGTCTGGGCCTTGTAGTCGTGGCCGTAGTCGGCGCCTGAGAAGACGGGTGGATGGGGTGAGGCCAGGCCCAGAAGGATGACCAGGGCGAGGCCGGGCAGCGCAATGAGCCGGCGGGAGACGGCGGTGGAATGAGAAACCAGGGCGCACGCCGCGAGGAGGGGAGCAGTGAGAAAACGGCCGCTCATGAAATCACCACCGATCCAGACCAGGTACACCAGGTACAGGCTGGCCCCGGCGGCGATGCAGGCGGAGGGTGCCTTGCGGATGAAGAAGGGCAGGGCCATGCCGGCGGCGATGACCGAAAGGGTGAGGGGATCCCGTGCCAGGGAATCGGCGAGGTAGGAAAACCCCTGGCCCCCCAGCTCGTTCCGGGTCAGGCCACTGGCGAGCTTGGCATAGGCGGTGTTGGGAAACGGGAAGCCGTAGTAGAAGATGGAGAAGAGTTCCCAGAGGATGAAGGGGATGAACCCGATGGCGGCGGAACGGAGCGAACGCCAACTCCAGGTCTTCCAGAGGGCGTAGGCCAGTCCCGGGAGAAAGAGAAGCAAGGTGTCCATCCGGTTCAAGGTCCCCAGCCCGGCCATGACCGAGAGGAGCAGGACCGTGCGGCCGTTCATGGACCGCCTCAACAGGATCATGCAGAAGAGGACCACCAGGACGTGGGTCAGGGGATTCTCCAGCCCGGATGTTGAGTAATCGACGAAAGCCTTGGAGAACGAGAGGATACCCAGGGCCAGGAAGGCGCTCCAGAGAGTCCGGGCAGCCCCGAGCATGAGCAACCCGGCAGCCAGGACCGAGAGGCCCGCCGAGATCAGGAGAGTGGTGACGGGAATCTCGCCCGTGTAAAAGGAAGCAGCGGAGACCAGGAACATCCACAAGGGGTGGGTGTATGCCTGGACCCGTTCCGAGACATTCCAGGTCAGTCCATAGCCGTGGGAGAAATTATCCACAGTCCGGAAAGTGATGAAGGCGTCATCGCTCAGCCAGGCATTCCGGAGAACCACAACGGCGAAGAGAATGAGGCATACCACGACCCATGGAAGGGTATCCCGGCTCCACCCGCTGGCGGGGGAGGACGGACGCGAGATCACCCTGGAGCCTTCCTGCGCTGTCTTGACCGTGTGATTCATGGAGGCGGCAACTTGCAGTAAAGATGGCGAGCCCCGTTTCGATCGTCAAGGGATGGGGGGCTCGGGACCCGAACCTTTCACGGCGACGCAGAGGAGCCGCTCGCCGAGAGGCGCGATGGGAAGCGGCAGCGGTTTCTTGCCCCACGTGCGGGCCAGTTTCAGGGAAAACCCCGTCTCGGCGAGGAGCCGCTTGACCGCCTGCAAGGAAAGATGCCGTTCGACGGTCGGGTCGGGGAGGTACCCCCAGCCGGCGAGGGGATTCATCTTCAGGGCACTCAGGAAGAACCGATTGGGGGTGAGCACGCCGATCTGGCCGCCGGGGCGGAGAACCCGGCCGACCTCCTCCAGAGCGGCCCGGGGATGGGCCAGGTGTGCCACCACATGAACCAGGACCGCAGCGTGGAACCGCGCGGAGGGGAACGGGAGCCGGTGGGCATCGGCGCAGACCACGGGCCGCACAGGACAGGCGCCCATCCAGACTGGGGCGGCGTCGATGCCCACCGGGTCCATGCCCAGGGCCTGCAGATAGCGCATCATGGTGCCTGTCCCGCAGCCCAGGTCCAGAATCCGGTTGCCTCTCTCCAGGCGCAAAGCGTTGACCAGAGCCTGGATCTCGGCGCGATACTCGGGAGAAGCCGACCAGCGGGCCACACGCGTGTAGTAGGCGCGGTCCGGGCCCCGCATCGGATCAGATTTCTCGCGGCGGAAGCCGATAGACGCTGGCATGGCGGATGTGAATATGACTGTTCCAGGTGGACAGGGCCACCCGGGAGGATGCTCTTCGGGGCTGCTCCGGATCGTCCACCTGCATGGCCAGCTGGCCGTCCACGAAGAGAAAATCGCTGGCACCCCTCCGCCCACCGGCGATCCGGTAGTCGCGGCCGCTCTCCACCACCAGGCAGCGGGAAGTCGCCCGCACCCCCCCTTCCGGGTAACGCTCGATCCCCGTCAGTTGATCCCACCATCCACCCACACCTCCAATGGTGCAGGCCCTATCGGGACCCCGGCCTGCCAGCCGGCCGGATCCCTCCCAGATGCAATTGAGATCGTTCCGGTGCGGGGGAACCGTGTGAGCCTCAAAGAGGATCATGTGATCTCCCTTCACGGTGCGGTCCAGCCAGAGGACGGCTGGTCGCTCTCCGTCGGCCACCCCGCACAGGAAGCCGTCGTGGACGCGCCACCGGCCACACTCCCCGGCCCAGCCTGCAGGAAGCTTGTGCAGGGGAGGGAGGATCCGGGCGAGAAGATGACGATCGTCGGGCCGCAGGATCTCTCCACCCAGCAGGCAAAGCCCCGCGGGATGAAAGGTCCATTGCCAGCGCTCCAGGATGCGGCGGGCGAAAGGAGTGGCTCGGTTGGTCGGCAAGGCATCGTGGGGGAACCAGGCTGTTGTTCCCGCTCCGGAGCCAGCGTGCGGCTCACCGCGAGGCAGGCATGCCTGGTAAATCAGGTAGAGGATGCCGCTGCCCTGGGTAGAATCGAGCGCCGCCTGGGCCAGGTGGAGGGAGTCGAGCTCCACGGAAAGCTGCTCACGGACGGCCCGTCGCGCGCCTGCCTCGGGAGATTCTCCTGCCTGAAGAAAATCTCCCGGGAGGTCCCATCTGGCCGGCGTGCTGCCGGTTCTGCGGCGCACGAGGAGCAACCGGGCGTCGCGAACGATGAGAATGCCGGTGGCCGGCCTGGGAGACCGGGCGGTCATGCAGGGCACCGGAGAGGGCTGGTGGAGGCGCCGTTGAGCCGCTGTGGGAGATCTCTACTCACCAGTCGCGAAGGTGAAGCACTCATGCAAGGCGGACTGTAGCGCTGGAGCAGGCGGACCGGAAAAACCGGAAAGGATTCACGGGCCACATCCGGGAAGGCCTCCAGACAGCGCGTGTCTTCATCCTCTCATGGGCAGCTGCGGGCCGCTCTGACCTGTCCCGTGGAGGTTTGCCCCACGCCGTTATTTCCTGGGGAGCAGGCATTTTCCGCGCGAATCAGGTAACAGAACATGGCTCCCGCACCCGGCACGGTCCCATCAGAGGAGACCTGATCGGTGCCATTGGACTCGAGGCAGGAAGCCGTCTGGAAGCTGTCCGGCTGGGGCGCGCGCAAGGTGTCATACACCAGAACAGCTCCACCGGGGCTGGACGGCGGACTCCAGGCCAGAGAGGTTGCGCCCCCTGTCCCCGGAAGGAGGGTCAAGGCGCGCACACTCCCTGGATCCGTCTGGAGCTGGGGATCAGCATCATCGCAATCCAGGCAGGAGGTGGTGCCATCACCATCACCGTCCGCGCAGCCGCACGCGAGCCTCTGCAGATTGATCTCGGTGTCCCTCCAGAGAACGCCGAACTCGGTGCCGGCCCATGCAAGAGCGGGCTCCCGTGACTCGAGCCCCAGATCCATGCTGACGCGAAGGTCGGCGCCGATTTTCAGGCCGTCGGCTCCCACCCTGGCAAAAAACACCTCGCCGCCGTTGAAAAAGGTATCCCTCCAGGCGATTCCATACTCACTGCCGGTCCAGGCCAGGCGGGGGGCGAGGGAGAGTTTGTCCTTGATGGTCAGGCGGGTCTCGGAAATGAGCGGCGCACCCGAGGAGGACAGGCGCAACATGTAGATTTCGCGATTGCCGATCCCATCCCGGTCGTCCGACCAGGCGAGACCGTACTCCGTGCCCGTCCACACCAGAGTCGGCTGGGTGGAGGTGCCGGAGGCGCTGCTGAGGCGCACGTCGGACGCCGTGAGCTTGACACCGGATCCGTTGAGGCGGGCGAAGAAGATCTCCTTGTTCGATGTGGCGATTCGATCATCGACCCAGGCGAGGCCGTATTCAGAGCCGGTCCATGCCAGGGACGGGAGCTCCGAAACTCCGGGATCGGCCGTGATCCGAACCTCGTTGCCGATCCGAACGCCCTCTCGGTCCAGACGGGAAAAATAGATCTCACTGTTCATGTCGCGCAGGTCCTGGTAGGCGATGCCATACTCGGCCCCGGTCCAGGTCAGAGCGGGATGGGTCGAGAGGCCCGGCATGGCTGTGACGCGGATATCCTGCCCCAGCTTGATACCGTCTCGACTGAGCCGGGCGAAGAAGATCGCATCATTGCCATCCCGGTCGTCGACCCAGGCGAGACCGTAGCCGGTGCCGGTCCAGACCAGCGATGGAGACCGTGAGTTGCCGAGAGCCATGGTCACCCGCCGGTCTGGGGAGATCTTGCTTCCAGTCGCATCCACGGCCGCAAAGTAGATCTCGTTATTGGTATCTCCATTCTTGTCCCGTCCATCGCGCCAGGCGATTCCGTAGGCGTTGCCGTTCCAGGCGACGGAGGGTTGCTGGGAGAGGGCGGGATCTTCGGAGACGATGAGAGGCGGAGCGACGAGACTCAGGCTGGTGCATTCCCGCAGGCAGGGTGTACTGTTATCGATGAGGCCGTCGCAATCGTCGTCAAAGCCATTGCACGCCTCCGCCGCGCCGGGAAAGATGGCAGGCTGGTCATCATTGCAATCGGCAGGGTATGCGACACCGTCACCGTCACAGTCCACACACTGGGACCGGGCAAGGCTGGCAGGGAGCAAGGTGAGAGCGGACCCGAGACACAGACTGCTCAAGACACGAACAACTAGCCGCGACACATCCCCCCTCCTTCCATGCCGTGGAAGCAGAGCGGAATTGTATCACATGGTTCCGGTGTGCCGCCCACTCCAGGTTATTCCTTCACGAGGAGCAGAGTGCGGGGGTCGAGGGCCAGTTTCAAGCGGGGAACGTCGGAACGGGCATGGTCCTTGAGCAGGGAGACGTGGACCCGGTCTCCATCATGCGCCAGCCGCAGGATGACATCCACCGAAGAAGCGACCCGGGCAACAGGCTCCGGGACCCCGTGCTGATCGTGCGGTGCGTCCCTGGTGGTCACGGCTGTCATCCATAACTCGGCCTCGAAGCCGTGCGCCAATCGCCTGAGCCCGCCCAGGATCGCATCGGTGATCTCTTCGAAGTTGAATCCGTCCACCAGGATCATGGACGGAGAAAAATCTGTATAAGTTCTCATGAAGGCCAGGGTCTTCTGGAGTGTTTCCTCGGAAAACTTGCCATCCAGATGGCTATGAATCCGCCGGTTGCGCTCCAGATCCAGGCGGACCTGCCAGACGTTCTCCAGGTCCCGCGTGTGCGCCAGATCGTTGAAGATCTCGTCGTAGTAGGCGCGAATCTGGTCCACGGTCTGTTGCAGGGAGACATGCAGGATTTTCCCCCCGTGTATCAGGCTGTCCAGGGCGACTTCCACCAGGAGGGCTGTCTTGCCGATGCCATGCCGGGCCACCACCACACCGATATTTCCCTGTCCCAGACCGCCGTGAATGGTCTGTTCCAGGAGCCTCAGAGGGCTCCGCGTGCCGAGTTGCCTGGGATCCATGGTCAACCTCCCGTTCCATCAGATGGTTTTTTTGTCCGCCGGTTCTTCTCGATCAGATCGTTTGCCACATGGGTGGGCACCTGGGCATAGCGCGAAAATTCCATGGTGTATTCGGCCTTGCCCTGGGTTGCCGAGCGCAGAACGGTCGAGTAGCCGAACATCTCCGCCAGGGGAACATCGGCGTCCATCCGGGCGAACCCTTCCGATTCGGTGGTGCCGGTGATGATCCCCCGGCGCTGAGTGACGGTCTTGACGAAAGCTCCCTGGTAATCTGCGGGGCCCTCGACCGAGACTTTCATGATCGGCTCCAGGATCTGAGGCAGGGCCCTGGGGTAAACTTCAGCAAAAGCCCCGCGGGCGGCGGCCTGGAAGGCGATGTCGGAAGAGTCCACCGAATGGCTGGCCCCATCGTTGAGCACGACCCGCAAGCCGGTGACAGGAAATCCGATGAGGCCGCCTTTCCTCAACATGGCCCGGAACCCCTTTTCCACCGATGGAATGAATTCGCTGGGAATGGCCCCTCGCCGTATCTCGTTGATGAACTCGAAGTCGCCGTTCTCCAGCGGTTCCATGTAGCCGGCGACGCGGCCATACTGTCCCGCGCCGCCGGTCTGTTTCCTATGAGTGTAATCGAAATCCGCGCGCCGGCTCACCGCCTCCCGGTAGGCAACCTGAGGGGCACCGACCTCGACTTCGGCGCCATACTCTCTTTTCATGCGCTCGACGTAGACCTCCAGGTGGAGTTCTCCCATTCCCGAGATGACCGTCTCGGCTGATTCCTCGTCGACGCGGGCACGGAAGGTCGGGTCCTCCCGGGTGAACCGGCCCAGAGCCTTGGCCAGGTTGCTCTCGGCTTTGCGGTCTAGGGGCCGGATGGAGAGGTGAATGACCGGTTCGGGCACGTGCATGGAGGTCATGGCCAGGCGGCGGGGACCCCGCGTAAAGGAGTCGCCGGAGGCGCAATCGATGCCGAAAAGAGCCACGATATCTCCTGGGCCGGCCAGGGAAATGTCTTCCGTTTCGTCGGCGTGCATGCGGATGAGCCGGCCCACCCGGACGTCCTTCCCGGTGCGGCTGTTGGTGATGTTGTCTCCTTTTCTCAATGTGCCTTGATAAACCCTGACATAGGTGAGCTGCCCGAAGCGGCCCTCTTCCAGCTTGAAGGCGAGGGCCACTAGGGGTTCATCGGGATCGACCCGGATGGGATACTTGACCTCTTCCCGGTCGAGATCAATCGCCTCGTTGCGGATCTCGGTGGGGTTCGGAAGGTAGAAAGGGACCGCATCAAGGAGGGGTTGGATCCCCTTGTTCTTGTATGCGGAACCGATGAACACCGGGGTCAGCTTTTGTTGGAGAGTGCCCCGGCGGACAGCCTCTCGGACCAGATCCGGGGTGGCTTTTTCCTCGAGGACAGCCTCCAGGAGTTCATCGGAGAACATGGAGGCTTCATCCAGGAGATCCTGCCGCCATCTTTCGGCCTCCGGGAGGAGGACAGGGGGGATGTCCGTCTGCCGTACGGTCTCTCCACAGGGGCCGTCGAAGTACAATGCCTTCATGGTGACCAGGTCGATCACTCCCTCGTGACGCGCTTCCAGGCCGATGGGAATTTGCATGAGGACCGGGGTGTGGCGCAGTTTCTCGCGTAACTCCCCGGCCACGCGGATGGGATTGGCGCCTGACCGGTCGGCCTTGTTGATGAACGCGATGCGTGGCACCCTGTACCGGCGCATTTGGCGGTCGACCGTGATGGACTGGGACTGGACCCCGGCCACGGCGCAGAGGACCAGAACGGCTCCATCCAGGACCCGGAGCGAACGTTCCACCTCGATGGTGAAGTCCACATGCCCCGGCGTATCGATGATGTTGATGTGGTGCCCTGCCCAGAGACAATGAGTGGCAGCCGAGGCGATGGTGATCCCCCGTTCCCGCTCCAGATCCATGGAATCCATCTTGGCGCCGACACCGTCCTTGGCGTTGACATCGTGGATCACGCGAATGCGCTTGGTGTAAAAAAGAATCCGCTCGGTGAGAGTGGTCTTTCCTGAATCGATATGGGCGCTGATTCCAATGTTCCGAATTTGAATAGGATTCTTGATCATGGGCCGATTTTAGCAGCTCGACATCCGGCGAGCGGCGACACGACCGTGATGCATCAGGAGAGGCCGGAAAAAGTGGATCGCGCATCCTGCCCGGGAGAGGAATTCTTTCCGCCTCTGAGCCGCCAGGCCAGGCGGGTCAAGCGCGAGGTGACACGATTGTTCCGGACGGCCACGCTGAGGGCACGCCGGCTTCCCACGAGGATGACCAGCTGGCGCCCGCGGGTGATGCCGGTATAGAGAAGATTGCGTTGCAGCATCACATGATGCTGGCTGTGAACCACCATGACAACGCAGGGGTATTCACTGCCCTGGGCCTTGTGAACCGAGCAGGCATAAGCGAGGGTCAGCTCGTCGAGATCCGGCGCGCCATAGAGGACACGGCGGCCATCAAAGCGGACTCCCACCTCCCGTGCCTCAGAATCGATGTCCACGACCCGTCCGACATCCCCATTGAAGACTTCCCGCTGGTAATCATTGTGCACCTGCATCACCTTGTCTCCCACTCGGAGAAGCCGGCCCCCGCGGACCAGAGTCCTCCCCTCTGGATTGAGCAATGCCTGCAATCGCGCGTTGAGGTTGTGGGTTCCCAGAAGGCCGCGGTACATGGGGGTCAGCACCTGGATGTCGTTGATGGCATCCAGGTGGAAACGGGCCGGGATCCTCCGCGCCACGAGCCGCTCGATCGCTTCGAGAACCTGCTCCGGCTCCTGCTTCTCGATGAAGAAGAAATCCGAGTCCTGGTCTGGAGTGGCCGTTCTGGGCAATTTTCCATGGTTCACACGGTGAGCATTGGCCACGATTTGACTGTGTTTTGCCTGGCGGAAGATCTCCTCGAGCCGCAACACGGCCACAACACGTGAATGAATCATGTCACCCAGAATATTGCCGGGTCCCACAGAGGGGAGTTGATCCACATCCCCGACCAGGAAGAGACGGCAAGGGGAGGGAAGGGCGCTGATCAGGTGGTCACTGAGGGGAAGATCCAGCATGGAGGCCTCGTCCACGATGACCAGATCGGTCTGAAGGGGCCGGCCGGCGTGGCGCTCGAAGATTCCTTTTCTTGGATTGTACTCAAGGAGGCGATGCACGGTCGTGGCCTCCCAGCCTGTGGAATCCGCCAGTCTCCGGGCGGCGCGCCCGGTGGGGGCGCAGAGGCGGATGCGGACGCCCTTGGCCCCCAGGATCCGGATCCAGGCATTCACGAGGGTGGTCTTTCCCGTCCCCGGCCCGCCGGTGAGAATCAGCACCTTTTCGTGCAGCCCCTTGAGGATCGCTTCTCGCTGCCGTGGGGCCAGAGTCAAGCCTTCGCATTTCTCGAACCAGGCCACCGCCCTCTCCCCCCGGATGGCGAGAGGCCGTGCCGGCGTGGTGCTGAGGGCCAGCAGGCGCGCGGCCAGGTTCGTTTCGGCGGCGTGCATGGAGGCACGGTAGATCGCCGGCATGTCCCCTGGACGGGGCTCGGCCACGAACTCTCCGGATTGGATCAGTTGGTCCACGGCGTCCTCGACCCGGGTCCTGCTCATGTCAAGAACCGCTCCGGCATCCCGGACCAGTCGGTCGCGGGGTATGAAGACATGGCCTTCGCTGACCCCCAGTCCCAGAACGTGAGACACGCCGGCGGTAGCTCGACGCGGAGAATCCTTGCCGATTCCCAGGCGGCCCGCCAGGGCGTCGGCGGTGAGAAAACCGATTCCTTGAATATCCCGCGCCAGGCGATAGGGGTCATTGCGGACGATCCCAAGAGCGCGGTTGCCGTACCGTTTATAGATGCGGGCCGCGAAGGTTGCGGAAATTCCATGCGATTGCAGGAATACCAGGACGTTCTTGATCTCGCGCTGTTCGATCCATGCGGCGCGGATCTTTTCGATACGGGCCTGGCCGATTCCCTTCACCTCGGCCAGACGCTCCGGGTGGTCGTCAATAATCTCCAGAGCGTCCAGTCCGAAATGCGCCACCAGACGGCGTGCAATGACCGGGCCGATTCCCTGGATCATGCCGGACCCGAGATACTTCTCCAGCCCGGTCAGCGTGGATGGCGCGACCGTGACATAGGAAGAGGCCCGGAATTGCCGGCCGTATTTCGGATCGTCTCCCCACCGCCCGCTCAGCCGTAGATTTTCTCCCGGCTGGACCCCGAGCAGGTTCCCGACGCTGGTCACGGGCTTGGACTGGCCGGCGATGCGCAAGCGTATGACGCTCCAGGCGTCCGCTTCACTGGAAAAAATGATGCGCTCGACGACGCCTTCCAGGGTCTCCAGTGGGGCGGCGGCCATGGAGGAATCCCGGGGCGGCCTCAAAGATTGACGTGACGCAGCCGCAGAGCATTGCCGATGACCGAAACGGAAGACAGGCTCATGGCCGCTGCGGCGAGCATGGGGCTCAGGAGAACTCCCAAGAGAGGAAAGAGTACCCCGGCAGCCACCGGGAGGGCCAGCAGGTTGTAGAGAAAGGCGAAGAGGAGATTCTCGCGGATGTTGCTCATGATGGCCCGGCTCAGCCGATGGAGACGGATGATCCCCATGAGGTCCCCCTTCACCAGGGTGACCCCGGCGCTCTCCATGGCCACATCGGTCCCGGTGCCCATGGCAATGCCAACGTCAGCGCGGGCGAGGGCCGGGGCGTCGTTGATGCCGTCGCCGGCCATGGCCACCACCGCGCCTTTCCGCTGCAGTTCCTGCACGACATCGGCCTTCTCGGTCGGAACCACGCCTGCCACGAACTCCTGGATTCCCAGCCGGTCTGCCACTGTCTGCGCCGTGGTCTGGTTGTCGCCGGTCAGCATGATGACCCGCATCCCGGCCTCGCGCAGCATCTCGAGAGCCAGTCCGGCCGATTTCTTCACAGGGTCGGCGACGCCCAGAAGGCCGGCCGGCTGCCGATCGATCGCCACCAGGAGGACCGTCTGGCCCTCACGGCGCAGCTCCTCGGCGTGATGGAGGAGCGGAGCCGGGTCGATGCCCAGATCCTCGAGAAGGTCCTGCGATCCCAGCACAACCATCTGGCGGTCCACCTCTCCGGAAACCCCTCTTCCAGGAACATTGGTGAAGCCGGCCGGCTGGGAGAGTTTCAGGCTCTGGCGGCGGGCCGCGTCCTGGACAGCCCTGGCCAGCGGGTGCTCGCTGCCCTGCTCCAGGCTGGCTGCAAGGCGTAGGAGATCCGACTGGCGAGGTCCCGACCCCAGTGAGTGAATTGTGAGCACCCGGGGTTTGCCCGAGGTCAGGGTGCCGGTCTTGTCGACCAGGAGAGTGTCCACTTTTTCCATGATCTCCAGGTTGCGGGTGTCGCGGATCAGAACCCCGCTCCGCGCGCCACGTCCCGTCCCCACCAGGATCGACATGGGCGTGGCCAGTCCCAGCGCACAAGGGCAGGCGATGATCAGGACGGAGACGGCGGCCAGCAGGGCACGGGACAGCCGGGGCTGGGGGCCCACCAGGGCCCAGATGACGAAGGTGGCAGCGGCCATGATCATGACCGCGGGGACAAACCAACCGGCCACCCGGTCGGCGATTCCCTGGATGGGGGGGCGGCTCCGCTGGGCCTCCACAACAATGCGCACCACCTGGGCCAGAAGCGTCTCCTGCCCCACCCTTTCGGCGCGCATGACGAAACCGCCCGCGGTGTTCACGGTTCCACCGACCACCCGGTCGCCCCGTTCCTTCGGCGCGGGGGTGGCCTCTCCGGTGAGCATCGATTCGTCCACCCAGCTGCGCCCTTCGAGGATCACGCCATCGACCGGAACCTTCTCTCCGGGCCGGATACGCAGTCGGTCCCCGGGATGAAGATCCTCCACGGCCACTTGATTCTCGTCCCCTTCAGGCGTCAGCCGGTGCGCCCTCCTGGGGGCCAGGTCGAGCAAACCCCGGATGGCGCTGCCTGCCCGCTGGCGTGCCCGCAGCTCGAGAATCTGTCCCACCAGGACGAGCACCGTGATCGACACGGCTGCCTCGAAGTAGACATCCACCCTCCCGTCCGCTTGACGGAATGCCTGGGGAATGAGGCCGGGGAAGAAGCAGGCCCATGCGCTGTAAGAGTAAGCCGCTCCCGTTCCCATGCTGATGAGGGTGAACATGTTGAGGCGCCGATTGAGGAGGGATGTCCAGCCACGGAAAAAAAACGGGCCACCGCACCACAGCACGACCGGCGTCGACAGAGCCAGCTGGAGCCACTGGAAGATCCGGATTCCCAGGAGCCTGCCCATCGGCTGGCCCGGCAGCATGTCGAGCATGGCGAGAGCGATAACAGGCACACCGAGCAGCAAGCCGATCTTCAGGCGCCGGGTCATCTGAAAGAGCTCTTCGTCGTCTCCCGGGACGGCGGTGACGCTCTCGGACTCCAGAGCCATGCCGCAGTCAGGACATGAGCCGGGCTTCGGGCGGTGGACCCCGGGATGCATGGGGCATGTGAAGGGGAGGGATGTCCCGGGCCCCGGGGCGGGCCCGTCCTCTGGCTGGGGAGGCGCGCTCATGAGAGAGGTAGGATACAGGAAACAGCGGACCGGCGGCACCGGGCCGGACTCAGGGCGCGAGGTTGAATCCCTCGGCGTAGAGGGCCGGCTGGATACTCATGTGGAGCGGTCGGGAGTCCCACGCCAGGAGCGTGCCCGCCAGGGCGGGAGACTCGAAGCAGTCGTGCACCGAGCCGGTGCAGGTTTCCCGCCGCAACACGAGAGCGTTCCCGATCTCATCCCTGAGAGACGTCCACCACGCGGCGGCGCCAACTTCTTCGGAGTGGGGGAGGCCCATCGCCACCGGGCCGGAGCGGATCCCTTCCACCACCGAGTCATAGGCGGCGGCTTCCATCAGTGAGAACCGATAGCGCGCTGCCAGATCGGGAGAGAAAAAGAGGTCGCCACAAACGAAGCGGCTGTTCACGAAGACGAGCCAGCCCGACTCCCTCCGGGTGGCCGGAAACCGCCTGGCGAGCTCCCGGCATGTTCGTGCGGTGGCCTCCCGTAACCTCAGCAGGGAAATGCCCCGGCCGGGAAGATGGAGGGTGCGGCGATCCATCTCGATCTCGTCCCAGAGCGCCTGCTGGCGCGGGTCGGGCTGGTCGTCACCGGATCGCTCGCGGTACAACCCGAGCCGCAGTTGGCGGCGATAGCGGGGCGAGGCCACCAGACCCGAAACGTCGAATTGAACATCCGCCCCTTCGCAGCGGCCTTCCTCGGAGCACGCTGTCGCCACGATCCCCGCGGAGCGTTCGCCCACAACCACCGATGACAGAACCAAGCGGTCCTGGTACCCGCCGCGGAGAAGCTCTCCTTCCAGGAGCAAGACGGGGCGGTGGGTGCCGTTGTAAACCTGGACCTCGTCGACCCGCGCCTGGTCGGCTCTCTCCGTGACCCTCAACGAGGCGCGCGAGGACTCCAGCGTCAAGAGGCTCAGAGGATCTGCCCACACCCGCGGGGCCTTCAGGGGGATCACCGAGAGCTGGCCCGCCCGGAAAGGCCTCCCCGAGGTCACGGAATTCAAGAGGCGATGAGTGTCCATGTTCATTCTTGCGCGCCCGGAGATTTCCCCTCTTCCGGGGGCCGCGGGCCGGAGGAAGGATCGTGCCGCTATCCGGTGACAGCGAGATCTTGGATTGGCTCTGCATATACGGCCAGGATCGAGATTGTCAATGAAACGGTGCGGTGGAGAATCCGCCTGGACGGGGAACACGCCGATGACCGCGTTCCTGCCCGGCCGGAAGAAGGCTATGGGTGCCGGGCGGTCACCAGCGTGTGTATCCCGCCTCGCACCAGGAAATCTCCTTCCACCACCATCTCCAGCGGCTGCAGTGTTTGCACCAGATCGTCCAGGATGGTGTTGGTGACCTCCTCATGGAAAGTTCCTTTTTCGCGGAAGGACCAGAGGTAAAGCTTCAGCGATTTCAGCTCGACGCAAAGGCGGTCCGGAACATAGCGGATCCGGATGGTGGCGAAATCAGGCTGGCCGGTTAATGGACACAGACAGGTGAATTCGGGGCATTCGAAGGCGATCTGGTAGTGCCTTCCAGGACGCGGATTCTCGAATGTTTCCAGGGATCGACTTGGCTGGCCGGGCATGTTCCGTCTCCGGGAGGGCTTGATGATACCACCGGCCTATGAGCGGCATCCCGGCCCTGCCGCCGCGGCCATCCCTTTGTCTTGGTCCACAGTGAGCAGGATGAGAAAGCCGGCGAGAAAGAGCAGCCCGACGGCCAGGACCGCCACGCGCTGGCTGCCGGTCGTGGAAGAGAGAACGCCGAACAGGAGCGGACCGGGAATGGAGGAAGCCTTTCCCGCGACACCCATGAAGGCGAAGAATTCAGCCGCTTTCCGCCGCGGTGAGAGCAGGGACATGAGGCTGCGGCTGGCAGATTGGCACGAACCGAGGCCGATGCCTGCGAGGGCTGCCACGCAGAGGAAGACGACCTTGGACGTTGCCAGGGCGGCAGCCACCACCACGGCCAGCCATAGGATCAGGGTGAAACTCACGGCCTTCTTGGCGCCTATCCGATCGACCAGGGAGCCGAAGGCGAGAGAACCCAGGGCGGCAGGAACATTGACGCACAGGATGAGGAGCAGGTTCTCGGCGAGGGAGAAATGCAGCGTGTCTGCGGCGTAGGCGGCCGCGAAGACGATGATGGTGACAATGGCGTCGTTGTACACCCAGTAGGCGATGAGGAACCTGAAGAGCTGCCGGTAATGTCTCAGGTGGCCAGCGGTTTCCCTGAGGCGGCGGACGCCGGCGCGGAGAGCTCCGGACCAGGACAGGGAGGCCCCGGGAATGGCTCGTTCTCGCAGAAAGAGAAAGGCCGGGAAGACCCAGATCAGGTACCACAGCGCCACGACCGGAAAGACGAGCCGGGCGGAGAGCAGGTGGTCCTCGCCGAAGCCGCCCTTGACCAGGGGGAGCACGAGGCCCAGGCTCAACATGCCGCCCACGTAGCCGGTTCCCCAGCGGTATCCCGACAGACGGCCGACGTTCCCGGGGTGGGAAATCTCGGGGAGAAAGGCATCGATAAAGATGACACCGCCGGAAAAACCGATGTTGGCCATGATGAACAGGATGCAGCCGGAGGCGATCCCTCCCGGCCTGACCCAGTACAGGGAAGCGGTGAACGTCACGGCCAAGGCCGCGCACCCGCGCAGGAACAGGAGCTTGTTTCCCGATTGGTCGGCCAGGGCCCCCAGCAGCGGCGCCACCAGGGCGATGACCAGCGCGGAAATGGCGTTGGCGAGGCCCCAGTACCAGTCTCCCAGGGCAGGATTTCCGACCACGACCGTCTTGAAATACAGGACGTAATAGGCCGTGATGATGACCGTGGTGAAGGCCGAGTCGCCAAAGTCATAGAGGCACCAGGCAACCTTTTCTGGGAGCCGAACCGGTTCTTGGGGGGATACGCGAGCCATGCCTGCAGACTAGGCGGGGATCCAGCGCCTGTCCACCGGCGACGGGACGCATCGACCTGTGATTCAATTCAGTCGGGGAAAACGAACGTGCGTGTCCAGGGCTCTGGAATCCAGGTCAAGATGGGCGACATCACCCGCGAGGATGCGGATGTGATCGTCAACGCCGCCAACAGCGGCCTCCTGGGCGGCGGGGGTGTGGACGGCGCCATCCACCGGGCGGGAGGCCCGGCCATTCTCCGGGAATGTCGAGCCATCCGTGCGGCGGCCGGGAAATGTCCCACGGGGAAGGCGGTGATCACGGGTGCGGGAAACCTCCCCGCGTCCCACGTGGTGCATGCGGTGGGACCTCGCTGGCACGGCGGCGACCGGGGCGAGGATCAACTGCTGGCCGAAGCGTATCGGAGCAGCCTTGCCCTGGCGGTCAAGAGCCGCGCCCGAAGCATTGCTTTTCCTTCCATCAGCACCGGTGCCTATGGGTTCCCGATCGCCCGGGCGGCCCCCATCGCCCTGGGAGTCTGCCGTGAACATCTCCTGCAGGCGGCGGGGTTGAATGATATCCGGTTCATCCTTTTTTGCGCCCATGACCTGGAGGTTTACCGGGAGGCTCTGGGCCGTTTCCCCCCGCTCAGCCGCTGATCCCAAAGGCCGGCCGGAAATGCTAATTTAAGGCTCCGATCGCGGGAGGAGTCGGTGATTATCGGTGTGTTGAAGGAGACACTGCACGGCGAGCGCCGGGTGGCCCTGGTGGCTGAGTCGGTCCAGAGGCTTGTGCGTTCCGGCCTCACGGTCCAGGTACAGGCCAAGGCCGGGATGGAGGCCGGGCAGAGTGACGGCGAATATGAAAAGGCAGGCGCCCGGATCGTCCCCGAGACGAGCCAGATCCTCTCCGCCGCCGACCTGATTGTCAAGGTGCGGCTCCCCACGGAGTCCGAGACCGATGGTCTCCGGGAGGCGGCCATCCTGATCGCCTTGCTCGATCCGGAAGCCAATGGTCGGCTCCTGAAACGTCTTGCGGACCGGCACCTCACCGCCCTGGCCCTGGAGCGGATTCCGCGGATTGCCCGGGCCCAGAATATGGATGTCCTTTCCTCCATGAGTACCATCGCCGGTTACAAGGCCGCAGTCATGGGAGCCGATCGCCTCCCGCGCTTCTTCCCGCTCCTGATGACGGCGGCAGGAACCATTCCGCCTGCCCGCGTGCTGGTGATCGGCGCCGGGGTGGCCGGGCTCCAGGCCATCGGCACGGCGCGGCGTCTTGGTGCCCGGGTGGAGGCGTTCGATCCCAGGCCGGCTGCCCGTGAACAGGTGGAGAGTCTCGGTGCC
Source organism: Acidobacteriota bacterium (assembly GCA_046757405.1). Taxonomy (GTDB): domain Bacteria; phylum Acidobacteriota; class Polarisedimenticolia; order SMYD01; family SMYD01; genus JBHHYE01. Next base: position 91,904 of record JBHHYE010000003.1, on the reverse strand, counting down.
CGGTTCGTGGGCGCGGAGCTCCTCAATGCAAAGGTGGAAACGGCTGGCGGCTATGCCCGGGAGCAGACCGCGGAGGAACGAGATCGCCAGAAGGAAGCGCTTCTTGCCTCGGTCGCCCGGGCTGATCTCATCATTTGCTCGGCGCTGGTGGCCGGCCGCAAGGCGCCGGTGGTTCTGGACGAGGCTATGGTTCGCTCCATGCCGGCCGGCAGTGTGGTGGTGGATCTGGCGGCTGCCCAGGGTGGAAACTGTTCGTTGACCGAGCCGGGCGAGGAGATCGTCCGCCATGGCGTGACCATTTGCGGACCGGAAAATGTTCCCAGCCTGATGCCATCCGATGCCAGCCGGATGTTCTCGCGAAATGTCATGAATCTATTGACCCACATGATCCATGACGGGCAGGTGATCGATCTGGCCGGAGACGAGATCACCCGGGCCTGCCTGGTGGCCCACCGGGGGCAGGCCTGGAGCGATGGGGAACCGCTCTCTGCCGCGCCTGCTGGACAGAGCGCATGACTCCCGAGGCACTGGTCGCCGGCTTGACGGTCTTTGTTCTGGCGGTTTTCGTTGGATTCGAGGTGATCTCGCGGGTGCCCCCCACGCTTCACACCCCTCTCATGTCGGGATCAAACGCCATCTCGGGGATCACCATCGTCGGGGCCGTGGTCGCCAGTGGCGCCGGGTATGGCGGGGCCGCCAAATGGATCGGGATCGTGGCCCTGGCCATGGCCACCGTCAACGTGGTGGGGGGCTTCCTGGTGACCCAGAGAATGCTCAAGATGTTCAAGGGGCGGCGCCGGCGGAAGTCCCGGACATGAACGGGATCTTCCTGCACCTGGCTTACCTGGTGGCGTCGGTGCTGTTCATCGTGGGCCTCCAGCAACTGTCTTCGCCGAAAACGGCGCCCAAGGGAAATCTCACCGCGGCCGTGGGGATGCTCCTGGCGGTGCTGGCGACCCTCCTGGCCGAAAAAATTCTGGATCCCCTATCGATCATCCTGGGAGTGGGCGCCGGCACTCTCATCGGAACCGTGCTGGCCCGGCGCATCCAGATGACCGCCATGCCCCAGTTGGTGGCCCTTTTCAATGGGCTGGGAGGTGGAGCGTCCGCGTTGGTGGCCGCCTGGGAGCTGTTTTCTCCCCGGCCTCAGACCCCGGGCTGGTTGACCCTGGTGCCGGTGGCACTGGGAATTCTCATTGGGACGGTGACCTTCACCGGGAGCCTGGTGGCGTTTGCCAAGCTCCAGGGGCTGTTGCCGGGTGGGGCGATTCGCAGCCATCTGCTCCAGGCGATCAATGTCCTGGCGGCTGTCCTGGCATTGATTTTCTGCGGTGCGCTGATGGCGGTTCCGGGCAATCACTGGGTTCTCCTGGCGCTGGCCGGTGTCTCGGGACTCTTTGGCATCCTGGGGGTGATCGGGATCGGCGGCGCGGACATGCCGGTGGTCATCGCCTTGCTCAACGCCCTCTCCGGGTTGGCGGCCAGCGCGACGGGCTTTGCGCTGGGCAATGACGTGCTCATCATTGCTGGCTCGCTGGTGGGGGCCAGTGGAGTGATCCTCACCCAGATCATGTGCCGCGGCATGAATCGCTCCCTCGGGAATGTTCTCTTCAGCGGCTTCGGCGCCGTCACCGCCAGGGCTGCGCCCGCCGGCGGAGAGGTCGTGTCCGTGAGCGGGTACAGCACGGAGGAGGCTGCCATGGTCCTGGGCGGGGCTCAGAGTGTCATCATCGTTCCAGGATACGGGCTCGCTGTGGCCCAGGCACAGTATGCCGTCCGGGAGCTGGCCGAACAGCTTGGAAAGCAGGATGTCGAGGTTGTGTATGCCATCCACCCGGTGGCGGGGAGGATGCCCGGGCACATGAACGTCCTTCTGGCGGAAGCGAACGTACCGTATGAGGCGCTCAAGGATCTGAACGAGGTCAATCCTTTGTTGGCCCAGACCGATGTGGCCCTGGTGGTGGGGGCCAACGATGTGGTCAATCCTCTGGCGCGCACGGATGCCTCCAGCCCCATTCATGGGATGCCAATCCTGGACGTGGACAAGGCCGGCACCTGTATCGTCCTCAAGCGGAGCATGCGGCCGGGGTTCTCCGGGATCCCCAATCCGCTCTACACGATGGAGCGGACCATGATGGTCTTCGGAGATGCCAAGGAGTCACTGGTCCAGCTGGTGGCCCAGGTGAAGCAGGTCTGACCGGGTGCCGCTTGCCAGCCGGAACACCCGCCCCGCCCGCGCCCGGTGGAAGAGACTTCTCCCATGGCCGCGAAACCAGTGCCCCGGTTCATCTGCCGGCCGCTGGGCGTTTTTCCTGGCAGCCCCCTGCAGAAATGCCCCGTGACCGTGGAGTTTCAGTAGACTGTCCCCATGATGCCGCCGTCTGAATTGAGCGGATCGGGTGGGCGAGAAGCGTCTGGATTCTCCGCCGGGGCCGGCCGGGGCCGGCCGGGGAGACAGGGCATCAAGCACCATATTCGTTCCCGCCTCCTGGCCGGCCTGGTCGTCATCTTCCCGGTGGGCTTCACGCTCTGGATCCTTTACATTCTCTTTCGCTTCCTGGATGGGTTGCTGCGTCCGCTCATTGATCCCTGGCTCCGCTTCACTGTCCCGGGCCTTGGCTTGATAGCCGTTGTTGTCCTCCTGTACCTGGTGGGACTTCTCGCGGCGAACGTTCTGGGCCGACAGATCCTGCTGGTTGCCGAGTCCCTGGTCGTCCGGATTCCGCTGGTTCGGGCCATTTACCTGGCCAGCAAGCAGATCATCGAGACGCTCCGCATGCCCCACAAGGGAGCCTTCCAGCGTGTGGTTCTCGTGGAGTACCCGCGCCGGGGAGTCTGGGCGCTTGCATTCATCACGGGACAGGCGCGTCGGATGGCGGATGGAGCCGTGCTCTTGCATATCTTCTTGCCAACCTCGCCCAACCCAACCAGTGGAATGATGCTCATCCTGAGAGATACCGAGGTCGTGGACCTCGACCTGAGCGTCGAAGACGGGATCCGGCTGGTGGTCTCCGGCGGCATCCTCTCTCCCCAGTCTTATCCGCTGACTCCGCGCGCTCGGTTCGAGGCGGAAGCGCCCGGTGTGGCCGCCGCCGCCCGCCGGCCCGGACCCCTGGAGGGGCGCGATGTTTGAGGGCGCCGGAGAGCGGCTGCCGGCCTACTGTGTGGGAGCTGTCCGCTTGATGGTCACCACGGTCTGATCATCACGGAGCGGGTCGTGGGAGGAAAAACGGGCGACCGCAGCGAAGACGGCGTCCGTGATCTGCCGGGCCGTGCGGTGAGCATGGCTCTGGATGACCTCCTTGAGCTGCCGGAGACCGAACTCCTGATCCTGCCGGTCGTGCGCTTCGGTGATCCCGTCGGTGTAGAGAACCAGAATATCGCCCTTTTTCATGGAAATGTAGTCACGCTGGTACCGGGCTCGAGGGCTGGGTCCCAGCACCGGCCCGCCCTTGGCCAGCAAGGTGAATTCTCCCTGATGAAGATAGAGAGTGGGGACATGACCGGCGTCGCAGTAGATAAAGTTTCCGTTTTTCTCGAGTTCGCCGTAGAAGAGTGAGACAAACTTGGATGAGAGCGAGGTGCGGTGGATGACCCGGTTGAGCTTTTCCACCACGCTGATGATCTTGAGGTTGTCCTCGAGGCCCATCCGCATGCCGATCACCACGTCGCGGGCCTGAAGGGCCGCCGCCAATCCATGTCCGGACGAATCGGCCACCAGGACGCCCAGGATGTGCGGGCCGAGAGTGATGAAGTCGTAGACGTCCCCGCCGACCTTTTCGGTGGGACGGGAATGCCCGTAGATATCGAAACCCGGGAAGGAAGGCATCTTGCGGGGGAAGAGACTGCTCTGAATCTCTTGCATGTGCAGGAACTGTCCCTCCACGTTGGATTGGTGCAGCTTCCAGTCGATGACGTGGCGGACCGTATTGAGCGAGTAGAGCACATGCTCCCGGTTGGAGGCGGCCGCCAGCGTGAAAGAGATGATCCATTCACAAGCGGGACCCACCGTGATCGCGGCAAAGGTGTCCACGTCCAGGGGACCTTCAATGGAGGGGTCGAAGGCGGGATCCAGATGATCGGCGATGAGCAGTTTCTCCTGGCGGAGGCGCTCGATGATGGGATAAGTGACCGGAATACGGTAGCCGGGTGCGGCCTGTGATTGTCGGGATTCCTTGTACCGGCCGAAGGCGGTCATCAGGACGTAGAAATTCGACTCCCGGTGATAAATCCGGCCTTCCTCGATGCCCAGGACCTCATGGTACTGCTCGACCAGTGACTCGAGGAATACCGAAAGCGCCTGGGTGTTGTCCTGGCTCTCCTGGATATCCCGGATGGTTTTCTCGAGCTTGCGGTACAGAGCCCAGTAGTCGCCCTGTGGCTGCGTGTTCATGACGCCTCGTCTCCCTGAGCGGGCCCCTGGACCAGGGGTCGGTGCGTGGCCGCGGGATCCGGGTTTTCCGGGTGCGGAGCCTCCACGCCCTGTGGAAGAGCAACTCTCCTCGAGACCTTCAACCCATGGGCCGGGAGCGGCCCGTCATGCGGGATGCCCGTCCCGGGCACGAAGCCGGAACGGATCAGGCGGCCGCACGCCGTCGGAATGCAATGGGGCGTGGAGGACGGTGCCACTTCGGGAACCTCGGCGCGGAATGGAAAACTCAAGAGTCAAAGGAGCTTACCGACATCTGACAGGAGGTGTCAATCGGGCGTGCCAGACGAGGCGAAGGGAACAGCGCATGTTATAATTCAGATTTCATGGCGCCGCCGCCGACCGGGGGGGCGACGGTCGGAGGATGTTCATGCAGAAGATCGCCGGGACCGCGCTTTACAGCCTCGCTCTGGTCGGGGGTGTCTGTCTGGCGTCGGGGAGAAGCCACGCCCTGGTGGCGGGCCAGGAATCGAAGAATGCTCTCGTGGTCGAGAAGTCCGTCATCACGCGGGATGATGGAGCGGACGGGCCGGGCACGGTCATCCTGGAAGTGGATCACCGGGAAACCGGCGATCCGCCGGACACGGTGCGGATACGCGCCGTCCTGAACGGACCTCTCCGAGGGGAGGGGGCCGAAGATCTCTACGCCTTGAGCGCCGGGATCCGGTTCTCGTCGGAGCGGTTGAGCTTCGTGCCGGGCTCGTTGCGCAAGGGGGAGCTTCTGGAGCAGGATGGTCGGAGTTCGCTCATCACGGCCGGGACCGCGCCAGGTCCCAAGACGCTCCTGACCATCGGGGCCTCGCGCATCGGGGCGGTGCCCGGGATCAAGGCACCTTCTGGCCGCATGGTCCTTTTTTCCCTGGCCCTGAAAGTACGGTCGGCTGGTGACATTCCACTGTCCTGGGAGAGAGCCTCTTTTATTGACTCCAAGGTGCATCCCGTGCATGCTGCCCGCTTCGTCGATGGCACTCTCCACGTGGAGGGACACCCACTGGCGAGCTCCATCAAGGAGAATTGACCTTGTCTCATGGTGGTTCTGTCGGGCGCCGGCGGCCGGCCTCATTCTTCCCCATCTTGCTCGCCTGCATGACTCTCGTGGGTTCCTCGGTGGCCATGGATGAGATGGATTATGTCAGGACGGCTCGTGCTGGCGGCACAGAGCACCAGCCTCCGAAGCTCCGGGTCCGCGTCAGTCCGAAACTGGAACTGGTGATGCTCGTGAGCGCCCGCGCCGACCATGAACGGCGGCTTCAGGCCACGCTGGATGACAACCCCATCGGACGATTCTGGAGTCAAAAGACCTCGGCGTTCGGCTTCGAGGAGGCCCCCCGCCACCTCCGGGCTTTGATGCGGAAAGGCCTCCACGGCGACAGACTCCTCCTGTATGCCATGCATCTCTCGGAGCCCCCGCGTCTGGAGCAGGTCGTTCCCTGGTCGGAAGAATTATTGACCATTGCGCGCAGCATTCAAGCGGACGATCCGGAGGCTGAGCTGGAGCAGTTCCGACAGGACCTGAAAGAGTTTGCCGAGAAAGTGCGGTTCATGGAGCACTTCCGGGAGAAGAAGGCGGAGTACGAGCATCTGGAGCAAGTCGTCCAGGAGAAGGCCGAGGCCTTCAGGCCTCTGGCTGCCAATCAAGATTTCTGGGGGATCCCGCTGTCCGGCGACTTCTATCTGATCCCCTCACCTCTGGTCACCAGTGACTTGCTGACTCACCTTTCCGTCGGCGATGAAACTTACCAGTTCTTTGCCTTCGGGCCGGCGCGGCCGCGGTTCCTCGAGAACGAGCCTGCCGTGCACCACATGTTGTTCCACGAGCTCAGTCATCCTCTCGTGGACCCGATCGTGCAAGCGGGAAGCCAGCAACTTGCCCCGTCACGGGCTCTCTGGATCGCCATGTCCCGGATGGCGACGGCCAGCCGGAGTGTCCAGTCCTGGCCGGATGCGGTGGGTGAGCACCTGCTGCGGGCCTACAACATCCGCCTGCTCCGGCAGGAGGAGCCGGTTCTTGCGGAACTGGCCGTCACCAGCGAGGAACTCGGTGGTTTTCCCTACACGCGTCGCTTCACCGAGATACTGGACGAGTATGCCGCCCACCGCGATGACTGGCCGTCTCTCGGGGAATTCTTTCCTACGCTGGCAACTCGGCTGGAACACCTGGCAGGACAGGTCGGCACCTTGCTGCCTTCCACGCAGATTCCTTCGTTCGAGATCCAGAACGCGGGATTCGAGCAGACGGCGTCGGGATGGCGGTTGCCCGGGTGGGATTTTGTCCCCGCCGGGAGACTGGGAGTGAGCCAGGCCAGGCCGTCTTATACGCGCGTCGATCGGGATTCATCGGTCGTCCACGGAGGCAGGTTTTCTTTGCGGCTCCGCATCGATCCGTCCACCACGCGGATCGTGGCCTTGGAGCAGGGACCCCTTGCAGTGCGCGCGGGCGGGACAGCGCGGATTTCATGCTGGGTCAAGACGGACAATGTGAAACGTGAGGGTCTTCAGCAGAAGGTCTGTGGATTGTATCTTCTCTTTCTGAATGATCGGGACGAGATCATCAGCCGGGCCGAAACCGATTCGGCCGTCGGAACCCTTGATTGGACCTCCCTGTCTGGTGAATTTGTCGCGCCGGACGGGACAGCCCGCGCGCGGGTGGGCATTCTCTTGGGCATGAGTGGCACGGCCTGGTTCGATGATCTTGAGATGAAGCTCATTGACTGAGAACCCCGCGGGGAATGTCACCTGGACGGCGGGAGAGTTCCCGGTCGCCGGGGAAGCGACTGTGGGTGCCACCCGTTTCCGCCCACGTCGATGAAGACAGGGTTCGTGAACGCCAGGGGATAGAAGCCGGGCGCCACCCGGGCGTAGAGACCGGCTGGCGCCCGGGGCGTTTCTTCCAGAGGCTCTCCCGCCTCGGCCAGGATCCAGGTGTCGCTCTCCACCGGGACCAGGATCTCGGCGTCCCAGCGGTCAACTTGCCCAAGAACCGGATGGCAGTTCTCTTGATAGATGGTTTGCCCGCCGCGGATGAGCCGGACCTGGCGCACGGGGATCCAGGGAGCGGCGCGGACCTGGAGACTGATCGAGACGGTTCCCGGGGGCACGGCCATGGTCTCGCCGGGGCCCGCCCTTTCCCCGACCTTGAGGCTCAGAATGGGTCCAGTGGTTCCCATCACGCGGCCCTCGCGGATGGCGGCGTTGAACTGTCGCATGTCGACGGTTGAAGGCTGATCGTGCTGGAGGCCGACCCGGACGAGATTCCGGGGAAACCCGGGGCCGACCATGATCCTGTGGTGGGAGTCGGAGTTGGCTGTTCCCGTGTAGCGGATGCCGGCGTTGAGCAGCGCGAACCAATCCCGCCTGACCGCGTGGTAGAGATCGAGGGAAAAACGGTTCAGGATTTCCAGGGCGTCGAAATCGAGATTGCGGTAATGGCCTGATTCATCCTTGTGCAGGAGAAAGGCATTGGGCCCGGCCCGGGACGCCGGCCCATCCGCCAGGATAGGGAAATCAGGGCGCAGGCCAGCGGCGCTGAACCAAGCGGCACTCTGAAGGCCGCGCAGGGGCCCCTCGGGATCCACCACCATGCCCCTTGGATGATTGACCTGGATGATGCCCTCCAGGCGGGGTTCCGTTCCACCTTCCCGATAGAGCCGGTAGATTTCCGCCGGCTCCTTGGCATGAGTGAGAGGCCAAGGCCGGACCGGCTTGCCGGCCGAGGACGCGAAGGGAAAGAGGTTCCAGTGCCCTCCCGCTCCATCACGCGGGCGAATCGCGGTTTCCACACCGATCTCCGCGGTGATCCTCCCCGCCGCACCAGGCAGGTGTTGAATCGTGGTCCCATAGTCGGTCAACATGTTGTGGTCGGTTGCCACCATCACCTCGACTCCCGCTGCCAGGTAACCGATCACCCGCTGGTCCAGCGGAAGGAAAGAATCAAGGGAGGGAGAGGCATGGACATGCAGGTCGGCCGAGATCCATCCAGGTGTGGGCACCACCGGATCCAGGTCGACCTGCAGCCGCGTGGTTTTCCCGGCTCGGACCTCCACCTCCCTGGTCGGGGCCGTGTATTCGATTCCGTGGAAAGCCGTCAGAAAGTAGCGACCGGGCGCCAGCGCCAGACGCACGGTGCCTCCGGCCGTGTCGATGAAAGGACGCGGCGATTCGCGGGCACGAGGATCGACGGCCCGTAGCCCCGGGGTGGAGAAGTCCGGGGTTTGAGTGCCGCCCAGGCCCTCGACGAACAACCGGGCCGGAACCAGCTCTCCATCCGAACGGATCCCCACTTCCAGGCGGCCGTCCGGAGGAAGGTAGAAGAACCGGCAGGACGCGCTCCCGGAAAGGCCGCCTTCCACCCACTCCGCCTGGATGCGCATCTCTCCCGTCTGGTGAAACTCGTCCAGGTTGACCGTTGCGACACTGACAGCGTGCCCGCCCAGAGATCTCATGCGCTGCCGGGGAGGCTCAAAACGCCTCGAAAGGTCGAGATCCTGCAGCTGGACGCGCAGCACGCCATTCTCCAGCGGGGAAGAGACCTGGATGGCGATATCGACGCGGGCATGCCGGATGCGGGCGCCCTCCGCCGGAGACAGAATGGCCAGGACGGAGGAAGTGTCCGTTGGCTCGGCAGGCCGGCATGCGCTGGAAAGCAGCAGGACAAGACAGGCCAAGATCATGGCGGACCGCCGCATGGCCCGCCAGTCTAGCGGCAGGATCTGGCCTTCCGCAAGAGAAGCGGGCATGGGATAAGCTCCTGCACGAGAGGCTCGGGGGTTCACTTTGGGAAGCAAACGCACACGGCCCCGGCGGCAGGGTCGGCCCTTGGAAGAGGTGGGCGATGAACAGCCCTCGTTGCCCCTCCCGCCGGATGCCGAACCCGCCATACCCTGTGGAACGGAGCTGGTTCCCTTCCTGGAGACAGCCGGGGCGGCCGGCGCCAGTGGGACGAAGGGCCTGGCGCCCCGGGACCCGCTCTCGATTTATCTGAGCGAGGCGTCGCGTTATCCGTTACTCACTGCCGAGGAAGAAAGACGCCTGGCTCTCCAGTTCCGCGAGGACGGAGACATCGCCGCCGCCGTCCGCCTGGCCACGGGAAATCTCCGGCTGGTGGTCGGTATTGCCATGCGTTACCGGAACTCCTGGCACAATATCCTCGATCTCATCCAGGAAGGCAATGTCGGATTGATGAGGGCCATCGAGAAATACGATCCGCATCGCGGCTTGCGGTTTTCCACATATGCGACCTGGTGGATCAAAGCCTACATGCTCAAGTATTTGCTGGATAACTGGTCCCTGGTTCGCTTTGCCACCAGCAATGCGCGGCGGAAGGTCTTCTTCAACCTGCGCCGGGAACAGGAGCGTCTCCGGCTGCAGGGGATCAAGCCTGAACCGGCTCTGCTGGCCAAGACACTCGACGTATCGGAAAAGGATGTGGAGGAGATCACACAGGTCATGGACGGCAAGGATGTTTCCCTGGATGCCCCGCCCGCGGGCGCCGAGACCCCGTTGCCCCCGGGCCGCTGGCTGCCGGCGCCCCAGCCGTTGCCCGACGAGGTGGTTGCCGAGGAAGAATCGCGGCGGATACTGAAGCGCCAGTTCGCGCGGTTTGCCGCATCTCTTCCGGAGCGGGAAAAGGTCATTTTTCAGGATCGTCTTGCCGCTGAAGAACCATCCACTCTGCAGGACCTGGCAGACCAGTTTGGGATGACACGGGAGGGGATCCGCCAGGTTGAGAAGCGGATCGTGGCGGCATTCCGCGAGTTCGTGAGAACCGAGCTCTCGGATTACGATCTTCACGCGGCGGGTATCAAGGCCGCGGGAAAGACCTCTGGCAGGCGCTCCCAAGAGCGCTTGGCGCCGGAGGAAGGGCGTGGACCACGAAAATGAAACCGTGAAGGACGGGACCACGTCCGGGAGGGCCGGCAACGGGATCGGGCCCGGTCCGGTGCGAATCAGTCCCACCCATCTGGAGGCGATCTTCGATCTCTGGCGGGTGGCTGGCCGGCGGACGGAGATCAGGGTCACCGGGCACAGCATGTTTCCCATGCTGCGTTCAGGCTGGAGCCTGGTCCTCGAGCACTCCCGGATGGAACCCTCCTTCGGGTCCATCATCGTCTTTCTGCAGGGAAGACTCCTGGTGGCCCACCGGGTCGTCGGCCGTGACCACGCGGGCAACTATCTCACCAAGGGCGACGCTCTCCTGCATCTGGACCGGCAACCCGTGCCGCCGAACCGGCTGGTGGGACGGGTGGTTGCCGTCCGCCACAACGGCCATGAGATTTCGCTGACCGATGGAGCGTGGGTGCGGAGGGCCATGATCCTGGCTGTTTTCTCGCGCTTGATCGGTGAACTGAACCGGCTGTTGCGGCCGATCAGAAGGTTCACCGCGCCAACGGGGCGCGTCCTGGGTTTCTTCCCGGGGCCCACGCGCCTCCTTCGCTTGTTGAATCGCTTCGGAGTGCGGATGGCGGCACGGCGCCTGAAGGGTGCTCAGTCCCCGAAGCCCGGTTCCACCACGGATCCCTCCGCTGACGGCTCGTAGAACAGCCAGGGGAGCCGCCGGCTCCAGCAGGTGGCCAGGAGCAGAACCAGGAGGAGTCCCACGAGGCGGCGTGGTCTTGACTGGTGGATCCAGCTGCCCGGGTGTGAGAGAAAGAAGGCGCACCCGATGGCAAACAACGGTTCCAGGGGCAGGCGGAACCGCGACATGGCGAACGTTGCGATGTGGACGGCGAACACGTAGAGGACCAGGAGAAGAGTCAGGGCGCGGACCGGCCCACGAGGTGCCTGGAGCCAGCCAAGGGCTGCAAGTCCCATGAGCCCCATGTGGAAGACAGCCACCAGGATCACGATCAGATCGGCCACCCAGGGCGGCCATTCACCATAGGCTCCCCGGCGGATGTGCCGGACGAGAAACGATGTTGGGTTCACCAGGTCAGTCACCTTGGTGACTGCCCATCGAGCCGAGCGCCCTGGATGCTCCAGGATCTGTTTCACCCCGTAGCCGGCCAGGCAGGTGTTGAGCTGGATGGGATCGGTTTGGGAGCATCCGGTTCGGGCCATGATTCCGCGGTTCCGCCGGCGGGCACCCCAGTCCCAGTTGCTGGGTGCCACCGGGTTGTTTCCCCGTGCGAGGTTCTTGCCTGTGGTGGTCTCGATGAGGACCAGGCGGTGGAAGGTTGCCAGGTTATGGACCGTCCACGGCATGATGACGCCGAAAGCAGAGACCAGGAAGAGAACAGCAGGCAGAAACTCCACTCGCGGCCGGCGCGTGCGGAAGATCAGCCAGGCCGCAAGGAGAGGAAGGAGATAGAGGGGCAGAACCTTGATGAGGCAGCTGAGCCCAAGAATCAGACCGGCCATGACGGCGCGTCCGGAAGAACGGGTTTCCACGACGTCGGTGAGCAGAATCAGGCCTCCCACGAAAAGTACGAGAAACAGGGTCTCGCTCCAGAGGTAGTGGGAGAACGCGATGAGCGTTGGATGAAGGGTGACGATGAGTGCTGCAATCAATCCGATACGATGGGCTGATCCTGCGCCCAGGGAACGGCCGGCTTGCCGGGCGAGCACGTAAACCAGAACCACCAGAAGGGTCGAAAGCACCACCTGGGTGAGCTTCGCGCCCAGGAAGCCAGCCCCGAGGTGGAGGTGAGCGGCGAGAAAGGCGATATATCCAGGCGGCCAGTAATGGCCGGCGTGAGGCTGGAATCCCGCGCCGCCAGCCAGTTCCATCGCCAGTGTCCTGTAGGCGCACTCGTCATTGACACAGGGGATGGAGCGGGTTGCCAACAGGGCCAGGCCACGCAGGCTCAGGGCAGTGAGCACCAGTGCCCAGAGGGATGGGGGAAAGCGCCGCGGGGAGAGCCGTTTCTTCAATCTTGATGCCCGATCTCGCAATGGACCGCGATGCCCGGGCCCGGGGAGGTATCCTCCACGGCCTGCACATAGCCCAGGGATTCGAGTCTTTTTCGCACATCCTCGGGAGTCGAGCGCCGATCCTGGCGCCGGAAGTCCTTTTCGGTCACGAAGGCGCAGGCTTTCTCACGCATGGCCGCCGCCCGATCCGGGAGCTGTTCAGACAGGTTGGTGTGCTGGCCGGGATCGCGGGAGAGGTTGTATAACTCCTCAGCCTCGATCCGAAATCCCATTCCCTTCACGGAGGACCATGGTCGCCCGCCCGTTTTGTGGTGATCCGGGTTCCAGATATACCGCCACGGTCCCTCGCCCACGACGACGATCTGATCGGACCATTCGGCGTAAGTGACCTGGGCCCCGTGCGCCCCCGGCGCGCCGAGTGCGAGCCCCTGGCGTGAAACTCCTTCCATGGCCGGAAGAGCGGGCAGGTGAACCAGATCCAGAATCGTGGGCGTGATGTCCACCCCTGCGATGGGCTGATCGACCACCAGGCCGGGGGGGATATGTCCAGGCCAGCACAGGAGGAGCGGCGTGGAGAGAACCTGTTGATAGACGGATGAGAGGTGATAAAAGTAAACGTTGTGGTCGCCGAGCTCCTCGCCGTGATCAGCGGCGAAGATCACCAATGTTTTTTCCGCGAGGCCGGCTTCCTCCAGGGTGGCGAGGAGATGTCCGATATGGGCATCGACGCCGGAGACCTGGCTGTCATAGACGGCGAGGAGTTGCCTGCGCTCCCGCCCGTCCAGAGGTTTCTGGCTGAGGATGCGGGTGTCCAGGGAGGCATCATCCGTGGGGAAGGAGCCGTCATATTCGTCTCTGAGGTACTCGTTCACCGGATCGTAGGGCTTGTGGGGATCGATGTAGTGAACCCAGGCGAAGAAGGGATGCTTTCGTTGCGTCCTGATGAAGTCCTCGGCGTGGCGGGTGATGGAGGCGTCCCAGCTTGGCTGGTCATGGCTGGCCCATTGTCGCGCCCGGCGCGACGCTTTTTGATCCACCTCGCCCCACCACGCACAGAAAAAGTGCTCCAACCCCCGGTTCGGAGCATCGCACATGTTGGAAAGAAAGCCACCAGTCTCATATCCTTCGGCCTGGAGGATCTCCGGCAGGGTTGCGAACTGTTCAGCCAGCATGTTGCCATTACGGCGGACGTGGTGCGTCCGGGGGTGCAGGCCCGTGAGGAGCGTGGTCATGGAAGGCCAGGTCAGCCCTCTCGGCGCTTGCACAGATTGGAAGCGCACGCCTCGGCGGGCCAGGGTGTCGATGTGAGGCGTATTTCCCTGCGGGCCGCCGTAACAGGAGATCCGGTCCACTCTCAGGGTGTCCACCGTGATCAGCAGGACATTGGGATGCTCCGGCGGTGGCGCCGAGCAGCCAGAAAGGAGAATGGCCGCGAGAACCAGGCAGGCGCAGCGGAGAAAGAGGGCGCGGGACGTCATGAGATCAAAGAGCGTCCGGCTGGATATTCCGCCGCTCATAGAAGTTCATGACCACGGAGGGTAGCCGCACGGATTTCCAGCGATACAGGCGTGGGAAGTCCGGCAGGGCCAGCAACTCGCGTTCGGATACGTAGAGAAAACCACGGGCGACTGCCACCTCGGGGAGCGGAGCCTGGGAAAAGCGGGCCGCCGTGAAGAGAATGATATCCGGACGCTGGCTCAGGACCCGGATTCCATCTCCTTTCTCGTGGCCCGGAGCGCCGCTTCCCATCCGGGGCATGGCTCGATGGCCGATCTCTCGATCCGTGAGGCCCCACATATCCAGGGTCCGGCGTCCCGTATAGTAGGGAATCGCCCCCACCGGTCCGGTGGCGATGAGGGCGTTGGGAGCCAAGTGCTGCTGGAACCATCCTGACGCCTCCCTGAGCACCGCCAGGTCCAGGAGGCGTTGGTGGGCGAAATCACGTGCCGGCGCCGTGCCCCAGAAGGCCCATGCCAGGCAGACGGCGATGGTCATCGCCGGCAGGGCGAAGCGTGCCGCGCGCCGGGGCGGGGAAGTAGCCTGCCAGAGGCGATCCACGCCGTGCGAGGCGAGAACGGCCAGGAGAGGGAGGCTCCAGATCAGGAATCGATAGGTTGGCTTGAAATCGCCCCCGACGGCAATCACTCCCGAGACCGATGTGATCCAGAGGGTCGCAAGGAGCCATTTTCCGGCGCCTGCCGGGTGGGGCGCGGAGCTCCCTGGCCGTGTCCAGAGCGCCTGACCGGCCAGGAGAACCCATGGAGCGACCTGCCACAGTCCGTGCGCCGCGTAGCTCATGCCGCGGGCTGCCTGGGCCAGGCCTCCCCCAGTTTTTGCATAGAAGGTATTGGGGAGCCAGTCGCCGTAGTACCAGAGGCGGAACATCAGGTGGGATGCCAGGGGCAGGGCGAAGGAGATCATCCAGACCAGATCCGTCCGCCCAGGGCGGCCGGATCGCCGGCGGATCTGGGCGGCGCGGACGATCATCATCACCGCAAAAAGGAGCGCTCCCTCCGGACGAGTGAGGGCGGCCAGTGCGAAGAGAACTCCCGAGAGGGGCCATCGCGGGCTTCCCACAGCATGGGACATGGCGGGAAAATCTTCAAGGAAGAGGAACACGCCTGTGAGGACCAGGAGGGCGAAGAAGATCGTTTCGAGTCCCTGCACCGCTTCCATGACGAAACCGGAATGAAGGGCCAGCAACCACCCGGGAGCCGCCCAGAGCAGGGGTGAGTGCCGGAGGCACCGCCGCATGAGGAAAAAGGCAAGCAGCTGGGTCAGGATGGCTGATGTCAATCCCATCCACCGGGCCGCCACCTCCGGATCGAAGCCCAGGAACATGGCGCCGCTCAGGAGCACGGTCCACAAGAAATTGGTGTAACCCTCGACCGGTCGTTCCCCTGGGTTGAAAACCAGACCATGGCCTGCGGCGAGATGGCCGGCGTAGCGGAAGGAGATGAAGCTGTCGTCGGACAGGCAATCCGGATAAGCCCCGGCGTGAACGATCAGCGTGGCACCGGAGAGGGCGAGCAGGGCGACTGCGAGGGATGTCTTTCCTCGGGGGATGAACCGGGTGATCAGGGAACGTTTCCCTTCGCCGGGGAACCGCCTGCCAGATAACGATCGATCTCGACCCGGAGGGTGGACGTTGCATCCAGTGAGTGCAGGAGCCCATCCACGCGGAGAGCACTGCGGAGAACCGGGTCGTCCATGGCGAACACCTTGCGCAGGTAGGAGAGCGCCGCCGTTTCGTCAGACTGCATGAGAGCCACTCGGGCCAGGCCATAGTAAATCGTAGCCTGCTCGCCGCCGTCCTGCAGCGCCTTGAGGAAATCGTCCTGGGCTTGTTCGGGATGCTCCCGCCGCATGGCGATCTGGCCCCGGATATAGTGTCCCCGCGGATTATCCGGATGTTGGCCGAGAACCTCTTCCACCAGGCGCGCCGCCTTCTCCAGCGACCCGACGCGCAGAAACGATTCCGCGACGGACAGGGTAGCCTCGGGCTCGTGGATGTTCGGCGGGAGGGATTTCCGGTAGGCATCCCGGGCGGCTCTGAAGTCGCCTGTGGTGGCGTAGACGTCTCCTATGTCCGCCTCGATGCTCCGATTCAGAGGATCGATGGTCCGCGCCTCCCGGAGCATTTTCAAGGCTCCTTCCTTCTCACCTGCCGCCAGGGATGCGAATGCCAGTTGCCTGTGAAAGAAGGAGGATCCGGGGGATTGCACCACGGCGGTGGCGAGCATGCGCATGGCGTCTTTTGCTCGGCCTGCCAGCAACAGAATGCGGCCGAGCGCAGCGCTGAGAGTGGCTGAATCGAGGTCGGAGGCCGCCGCGAGGCGGGCCGCCTGGATGGCCTGCTTGTTCTGGCCGGCCGCCAGGAGCGCCTCGGCTTGCTGGATGCGGAAGCCAGGCCGTGTCGGCGCGGCACGTGCGGCTTTTTCCCAGGCAGAGGCGGCGGGGCGTCCCAGATCCTTTTCCAGCCGGGCCAGGGCGCCCCAGATCTCTGCGGAGACGGGAGGAGAGCCGGCTCGAGCCTCCAGGGCGGCCAGCGCTTCTTCAAGCTGGCCCCGTGCCCGTTGCACCGCCGCCAGAAGGCTGGTAGTGATGGGCGCATCCGGATTCAGGCGGCTCAACCCGGTGACCATGCGAGCCGCTTCCTCCAGCTGAGACGTCGCGAGAGCATCCATCACCCGGCCCACGCTTTCCAGGAAGGTCTGCTGTTCGCCAAGTCCGGCGGCGCGCGCCTGATCCAGGGGGAGCTCGGGCCAGGGTGGGAAGGGAATTCCCGCCTGGGCCTCGGTCGCGTACGCAGTGGCGCCGCGCCGGATCTGGCGGCGCGGAGGCCAGAGATAGTCGAAAAAGGGCACGAACGTCTCGGAGTAAAGCGGTCGCTCGGCCGGGAAGGAGGCGCCGGCCTGGCCGGGTGCCGCCGCCCGCTCCAGGAGGGGCCGAAGACTGCGTCCATCCAGCGGACCTCCGGCAGGCAGCGGAGGAACCCGGGCCAGGTCCAGGATGGTGGGGCCCAGGTCGAGGAGGGTCACTGGAGAGGAGACCCGCCGGCTGGACGTTCTCTCCGGCAAGTGCATGAGCAAGGGAACATGCAAGGTGGACGCGTTCAGAAAAACTCCGTGGGTGCGCTCCGATTCTTCACCGAGTGCTTCACCGTGATCGCCGGCGACCAGGATGGTGGAGGATGTGAACAACCCTTTTTCACGCAAGCGGTCCAGGAACCTGCCCAGGGCCCGGTCAATGGAGGAGAGGGAAGCATCGTATCTCTGGTCACCCCGTCCGAAGACGCCCCGTCCGGTGTAGGGGAATGCACTATCGTGGAGATGGATCCACGCGAAAGCGGGAATTTTTCGATAGCGGTTCAGGAACTCCACGGCATTCTGAAACAGGGCTTCTGCGGAAGAAGGTACAACGGGTGTCGCGCCGGTGGGATTGAAAGCGTGAACAAATCCTTCCAGGATTCCGCTGTCCTGGTCAAGAAAGACCGCGTTCAGGAAGGCGCCGGTGGACCACCCTTCTTTCAGGAGAAGTGGGGCAAGACGAGGGTGGCGGGTTGAGAGGAGCGAGTGCTCATTGTCCAGGGCCCCCACAGCCGAAGGCGGGCGGCCGGTCATCAATCCGGCGAGCGCCGGGAAGGTCACCGGCGAGGGGGTGACGGCGTTTTCGAAGACGACGGACTGGCTCGCCAGCGCGTCCAGGTGGGGCATGACCGAAGTGGAGGCGCCATACGGCGCCATCCGATCAGGGCGCAGACTGTCGATGGTGATCAAGATGATGCGCTGGTGGGAATCGGCCGGTCCGCAGTGGAGGGCTAGCAGGCATGCCATGGCGGCGGAGGCCAGGAAGAGGGGTGCCGGATGGTTCCGCCGCGAGTCCATCTGTCTCGAAAAGAACACGGATTGGCCCCAGGTCACGGGGCCGGAATATAACATATCGCCCATGAGCGAGAGGGGCTCGTTGCCGTCTTCATGGGGAAGGGAGGGGAAACACCTGCGTGTCGGCGTCTGGCTGGCGTATCTGGCCGGTCTGTCCATGGCCGCGCTGGGCTGCCAGGCCTGTCGCGGGGTGGGAAAACGGCCCAATATTTTGGTGGTGGTGGTGGATTCCCTGCGTGCGGACCATCTCCACCACGCTGGTGATGCTCGCCATCTCAGCCCTTCCCTGGATCGCCTGGCGGAGCAAGGCGCCCGGTTCTTGAATGCGTACTCGGCCGCGCCCTGGACCACGCCTTCCGTCATGACGCTCATGACCGGGCTGACTCCTGCCATCCACCATGTGGATGACGCCGACCGGACGCTTCATTCCTCTGTCAAGACCTTGGCGGAGCGCTTCAAGGCAGCGGGATACGCCACCTGTGCGGTCATGCCGGCTCTCACCCTCGCGGCTCACCTTGGCTTCGATCGCGGGTTCGACCAGTTCATTTTCGAGAACCAGGGGCACAGCCGGGTTTCGGGGCCGTGGAGCACTGCACAAGCTCTGGCGTTTCTCCGTGAGAACGCCGGGAGGCCGTCTTTTCTCTATGTTCACATGTGGGATGTGCATTATAACTACAATCCCCCGGTTCCCTACGCGCTGAAATTTCAGGCTGGACGCCCGCCCGGGCCCGGGGAAAATGATGATGTCACGGCGCGGGTGCTGCAGCCGGACCGGTTCGAGGAGCTTCCTCCGGACCGCCTGGCTTGGCTGGAGGGCCAGTACGCCGGTGAGATTCTTTTCACGGATGAGGAGATCGGCCACATCCTGAAGGAGGTGGACCGACTCGGCCGGGCGGAGAACACCATCATCGTGGTGACGGCGGACCATGGCGAGGCCTTCCAGGAACACGGCCGCCTGGGGCACACCGTCCATCTTTACGAAGAACAGACCCACGTGCCGCTCCTGGTGCGCTGGCCGGGGCATATCGCCCCGGCGCGCATCTTACGACCTCCTGTGGGTCTGGTGGACCTGGCGCCGACTCTTCTGGAACTCGCCGGGATACCGTTCGTTCCCGAGAGGTTCGAAGGAAGGAGCCATGCCGCGGATCTTCTCGAGACTCGCCCCACGGCGAACGGCGCCGGTCCCGGCGGCGAGCGCTGGATCCTCCAGGCCACGTCCCGGCGGGCCGAGGCACGCGGCCTGCGCTCCGCCCGGTGGGCCTATCTCTACGATTTTGCGGCCGGCCGCGAGGAACTGTACGACCTGCGGGCGGATCCAGGCGAGCAGGTCAATCTGGCGGCCTCGCACCGGGAGGAGGCGTCCGCAGCCCGGCACCGTCTCTGTGAACGTCTGGCCTGGACCCTGCCCGGCGGCGAGATTCCGGTGCAGCCCCTCGATCCCGGCATCCAGGCCATGCTGGCCGCCGGCCTGCGGAGTCTGGGCTACGTGGGTGGATCCGAGGCGCAGGAAGGAATCCGCCGGCCGCCGCGCACCGAGAACGCTGCCTCCGACCGGCGCGAGACACTGGAGATCCTGGGGTGTGATCTCCTCCCCGGATCGTGAGAGCTCATCGGCCGCGGACCCGCCTCCGCCTTCGGGCTCCCAGCCGCAGGAGAACAATGATGCAGAGGGCGACGGCCGCCAACCCACCGGCGATCCACCAGCGTCGGCGGGCCCCTGACGGCCACCGGACCTCGAGACCGCTTCCCGACAGGGGGAGGCTGAGAAGCCCCGCACTGTTATCGTAGGACCAAGAAACCGGCTCCCCGGTGCCGACCGCGCGGGCGCTGGCTGGCGCGGGCCGGATCCCGGAGAGGGTCAGGCTGCCCGTGCCATCGCCGCCGGTCACGCGGAAGCCCTGGGAGCTTGTTTCGAAAGTGTGGACACGGAAGCGGCCGGTCCCTTCAAGCCGGGCGTCGCGGACCGTGGCGCGCAAACGTGCGGCTGGGAGCCCCTCCGGCGGCGGGGCCCCGAGGAAAATCACCGCATTGGAAAAGGCGACCGGCTCCCCGCGGGCATCCCAGCTTTCCAGGCGTACGAACCGGGTGGCGGCGGGGAGGGAGAACGTTCCCTTGATGTTCCCGTCAGCACCGGCTGCCGCCGACGCCACCCGCTGGCCATCCACGATCAGATCCAGCTGTGAAGATGGCGGCAGCGCCTCTCCTGAGAAAGCGGCTTGCCGCGCGACGGCCGGTCCGAGAATCACGTCCCCGGGCCGGTAATGACCATCCACGATGAGAGACAGGCGGCCCCGGTGGAGAAGAGGATCCCCGAATGTGACCCGTCCGGCCAGAAGGCCATCAATCAGGGAATCAAGCGAATCCGGTGCCGCTTCGACCCAGGTGGCGAAGTTGTTCTCGTCACGCTCGAAACCGTTCCCCCGGCCGATGCCATGGGCATCGGTGACCCCGATGCCGCTGGCCACGATGCCGTTTCCCAAGGCCCGATCCCAGAAGGCCAGATGGGCGCGAAGATCGGCGTTGCCCCGCATCCGGTAACCGGCCTCGAGCAGGTCGGCGCCGTACAGCCGCTTCTGGAGCTGGCTCTCGATCAGCCAGTCCGGGTAGCTGGGAGAAACTCCCAGCGGATGGTTGAGGGAGAAGGCGCCCTGACGCTCGCGAACCTCCTCCCGCACCCGCTGCGGGAACGCCTCTTCCGACAGGGTTGCATAGTCGGGAAGGAAAGGATCGGAGACGAACGGGTTGAAGTGCGGCACATAATAGGAGAGCTCGGTGGTCACGTAGCTGGTGATGCCCGGGTAGGCCGAGACCCACTCCCGCTCCCAGTCCAGCAGGGGAGCGCCCGTGAGGCCGGCTTCCATCGTCAGGCGATCCATGTCCCACCGGGCCCGACCCCGCCGGACCGACAGCCCGGGGAACAGGCCCGAGATGTTGTTGTCCACTCCCTCGGGGAAGAGGCGCCGCGCGTGGGTGGAAACCGGGATGACCAGCCGGGTCCAGCGCCCGGGCGGGATGGCCGCCAGCGAGGGCTCGGCCGGGGAAGGGGGAGGCGGCAGCACCACCTGACCCTGTGCCAGTGCGCCCGGCAGCGCCTGGATGCGGTATGAAAGGTGGCGGCGGACGTGTGGTTGGTCCGAGAGCTCCAGATCGAGCAGGAACTCCGAATCCAAAGGATGGTCCAGGTCGGGATAAAGATCGAAAGCGATAGTGAGTTCCTGCGCCAGGGAGCGTGTGTGGCGAGCCCGCGAGGCAAGCAGGGCGTAGGTCGCCACCAGCGGCTTTTTTCCGCCGGAGCCGGGGCGATCCGCCGTGAACGAGAGCGAACGTTTCCCCTCTGTGGAGCGCTCATCGGTGACCCGGGCCCCGGCGGCCAGGCTGCCATCCAGGCGATGTTGGCGGAGGGCCCAGCTGGAGTTCGGCTCATCTTCGAAGCCGAGCTCCTCCGGGAAATGGTACCCGGAGATGCGCCAGTCGTGGTCGGTCCAGAAGACGGCCTCGTAGCCGGACCGGGTCAGCAGATCCATTTGCGCGTCGATGCTGGCGTTGCCCTCCGAGAGTGAGGCATGGGTGTGCAGGCTCACCATGATCGGTCCGGGGGAGGATCGCCAAGTTGCCGTGTTGTTGCCCTCGTGGATTTCGCGAACACGATCATCGGGGTCGATCTGGACGGACCATTGCGCCAGGGAGCGGGGCAATGGGAAGGACAGGGTCGCCTGCTGGCGGGGATCCAGGGCGGGCAGGGGCTGCTCCAGGCGCACGGTGTGCGAAGAGGCCGGGATCCAAGCATGGGCCAGACGGACATCCTGGAGAGAAATGGCCAGGTTTTCCCAGATACTCGCAGGATTTGGCTGGCCCTCTGCCAGGGTTGGAGCGACCCCGGTGGCCGAACTCGGAAGATACCGAATGAGCCACCAGTTGCCCAGAAAAATCTGACGCAGGTTGAGAGCGCCGGAGATATTCAGCTCCCGCGGGGCGAGGAAGGACGGCCGGCCAGCCGGGTCATAGCTCACATCGAAGCCCGCGGCCTGTTTCCCGGTCGCGGCTCGCCACGCGATCCACCCCTCCTCGTCATCGAGATGAATCGCCTGTCTCTTCAATGAGCCGGTGAGGCGGGGCTTTCCGGGCCGGAGGGGCGCTCGAGTGTCTGTTTCCAGCCGGATCTTTCCGGCGAAGGTATCCCAGGCGGATCTCCCTTGCCAGCGGACCCGGAGCAGGAGCCGGTCCGCGTGGGATTCGGGCCAGATGACCAGGCCGCGCTCGCCACGCAGGAAATGGTGATGGGGGAAGGTGGCCTGATCCCCTCGGGAGGCGGCCAGGGGGGGGGTCTCGGTGAGACGGGCCCGGGTGGCGGCCGATGGCAGGGTGCCAGCGTTGATCACGCTGACCTGGGCGGTGCGCCCATCCGGGGAGACTCGCAAGGAGCCGGAGCCGACCACCAGATCCGGTGCACCGGCCGGCAAGACGGGCCCTCCCTCGCCAGGCACGGCGAGGTGGGGCTGCAAGAGGCCCAGGAGAACGCTCCAGCCCAAAAAGAGCCAGGGGAGGGTTCTCGACCCCTGGTCGCTGAGGGAGCCTCCGCCCACGAAACCGCATCATACCAGACCGCCAGATGGGTCGGGCCAGCTTGCGAATCGTATGCAGCACCCACCTGCCTGGAGGGGGCTTTTCCATTGACTGCGCCCGCTGTTGGGCCTATATGTACATTTTCGTGAATCTGTCGGCAGCCCTGGGCAGCGCCGCCCGCACCGGAAGAGCGGGGAGTGAGGCGAATCTTTTCACGCGCAGGAGGGGGAAGGCCATGATCTGCAAGGGAAATCTCCGCTGTCCGCCATGGGGCCGGCTTCCGGGTTCGGTTGTCATCGGCCTGGCCATGGCAAGCTTCTTGGTTCCAGGACCTTGGGCGTCTGTGGGGAGCGCGCCCGGGCAGCAGGCGCGCCTCGAGGCGCGGCGCGGGGGAACCCCGGCTCTGGCTGGTTCCGCTGCCGTCGAACGGCAACGAGAGGGCCAGGCTCCTCCCCGATTTGACAGGGAGCTTCCTCCTCTTTTTCCACAGCTCAGCACCCACACCCCGGACGGAAGGGGAGCCCGCCGGGACGTTCACCGCGGGTCGATTCTCCGGACAGGGAACGGTCCGATCGATCTGAGCCGGCCGCTTCCAGACGGGCTGGCCCAGGACCCTGGCCGGGCCATCGGCCGCCACGGTGTCACCGTCCTGGTTCTTTTCGATCAGCCCCGGAGCGGGCGGGAGCTTGGCGTTTTCCGGCAAGCTGGCGTGCGGCTCCTGGCTCCCTACGGTCCACGTGGAGTGGTCGCCCAGGTCTCCGGACCGGAGAGCATCCGAATCATCCAAGGTCTCTCGGGGGTGAGCAACATCCTTCCCTTCGCACCGGAGCTTATCGTCGACCGGAGGATCGGCCAGACGGCGGTCCTCTCACAAGAAGAGGCCAAGAGTTCGACCCTGCCCCTGGTTGCGGGGGTGTTCCCGGGTGTCAGCGCCCGGGCGGTGGCGGCCGATCTACAAGCGCTCGGCGCGGATGTCCAGGCGGTTGAGACCCGGCCGGGCGCGATTCCAATCATTCACTTCCGTCTGGACTATGACCGGATCCTCGGTGTCGCAAGGTCGGTTTTCGGCCTCTTCCGGATCGAGGAGGAGCTTCCGTTCATGGCTGCCGACGAGGAGATGGCCGCGACCATTCAGAGCGGCGAATTCTTCAACGGCAGGGTCGATCTCTGGGATGCCGGAGTGGATGGAGGAGGGAATGGTCTCGTCGCGCCCCAGATCCTGGCGGTGACGGACACTGGCCTCTCGTACGATGCGCTGCATTTCTCCGACACGGCCACCGCTGCGGGCAATCCAGGGGCGGCCCATAGCAAGATAGAGTCTTACCTGGCCGTCGGGAGCGGCGATCTTTTCAGCTGTGACGACCCGGCCAGCGGTGGCAGCACCCACGGGAACATCGTGGCAGGTATTGCCGCTGGCAATGTCTCCCGTTTCGGCATCGATCTGCGCAACAATCCCGGGTGGGAAGCGGCGAAGACTCCCTTTGCTGCGGACGGAGTGGCTCGTGGCGCTCGAGTGGTTTTTCAGGATGCCCAGTCCCAGGTCGGTTGTCTCGGCAGCTTCGACATCGTGCAGCCCGGAAATCTCTTTGACCGCATGACCGAAGCCAAGGGTGCGGGCGCTTCCATACACAACATGTCCTTCAGCGCCCTGGGTACCGAGGGCGCTTATACACTGGATTCCATGAACGTCGACCAGTTTCTACGCGACAACAACGATTACCTGGCCGTCATCGCCGTGGGGAATGAAGGCTCGGATGCCGATGGCGATGGAAATTTCGAGTACGGGAGCATCACCGCGCCGGCGACCGGCAAGAATGCCCTGGGCGTGGGTTCGTCCAACTACCCCAACGAACCCATCAACGCCTTTGACCTGATCCTGGCCCTGAACCCGGGCGTTCCCAACGAGGGAGTGAATCTCCTGGCCATCTTCACCGATGGGAGCACCGGACGTGGGCCGGCGTCCTTCCCGTCACGTGTCAAGCCGGATGTGATGGCCCCCGGCCAGGACCTGTTCCCTAATCTGAGGGTGGACGGGGCGGCGACCTGCCGCTCGTCCGATAACGATAATATTGAGACCACGGGCGGGGTGGAGTGCCTTCTGGATGACGACAATGACGGAACATCTTACTCGGCGGCTGCCGTCAGCGGTGCTGCAGCCTTGGTGCGCGATTATTTCGCCCAGGGCTTCCTGGATGACGGCGCGGCCGGAGGGCCCACCGTGGGCATGAGTCTGTCGGGAGCTGCTGTAAAGGCGGCGCTCATCGCCTCGGCGGAGTTCATGCAGGTGTCGCCGGCCTTCAACTTTGATCTGGTGCAACCCCGCTTCGATATCCCGGATCTCCGCGGGCGATTCAATTTCGAGCAGGGGTACGGACGGGTCAATCTGAGCAAGATCCTGCCTCTCAACACGGATCCCAGGACACCGTCGGGGTTGCTCATGGAAGACCAGGGCCTGTCCGGCGGTCTGCTCTCGGGAGGAATCTTCACCCGTCTGATCACGGTGCTCGATCCCGATGAGGAACTCCGCGTCGCCTTGGCCTGGATGGATCCCCCCGACATGTCATTGTCGGGAGCCCTCATCAATGATCTGGACCTGGAAGTGGTGGACCATGGTCCCGACAATATCCTCGGGACCAGCGATGACGTGCTGTACCGGGGGAATTTCTTTACCGAGGACCAGGGGAATTTCGACGGCCGGCTCAGCCTGTTCGATCCCAATTTCCCTTCTATTCCGGGAGAGGATAGCGATGGAGACGGCGTTCTCGACGAAGGGCCCTTCTCACTGCCGGTCGTCCCCTCCCTCCGCAACTTCCACGACCAGGCGAATCCCAACGAGGCGGTGATGCTTTCCCCGGACCCGAATCAAGACGGGGATACGGCTGATACCCAGGTCTTTGCCGGGCGCCAGTACACCGTTCGCGTGAAAGGGGTCCAGGTCACCTCCCCTTTCGAGACCGTGATTTCCCCGGGTGCCAACGCTCTCCTGGACTCCACCCCGGCTGGAGACGACCTGGTCAGCGGCAGCGTGATCAACGCGGGGCCTGACGGGCTCGCCGATACTCTCGCGGTGGGTGATGACGTTCAAGAGGTGGCCGTCGGCCAGTCGGCGCCGCAGCCCTTCGCACTGATCATCGGCGGCGGAATCGTCACCACGGCCGCGGTGCGTCTCAATGCCTCCCGCTACCTCTGCAACGATCTCCTGGTGCCCACGGTCCTGGATCCGAGCAGCGGACTGGCTCCCGCTGATGTGGCCAGCGTCCTCAGCCTCCAGGTCATGGCACCAGGCGGTGGAGGTGTGCTTGATGCGGAGAGCGACGTCGTTCTCTCCCAGCCGGATCCGGGCAATGGCCGCTTCCTGGGTGATCCGCTCGCCGTGATCGACGGGGTGACGGCGGTGATGAACGACGGAATTCTCAGCGTCGTGGACGGTGCCCAGATCGTGGCCACCTATGCGGATGCAGACGGTCCGACGATCGAGGCGGTGTCCCGGGTCTCCTGCCAGCCTCGACTGGATCTGGCCACCATCGCCGGACCGGGCACCAACCAGAAATTCAATGTCCAGGGTGGCTGTGATGCTCCCCGTCCCCGGGATCCGCGGGGTTTCCTGATCGGAGCACAGGCCAACCCGCGCGGCGACCTCTTCCTCGATGCCGGAGAGCGGCTGAGCTACACCATCGCCATGGTCAACGAGGAGCTGAACGCCGATCTCATCGATGCCGTGGCCACGCTGCGCGCCGTGATTCCCGATGGCGACAATGCGACCGATCCGCTGCGTCTGAACAACATCCCTGCCGACTCCGGGAACCAGCAGAAGATCCAGATTCACAATCCCAGCCGCGACGTTGGGCTCATCCCCAGCGGTACGTTGCAGGCGATTTCTTTTGACATCGAGGTGGAGCCCGACGTGGCTTTTCCCGATCAGATCGAGATGATTTTCGGGCTTTCCGCACGCCGGAACGGATTGCCGGTGGAGAGCACGGCTGTCTTTCTCCACACATTGAACATGGATCTAGAATCGTTCCGGTACTCCACCGATTTTCCCAACGGGGGAACCGAGGTGCGGACGTTTGCTGGCGAGTTCTTCTTTGATCCCAACGATCCGGAGCTCGGCGCCCAGACCTTCGTGTTCGAGGACGCGTCTTCCACGGCATTCGGTGGTGGGAATCCGCAGTGGGCCGCCGCTGCTCCAGAACCAAAAGCTCCCTGGACCTTCGATCTGGACAACGAGGGATTCATCACAACGCGGCGGTTCGACTCGGACCCCGGCCTGAACCTCCAGCTCAACCTGAATCTTTGGCACTGGGCCAACACCGGAGAGTGCGGATTTCAGTCGAACGATCCGTCCCAGATCGATCCGGACTTCTCCGATCCCAACAACATCATTCGTGGCCAAGGTGGAATCTGGCATACGGGTACCATCGGCACGGACCCGCCGGAAGCCGGCCGCAAGCTGTCCAACGGACGCACGGGATTCGATCTGGGCTGCGAGGATTACGATATTCCGAACGACGCCAGCTCGCCCACCAACGAGCAGGTCTTGGATGTCCTTCAAAGTCCTGTCTTCCACCGGGTGCATGTGAACCCTGATCCCAACGGCTTCAATTACACCCTGGAGTTCACACGGTTTGCCTTCAATAACCAGCTGGACATCGCCGATATCAATGCCATCGTGGGCTGGGAGCTGGATCCCGACACCTCGACCCCGGATCCGGTGGATGCCACGGATTTCGGCTGGCTCAACCTGGTGAACTCGGCGCGTGGGTTCCTCACTGGCGTGTCCCAGATTCCATTCCCGACCTTCGATCCCAACAATCCAGCCTTCCCGGGTTCGGAGTTCGGCTTCGGGCCGCAAGGACGGGGGAGCATTGGGTCCTTCTTTGATCCCAGCGATCCTGCCAAGGCGCCCGCCCGCAGCCTGGCGGCGGTGGGCGGTACCGGGTTCGGCACCATTCAGCTCCGGGGCGCGGGAGGGTTGCCTCTGCGGAACGTCGAGGAGATTCTCGATGGTTTCTATGGAGCCGACACCACGTTCGAGGACCTTTTCGGTCCCAACGAAAACCCGCTGGCGGTGCCCCCTATCCGGCGTGACGATTTCCAGGTCGACTTCGGGATGTTCGTGACCGAAAGCTCGGATCCCCTGAGCCCCACCCAACCAAGCTATGGCATCGGCATCGATGATGTGGTGGTGGAATGGGTGGAGAGCCATCCTGTGCCGGATGTCACTCCGTGCGCCTCGGTGGCGCCGGCCGACCCCACCGCCCTGGGATCGTGTGGGCGCATTTTCTGGGACCGGTCGGTGGTCTTCGAGGCGGAGGACTCGGCGGTCCTGACAGTGCTGGATGCCGATGCCCTTTTCGGACCGGATGGGGTGGCTGGCACCGGGGACGAACAAGCCGTGGACTCCGATGGCGATGGTTTCCTGGAGGTCCAGGCGCGTGTCTTCTCCGACGTGGATCTGACGGGGGAAATGATCACCCTGGAGCAGACGAGCTTTCTTTCTCCCATCTATGAGGGGGTCGTCCAGCTGTCCGGAAGTGTCGGCCTCAACTCGGCCGCAGACGGCATCATTTTCATGCAGCAGAACGGCGATGGCACCGTTCCGGTGGTGATCACGGCTCAGTACACCGATCTCGACGACGGTACCGGACAGCCCTGCCCTGATAATCCGGTCAAGGCCACCATGACCACTCAGTTCAGGGGCGCCAACGTCCTCTTCGTATCGGCCAAGGTGACCGACCTCACCGGCGATCTGGATGGCTTGCCGGATGACAACGAGACCATCCGCCTGGATATCACCCTGGTTTCCAATCTGCTTGATTCGGCTGAGAATCCGGTGGTGCTTGAAGACACCCGTATCTCCCTCCTGTCCACCGATGGGGACGTGGCCTGCATCACGGACAGCGAGGCCTTTTACGGCAACTTGACGCCTGGAGTGGCGACCGTGAATCCTCCAAGCGACGCGTTCGAACTCGTGATCAGCAACGTGGACCGACAAAACGTGTTCCAGCAGATCCGCGCCAGCTTGTCGCTGGGAATCACAGGCACTTTCGTGGATATCAACGGGCGGCGGCGCGTGGTGAGCAGCTTCGCCACTCCGCAGCAGTTCGACCTGAAACTGGACCTGGATCTGGCGGGCTTCGTGACGGCGGCTCCGGACTTTGTCGAGAACTGGGACTCCACCTCGGCAGGGGGCGACGGTGTCAACAGCTTCACGTTGAATGCACTTTTCCCCAACAGCGCGGCGTCAGCCGTTGACGGGTCACGGTGCCAGTACAATGACCCCGCAGGCCCCAACCCGAACGGCGGCGGCCGCTCCATCACCTTCTGCCGCCCATGGACCGGGCATGACTGGCATGTTCACACGGCCACGGAGGGGCCGGAAGGGAAGGCGTTCTCAGGCAATGCCGCATTGCTCATGGGTTTCCACGAGCCGGGAGCGAGTGCCAGCTTTGATACCTACACCACTGCCCAGCTCTCGGCGGCCATGACGCCGGTGCTCAATGTCGGCCTGTCGGGAGGCGCCACAGTCTCCTTCCGGCAGATTGTTTCCCTGGCTGATGACCGAGTGATTGCCGTCGACCCGGGCCAGGCCTTGGATCGCGCCGTGGTTCAAGTGGCCCTGGCCGATCCTCTGACGGGAGACGTGACGGATTTCTGGGAGACGCTGGCCGCGTTCCAGAATAACTATGCCAACCAGGGGACCGATGCCTTCATCAACTGCAAGTACGATCCCGTGGACGATTTTTACGACACCTTCGCGGCCATCCCCGACGCTGATCCGTTCCAGCTGCAGAACAGCGATGGAGCCTCCACCGAGGACGACTACTTCGATCCTAATGATCCAGACCGGCGGCTCGGCCCTTCCAGCACATGTTTCCCGGAGTTCGTCTTCTCGTTCATGGGTGATTGGAGTTCCACCGATCCGCGCAACTCCGGGAGCGCTTTCGTCCAGGGATCGCCCGGAGCCCTGGGAAATGGGATCTGGGTGGAATCCAGGTTCAATCTCGATCAGTTCGCTGGTCAATCGATCCGGGTCAGGCTGCTCTTCTCCGGTATCGAGCTCAACGGTCCCTCGGGAAACCGCTGGGCCCAGTTCTTTGGCAGTAGCGCCGGCGATACCGTGCGCGGCTGGATCGTGGATGACTTCAGGGTGACCGGCCTTGTGGATGCGCCGGCCGAGTTGGCGGTGGACGCCAAAATGCCGCCGATGCCCTCCTGTCCCGTGGATCCTGATCCCACCACTCCGGCCAATGAGGCGGCTTGCACCACCGCAATCGCCGATGCCGGTCCTGACATTGAGATCCCGGCTCCCGGCTTTCTGGCCACTCTGGATGGGAGCCCATCCACCGTTGATTCCTGTGTCAACGGTTTCATCGAATACCGGTGGCGCCAGGACAAGAGGGTGGTCCAGGACTGGTCCAACCAGTTCATTTTCCGTGACAACCCCGCCTTCAGTACGGCCTATTTCCTGGATGTTCGTTGCTCGGTGGATCCGGAATGCGCCGACACGACACGGATCCAGGTCACGGTCGGAGGAAATCTCCGGGAGATATCCCAGGGAGGCAGCAACTCCCCGCTGCTGACGGTGGTACGCTCGCCCCAGCGGATCTTGACCGGCCCCAACGGTATCGCCGACAGCCTGGCTGATCCGACCAGTGACGATGTCCAGACGACCGCCGTGGGGGTTGCCGGAGTCGTGGCGGTCGATGCGGGCCCCGATGGCCTGATCCAGTCGTTGGTGGGTGGCGATGACATCCTGGACGATTTCCGGATCACACTGACCTGGGAGACCCTGGGATCGGGTCTGGGGTATGACCTCCAGAAGATTGATATTGCCGGGGGAGACCCGGTGCCGCTGCGCAACGATCCCCTGGCCACACCTCTTGCGACACTTCCCGGCTCCCGCCTCTGCCGCCTGGCGCAGACGGGCGAGGGAGTGGGAACCTTCGTGGAAGATGCGCTGGATCCTGCCCCCGGTCAGGTGTTTGGATTCCTGGCCAACCTTCGCAGGACCAGTGATGGCGTGCCGGGGAATCTCGGGGCGGGTCTGGCAACCGGCGGAGGGCGGCCGGCGCGGCCGGAACCTCCGACGACCTCCTGCCCCTGAGCCAGCACGCCGCCTGGGACAAGGGCCCGCCCGCCGGGCCCCCTTCCCCCGGCGCGAACGAGAGGTTGTGCCGGTCCCCGCTGGGAGGTTGATAAGATGGCCGGGTGCGGCGATCTGGCGACATCATCCGGGCCATCGGGTGGGTGAGCCTCGCTCTGCTCACCACCCAGTCCGCGGGCCAGGCGGCCGAAGACCCGGTGGCACGTGTTCAGGAGTGGCTCGATTCGTGGACCCGCCTCTCGGGCCGTTTCGAGCAGACCCTGTCCTCGCCCACGCTTCCCTCCACCCAGGTCGAGGCCGGGCGGTTCCAGGTTGCCCGCCCCGGACGGATGAGATGGGATTTCCGGGAGCCTGAGAGGAAGCTTGCCGTGAGCGATGGGGTTCATACCTGGCTCTACGTTCCAGCCGACCGCCAGGTGGTCCGTGGCCGCCTGGAGGATCTGCGGGACGGCGCGATTTCCTTGCTTCTCGGGGGAACCCAGCGCTTGACAGAGGCTTTCCTGGTGGTCCGCGCCTCCGCAGGGGACGGTGAAATCCGCCTGACCTTGCATCCACGGCGAGACTCTCCTTTCATCTCGGAGGTGGACCTTCAAGCGGAGGAGCGGAGCGGCGCCGTGCGGGCGCTCTCGGTGACCGACGCATCCGGAAACCTGGTGGCCTACCAATTCTGGGATATCGTCCTGGATCCGGACCTGGACGAGAAGCTGTTTCACTTCCAGGTGCCCCCGGGTGTGGAGGTTCAGGATCTGAAAAGGGATCCCGAGGATCGGAGCTCTCCTTGAACCGCCGGGAGAGGAGATGTTAGAATTCGGCCGGCCCGATTGGCCTGTATGGAAACCCTTGCGGCATCGCATGGTTCTCCTCGACTCTTCAACGAACAGGGGCTTGCTCTCTCCATGAGTGTCTTGTGTGTAGGCGGTGCGGATGGTCGTTGAATCCCTGCGCAAGGCTCTTCCTGCTGCCTTCCTCGTTGCTTGTCTGAGCCCCCAGTTCGCCGTCCCCGCCCATGCGCTGGGCAAGCCCAAGGCCATGGTGGTGCGCGGCCGCGTCACGGATTCCGAAGGCCGAGGGGTTTCCCAGGTGCCGGTCCGTGTTCTGGCCACGCGACGCGTTTTCCGTTTTCTGGCGCTGGAGAGCACCCCCGCAGAGGCCGAGCTGGCATCCGTGACCACAGATATCAATGGTTTCTACGAATTGACCGTTCCCAAGACGCGGGACTACGATTTCTACTTCGTACGCTTCTATGATGCTCATGGGTTCGACATGGTCAAGTTCTCTCTCCCGGCGGATATCGAGATCACGGGCCGGATCAACCGGCGTCGCCCCGTGATCGTGGATGAAGAACTGCGATTTGCACCGGGCTGGGAGGCCGTCCAGCGACTGGTGAAGGTCTACGGCCCCGGATCGGCCCGAGGCCGGATTGTGCGTGAATTGGGCGTTCCCGACCGGGCCGATCGAACCTTCACGGCCGCAGGGATCGAGCGAGAAACCTGGTGGTTTGACCGCGCCAGCGTGGCCTACGTGATCGAGGATGGCAAGGTGAAGGAAAAGAAGCTCTTCACGGCGGATCAAGGGTTTTCCTCCATTGTCCATCAATGAAGGCGTCCAGGGACGGCCCGGAACCGCGACGGTCAGGCCGCGGGCCTATGAGGAGGCCCTGCGCACCGAGATCCGGCTCACGCCCACTGACATGCTCGCCCTGGTCGCGGAACCTCTGGCTGAAGTCGAGAAGGAATTCCAGCGCAACCTGGATTCAAACATCCGGGTCATCGCGGAGATTGGACGCTACATCTCCGAAGGAGGCGGCAAGCGTATCCGTCCGGGCCTTTTGCTCCTGGCGTGCCGGGCCTGCGGCTACCAGGGGCGTCAAGACATTCTCTACGGCGCGGTCTTCGAGTTCATCCACACGGCAACCCTTGTCCACGACGATGTCATTGATGAAGCCGATTCACGGCGGGGCCGACAATCGGTCAATAACCGGTGGGGGAATACACTCACGATTCTTCTGGGAGACTACCTCTATATTCGCTCGCTCTCCATGGCCCTGTCAGGAGGGAATCTACGCATCCTCGATCTCATGAGCCGGATCACCCTGCAGATGATTGAAGGAGAGTTGATCCAGACGCATGCTGCCGGACGGCTTGATCTGACCGAAACGGAGTACCTGGATCTGGTCACCCGGAAGACGGCTTCCCTGTTCTCTGGCTGCTGTGAGACCGCCGGCCTTCTTGTCGGGCGCGATGATTGGAGGGAATGCCTTCGGATCTATGGCCTGGCCATCGGGATTGCCTATCAGCTCGTGGACGACTTGCTCGATTTCACCAGCGAGCAGGCCATTCTGGGAAAACCTGTGGCTTCGGATCTTCGGGAAGGGAAGCTGACCTTGCCGGTCATCGATCTCATCTCGCGGAAGCCAGGGATCGAGCCGATGGTGCGCGCGATTGTGGACCAGCCGGACGATTCCGACGCGGCCTACGCCACCCTGGTGGCCGGCCTGCAGGAGGAAGGATGCCTCGAGCGGGCGCATGCTCGGGCGCTGCAGGAGGCTGAGAAGGCTCGTGAGGCACTGCGCCCCCTGCCGCCGACGGCCTTCCGGGATGCTCTTCTTTCCCTTCCCGATCTCCTGGTCTCGCGGAAGTTCTGAGTGGGGCGGTTGAACCACAACATCTAGGCAGGCCATCTTGCGGTTTCCACAAGCTATTGTGGTACGGTCTTTACATGTGACGGTCGGATCGGTTACGATGCCCTCCGGCATTGGCTCGCCAGAGCAGACGCGGTGAACGAGAGATCCCTCCCATGTTGAAGCTGCGCCGGATGGAGCTGTCAGGCTTCAAGTCGTTCTTCCAGAAAACGACCCTTTCCTTCACGGACGGCATCACCGCGGTGGTTGGCCCCAATGGCTGTGGCAAGAGCAATCTCAGCGATGCCATTTCGTGGGTTTTGGGCGAGCAGTCATCCAAGTCTCTGCGTGGCTCGAAGATGGAGGACGTGATCTTCAATGGATCCGAAAAGAGAGGCCCGTTGCCCATGGCTGAGGTGACGCTCACCCTGGCGTGGAGTGGAAACGGGTCCGATCTCCAGCCCATGGAGACCGATCGTTTTTACCCCCGGCCGCCCGTTCTTGATGCCGGCGAGGCTCTGGATGCAGACCAGCCCACCGAAAAATCGCTCTCCGCTTCGTCGGGGGATCCGCTGGATGGCGTGCCTGGTCCGGCGACCGGAGACGGCGGCCGGATGGACGGCCATGGGCGGGGAAATGGGCACGTCAGACGTCCCGTCTTCAACATTCCGACACAGGAAGGTGCTTCCATCTCGGTGAGCCGGCGTCTGTACCGGAGTGGAGAGAGCGAGTACCGCATCAACGGCACTCGTTGCCGTCTCAAGGATATACAGGATCTCATGAACGCTGCCTGCGTCGGCACCCGGACTTCCGCGGTGATCGAGCAGGACCGAATCAGCTCTCTTCTGTCAGCACCTCCCAAGGTGCGAAGAGAGATCATCGAAGAAGCCGCCGGGATTCTGGGCTTCAAGGCGCGCAAGCGATCCGCTCTTTTGAAGCTGCAATCGGCCGAGATGAATCTCTCGCGCCTGCGAGACCTGATCGATGAGGTCCGCCGGCAAGTCAATTCCCTCAAGCGACAAGCCTCCAGGGCAAGGCGGTACCGGCAAACTGCCGGGGAAATGCGCCGTTTCCGGCGGGCCCTGGTCAGCCTCCAGGCAAGGAACCTGCTTGGGCGTTTGGAGACCCTGTCCCGGGAGTTGTCGGCGCGCCAGGCGGCCGAGACGGAAGCCGGCGCCCTAAACTCCCGGCAGGAATCGGTGGTGGCGGCCCTGCGGCAGCGGATCGATGAAGAGGGACATGGTGCCGCGGAGCGGCGGGAGAGTCTTCACCGGAGCCAGCGGGAGGTGGATCGCCTGACGGCATCGCTGGAAGGACTGGCCGAAAGAATCGTGGAAGCGCAGGATCTCGCCCTCCGTCTTGACCAAGAAGCGCACGATCTTGAGGAGCGCTCCGCATCCACCCGGCAGCGAGCCCGCCAGTGTGAGAAGGAGCGCTCGGAGGCTGCTGCGGAGTTGGAGCGGTTGGAGGCCGGGTGTGCCGGCCAAGAACGCACCTACACGGCACGGCTGGCTGCGGCCGATGAGGCGGCGCGCGAGGATGAGGCGCACCGGAGCCGGCTTCTGAGCGCGGTCGCCCATCTCGGCGAGGCGAAGAACCGCTCCATGCAGATGGCGGAGCGAGGCGCCAGACTCTTCCAGCAAAGAGAGCGCCTGGAACGGGAAAGGCGGGAGTGCGCAGAAGAGATCAAGGGGGTGGAGGGTCGGCTTGCGGAAGCCGCACGGGCCATTGAGGAGGCTGCGCAGGCGCTGGCGGCGGCGCAACGCGCCGATGCGGACGCGCGGGCGGCCTGCCAGGCAGCTCGCCGGGACACCGATCGCCGTCGGGAAGCGCTGGCGTCTGCCCGGAGAACTCTGGACGCGCTGGAAGAGCGGGTCGCGGCCCTGAACTCGCTCTGGAAGCCGCTGGAAGATGAGGAGGGAGGGGCGAGGCCGGTAGGGGCGCCCCTGGGCGAGGGAATTGAAGTCGCCGGCGAATGGGAGAAGGCCGCCGGGGCCTGGACGGAAGGAATGATGCGCGCGCGCGTTGTGGCGCATGTTGACGACGCCGTGGCGGCCCTTGAGACGGCACGCAAATCGGGGCGGGGACCGCTTCGGCTGGTGGTCCCCGGAATGCTGAAAGAAGGCGGACCGGCAAGCGATCCGGCCTTGTCCCAGGTTCTCGCCGGTGACACCCAGAGGACCACGCTCCTGGCCGCAGCCACAGGCGATCCTCTCCTGGTTCCTGATCTGCAGACGGCTGTGGAGAGATGGCGGGAGATTCCCGGGCGTGCGTTCCTGACCCGCTCCGGGGATGGCATCACAGCCAGTGGAGTCTTCGTCGGAGGCGGTCGCGGGGAAGGAGTGGAACTCCTGGCCTGCAACCGCCAGTGCCGGCAAGCTCAGGAAGCCGCTGCGGCTCACAGAGCCTCCTTGCCCGAACTCGAAGCCGCCTACGCTGCCTCTTGCCGCCGGCAACAGGAGGCGGAAGGCGGCGCGGACTCGGCAAGCCAGGGCCGGGAGAATCGGGATCGAGACCTCCTCGAACACCGTCTGGAGCACCAGCGCCGGGTCGAGGAACGGGAGAGACTCGAGCGTCGTGGCCAGGTGATCGCCGGTGAGCTGCAGATTCTGGCTGGCGACCAGGAGGAACAGCAGCGTGAAGCCGAGGAAGCCAAGTGCAAGCAGGAAGAGGCTGAGCGCCAGCGGCAGCTGGCCCAGGAGGCTGCCAGCGCCTCGCAGGCGGTTCTTGATCGACTGCGCCGCGAGATTCACTCCCTGGCAACAGACCTGGCCGACAGGAAATCGATCTGCGCAGCTCGGCGGGAAGCACTCGCCGGGATGGACGAGCACACGGCGCGTCTCCATACCCAGGCTGGAGACCTGGCGGAGAGGGGAGTGCAGTGCGCTCATCGGTCCCGGGAGGCACGAGAGAAAAGAGTGGTTCTGGAAGCCGAGGTGGAGCGCCTCCGGAAGGCTCGGGAAACCGCCCTCTCCCTCTCCAGCCAGCTGCAGGAACAGTGCCGGGTCGACGAAATGACCCTTCAGGAGACCCGGGCGGCCCTCCACGAAGCCGAGAAGCTCGCCCGGGAATCCAGGCAGGCACTGGAAACCGCCCGACAGTCCTGCCGCGCCATGGAGGTCGAGCGCGCCCGCATCCAGGCCGACGTGGAGCACCTCGAGTGCGAATGCCGCGAGGAATTCGGTTGTGATCCGGAGAGCCTCCGGCAGCAGGTGGGACCGGAGGACCGGGCCCTCAGCCTGGAAGAGATCCGGTCGCGCCTTCACCGCCTCGAGGAGATCCGGGAGAAGATCGGACCGGTCAACATGATGGCCATCGAACAGCACGACGAGGCTGAAGAACGGGAAATTTACCTCAAGGGGCAGCAAACCGACCTGGAAGAATCGATCCGTGCCCTCAATGCGACCATCCAGAAGATCAACCGCACCTCAAAAGAGCGTTTTCTCCAGGCCTTGGCGAGCATCCGTACCGAGTTCAACCGGCTCTTCCGTCAGCTCTTTTCCGGCGGGCATGCAGACATCGAGATTCTGGATCCCGAGGACATCCTCGAGAGCGGCATCGAAATCATCGCCCAGCCGCCGGGAAAGCGCACCCGGACCATCAACCTGCTCTCGGGAGGAGAAAAATCTCTTTCGGCCCTGGCCCTGCTCTTCGCTATCTTCAAGTACAGGCCATCGCCTTTTTGCCTCCTGGACGAGGTGGATGCGGCTCTGGACGAAGGAAACGTGGAACGCTTCACCCGCCTCCTGCGGGATTACGGCGGGGAAACCCAGTTCATCATGATCACCCACAACCGCAGGTCTATGGAAGTGGCGGATATCTTGTACGGGGTCACCATGGAGGAGCCGGGTATCTCCCAGACCGTCTCCTTGACCCTGGCCTGAGAAGAGGGGGAAGGCTGCGCAGGAACGACCACCACCGGAAGGAGGTGGGATATCGAGGTTCTGGTCTACGGGTTTTCCAGAGGCCCCGGCGAGCTTCCCGAGGTCATGAATGTCGGGATCGGGCCTATCCGTCTCAGGTTCCGAGGCCTTGCGGAGTTCCCTTCCTTCCGGGATCACGATGCAGTCGTCATGCCTTTCGACGCATATCATCCCTGGGTGGAGGGCGGTCAAGCCACGGGTCGGCTCCCCGCCTTGCAACTCCGGGCCCGGCTCGAGGTGATGCGGGCGGCCTCGACCGGCGTGAGGGTTGGATTTCTCTACGAAGACTGTTTCGCCCACTATTCCAGGTGGGAGGAGACGGCGCGCAACGCCCTTGGAGGCATGATCCTGGCCGATTTGGGTCTGACGTCCTCGCCTCTCAAGGCTCCGGTGGATCGGTTCGACATCCTGGCGCCCTCTTTCTCCTGCTACCTGCGCCGGTTTGGCATTGCCGAGTCGTACCTCCTGTCCGGGGACTCTCCCGCGTTGCTGCGGCCTTTGTGCCGGACACCCGCTCGCGAGCTGACAGGCGTCTCGATCCGGGAGGGAAAGGGAAGCATTCTGTTTCTGCCCGGCGATCCCCGCCGCCATTTTCTCGATTTTTTCACCACCCTGGGCGAAGGAATACGGCGGTTCGGCACCGGCACTTCCGCGAGTGACCGGTTTCTTTTTGCCGCAGAGAGCCGTCTCCTGGAGAAGCGCAGGAAAGCCAGCCGCTGCGTGAGCCGGATCGACCGCCGGCTGGACATGTTTCGCCGCTGTCGGACGCTGCTCTTTCTTGCCGCCTCGGACCTGGACCGCCTCCTTCCCGAGTGGTTCTTGATGTTTCTCGGGGTGGAACTGCGGGCCTCCGGTGAACCGGGATTTTTCGACCTGGTGGCAGGCTCCGGTGGCGCGGCACGGCCCTCTGCTTTTCTCGGTGCCACCACCGGTTCTGCCGGAGATGGCCTGGTGGCGCTCCAGGAGATCCGGCAGGACCGAATCCGTCAAGGGACTCTACCGTCCGGCATACCCGGGATTCTCTACCTGGCGGCCGAACGCGGCGGCGGGACAGGCACGGTGGCCGGGCTTCCCGACCTGCAGCATGAAGCGCACGTAGAAAGTATCCGTATCCTGCGCCCGGAGGATCTGTTCCGCCTTCTCGATGACCAGGATGGGAAGCTGGGCACAGGACGTGAACGGCAGGACGTGATCCGGTCCATGCTTCCGGAACCGGCTCGGTGACCGATCAGGCAGCCTTGAGGCCGTGCCCGGTGAGAATGATCACCACCGGACCATCGACCGGAACGCGGGGAAGCCACTTCAGCGCTCCGGCGGCCGCCGCGGCGGAGGTGGGTTCCACGAAGAAGCCGGCTCGGCCCAGCATGTGCAGGGCCTGGCGAATCTCGTCCTCCTGAACGGCCACCGCGTCGCCCCGACTCTTCCTGATGGCCTCGATGACGTCAGGATAGCGGACCGGGTGAGGCGTCCGGATCGCATCGGCCATGGTCCGGCCGGGAGTCACGGGAGGAGGCGTGGCGCGGCCCTCCGACCATCCCGCGACGACCGGTGCACAAGCCGCAGCCTGGACCGGCACTAGCCGCGGCAGGGCGGGAATCTGTCCTGACTCCGCCAGGGCGCTGAAACCATGGAAAAGTCCGAGCAAGAGTCCGCCCTGGCCCAGGGGCATGAACACCGCCGCTGGCGCTTTCCCGATCTGCTCGGTGATCTCCCAAGCCAGGGTACGAGGTCCGGTCAGGAACCAGGGGTTCCAGGCATGTCCCGCATAAAAGGTCGTCCGTGCTGCTTCCATGCAGGCAGCGGTCACCGCGTCGCGTCCTCCCGGGATGGCGATGACCCGCGCCCCATGTGCGCGGATCTGTTTTTGTTTCGTTGGGGGGCAATCGTGGGGCACGAAGACCGTGACCCGGATTCCGGCCCGCGCTCCGTAGGCAGCCAGGGAGGCGCCGGAATTGCCTGACGAGTCCTCCACCACCGCATCGATCCCGAGTTCCTTCAATCGCGAGACGGCCACGCTCCAGCCGCGATCCTTCCACGAACCGGTGGGGTTGCAGTAATCGCACTTGAGCATGAAGTCATGGCCGGCCATCTGGGCAGGGACCAGCGGCGTCATTCCCTCGCCCAGGCTGACGATGGCCTCGGAGGACAAGATGGGCAGGGAACCCCGGTATCGCCAGAGCCCGACCCGACCAGCTCCTGCCTCCAGAGTCGGCGGCGGGGACAACACCTCCGCCAGGAGGGGCCCCCCGCATGGGCAGCGCCAGAGCGGAGCGTCCAGGGGATGGAGCTTGGCACATCGGGTGCAGACCAGGCGAACGGACGAAGGGTGCATGACAGCGGTCAAGAGAAAGAATGTCCCCGCCTCGTCTCCTGGCGGGGGAGCGCCGCCAGGAGACGGCGAGCCGCTTCCCGCGGAGAAGGGTCGGCGGTCACCGGACGCCCGACCACCAGATAGGAAGCTCCAGCCCGAATGGCCTGGGCCGGAGTGGCCGTGCGTTTTTGATCCCCGGTTGTGGCGGCAGCGGGCCGGATGCCGGGGGCCACCAGGAGAAAGTCGTTCCCCAGGGCTTGCCTGAGGCTCTGCACCTCCAGCGGAGAGCAGACGAGACCATCCAGGCCACTCTCGCGCGTCAGTCGGGCCAGATGCGCGACCTGCTCGGCCGGCGAACAGGGAACTCCTGTTTCCTGGAGGTCTTGGGCGTCCAGACTGGTCAGTACGCTGACACCCAGGAGGGCGGGCCGGCGGGCGCCGGGAACCTCACTGACGAAATCGGAACGGCGGGAGGCCCGGGCTGCTCCTAAAGCGGCCTGGAGCATCTGTCGGCCACCGGACGCATGAACGGTCACCATGGTCACGCCGGGGAGTGTACAGACGGAATAGACAGCCCCGGCCACCGTGTTGGGGATATCATGAAACTTGAGATCCAGGAAGATCTGGGCGCCCAGGGAGGCCACTTCGCGGACCCCGGACGGGCCATGAGTCGAGAAGAATTCGAGACCGATCTTGAAGGTGCGGACAACCCCTTGCAGGGTTTCAACTAGATCCAGGGCTTGCCGGCGATCGGCGGTATCCAGAGCGACAATCAGGCGGGGGTCCA
Organism: Acidobacteriota bacterium; assembly: GCA_046757405.1. GTDB lineage: Bacteria > Acidobacteriota > Polarisedimenticolia > SMYD01 > SMYD01 > JBHHYE01. The sequence continues at coordinate 51,911 of JBHHYE010000003.1, read as the reverse complement.
CAAACCCGAGTGTAACACAGGCCTCGGTAGCCGGATCCGCCGCCGTGGTATATGATGAATAACATGTTACCGGTTCAACAGGATCCCGCCTCCAGGCCTTCGGGCTGGCGGCGCGCCACCGCGGTTTTTCTGGCCCTGCTTTCCGGGCTGGTTCTCACCTTCGGGATTCTGTACATCATCTCGAATGACCAGATGAAGGCGGCAGCCGGCCCGCAGGGCGATGTGGCGCTGATCTCCTACAAGGGAGAGGCCGTGGAACTCAAGGATCACCTGGTTCCAGGCAAGTACACGGTGTTCGACTTCTATGCCGACTGGTGTGTCAATTGCCGCGAGATCGAGCCCTATCTGGAGAACCTGGCGGTTGATCATGAGGACGTGGCTCTCCGCAAGATCAATATCGATCATTGGGGCACACCCGTGGTGGCGCAGTACGGACTGACCTTTATTCCGTACCTGCAAATGTATGGTCCGGACGGGAAACTGGTTGCCGATGGATCGGGATCGGTCCTGGCGGAACTCGCCCAGCGTTTCTAGTCGCCGTCGAGAGCGCCAACCAGGTCCTCCACCCGTCGCACGCCATGCTCGTTGCACCACCTTTCCATTCCCTCCACGATGTGGATTCCGCTTCCGGGATCGATGAAATTGACGGTGCCGATTTGAACCGCGCTGGCGCCTGCGAGCAAGAACTCCACAGCATCGACGGCATTCCGGATTCCTCCCATGCCGAAAATGGGGACCTGGACCGCGCCGGCGACCTGGCTCGTCTGGTAAAGGGCCAGGGGTTTGATGGCGGGTCCTGAGAGGCCACCCACACGATTTGCCAGGACCGGCGAGCGTGACTCCGCGTCGATACACATTCCGGCGAATGTGTTGACCAGCGAGAGGATATCGGCGCCTCCGGCGACCGCGGCGCGGGCGGGCACTCGGATATCCGTGACATTCGGGGAGAGCTTCACCACGAGGGGAAGGGTCGTCACCTTGCGCACAGCACGGACCAGGCGCTCCAGGACCCGTGGATCGGTGCCAAACTCCATTCCTCCTTTTTCCGTATTGGGACAGGACACATTGAGCTCAATGCCGGCCAGCCCATCGGCACCCTCCAGTCGGCGGCAAACTTCGACATACTCACCGGGAGACTCGCCAAACACATTGGCCAGGATGGCCGTGTCGTAAGCACGCAACGCCGGAAGCTTCTCGGTGAGAAAGGAATCCACCCCGACGTTCTGGAGGCCGATGGCATTCAGCATGCCCGAGGGGGTCTCGCAGACGCGCGGCGGCTCATTCCCTGCGCGGGGTTCCAGAGAGAGTCCCTTGACCACCAGACCGCCCAGGCGTTCCAGGTCCAGAAAGGGGGCGAACTCCGTGCCGTAGCCGAAGGTGCCTGAGGCCGCGACCACGGGGTTCTTCAGTTCCAGAGGGCCGACGCGCACCCCCATCTGCACGCTGGTGTTCACCTCGGCTTGCTCCGCGGCCAGACGATACTTCCCGTGGGGAAGGAGGGACCGTCCACACAGACTCGCCGGTAAGCGGCCGTCTTTTTCCCCGGCTCCCGGATGGCGACCACACAGGAGAGGCAGACGCCGAAGCCACAGGCCATGAATGATTCCACGCAGAGGTGCCCGGACACGTGCCGGCGCCCCAGAACAGCATCGGTGGCCGCGAGCATGGGAGGAGGCCCGCAGGCGTAGGCCAGCGGACGGTGCTCCCGGGACCGGGGAAGACCGTCCAGAACCTGGCCGAGAAGATGGCTGATGAACCCGCGAAAGCCTTCACTGCCGTCCTCCGTGGCCACGGAGATCTCGCTGCAGGACATGCTGAAAAGATCCCGGGCGACCAGGTCGCTCCTGGTCCGGGCGCCGTACAGCAGATGGGTTCGAAATCCCTGTTGGTGAAGGCGCATGGCCAGGATCGGGAAGGGCGCGATTCCGATGCCGCCTGCGACCAGAAAGACGGGCGCGTCCGTCTCACCCGGCGCCGGAAAAGGCTGTCCCAGCGGACCGACCAGCCCGAGACGCGCACCGGGATTCAGCTGGCTCAGGATCTGAGTGGCGCGGCCGACGACCTTGAAGAGGAGTCCCAGAGTCGGCCCGCCGGGGCCCTGGCCGATCTGCGCCACCGAGAATGGCCGGCCCAGAAGCGGCTCGGTGCCGTGCTGAAGGCTGAGCATCACGAACTGGGCAGGCTGGATGATGGCGGCCACTTCCGGCGCTTTCAGAAACATCAGATGGTTCCGGTTCCCGAGATTCCGGGTCTCGAGCACCGATACCGCGCCACTGAAAGTCATGGGTGGCCATGCTAGCGTTTGAAACTCCGCGGATGCAACTGGCCGCCAGCTGGCGTCATGCTACCATCGCAGACTGCATGCGGATAGCTCCATCTTCCAGGCGGTTACCACGAGCGAGGACCATCCTTCTTCGCCTCGCCGTCAACGCGACCCTGGCCGGGTGGGCAGCATCTGTTCTCCTGGTTCTGCTGGTGTTTTACCTCAACTCCGGCGTGAGCCTGACGGCCCGCAACTACTTCCCTCTGGCCTTTCCGATTCTCCTTTTTTACGGTCCTATCAGTGGCCTCGTCTTGACGGCACTGGCCGGGGTGATCCGTCTTTTTGCCGCATTCCGAGTCTCCACTCCATGGATTGGATTCCGTCCTTTCTGGCGCTTTCTTGTCGCCGACCTGTGGCTCCTTTCACTGCTTTACGCTTACAATCTCTCCGAGGCCCGGGACTACCTGCCGGTGGCCATGATCCGCCATCTGCAAGGGGCAACTTTCCTTCTGGCGGGCGGGTGTGTCCTGTTCGTGGGCGGCACCTTGTGGAGCAGCCTGCGCCGCCGCCGGCTTCGCCCCTTGATGGCCATCCTGGGCGCGCTGCTCGTGTCGGGGACTCTGTTCAGTATCCGGGAGAGATACCGGGAGGAAACTCCCCCGGTCTCCGCATCCGAGATCGAGCCGCCCCAGCCCCGGAATGGCTTGTTGCTCCTGGGAATCGAGGGCGCGGCCCCTGAAGATGTCCTGCCCATGGTGGCGGATGGGCGGTTACCGAACTTCGGTTCCCTCCTGCGGGCTGGCAGCACCATTCCATTGATCGGCAGGCAGCCGCCTCGCCTTCTGGGAGCCTGGGCCAGCGTCCTGACGGGACGCGCTCCCTCGTCCCACGGGTTGGTCGAGGGAAGAGGTTTTTCTCCTCTGGGCTCCCAGGCCGTGTTTCGCACGCCTCCCCTGGGGATTGGCTTCGATTGGTTGACCCGAATCGGCCTGGTCAGGCTGCGTCAGATGCGGGTCTCCCTGGACGGCCAGGGCGTGGGACAGATTCTCCAGCGCTGCGGGTACGAAGTGATGGCGGCAGGATGGGGGGGAATGATGGACGGGGATCTGGTCCCTGCGGGGCAGGTCCCCCAGGAGAGGGAAACGCCGCTCCCGGTCTCTGTGACCTCTTATCGGGACCTCCTGCGCCGTCATCTTGAGACAGCGCGGCAGGATGGGGACGGAACTCCGCTGGAGCGCGCGCTGGCCTCGGCGTTGCACGATGACATGACCAGCGCGGCGGCCCTGTGGCGGGCGACCCGCAGGGTGGCCGCCAAGCCGCGAGCTCTTTTCCTGCGCCTGGCGGGGCTTGAAAACGTCGTCAGAGTTTTTCTGCGTTACCAGCGCCCGCATCGCTTCGGCAATGTTTCGGATGAGGAGCTTGAAAGATACAGCCAGGTGATTCCTGATTATTACCGATTCCTGGACGCCTGGCTCGGCCTTCTCGCCGAGGCTGCCGGCCCATCCGCGCGGGTGTTCGTTGTCAGTCCTTATGGCGTCGCGCCGGTGGGGGTGTTCCGGCGCCTGAGGAACGCGGTGGCCGGAACCTGGCATGATTCGGGAACGCATCGGCATGCCGGACCGGGGCTTCTCCTGGCGGCGGGACCGGGCGTGCGCGTGGGGGGGCGCCTGGAGGGCGCCCGGCTCGAGGACGTCCTCCCGACCCTTCTCTACGTGCTGGACCTGCCCGTCGGGCGCGACATGCAGGGGCAAACCCTGCCGGGCCTGGCCTCTGACGAGTTTGCACGAACCCACGCGGTGTCGGCGATCCCATCGTGGAAGACGGTGCGCGTGGTGCCCCATGCGGCACTGTGGTAGCATCCCTTTTCGGTGCGGCGGTACGTCGCGTCGGCTGTCGCCAGCCTCGGAGGAGGAGCGGCCCACCGGACCCCGGCAAGGGGTTTTTTTTTGGCCAGAGGAGTTCATATGCCTTCAAGACTCCAGGTGCTCATGGATGCACCGAAGATGAATCGCACCTTGGAGCGTATCGCGGCCGAGATCCGCGAACGGGGTGTGGAGGACCTGATGATCGTGGGAATCCGTACCCGGGGTGTTCATCTCGGCCGGCGGATCGTGGACCTGGTCCGGGGCGCCGACCAGGTGGAGGTTGGCTTTGGCATACTGGATATCAACCTGTATCGGGATGATCTCTCCATGGTTGCGGATCACCCGGTCCTGAAAAAGACCGACATTCCTTTTGCCATCGGCGGAAAGCGGATGGTCTTGGTGGACGACGTGCTCTACACGGGGCGCACCATCCGTGCCGCCCTGGATGCGGTGATCGATCTGGGCCGGCCCCGTGTCATCGAGCTGGCCGTTCTCGTGGATCGGGGCCGGAGAGAACTTCCCATTCAGGCTGATTTTGTCGGCCTGGCGGTCCAGACCCGTGAAAACCAATGGGTCCGTGTGCTGGTGAAGGAGGAGGACAACACGGATCGAGTGGAACTGGGAGAAGCGGAGACCGATAGCCAGCAGGATATCTGATGACGCGGTTGAGCGACAGGCACCTCCTGGGAGTCGAGAGCCTGAGCCGTGAAGAGATCCTTCTGATTCTCGATACGGCTGAGTCGATGCTCGAGATCGGGCAGCGCGAGATCAAGAAGGTCCCGATTCTCAGGGGCCGGACCATCATCAATCTCTTCTACGAACCGTCCACCCGCACGCGATCTTCATTCGAGATCGCCGAGAAACGACTTTCAGCGGATATCATCAACTTTGGAACGGCGTCTTCCTCCGTCAGCAAGGGGGAGACATTGCTGGACACAGCCCGGACGCTGGAAGCCATGGAGCCGGATATGATTGTCCTCCGCCATCCGGCTTCGGGCGCAGCCCACTTCCTGTCGGGCCAATGTCGATCCAGCATCATCAACGCGGGGGATGGGATGCATGAACATCCCACCCAGGCGCTCCTGGATGCGTTTACCATTCGCAAGCACAAGCCGGCCTTCGAGGGTCTGAAGGTAGCCATCATTGGTGATTGCGCCCATTCGCGGGTGGTGCGCTCCAATCTCTGGCTGCTCGGCCGGCTGGGCGCCAAGGTGGTCTTGTGTGGTCCTCCCACCTTGATCCCTCCTGGTATCGAGGCCATGGGGGCGCGGGTGGTGCCGCGGCCGGAGGAAGCGCTGGAGGGCGTGGATGTGGTGATGATGCTGCGCATCCAGCGAGAACGGCAATCGCGGCTCACCCTGCCCTCGTTGCGGGAATATGCCAATCTCTATTGCTTGACCCGGGAGCGCCTGGTCCTCGCGGGGCCGGATGTCATTGCCATGCACCCCGGACCGATCAACCGGGGAGTGGAGATTGCCGATGATGTGGCCGACGACGAGCAGTCGGTGATCCTCGATCAGGTCGCCAATGGGGTTGCCATCCGGATGGCTGTTCTCTACCTTCTGGCCGCGCAGGGGAATCATGACCGAGCGTGATGTTCCACGGCTGCTCCTGAGGGGGGGGCACATTATCGATCCCGCCAGCGGATTCGACGGGCCGGGAGATGTCCTGATGCAGGGCGGCCGTATCGCCGCAGTGGGACGGAATCTCGAATCTGGAGGAGGGCAGACCATTGACGTTTCCGGACGGGTGGTGGCTCCCGGGTTCATCGACATGCACGTTCATCTGCGCGAGCCGGGCCGCGAGGATGCCGAGACCATTCGCACGGGCACCCAAGCGGCTGCCGCCGGCGGATTCACGGCCGTGGCAGCCATGCCCAACACAGAGCCGCCGAATGATGACAGGGCGGTCACCGAGTTCATTCTGAGAAAGGCAGCTTGCCATGGGGTCGTGCGCGTCCATCCCATTGGTTGTGTGACCAAGGGAAGGGCGGGGAGGGAGCTCGCCGAGATCGGGGATCTGTGCGCTGCTGGGTGTGTGGCGGTTTCGGATGACGGAAGTCCTGTGGCCTCTGCCCTGGTCATGCGCCGGGCGCTGGAATACTGCCGGACCTTCGGAATCCCGGTGATTGATCATTGCGAAGACCCGAGCCTGTCAGCGGCTGGCGTGATGAATGAAGGTCCCGTCTCCACGGTCCTGGGGTTGAGAGGCGCGCCGGCGGAAGCCGAGTCCATCATGGTGGAGCGCGATATCCAGCTTGCAGGTCTCGCGGAAGGGCGGGTTCACATTGCCCATGTCTCAACCCGCGACAGTATCGAGGCGATCAGGAGAGCCAAGAACCGGGGAATGGACATCACCGCAGAGGTGACTCCTCACCATCTTCTCTTGACGGATGAGTGCCTCAAGAGTTACGACTCCAATTTCCGGGTGAATCCTCCGCTCCGCCAGGAGGCCGACCGGGCAGCCTGTGTCCAGGCACTGGTGGAGGGCGTGATTGACTGTATTGCCACAGACCATGCTCCCCATCCCAACCAGGAGAAGAATGTGGAGTTCGATGCCGCGCCCAACGGCGTGATTGGCCTCGAGACCGCGCTCCCGGTTCTCCTGGATCGGCTGGTGGCAACGGGCCTTCTTCCCCTGAGCCGGTTGATCCAGGCGCTGTCCATGGAGCCGGCCCGGATTCTGCGCCTCTCCGGGCAGGGCAGCCTGGAGGTGGGCACGCTGGCGGACGTGACGGTCCTGGACCTCGACCGTCCCGTTTGTTTGGATGCGCGAGCCTTTCGTTCTCTGGCGCGCAATACTCCCTTCCAGGGCTGGCGCTGCAAGGGCCGGGCGGTTCTCACGGTGGTCGGTGGCAAGGTCGCCCATGACGGCACGGGCAGGGAAGACGCCGATGAGGCTCTTCCCGGCTCCCGGGAGCCAGGATCCCGTTTCTCCATCGCCTCGAAGACCGGGCGGCAGGCTCCGGGGAAACGGAAGCCTCCGGGCCCTTGACTCAGAAGACGGACTCCCTCTTTTCGCGGCCTGATCCGCTCACCCAGGTTGAAGACGGGGAAGGGAACGGGGAATGCTACTCCCCGTTGGGAACCCTTGGACGGGCTGTTCAGGGCCGTTCCGGCAGCAACTCGACCACGATCATCCGGGCGAGCCTGTACGTCCTCTGGGAGCGCGCATTGTGGCAGAAGGCGGAGAGGGTGCTTTCATCCAGGATCAACGGCGAGACCTGGTGCCTGACCGCTCTCCGGGGATGGTCCTCGTAGTACTGTAAACGGATCTTCCTCCGGGTTTCAATGGCTCGGGCCAGCAGGAAGCGCAGCTTCTCCTGGGCCTTGACTTCCCCGGCGACGCTCACGGCGCCCGTGGCGCGGGACCAGCGGAAAGGGAGCATCTGTCCACTCTTCTCCGCGGCCGGTCGCTGCACATCCCTGGCGAGTTTCACTGGCCGGGTCCGGAGGGTCTTCCGGCTGACCGCCCGGAGACCATGCGATCTCAGGGCCTGGCGGAACGCCTGCACGCCGGAGGGCGTGATCACGAAGGTATCGGCGGCCACCTGTTCGCCCAGATAGGTGGCCAGGGCAGGCGTTCGCAAGATCAGTGACAGGAGAGTTCGATCTTCGCAGGTGAAGAGCGGCAGGCGGGCCACCGAGGTCGGCTGGAAGCGGCCGGCCCAAGCCTCGATGGCAAGACGGATCCCGGGCGCCGGAAAGGGGCTGCGCTCCTCCAGGGATTGAATCAGGTCCAGGGCCGAGAGCCCATCCTTGAAGGCTGCCCGAACCCGACTGCGGGAGAGCTTCCAGCGCCCGGCGTGTTCTTCGTCGGGAACCGCCACGCGGGAGAGGATGGAGGTGGTCAGCCAGTCTTCTCCGCGAGGGTGCTGCGTGATCTCCAGGCCGGGGCCCAGTTCCACGGCATGTCCGGCGCGGGCGGAGTAGTCAAAGCACTGGATGGCGATCCCGTTCCGTTCCAGGTCAGATGCCAGAAGGGGAAGGCGCTTGATATCGATTTCCCAGGTTGAGGGAGAGATGGGCTCACCGAGTTGTTGGCGAATGTGGGCCGCGGCTGTGCCATTCCTTTTCGCCAGGGCGCCGTCGGGGTCCTCCAGAAGAACCACCTTGTGGCAGATACGGAACCGGTTGAAGGAGCGTTCCCATTCCAGGAAATTGGCAGCGATATTCTGTGGCAGGGCCTCTCCGGTGGCCTCCTCGAGGCGCCGGATCATGCGGGTGCGCGTCCAGCCCTGCTGGAAACCGGCCTGCACGGACGACCGGCTGAGGGTGAACCGTAGGACATGGTCGCCGCCGGTGAACGTGCTGAATCGGGAGAGATCATGGAGCAGCCCGGTATCCGGAGAACGTGACAAGAGAAGGATGCTGAAATCCGGGAGCACCCGGAGACGGCTTCCTCCGGTCTTGTCATCGGGGAAGGCATCGGACAGCCCGAGAAGAAAAGCGCCCTCTCGGGTGATCCTGAAGGCGTCGACCCGGCTCTCTCCGCGCCGCGGAGGTCCTTCGAATCCCAGTTCCACGACGCCGAGCCAGTTCAGAGGCTCCATGAGGATCCGGGCGATAAACCGGCCTTCGACCCGGTCCCAGTCGGAAAGCAGATCGAGAGCATGGCAGGTTTCGTGGCGTCCCCGCTCGCCGATCCCGCAGTAAGTGGTTCCCAGGGCGGTGCCGTGTCCATTCCGGCCCACCAGAAAGCCGGGATGCGTGGATTTGATTTCCCGTCGCAGCGATGAGGAGGCGTACCATGGTCCGGGGTCGAATTTCCTCAGAGTTGCCAGGACTCGTCTCCGTGCGCGGACGACCCGTCCCGGGCTCGGCTGGTGGGTTTCGCGGCCGCCGCCTGGAAGCGGGCGAGGCGCGATCTCCTGGATGCGCTCGAATTCATTCCAACCAGTCAGCCGTTGCCAGGAATCGAACAGCTGGCGTGCCTGGTAGGAGGTGTCTCGGTGCAGGAACTGTGCCGCGGCGGCCGCTGGAACGAGGCGGCGTTCACGAACCTTGAGCAGGCCGCGCTCCTCGAGCAGCAGGTAAAGAAGGTAGGGACGACCCGATGATTCGAGCGGGGTGGCCTCATCCATCCCGTCCGGGACGAGCAGGGAACGGCTGAGATCCAGCCATTCGCCGATCTGCGGCTCTCCAGGGCCGGGAGGCCTGAAGGCGCGGTTCTCCACGTGGTGGAGAAAGAGAAACAGATCGGCGAGAAGAAGGCCGAGCCCTCCTCTGCGTGTGACGGGCGGTGGGGATGCCAGAAGCTTGGGCCTGACCCCGGTCGCCTGAAGGGAGTCCACGGCATCCGCCGTCGTCTGGTCCATCCAGACCCGGCCGCATTCTCCGAGCCGGTACTTGTAGGCGCACCCCTCGCGTGGGTAGAGCAGGAGGCCCATTTCCACGAGATCCTGAATATCCCGGGCAATCTCCATGGCCTCTCCTTCCACCGACGCTGCCAGTGCCAGGGTGTCGGCCTCTCCGCCGCGAGCCTTGAGAGCCGCCAGCAGTTGTTTCTGGCGCCCGGGCAGGGACTGGACCAGGTGGCGGTTCGCCTTGCGTGAGAAGAGACGTGGCCCGAGGAAGGAGATCAAGCGCTTCTTGTCGGCTGCCGCCGCCCCCACGAGCCCCCGCCGGCGCGCCATGGTCTTGAGGCTGCCTGTGGAGTAGGTGGACAGGAACCGGCTGGAGAGCACGTCAGGTCTCCCGGCGATCCATGATGCGGGGGAGATACTCGTGTTTCTTCAGTGCCGCCAGGAGTTGCGGCAAGCGGTTATGGTCGAGGACGAGAGAACAAGGTGTCAGCCTGCGGACGCAGGCGGCGCGGACCTCGGGGAGAGCCATCAGGTCCTCGAGCTGGCGCGGTTGATCCACCTCCAGGAGCGTCACATTCTTGTGCATTCGGAGCTTATGTGGCGGTCTCTGGCCGGGATCGGGTTTCATCTCTCTTCCATCCTGAAGAACCTAGAATTCTAGCAGGTGCCGCGTGGTCCCAGGACCACCGGGGAAGGCTCTGGGAACAGGGTATGGCGGCCGTTTGATACACTCTGTCCTAATGCCGGCCATACGACTTCCGCCTTCCTGGAGAATCCCGGAACGCCTGGCGACGCCCGAACGAGAGGCCAGGTCTCGCCGGCGGTTTCTGCGCCAGACTGCGCTGGGGGGCCTCGGCCTGGCGATGGGTGCTTGTTCCGCCGACCCCGAGGGAAGCCGGGCGGCCGCTCTCGACGGTTCATTAACCAGCGCCGCCCAGACTGCTCCGGCGGTTGGCGGCGCGGGACGGCAAGACAAGGACCTCTTCCCGGCGCAACGCCATCCCGGTTTTGTCCTCGACCGGGACCTGACGGACGAGGCGGCGGCGGCGGCGAATATCAATTACTACGAGTTCACCACTGACAAGGCGAGGGTGGCTGGAATGACCCGGGGTTTCAAGCTGCATCCCTGGTCTGTTCACGTGACTGGCCTGGTGCATCGGCCGCGAACCTGGGCGATGGAGAATCTCCTGCGTGCCTTTCCTCTGGAGGAGCGTCTCTACCGGCACCGGTGCGTGGAGGCCTGGTCCATGGCGGTTCCGTGGACCGGTTTCCCCATGGCCAGCTTTATCAAGGTCTGCGAGCCGCTCTCGGCGGCACGCTACGTGCGGTTCATCAGCTTCATGCGCCCGAAGGACGCGCCCGGGCAGGCCCAGATGGCCTGGTACCCGTGGCCATACACCGAGATGCTGACCCTGGCCGAGGCGATGAATGAGTTGACCCTCCTGGTGGTGGGCATCTACGGGCATCCTCTGCCCGCCTACCATGGGGCCCCGCTTCGCCTGGTTGTCCCGTGGAAGTATGGCTACAAGAGCGCCAAGGGAATTGTACAGATTGAATTCACGGCTCAGAGGCCGGCCACTTTCTGGAATACCGTTTCTCCCGGCGAGTACGGGTTCACTTCCAACGTGAACCCGTCGGTACCCCATCCCCGCTGGTCACAGGCAACCGAGCGGCTCCTGGGGACGGGCCGGCGAGTGAAAACTCTTCTGTATAATGGATATGCGGCGCAGGTCGCCCACCTTTACTCCTGAGCCGGGAGGTTTGGCATGACGAGCGTCTTGGAGACCCGTCTTGCCGGCGTTCCCCTCCTGGTCCGCGGCAAGGTCCGGGACGTTTACGACCTGGGGTCCCAACTCCTGTTCGTGGCCACGGACCGGATTTCCGCCTTCGATTATATTCTTCCCACGGGCATTCCGGACAAGGGACGGGTCCTGAACCAGCTTTCCTTGTTCTGGTACCGGAGGATGGAGAACCTGGTCCGCCATCATGTCATCACAGCCAGCCAGGAGGAGTATCCGCCGGTGCTGGCACCCTTCGCCTCGCTCTTGAAGGGCCGGTCCATGCTGGTCCAGCGGCTCGAGATGTATCCCGTGGAGTGTGTGGTGCGCGGTTATCTGGCGGGATCCGGGTGGAAGGAATATGTCGCCCGGGGGGGGACGGTCTGTGGCCTTTCCCTGCCTTCCGGGCTGCGCCAGGCCGAGCGTCTGCCCCATCCCATCTTCACGCCGGCCACCAAGGCCAAGGATGGGCATGACGAGAACATTTCTTTCGATGCCATGGTGAAATTGATCGGCGGAGCGGATGCGGAGCGGTTGAGGGACCTGTCCCTGGCGCTCTACCGGCGGGGTGTGGACGATGCAGCGGCGAGCGGCATTCTCCTGGCAGACACCAAGTTCGAGTTCGGACGCCTCGACGGGCGCATCATCCTGGGGGACGAGGTGTTGACGCCGGATTCTTCCCGATTCTGGGACAAGATAACCTACAGGACGGGCATTTCTCCTCCCTCGCTGGACAAGCAGTTCGTGCGCGACTACCTGGAGGAGATTGGCTGGGACAAGCGGCCACCGGTTCCCGACCTACCGCCGGAAATCGTGGCCGGCGTTCGCGACCGGTATCGGGAGATTTACCGGCGGCTCGCGGGAGAGCCGCTTCCAGCCTGAATCGTTCCGGCCCGCGTTCACTTAGTCGCCGGCGAGACCGCGCCTCCGGAGGGCCCGGTTCAGTTCGCCGGTGAGGTCTTGCATCTCGTGCACCACGAGATCGATCTCCTCCGGTACGAACGGTTCCGGCGAGCGGCGACAGGCCGGCGATGCCTGGAAGGCCTCGATGCGCTGGAAAGAGCGCGCCAGCGCGGCGGGAGGCAAATCGCCGCCGGCCGCGGCCCGTTTCAGGGCCGACCAGGCGCTCACGATGCGGTCCTCCCGGTGGCAGATGAGAATCTGATCGTGACCCGCCCGCACGGCATCCACGGCGAGATCGCCGAAGTCGGCCCGGGCGGCCACGGCGCCCATCTCGAGATCGTCCGAGACCGCCAGGCCGCGAAACCCGATCTCCTCCCGGAGCAGGTCATGAACGATCCGCCGGTCGAGGCTGGCGGGAAGCGGCTCCTCACCGGACAGGCGGGGATAGTGGGCATGGGCGACCATGATCACGGGCGCCTCGGAGTGCAACCGCCGGTAAGGAATCAGGGCGTCATCGTGGGCCCCGGAATGACCGGCCATCCTGGGGAGCGTCTGGTGCGTATCCGCCGGGGCGCCGCCGAGACCAGGGAAATGCTTCAGGCAGCCGGCGACCCCGGCGTCCCCGAGACCACTCAGGAACTCTCCCCCGGCCTCCGCGGCCCGCACCGGGTCGTCGGAGAAGGCACGGTCGCCAATCCCATCCTCCTCCCCGGCACGCGAGAGGTCCACGACGGGAGCTAGGTCGAGCTGCAGCCCCAGGGATCGCAGCCCACGTCCTACCAGGGCGCCGAACCAGCGGACAATGACCACGGTCTCGAGCTGCGCGAGCTTCCATGCCGGAGGCAGGGGGGGAAAGGGTGGACTGCACCGGCTGACCCGGCCGCCTTCCTGGTCGATGGCGATGATGGGAGGAGGGCTGTAGAGGGTGCGCAGGGAGCGGGTGAGATGGGCGATCTGGGCCGGATTTTCCAGGTTCCGGCGAAAGAGAATCACCCCCCCCGGGCCGATGGAAGTCAAGAACTCACGTGAGGATGGGGTCAACTCCGGGCCATCCAGGCCGATGAACAGGAACTGACCCATCCGATCTTGCATCCTGCGGGTCATGGACGCAAACTTATCACGGCGCCCGAGCTGGGCGCCCGGACCCGTTCTTGACAGAGCGCGGAGGCGAACCTAGGATATGCCAGTTTTTCCACTCTTAACCCGATTGCGCGCCGTGCTCCAGAACGGCGGAGGGACCATGAAAGCGAAGTTCTACACGGTCATGGTCGTGCCTCATCAGGGAGGCCGACTGCGGTCTTTCGCCCTGTCCGGGCGGTTTTTCGTCACCCTGAGTGCCCTGGTCGCCTTGCTGGCCGGCGCGGGAAGCCTGGCGCCGCGCTGGTATCTGGATAAGCTGGAACAACAGGAGCGGATCGACTCGCTGCGGCGCTGCAACGCCTCCCTCGATCGGTCTCTTCATGAGATCGATGGCCAGCTGGCGAGGTTGAGGACCCAGATGGCGCATTACGAGCAGGAGGCGCGGAAACTGGCGCTGGTGGCTGGCCTGGACAGTGTCCCCGGCAGACTGGAAAGCACCGGAGGTGCGCAAGGAACGACCGGCGTCATCAGCCAGGCGGAATCGGTCCAGGAGGAGCTGGATGCCCTCGCCCTGCGCAACACGCGACTCGGCCAGAGTTTCCAGTCCTTGGCGGCTGCCTACGACAAGCGGGAGCGGTATCTGGCCACCATCCCCACCATCACACCGGTCTCGGAGGGATATTTCGGCTCCTCCTTCGGGTGGCGCAGGGATCCCTTCACGGGCCGGCGCGTGTTCCACCATGGCCAGGATATTGTCGCCCGCGCGGGGACGTCCGTCGTCGCCCCGGCTTCCGGCCGGGTGGTGCTCGCCGGCCGCATCGGCGGACTCGGCCTGGCCGTCTATCTCTCCCACGGCGGGGGTATTGTCAGCCGCTTCGGCCACCTGAGCCGCATACAGGTCAAGAAGGGCCAGCAGGTGCGCCGTGGCGACACCATCGGCAGTGTCGGCTCCACAGGCCGGAGTCTGGGAAGCCATCTGCACTACGAGATCCGGGTGGCGGGCAAACCTGTAGATCCCCGGGATTTTATCCTGGAGAATCCGCAGCCGCCCGTCGGCTGAGCCAGAAGCCTGCGGTTCTTGCCCCCCCGATCCGGCCCCGGGGCTGAAGTCTCCGCGCGCGGGCCCATGCTATCCTTTCATGGATGATTGGCTCTCTTCTCACAAAAGTATTCGGCACCAAAAACGATCGTGACCTGAAGAAACTCCAACCCCTGGTTGCGGCCATCAACGAGCTCGAGGGACAGACCCAATCCCTTACCGATGAGGAACTGAAGGCCCGCACGGGGGTCTTCCGGCAGCGCCTGGAGCAAGGAGCTTCTCTGGACGATCTCCTTCCCGAGACCTTTGCGGTGGTCCGCGAGGCCAGCCTCCGTTGCCTGAAAATGCGCCATTTCGATGTTCAGCTCATCGGGGGCATCGTCCTCCACCAGGGCAAGATCGCCGAGATGAAAACCGGTGAAGGGAAAACGCTGGTGGCCACTCTGTCGGTCTATCTGAACGCCCTGGCCGGCAAGGGCGTCCACGTGGTCACGGTGAACGACTACCTTGCCCGGCGGGACTCGGAGTGGATGGGAATCCTCTATCGTTTCCTGGGCTTGACGGTGGGCGTGATCCAGCACGACATGCAGGACAAGGACCGGCAGGATGCGTACGGCTCTGACGTCACCTACGGCACCAACAACGAGTTTGGCTTCGATTATCTGCGGGACAACATGAAATTCTCGCTGGATCATTATGTCCAGCGTGGTCACCATTTTGTTATTGTTGACGAAGTGGATTCCATTCTCATTGATGAGGCGCGCACCCCCCTCATTATCTCCGGTCCCTCCGAGGAGTCTACCGGCAAGTACTACGACGCGGACCGGGTTATGGCTGAGATTGTGAAGCTGGGAGAGAAGGACAAGACCCGCGAGGCAGAGAAGATCCTGACCCCTCTCTTCGAGGTGGATGAAAAGTCCCGCACGGCCGTTCTCACCGACGAAGGCATTGAAATGGCCGAGAAGCGCATCGGAGTGGGAAATCTGTACGATCCGGCGAACATGGAGATTCTCCATTGCCTGGAGCAATCGCTCAAGGCGCGCACCCTCTTCGAGAAGGATGTCCACTACATGGTCAAGGAGGGCCAGGTCGTCATCGTGGATGAATTCACCGGCCGGCTCATGACCGGGCGGCGCTGGTCGGACGGGCTCCACCAGGCGGTGGAAGCCAAGGAAGGCGTCAAGATCGAGAAGGAAAACCAGACCCTGGCCACCATTACCTTCCAGAACTATTTTCGCATGTACGACAAGCTGGCCGGTATGACCGGAACAGCCGACACGGAAGCCGTCGAGTTCGACAAGATCTATCACCTGGAGGTCATGGTGATCCCCACCAACCGCCCGCTGATCCGGACCGAATTTCCCGACGTTGTGTACCGCACGACCCGGGAGAAATTCGAGGCCGTGGCGGCGGAGATCGGCGAATGCCAAACGCGCGGCCAGCCCACGCTAGTGGGGACGGTTTCCATCGAGAAGTCGGAGCACCTTTCCTCCATTCTCAAGAAGAAGGGGATCCGGCATGTGGTTCTCAATGCCAAGTATCACGAACAGGAGGCCAGCATTGTCGCCCAGGCCGGGCGAGTGGGCGCAGGGACCATAGCGACCAACATGGCCGGGCGTGGTACCGACATCCTTCTGGGAGGAAATCCGGAATTTCTGGCGCGGCAGGAGTTGACCAATCAAGGAGTGGAACCTTCGCAGGCCACTCCCGAGCAGTGGGAAGAGAGCCTGGCCAGGGCGCGGGCCATGACCCGGAAGGAGCACGATAAGGTCATCGAGTTTGGCGGCCTGCACATCATCGGGACCGAGCGGCACGAGTCCCGCCGCATTGATAATCAGCTGCGCGGGCGGGCCGGGCGGCAGGGGGATCCGGGATCTTCACGGTTCTATCTGTCTCTGGAAGACGACCTCATGCGAATCTTTGGATCCGATCGGATCAGCGGTCTGATGCAGAGACTGGGAATGGAAGAAGGGGTTCCTCTCGAGCATGGCATGGTGACGCGAGCGATCGAAAGATCCCAGAGGCAAGTGGAGGCGCGCAATTTCGAGACCCGCAAGCATCTGCTCGAATATGACGATGTCATGAACAAGCAACGCGAGCAGATCTATGCCTTGCGCCGCGAGGTTCTGTCGGGAGAGGGGACCCGGGAATACGTCATGGAGCGCGCGACGGACATCGTCGGTGGCCTCCTGGAGGCAGAGGTGGCTGCCGGTACGGATAGCAGGGACTGGGATTCGACGCTCTTCAGAAGCCGGTTCCAGTCGATGTTCGGGTTCGATCCTGAGAACGAGGGCGCCGACCTGTCCCGTCCCGTTCCGGAGATGGCCGAGCGCATGCGTTCCCTGGTCAAGGAATATTACCAGCGCAAGGAATCGCGGGTCGGTGCGGAGTTGATGCGCCAGTACGAGCGCTACTTCATTCTGAACGTGATTGACAATCACTGGAAGAACCACCTCCTTGCCATGGATCATTTGAAGGAGGGGATTGGGCTCCGCGGGTACGGGCAGAGGGATCCGCTGGTGGAGTACAAGCGCGAGTCCTTCGACATGTTCGGGGAAATGAAGGAGCGCATCGAGGATGAAATTATTCGCGACCTTTACCTCTTCGAGCCCAAGACAGAAGCAGATCTTATCGAGGAAAGGCGCCGCCAGATGCAGAGAGAACGCGAGCTGGTCTTTGCCGGGGGAGGGGATGGAGGCGCCGTCCGCCGGCCGATCAAGAAGGCGGCCAAGGTTGGCCGTAATACTCCCTGTCCCTGTGGTTCCGGCAAGAAGTTCAAAAAGTGCTGTGGCGCTGCCTGACGCGGGTTGACATCCAGGGAGTTCATCAGGAAAGATGAATGTCATGCCTTCACACCCTTTTCCCGAATACCTGACCTTTGACGACGTTCTTCTCTTGCCGGCCCACTCGAAGGTCTTGCCGGGACAGGTGTCGGTCGCGACGCGGCTCACCAGGGATATCCACCTGAACATTCCCATGTTGTCTGCGGCCATGGACACGGTCACCGAAGCGCCACTGGCTATTGCCATGGCACAGATGGGGGGGCTGGGCGTGATTCACAAGAACCTGACCCTGGAAGAGCAGGCGGGGGAGGTGGACAAGGTCAAGCGCTCCGAGTCGGGAATGATTGTCGACCCCATCACCATGCTTCCGGACGCGAGAATCTCGGAGGCGCTGTCCCTCATGGAGCGCTACCGGATCTCGGGCGTGCCCATCACGGATCAGTCCGGACGCCTGGTGGGAATCCTCACCAACCGGGATCTGCGCTTCGAGACGCGCACCGACCTTTCGGTGTCGGCGCTCATGACCCGCGAGCATCTGATCACCGCCAAGGAAGGGACCACGCTTGATGAAGCCAAGGCGATTCTCCACAAGCACAAGATCGAGAAACTTCCAGTGGTGGATCATGATTTTCGGCTGAAGGGCTTGATCACTGTCAAGGACATCAAGAAGATGATCCGCTATCCGGATGCTTGCAAGGATTCCCTGGGGCGGTTACGCGTGGGAGCCGCGGTCGGGATCGGCGCGGATTCTCTGGATCGGGCTCAAGCCCTTGTGGCAGCCCATGTGGATGTCCTGGTCGTGGACACGGCTCACGGACACAGCGAGGGCGTGCTCAGAATGGTCGCGAAACTGCGCGAGGCCCACTCGGGGATTCAGATGTTGGCGGGAAACGTCGGGACCGCCGAAGGAGTGAGTGCGCTCATCGAACGGGGGGTGGATGGCGTGAAGGTCGGCGTCGGTCCGGGATCCATCTGTACGACTCGAGTGGTTTCCGGAGTGGGCGTGCCGCAGTTCAGCGCCATCCTGGATGCGGCGCGCGTGGCCCGGGAGGAAGGAATTCCCATCGTTGCGGACGGCGGAATCAAGTACTCGGGCGACATCACCAAGGCGCTGGCTGCAGGTGCTTCCGCCGTGATGATCGGATCTCTGTTTGCCGGCACCGAGGAATCTCCCGGGGAAACCATTCTCTATCAAGGGCGAACCTTCAAGGCTTACCGGGGTATGGGATCCCTGGCGGCCATGCAGCAAGGGAGCCGGGACCGGTACTTCCAGGAGGACGAGCACGAAGCCCACAAGCTGGTACCGGAGGGGATCGAGGGCATGGTCCCGTTCAAGGGGAAGCTCTCCTCGCTGGTTCCTCAGATGGTCGGCGGGTTGCGCTCCGGGATGGGATACTGCGGCAGCGCGGATATTGCAAGCCTTCAAGCGACGGCCCGTTTCATCCGGGTCACCGCGGCGGGCCTGAAGGAATCCCACGCCCACGATGTCATCATCACCAAAGAAGCACCCAACTACAGGACCGAGAGCTGATCGTCTGATCAAGGCCGTGGCCGGGCTGGCCTTGGGGTACGCGCTGGTGTGCCTTCTGGTGTTCTCTCTCCTGGCTTTGAGCTGGGTCCGGGGGAGGCCCTTGACCACGCCGCTCCAGATCCGCGATCCGGATCTGACGCTCCTGGCGGCCGGCGAGGAGGTTCACCTCCTACCCGGCGGAGCCACTCTTCTGGTGAGCCGCGAGCTGGTGAGGGCGGTGGCTGGCCTGAACCTGGCGCTGTTTGGATCGGCAGCCCTTTTGTGGGGGCTGGCGGGCTGGAGTCTCCTGGGAAAGAAGGCCTGGGGCAGAATTCTGGGATTCACCCTTTTCGTGGCCACCACCCTGGTCGGACTGTTCAACCTCGCTCTGGGCGTAGGGTTTCTCCTGGCGGGCGGTGGGCTCCCGGCGCTGTCACTGGCCTGGCGGCCCCTTGTCTGGATCGGCGTGACCCTGGTTCTCCTCCCCGCCGCGGCGGCGGCAGCTCTGCTCGGAAAGGATGTGAGGGGCCGTTTCCGGTCGAGCGGCCCGGAGCTTTCCGGCTCTTTTTCTTTTCTGATGGCCGGATTGACACTGCATTTTCTGATGGTGGGATTGATCCTGTTAGGGGCTGTCCTGGCGTGGCCGGAGAGCCTGGGGCAGGTGGTTCTGGTCGGACCATGGTTCCTGAACGGTTGGCCGGCGCGGCTCGTGTCCGGGTTGGTGGGGGCTGGGCACCTCGTGGCAGGCTGTGGATTTCTTGGCCGGAAGGCGGCGGCCTACCACCTGGCGCTCTGGATGAACGCTCTCCTGGCGAGCCTGATGGCTGTGAGCGCTCTCACCGGTCCCGCAGCCGCGTTGACGGATATGGGGGGGGGTCTCTTGCCCTCACAGATCCGTTTTCTCCTCTGGGCGGTAGCTGTCCTCACCGCGGGCATGGTGCTCGGTGTGCGGGCAACCCGGCGGCAATTCCGGCCGCTCGCCCGGGACCGATCAGGGAGTCTATGACTCGGGTGCAGGCGCGGCCGCATGGCCACGGGAAGGGATCTGAAGAACGCGGATCTCCCGCCGATCGCCCCCCGCGTGAGAAAGATGAATCTCCCAGCGTGGCACCGTGCGGCTCGCGGGGGGCAGCCGCTCGGCCCATTCCACCACGGTGATCCTCCGGCCCGCAAGCAGGTCCGGGAGGCCAAGGTCGGTGAGGTCTTCGCCGGCATCCAGCCGGAAGAGATCAACATGATTCAGGCCGGGAGAGCCTCGATGCCATCTCACCATGATGAAGGAGGGAGAATGAATCCGCCGGGGATCCAGGCCAAGCCCGGCGGCGATCCCCTTGACCAGGCAAGTCTTTCCGGTGCCCATCTCGCCAAACAGGAGGACCACGTCCCCCTCGTTCAGGCGCCGGGCCAGCTCACGACCGAGAGCCCGGGTCTCCCCGGCTGAGCCGGTTCGATAAACTCCTGGCATACCACGGACCATGAATGCATGATTATAGGGGCATCGGAACAGGGAGGAGCGGGATGCCTGCAAACCGGTTCTGGATCCATCCTGGAGCGGCCTTGGTGGCTGGACTCTCGCTGGCGGCGCTTCCGGCAGCCCAGCAGCCTTGGGCTGCTCCTGCCACTGGCCCGGTGCCTCTGGAGGCTGCGGCCGGTGGGCGCGTGTTCCGTGAAGATGTGCAGGTTCGGTTCGTCGTCCTCCATGCCACCGTGCTCAATCGCAAGGGGAAGACGGTGCTTGGCCTGGGTCCCGATGATTTCCATGTCACCGAGGACGGCGTGCCGCAGGAGATCTCGGTCTTTGGCAGCAGCGAGAATCAGCCGGCGAAGATTGCGTTTCTCCTGGATGTGTCAGGCTCCATGTCACTCAGGAAAAAACTGGAACAGGCCCGGCGGGCCATCGAGCGTTTCGTGACCACCCTGGAGCCGAATGACCAGATGGCCCTCCTGATTTTCGCCGATGGAGATGTGGTGATCGTCCAGGGCTTCACTGCGGACCGAAGGCTTTTCGTCAAGGTTCTGGAGGAGCAGAAAGCCTATGGGAAAACGGCTCTTCGTGACGCTCTCGCCTATGCTCCTTCCCTTCTGGCTGGAAATACATCCGGCCGCAAGGCGCTGGTCGTGATCACGGACGGCATCGACAACGCATCGCGTCTGACCAGCAGCGAGATCATCCGGATGGCCCGCCAGGTCCAGGTTCCCATCTATACGCTCGGGATCAGCGGGCTGCCCCTTCGGTTTCGCAGGGCTTCCTCGGGCCCGAAGGGATCCTCGACCCTTTTCGACCAGATGCGGGAATTCTCACGCGAGACCGGCGGGGACCTGTGGCCGGTCTTCGAATCGGCCGATTTCGACGCTGTTTTTTCGAGCATCAGGGGGCGCCTTGCCGGCCAGTACATCATCGGTTACCGTCCACCACCACATGCCGGTGTCTCCGGCTTCCGGCGCGTGGAGCTGCGCACCAGCCAGCGCAGCAACCAGGTCTTCACCCGTCGGGGATATTACGTAAAGAACTGAAACCTAAGCCTTTAATCTGTTTGCTCTCGTCCCTCCCCCCGGCTCAAATTGGCTTGTCTTCCCGTTTCTGGTACTCTCCGCGCGTTCAGGCTCGAAGGCGAAAACGTTTTGCGAATTGGAGCGCCTTATCCGCTGGAGGCGGAGACGGCCCAGGGGTGTCGAGACAATGAAAAGATTGGTTTTTCCCGTTGGAGCAGGATGGATCGGCTTGATCGTCATGGGGGGGGTGCTGCTCTCGGGATGTGCGACCAGGAAATTCGTCCGCGATGGCGCCATGGCTCAGGACAAGAAGATCGCCGACATCGAGACACAGGTGGAGGCCAACCAGCGCGGGCTGCAGCAGGGTGAAGAGCGCCTGGACGGCATGTCCGATGAACTGGCGGAAGCGGAACGGATAGGCCGGGATGCCGGAAACCGTGCGGACGAGGCCTACCAGCTGGCCAAGGGCAAGCTTCTCTACGAGGTGGTTCTCTCGGAGGTCGCGGGGGACTTCGCCTTTGATAGCGCCGAATTCACCGAGGCTGCGGCCCAGCGCCTGGACGAACTTGCCTCTCGGCTGCGCTCGGAAAACGCCAACGTGTATCTGGAAATCCAGGGACACACTGATTCGACCGGGCCGGAGAGTTACAATCTCAAACTTGGCCTCCGTCGTGCGGAAGCCGTTCGCCGGTATCTGAACAGCAAGCACGGGATTCCGCTGCACCGGATGTCCGTGATTTCCTACGGCGAGAGCAAGCCCGTTGCGGATAACAGCACCCGGGAAGGCCGCGCCAAGAACCGCCGCGTGGAGATCCGGGTTCTCTCCTGACCTGGTTCCGCGTCCGCAGGGCCGGCCCGCCGGAAGAGGGATGGATGGAGGCCGACCATGAAGATCCTGACCGCGCACCAGATGCGCAACATCGACCGCCGAGCTGTCTCGCGCTACCACATTCCCGGGCTCGTGCTCATGGAGAATGCAGGGCGCTCGGTGGTCGAGCATTTGCTGGAAACGGTGGAGGACCTGGAGGAAGCCTCCATCGCCGTCGTCTGCGGGAAGGGGAATAACGGCGGCGACGGTTTGGTGGTGGCGCGGCACCTTCATGATCTGGGTCTCACGCCGACGGTCTTCCTCGTTGCGGCCCCGGGAGAGATCGAGGGAGGCGCGGGAACCAACCTCCGCATCCTGAAGTCGCTCCCCGTTCCCATCCGCCGTGTGGCAGACAGCAGAGCCTGGCACGCTGGAGGAGACGGGGAAAACCCACTCCTGTCCTTTGACGTGGTGGTGGATGCCTTGCTGGGAACGGGGCTCAAGGGCCGGGTTCGGGGCGATTACCAGACCATTGTGAACGACATCAGCGCTGCGGGGGCCTACGTGGTCGCCGTGGACATTCCTTCCGGGTTGTCGGGAGACAGCCATCTGGTCCAGGGTGCTGCCGTGAGAGCGCACGCCACGGTGACCTTCGTGGCCCCCAAGGTGCCACATCTTCTGCCGCCCGCCGAGGCCTTCTGCGGCGAGCTGGTGGTGGCACGCATCGGCATTCCCGATGAGGCGGTCGAGGATGAGGGCGTGTACCTGGAATGGGTCGATGAGGAATCACTGGAAGGACGTCTTCTGCCCCGGGAGGAATCCTCCCACAAAGGAGACTATGGCCACGTGCTGATCATCGGCGGCTCGGTGGGAAAATCGGGGGCCGTTCGTCTCGCCGCGGAAGCGACCCTGAAGGCGGGCGCGGGGCGGGTGACGGCGGCGGTTCCCTGTTCGGTGCGCGCCGAGGTCGCCGCTTATGCCCCAGCCATGACCGAGCCACTAGCGGAGACCGGCCAGGGCCAGATCTCCCGGCGCGCCGTCACGCCGCTCCGCCATCTGGCCGAGAGTGCCACGCTGCTGGCCGTGGGGATGGGCGCGGGAACGGGGAAGGAGACCCAGGCGACCCTGAGGTCCCTGGTGACGGGAGCCCGCATCCCTGTGATCCTGGATGCGGATGGTCTGAACGCGTTTGCCGGGCGCGAAGAGCTGCTGAGCGGACAAGATCGACTCCTGATTCTTACCCCCCATCCCGGAGAGATGGCGCGCCTGGCCGGGCTCTCCAGCCAGGAGGTCCAGAAGGATCGGGTCGGGATCTGCCGCAGCTTCGCCATCAACCATGCGTGCTATCTGGTCCTCAAGGGGTACCGCACCCTGGTCGGGACGCCGGAGGGCCAGGTTTACGTCAATCCGACCGGCAATCCGGGGCTCGCCACGGCGGGGAGCGGAGATGCGCTCACCGGCGTCCTGTCCGGTCTCGTGGCCACGGGCCTCCCGGCAACCGACGCCCTGATCCTCGGAGCATTTGCCCACGGCCTGGCCGCCGATCTGGCCGCCGAGCAGACCGGTCTGGCGGCTCTCACATCTGCGACCCTCCTGGAGTTCTTGCCCCGAGCCCTGCGTCAGGTGGAGAAGATGAGCGCATGAGAGCGCTCCGTTTTCTCACGGCTGGCGAGTCACATGGGCCGTCGCTCACGGTCACGCTGGACGGGCTGCCCGCCGGCCTGGAGATCGACCTGGAGTCGGTGAACAAGGTCCTCAGGAGGCGGATGGGCGGTTATGGCCGGGGACCGCGCATGAAGATCGAGGCGGACTGTGTCCGCGTGCTTGCGGGGATTCGCCATGGGCGGACCCTGGGGAGTCCGGTGGCGCTCTCCATCGAGAACAAAGACCATATCCACTGGCTCGATTCGATGAGCGCAGAGCCGGTCGCCTCCGGAGTGAAGAAGCGGGAGGTGACCCGACCCCGGCCGGGTCATGCGGATCTGGCCGGTGCGCTGAAGTACAACACCCATGACGTGAGAGATATCCTGGAGCGGGCTTCGGCGCGCGAGACGGCGGCACGGACGGCCGCCGGCGCCCTGGCCATGCAGTTTCTGGAGCAGTTCTCCATCTGGATTGTCAGCCACGTGATCCAGGTGGGTGGCGCGGCCTATCCAGCCGGCCAGGAAATCGGCTTTGTCGACATTTCCAGCCTGCCGGAAGACTCTCCCCTCAGAGTCGTGGATGCAGAGCTGGAAAAGAAGATGATGCGAATCATTGACCACGCTGCCTCCGACCACGACACGGTTGGCGGCGCGTTCGAGGTGGTGGCGGCCGGGGTGCCGCCCGGCCTGGGAAGCCACCGGCACTGGGACACCAAGCTCGACGGGCGTCTGGCCGGAGCCCTCATGTCCATCCAGGCGATCAAGGCCGTGGAGATCGGCATGGGAGTCCATGGATCCGCCAGCCGGGGATCCGAGGTGCATGACGAGATTTATCGGGCCGGCCGGCAAAAGAGGTTCACCCGGCGTACCAATCGAGCCGGCGGAATCGAGGGGGGGATCACCAATGGGGCAGAGGTCCGCGTGCGTGCCTACATGAAACCTCTCTCGACCCTACGCAAGCCCCTGGGCTCTGTGGATGTGAAGATCAAACAGCCTTTCAAGGCGGCGGTTGAACGAAGCGACGTGACAGCCATCACGGCCGCCGGCGTCGTGGGGGAGGCGATGGTCGCCCTGGTACTGGCGGACGCTTTTCTGGAGAAGTTTGGCGGCGACTCCCTGGGCGAGACCTACCGGAACTTTCGCGGTTACCAGCGCCAGCTTCAGAAATACTGAGACGTTTCCCGCGTGGCCGTCGGCTGTTCGGCGGACCGTCCCCCACCAGTCACAGCACCAAAAGCCGAGCACAAGGAAGCCTCCCCCGGGGGAAACACTTCAGGCGGAATGGTCTCATTGAAGAGAGGGGGTTCTTCGAAGAGGTCCGTTCCCCCTGCCGCGGAACCCCCCGGGGGAGGGGGACTGGAATCATCATTCAGCAAGGGAGCGGGATGGGCGCTTCGCGAGAGGTGAAGGGCAAGAGGCGGTGCCGGCTCAGGGAGCCCTGATCTCTGCGAGCCAGGGACACCGCCGGAAGGGGTCCAGCATGGATCTATCAGTTGACAGGGTTCATTCAAACGAGCACTCATCGGCGGGGCTGCCAAGGCAGGTGAATCACCCATCCCACTCCCAGTGATTCTTCATAGCGCGACGCTCAACAGCGGGATATCCCGCTGTTGCTGTTTCTGGCGCAGGCTAACAGAGAATGAGTCAGGAGTCAACGGAAAAAACGCAATATGTAGGGGAATCGATCCCAGGCAGCCCAACCGGTTGTGGGGACAGTGGAATGGCCTGTGGAAATCCTGTGGAGCGGAGGGGCCAACTCACTCTGCGGGAGGGTCTTCAGGACACCTGGCCGGTGTCCGGCATTCCTGTGGAAAAGGAGCCGGGCCTCTCGCGGTGGGGCGGTGCCGATGGTCCGCGTTCCGCGGCGATCTGGATCCGGTGGAGTTGGGCGTACAGCCCCTCCCGGCAGAGAAGCTCGTCATGGGTTCCTTCTTCCCGGATCGAGCCGTGGTGGAGAACCAGGATGCGGTCCACGCCGGTGATGGTGGAGAGGCGGTGCGCAATAATGAGGGACGTTCGTGTGTGAGTCAAGCGGGCCAAGGCGAGCTGGATGCGCGCCTCGGTCCCCGGGTCGACGGAGGAGGTGGCCTCGTCGAGCACGAGGACCTCGGGGTCGAACGCGAGCGCTCTGGCAAAGGTCAGGAGCTGTTTCTGTCCCGCTGAAAGGTTGGTCCCCCGTGGGCGAATCGGATGATCATATCCCCCGGCCAGGCGCTGGATGAACGTGTGGGCCTGGACCGCGCGCGCTGCTGCCTCGATATCGTCCCGCGTCAGCGAAGGGTCATTGAGAGAGATGTTGGAGGCGATGGTGCCACGGAAGAGAAAACCATCCTGCATGACCAGGCCGATGCGGCGGCGGAGAGTTCGCGGATCCAGACCCCGTATATCCTCACCATCCAGAAGAATCCGACCGGCGGTGGGCCCGTAGAGGCGCACCAGGAGCTTGATGAGGGTTGTCTTCCCCGACCCGGTCAAACCCACCAGCGCGATTTTCTCGCCGGGTTTCACCTGCAAAGAGATGTCACGCAGGACGTCCTCGCCCGCATGGTATTGAAAGGAAACGTTTTCAAAGATGATGCGCCCGCGTGGGGTGGTGGGAGAGGCGTGAGCCGGACGACAGGCCGCCAGGATTCCCGGCTCCGGCTTTTCCTCCAGGAGAGCCGCCAGCCGCTCGCTGGCGGCCATGGCCGATTGCATCACGGCATACTTGGTGGAGAGTTCCCGGATCGGCACAAAGAATCGTTGTGTGTACTCGATGAAGGCGATCAGGACGCCGAACGTGATGGCCTGGTGGACAATCTGGCCGCCTCCGTACCAGATGATCAGCGCCACGGACAGCGTGCCGATCCACTCCACGGCGGCCGAGAAGAGGGAATCGTAAAGCACCGATCCGGTGTCCGCTTCCATGTGACGGCGGTTGAGAGCCTTGAACTCGGCGTAATGGCGCTCCTGCCGGCGGAAGAGCTGCACCAAACCCATGCCGCCGATGGACTCATTGAGAGAGCTGTTGATGCGCGCAATGCGCAGGCGGAGGACCCGGTAGGCCCCACGCAAGCGGAGACGGAAGAAGAGGGACAGTCCCAGCATGGCCGGGATGATGGCAAAGGTGACCAGCGCGAGGTGTGCGTTCATCCACAGCATCACGATGATGATGCCGGCGAGTTTCAAGACGTCGCCGATCACGGTCACCACGCCGGAGGCGAAGACTTCGTTCAAGGATTCGATATCGGTGGTGATGCGGGTGAGGATCCTTCCCACAGGGTTGTGATCAAAAAACCGGCATGGCAAGCGTTGAACGTGAGCGAAGACAGACGTCCGCAGGTCGAAAACCACCGCCTGGCCGGTCTTCTCCAACACGTAGATTTCCGCGTATCTGAAAAAGAACTCCCCGATCATGGTCAGGAGGAAGAGCAAGGCCAGGAGCGTCAATCCCTCCTGGTTTCCCGGGAGCATGAAGCGGTCGATGGCCACTTTGACCAGGTAAGGCTGCGCGAGCTGGGCGATGGAGACGCATGCAAAGAGGCCGAGCGAAAGAATGACCAAGCTCCGGTGGGGCCGGACCCACTGCCACAGCCACCGGATGAGGCGGGCATCGTACGCTTTGCCGAGAACGGCCTCCTCGTGAATTCCACGGACCGGCTTCACGGCTGCGTCTCCAGGCTACGCTCCAGCGAACGCTGGCGGGTCATCTGTGCATAGAGGCCGTTTCGGGCCATGAGCTCCTCGTGGGTTCCCTGCTCGAGGATCCGGCCGCGATCCAGCACCACGATGCGATCGGCCCAGGCCACGGCGGCCGGGCGGTGGGAGATGAGAAGTGTCGTGGAGGCAGCCATCACCTCCGAGAGATTCTCCAGGATCTCCTTTTCTGTCCTGGCGTCCACCGAGGAGAGTGAGTCGTCGAGTATGAGGATCCGGGGTTTCAGAGCCACGGCGCGCGCCAGCGTCGTGCGCTGCCTCTGGCCGCCGGAGAGGGTGGTGCCGCCTTCACCCACGCGGGTCTCAAGCCCGTCCGGAAAGAGGTCCAGGTCTCGTTCCATTCCGGAAAGATGGGCGGCTCGCTCCACCTCGCCGGGCTGGGAGCCGTCGAGCCCGAAGGCGATATTGTCCTTCAGGGTGCGCGCGAAGAGGAAGGCCTCCTGTGGAACATAGCCGATGTGGCGCCGGACCACATCCAGGGGGATCGCATTGATATCGCGGCCATCCAGGAACACGGTGCCATCGGGGACCGGGACGAAGCGGGAGAGGATATTGGCGATGGTCGATTTTCCCGACCCGATGGGGCCTACCAGGGCGACGGTTTCTCCCGGGCGGATCCGGAGAGACACGTCCTCGAGCGCTGGAGGGCCGCCTTCCTCGTGAGAGACGGTCAGACGGCGAAAGACAATCTCCCCCAGCAGAGTCTGCACGGCTCCCGGATCGGTTGGCACATCCGCTTCGGGAGGTTGGTCCAGGATCTCTTCCAGCCGCCGGATGGCCACGAGACCGCGCTGAAAACTGTTGATGATCCATCCCATGGCGACCGTGGGCCAGACCAGCATGGCAAGATATCCGGTGAAGGCGACGAAATCGCCCAAGGTGATGTCCTGTCGGGCGACGAGGCGTCCGCCGACCCAGAGGGCGATCAGGCCGCTGGCGCCGCTTAAAGATCCCATGAGAGGAATCAGGATGCCGCGGACCCGGGCCAGGGAAAGATTGGCCTGGCGGGAGGTCTCGCACAGAGCGCGAAAGGTTTCCACCTCCCGGCTCTCCTGGGAGTGGGCCTTGATCATCTGGATGCCGCTGAGGCTTTCCTGAGCCTGTTCCGAGAGGCGGGCCAGGCGCTCCTGCACGGCCCGGCTCCGGGTGTAGAGTCGGCTGCCGATGTGCTGGACCGCGAAAATGAGAAAGGGGAGCGGCACCAGGGAGGCAAGCGTCAACAGAGGGTTGAGCCAGGCCATGATGGCGAGAGCCGAGACGTAAACCATGGCCGTGTTGAACAGATTCATCAATCCGGGGCCGAAGAGGGAGCGGACGGACATCATGTCGTTCACCGCCCGGCTCATGAGATCCCCGGTGGTGGTTCGGCTGTAGAAAGTGACGGGCAGCCGCAGGAGGTGAGCGAAGAACCGGTTGCGCAGGTCGTAGGCAATCCGGCGGCTGGCCCCCAGGACAGCCACCCGCGAGCCGGTCCGCACCACGGCGCGGGCGGAGGCAGCCAGGGAAATGAGGACAGCATAGTGGGCCGCCTGGGTCATCCCGCCGCCGCGCCGGAGAGCCTCGATAGCCTCTCGAAGAATGAGGGGAATCAGGAGAGCCAGGCCATTGGTGAGGAGAAGCAGGCCGGCGCCCACCAGAAAGCGGCGGCGGTACCGCCAGAGCATGTCCCGGATCACGGAACCGGCGTCCGCCTGGCGCTCCCCCCCAGCCAAGGCGCGGCCAGCCAGGAGGCCGCGAGGTGGCCGCCGGCTTCCAGAAAGAGCGCCTGAAGCATGAGGCGGACGTTGACGTTGCGCTCGGTGGCCCGCTCGCACCAGCCCAGCCGCGCAAGCAGCGAGGCCGCGCGCTCCGGAGGCAAGGAAACTGACAGGCTCTCCATGGCCTCTTGTCGATCGATGTTGTGGATTAGCCGGCGGCCCGGGTCGTGCGGCCACACCATCAGGTCACGGAGCACCAGGTTCAAGGCGCTCATCAGGTCCGGCCATTCTTCCCGGCTCGGCGCCAGGCCGTCGGCTGATTCCAGGGCCGCCACAACGCTGCCCCGGCTGGCGTGCCCAAAGGCTTCCAGGACCGCGTCCCGCCGCGCCAGATCCTTGCGGGCGTCCAGCCGCAGGGCCCTCCCCGGACACCCGCCCGTGAGAGCGGCGCGCAGGTGCGCCTCTTCTGTGGAGAGGCCGTGCCGGGTCAGGAATCGGGCCACTTCTGATGGAGCGGCCGGCTGGAACGCCAGCGTCTGGCAGCGGGAGCGAACGGTGGCGGGCAGCTTGTGGGGGCGGCTGGTGAGGAGGATGAAAAGTGTGAAGGGCGGCGGCTCCTCCAGAACCTTCAGCAGCGCGTTGGCGCAGCCGAGGCTCGGATCACTCTCCAGATGGCGGATCAGCAGAACGCGGTATGGGCCCTCGAACGGGCGGAAATCAATCTCGCGCACCAGGCGGCGCACCTGGCCGATGAGCAGGCGGGGAGAAGGGCGGGAGGACCGGACTCCTGGAGGAGAGGATGGATAGCAGATGGGCCGCTCGGCGCGGATGGCATCCACCTCGCTCTCGAGAACCCTGACATCAGGGTGGGACCAGCGGTGAATTTTCTGACAGGAGACGCAATCCCCGCACGCATCGCCGCGGGAGGGCGACTTGCAGTTCAGGGCCGCCGCGACCACCCAGGCCGTGGTGAACTTGCCGATACCCGGAGGACCGTGGAACAACAAGGTGTGAGGAAGGCGGCGGCTGGAAATGGCCTGGCGCAAGAGAGAGCGGAGCGACTCGTTGCCAATCAGGTCTGCCAACCGGCGGGGTGGGCCTGCGGGGGTTGGAGAGGATGGCGGAGCCGTCTGGCCGTTGGTTCCCACGGATCACCCTCCCAGACCCAGGCGATCCTGGAGGACACGCACCAGGTGCTTGGAGACCTGTCCAGGTGGGAGCGTGGCATCCACGATCTCGATGCGCTCGGGGCAGGCAGCGGCCAGTGCAAGGTACCCTTCCCGGACCTTTTGGTGGAAGGCGAGGCCCATCTCCTCGAAGCGGCTCAGGCCTTCCCGGGAGAGCTTCTGGCGGCTGCGCGCCCGCCTCAGGCCGACCTCCGCCGGCAGGTCCAGGAGAAACGTCAGGTCGGGGTCGCGGGCCAGTCCTCCCAGGCGATGGAGGGTCTGGAGCAGGGACAGGGGAACGCCTCCCGCATGGCCCTGGTAGGCCATGGTCGAGTCCTTGTAGCGGTCACAGAGCACGACCTGCCTTCTGCCGAGCGCCGGCTCGATCACCTCGTGCAGGTGCTGGGCGCGCGCGGCGTTGTAGAGAAGGGAGTCGGCCAGGGGGCACAGGGAAGGCCGCCCGGGATCGAGCAGAAGGGTGCGCACCGCCTCGCCGATGGCCGTCCTGCCGGGCTCCCGGGTGGTGACATGCTCGACTCCCGAATGCGATAGAAACGCCGAGAGGCTGTTCATCTGGGTTGTTTTTCCCGCCCCCTCGATCCCCTCGAGAGTGACGAAAAGTGGTGATCGCATGCCCCGATCTCCTGGAGGAGTGTCAAGGATAACACCTCCCGAAGACCGGATCCGGGCCCCGGGGCGGTCAGGAAGTGGAGAGCCAGACCAGAGCCGCGATCACCAGGGCGGCGATGATGTTCATGCGCAGGCCGGTGGCTGCCATCTGCCGGAGGGTCATGCTTCCTGAGGCAAAGACAATGGCATTGGGCGGTGTGGCGGTCGGAAGCATGAAAGCGCAGGAAGCCGAGAAGGTCACGGTGAGGAGCAAGGGGTAGGCCGGGAGCGCGAGGGCTGAAGCTGCAGCCGCCGTCAGAGGGAGGAGGGCCGTGGCTGTGGCCGTGTTGGAATTGACTTCTGTCAGCAGGCTCACCGAGACCGCGATGATGAGGAGGAGGGCCACCAGGGGAAGGGAGGACCCCAACCGTGCCAGGCCGTGCCCCAGGACCTGGTCCAGGCCCGAGGTGCGGAACCCTGATGCCAGGGCGAAGCCGCCACCGAAGAGGATCAGAATCGGCCAGGGAATCGCGTCCAGCGCGGCCGGCCCCAGGAGACGCCGGTGCCTCCGCTTCGGGTCGCCAGCGGGAATGAGAAAGAGGGCCACCGCGGCGGCGATCGCCACGGTGGAGTCATGAATTTCATGGGAACGCCCCAGGAGTTCCGCCCAGCCTGGGATCCGGACGGCCCCCAGATCCATTCCACCCCGCCCGATCCATCCCAGGGCCGTGAGCCCGAACACCAGAGCGGTCCGCCGTTCCGCCGGAGTCATGGGTCCCAGGGCCTGGAGAGCGGAGCGGACCGCCTGGCCGCCGTTCCCGCCGCCCGGGGCGAGAGGGAACGCCTGGCGCGTGAGGAGAAGCCAGCCGGCGGGTACCAGGAGGACCACCAACGGTATCCCGCGGGCCATCCAGGTGACAAAGTCGGGAGAGCTGGAACCGGGGACCAGCTCCGGAAGCATGCCGGAGAGAACGACGTTGGGGAAGGTGCCCACCAGGGTTCCCATGCCGCCGATATTGCATGCGTAGGCGATGCCCAGCATGAGCGCCGGCGCGAAGGCGCGCTCTTTGACCCGGGAGACCATGGCCATTCCGATGGGGTACAGCATGGCGGCGGTCGCCGTGTTCGACAGCCACATGGAGAGAAAGGCCGCGGCCACCATGAAACCCAGGACCAGCCGGCGCGGCCCCCCGCCGACCGTGGCGACGATCCGGAGGGCGATACGCCGATGCAGGCGGTGCCTTTGCATGGCCTCCGCGAGGAGGAACCCTCCCAGCATGAGGAAGACGTACTGATTGGCATAGGGAAGTGCCACCTGGGCGGCGGGCAGGATTCCACACGCCGGGAAGAGGATCAGGGGAAGAAGAGCCGTCACCGCCAGGGGGACCACCTCTCCGATCCACCATGTGGCCATCCAGGCGATCACGCCGGCGGCCTGGCGCGACGGAAGGGGCAGGCCGGGAATGGGCGCCAGGATCAGGGAGGCAAAAAGAACAGGGCCGGCGGCGAGAAGCACCGGTCGGAAGGGGCCGTAGGAAATGGAAGGCGACTCACCCATGCGGCCGGCAGCCTACCACGGCTGCGGCCTGCCGGCCGTGGCAGCGCGGGGAGGCGGCTAGGTGTTCGCTCCCTTCTTCTGGGCAAGCTGCTGGTCGATCATGGTCTTGAACGAGGTGAACGGCTGGGCGCCCACCAGCTTCTTGCCATTGATGAAGAAGGTCGGTGTTCCCTGCACTCCGACAGACCGGGCCTGCTGGACATTGCGTTGGACCTCGGCAGCCAGTTCCGGATCCTGCCGGTCTTTCTCGAACTGCTCGAGATTCAAACCGACCTGGCTGGCCAGGGCCCGGAGATTTTCGTCCGACAGGGAGCGCTGGTTGTCAAAGAGCAGTTTGCGGTACTCCCAGTACTTCCCCTGCCGGTGGGCCGCCAGGGAAGCGATGGCCGCCTTGTGATCCCGGAGCGGCATGTACTTCACCATGAGACGGACGTCATCGGGGTAGGTCTGCAGAATCTTCTGGATGGTCGGCTGGCTCCTCTTGCAGAAGCCACATTGAAACGCCGTGAACTCGACCATGGTCACGGGCGCGTCGGCCGGGCCGCGGGCAATGGAGTCCGCCAGGTCGATGGCGTAAACCTCGTTGGGATCCTCGGCGGGCCGGCGGGATGCCGGAGCCGGAACGCGCGCAATCCACTGGGTGGGAGGGAGATGGCCCTGGAGCTCTTCATCGATGATCTTGGTGAAGTCGGCCAGCGGGCGAGCGCCCCGCACCGAGCGGCCGTTGATGAAGAAGAATGGAGTGGCCGACGCACCCACGCGCGCCGCCTGGGTTTGATCCTGTTTTACCCGGGTCGCCAGGCGGTCGGAATCCAGGGATGCCTCGAAGGCTTTGGTGTCAAGGCCAATCTTCCGGGCATAGGAGATGAAATCGGCGCGTTTCAGGGCCTTCCCGCTGAAGATCAGCTCGTGCATCTCCTCGAACCGTCCCTGTTCGGCCGCCGCCAGCGCGGCATGGGCGGCGAGGGGCGCGTCCTTATGAAAGGGGAGCGGGTTCTGCAGGAACACGAAACGGACCTTGTCGCCGTATCTCTTCATGATCTGGGTCACGGTGGGGTGCGCCCGGCGGCAGAAGGGGCACTGGTAATCCACGAACTCCACGAGAGTCACCGGGGCGTCCGCGCGGCCGACGGACGGGGCCCCGCCGAGATCCAGGCGGACCCTCGAAACGGTTTTCGTGGCCGGCTGGTTGGCGACGGCCTTGACCGGCACGGCAGCGGCTGCGGTCTTTCCCGGGGCGGCCTGGACGCCGGCGGCCGGTCGCGAAGCTGCATCACCACTTGCCGCGGCGCCGGAGTCGACCGTCAATCGTCCCAGGAGAATTCCCACACTCACCGCCGCTCCCAGGATGAGAAGAGGCAGGAACCGGAGGGATTTTCGCGGCTGGCCAGGGCGTTTCTTTGGTGGATTCTTCATGGTAACCCTCTGAGCGGGAACAACTTAGAACAACGAGTGGCCGCCGCCACCCGGCGGCACACAGCCACACTCTCGTGACAGTATACCTGAACCCGCGCCGGACCGGGGACATTTCCGGCCCGGAAGAGGCTCACCGCGAGAAAAAGCCGCGTTTCGGAGGCGGCGTCCCGCCGGTCTCCCGGTTGCGGTCCATCGACAGCTCCCGCACCCGGGCCTGAAGTTTCATGACCCGGGCTTCCAGTTCCTGCTTGATGACGGCGGCCTCCCGGCGCACCTTCTCCACGGTTTCCTCCGTGGTCTGGGACGTGTCCGAGAGGGTCTGCAGCCGGTTCTCATGCTTGGCCAGCTGATCGTGAAGCTCCCCGATGATCCGATCCTTTTCCGCCAGCTCCGCCTGGTGGCGCTCACGGCTTTCATCGTAGAGGCGCTTGATCTCCTGCAGCTCCACGATCTTGGAGAAGTCCGCCTTGGAGTCGTTCATGTCGTCTCCTTCATCCATGCCCGCGTGGGCCGCGAATGTGATCTTGTGCAGGTCGCGGTCGAAATCTTCGGGGTTCGAGGACGCCGCCTGGGCCACCCCTGCACTCACGACACCGTTCAGGACCAGTGCCATCAGTGATTGATTCATCGTCTGCATCTTGAAGAACGCGACCGACTTTTCGATCTCCGTTTCAATCTCCTTTGTCTTGCCTTCCTCGATGAGCTTCTCCATACGGGGAGTCGCCCGCATGATCTCGACAGCGGCGCAGAGTCCCTTCCCATCGCTCCGCTTGACGAGATTCAAGGAGATGATTCCCTTGAGAACCTGGGCGAGCTGCGCCCGGACCTGGTGATGTTGATTGGCCGGGAACGAGTCCATGATGCGGTCAATGGTCTGGGCAGCGGAATTGGTGTGCAGCGTCGAGAAGACCAGATGCCCGGTCTCGGCGGCGGTCATGACCGTGGCCATGGTCTCCAGATCGCGCATCTCACCCACGACGATCACGTCGGGGTCCTGCCGCAAGACATTGCGCAACGCGTGGGTGAAGCTCAGCGTGTCGGTGCCCACCTCGCGCTGGCTGATGGCCGCCATGCGGTCGGTGATGAGGAATTCGATGGGATCCTCGATGGTCACCACGTGCACCGGCCGGGTTTCCGCGATGAAGTGCAAGAGAGCCGCCAGGGTCGACGACTTGCCGGAGCCCGTGGGCCCGGTGACCAGGACCAGGCCGTTGGGGAGAGTGGCGAATTCCTTGATCACCTCCGGCAGCCCCCATTCATCAATGCTGGGGAATTTGATGGGGATGCGGCGGAAGACGGCTCCCAGGCTGCCGCGCTGGTGCGTGATGGAAACCCGGAAGCGGGAGACCCCCGGCAAGGAGTAGCCGAAGTCGACCCAGAGATCCTCCTCCAGCTTGGCCAGTTGCTTGGGGGTCAAGATGGTGGCCAGCATCTTGCGGATCTCTTCGGGCTGGAAAGCGGTTTCGCCGCCCGGGATCAGCTTGCGGTTGACCCGGAGCAAGGGGGGGCGCATGGCCTTCAGGTGAAGGTCGGAGGCCGCGCGGGCCACCATGAAGCGAAGCAGTTCCTGAATGTCCATGGCCTGGAGCGAATATATGTTTGAGAGGAAGCTTGTCCAGTTCCTGTACGTAGATAGAATGGGCGCTGCTGGCGGGCTAGCCCGGGCAATGGTAGGCTTCCGGCTGCATGAAACCCTACGATTTCAAGAGGATTGAGCCTTACTGGCAGGAAGTTTGGCAGCGCGAAAAGCTCTTCGTGGCCCGGGAGCCCGGGTCCGGCCGCGACTACTACATGCTGATGATGTTTCCTTACCCGTCCGGCACGCTGCATGTGGGACATGGGCGCAATTACATCATCGGAGACGCCCTGTGCCGGTTCATGAAAATGAGGGGATACAACGTCCTCTCGCCCATGGGCTGGGATGCCTTCGGGCTGCCGGCGGAGAATCACGCCATCAAACGCGGCGTTCACCCGGCTGATTCGACACGGGAGAACATCGAGAAAATGCGCCGGCAGTTCAAGGAGTGGGGCATTGTCTACGACTGGGAGCGCGAGATCGCTTCCTGCCACCGGGGCTTTTACCGCTGGACCCAGTGGCTTTTCCTGCAGCTGTACCGGAAGGGGCTGGCCTATCGCAAGCGGGCCGACGTGAACTGGTGCGATTCCTGCAAGACCGTTCTGGCCAACGAGCAGGTGGTGGAAGGAGCCTGTGAGCGCTGCGGGCACCCGGTGGGACAGAGGGAGCTGGAGCAGTGGTTCCTGCGCATCACCCGCTACGCGGAGAGACTTCTGAACGACCTGAGTGGCCTGCCGGGCTGGCCCGAGCGTGTGAAGGTCATGCAGGCCAACTGGATAGGGCGCTCCGAGGGCGTGGAGCTGGATTTTGTTCTGGATCATGCCCCGGAAGGGGAGCCCTTGCGCGTGTTCACCACGCGGACCGACACGGTTTACGGCGCCACCTTCATAGCCCTGGCGCCGGAGCACCCCCGACTGCCAACGCTGGTGGCGGGCACCTCCCGAGAGAAGGAAATCTTGTCCTTCATCGAGGAAGTCCGCACGGAGTCGACTTTTCTGCGCTCCGCGGGACTGGTCGAGAAGCGCGGCCTGTTCACCGGGCGGTATGCCCGCAATCCGTTCACCGGCGGGCCGGTTCCCATCTGGACGGCGAACTTTGTTCTCATGGGATACGGCACCGGCGCCGTGATGGCGGTGCCGGCCCATGACCAGCGTGATTTCGAGTTCGCCAGGTCCCATGACCTCCCGGTCCAGGTCGTGATTCGCCCGCAGGGCGGAGAGTCTCTGCCGGCGGACCTGAAAGAAGCTTATGTGAAGGACGGGGTCATGGTGAATTCGGGACCATGGTCCGGAAAACAGAACCGGACGGGACTCCAGGAGATGACGGCGCATGCCGAGGAGAAGGGGTTTGGCCGCCGGAAAGTCAACTACCGGCTGCGCGACTGGCTCATTTCGCGACAACGGTACTGGGGCACCCCGATCCCGATCGTCTATTGCGAGGGCTGCGGGGAGGTGCCGGTTCCTGAAGAGCAGCTTCCGGTGGAGTTGCCGCGGGACGTAGCGTTCCGCCCCACCGGCGACTCGCCGTTGAAGACGGCGCCTGAATTCGTGGCCGCCCGGTGTCCCCGGTGCCAGCAGGGCGCTCGCCGAGAGACGGACACCATGGATACCTTCGTCGACTCATCGTGGTATTTCCTGCGTTTCATCTCTCCCCGGCTGGAGACCGCCCCGTTCGACAGCACAGCCGTCAACACCTGGCTGCCGGTCGACCAGTACATCGGCGGGATCGAGCACGCGATTCTCCACCTTCTCTATGCCCGGTTCGTGACCAAGTTCCTCTCCGACCTGGGGTACGTGGATTTCCAGGAACCGTTCGCCAGCCTGTTCACCCAGGGCATGATCACTTCTCCCGCCCTGCGCTGCCCCCGCCATGGATGGATCGCACCCGGACAGGCCCGGGACGGACGGTGTCCCCAGGGCGGCGAAATGCTGGAGGTGTCACAGCAGAAGATGTCCAAGGGAAAATTGAATGTCGTATCCCCAGCCGTGATCATCGAACAGTACGGAGCGGATACGGAGCGCACCTTTACCCTTTTCATGGCTCCCCCCGAGAAGGAATCCGAGTGGTCGGAGGAGGGCGTGCGCGGGGCCTCGCGGTTCCTGAAGAGAGTCTGGCGGCTGGTGCAGGCGGCGGCGGAGAGTCTCACCGCGGCCTCCGGCCGGTCCACGGTGCTTGACCTGGCGGAGGAGGCCGGAACCCCGGGTGCGGGGGACGCCGAGCTGCGCCGACAGACGCACCTGGTAACCCGCAAGGTCACCACTGATATCCGGGACTCGCTGCACTTCAACACCGCGGTGGCGGCGCTCATGGAGTTCACCAACTATCTGACGGGGTACATGAGCCAGGCCGACCGGCACCCAGAAGACCGTCCCGGCCTGGCCCGCGCCTTGAAAGTGTTTGTCCAGCTCCTGCATCCCTTCGCTCCCCACATCACCGAGGAACTCTGGCGTGATCTGGGAGGGACCGGGTCGGTGCTCGAGACTCCCTGGCCCGGTTTTGACGAGGCCGTCATGGCCCGGGACAAGGTGGTCCTGGTGATCACCATCGACGGCAAGGTGCGTTCCAAGATCACGGTTCCCACCGACCTGGAGGAGCGCGAGATCCGCGAGGCAGCCCTGGCGGATGCCCGCGTCCGGGAGATCCTCGCCGGCCGGACAGCCAGGAGGGTCGTGGTGGTCCCCGGCCGCCTGGTCAATGTGGTCACCTAGCGGCGCGCTCGAGAAAATCGGAGATCACGCGCCGTATCGCGGCCACGACCTGTTCCTCGAGGCGGCTCCCGCAGGCCGGACAGAGGCAGATTTCCTCCTCCTGGTAGCGCTCCGGCAGAGGATGCAGGGGGGGCGACTCGAACGGTCGCGCACATCTCTGGCAGCTGAACAGACACGGCCGATCCTCCCCCTTGGGGGAGATCAGGACCAGGAGAAGGATGACTCCCAGGGTGAAAGCAGCCAGACCGGCTGCGACGGTCCACATCGTCTTCGGACTATACAGGAAAAAGAAGGCCTCCCTGGAGGGGGAGGTCCAGGGAGGCCGGAGAGGGGAAAACGGACGATGGTCCCGCGGCCCGGGTGCGGCCGCGTTGGGGGGAGAGAGAGAATGGTTTCGAGCGTCCTCCTTTCAGGTGAGAACCTGTGATTTCTTCGGCATAGAACAGCATACGTTAACGAATATAGAAAGTCAAGTTATTCAATATGATTTTTTAGTATTTCGTATATGTAATAGCTCCGATGCGGGGTACTGGTCGCCGGGCGCCGGGAACCG
The DNA here is from genome assembly GCA_046757405.1 of Acidobacteriota bacterium. Taxonomy (GTDB): domain Bacteria; phylum Acidobacteriota; class Polarisedimenticolia; order SMYD01; family SMYD01; genus JBHHYE01. The sequence continues at coordinate 13,462 of JBHHYE010000003.1, read as the reverse complement.
CCCCACCATGGCGTAGTGGATGGCCCGGTTGACCTGGATTCCTCCCCGGGGCCGCGTTCTCAGCCCGAAGCGGTCGAGATGGGCCGGGGCCGGGCCGCCGAGGGCGGCGCCGGCCTGGTCGAAGATCGCCCCATGACACGGGCAGACGAACCGCCGCCGGCTTCTATCCCACCTAAGGGAGCAACCCAGATGGGGGCAGCGTGTGTTCAGCGCTGCCAGACCACCTGCCGGGCTGCGCACCAGGGCCAGGGCTTTTCCCGGCCAGAGGCGGATTGCTCCCGGCGCCGGCAGCCGGTCCGCCGGCAGATCGATGCGCACCGGCCCATGGGCTGCGGGGAATCGTTGCGGTTCCCCGGCGGCCCGTCCGGCCAGGAGGGCGGAGATCAGGGCTCCTCCGGCCATGGCGGCCAGGATCCAGCGCGAGCCGTCGGCGTCAGCCACGCTTGAAATCGATCACCCGCCAGGCCCCGGGATCCTCTTGGCCGGCCCGGCGCAGGATCAGATCGAAAGGAATGACCTGTGGAGGCGTGCCGCGGGCGGCTCCGGCCGGCGGAAAGACGCGGACCTCCACGCGGAACTTGATGGTGGCGCCCGCATTGTATTCCTCGCGCTCGACGATCAGGGTGTCGGTCAACAGGTGGTCCGGGCGCTCCACCCCTTCCAGGAGCCGAGTCTCCTCCCGGAGCTGGATGGCGGCCTTTCCCGCTGCAACTGCCAGGGCGGCCGCGGGATCCGCTTGTTCGAAGTAATCCCTGCAGAAACGGTCGGCGATCTGACGGGCCGGGCCTGGAGCCTCTCCCGAGGCGCAGGCTGTGCCGAGTAGGGCGGCGAGCAGGAGAAACGCGGCCCGGATCCGGCCTATGGAAGAAGAAGCGGGCTCCGGATGTCCGGGGACCATGGGAGCGTTCATCGGGCCAGCACCTGGCGGGCCTCGGCGATGTCCCGGATGATCTGTGCCTTGAGCGCCTCGATTCCCGGGAACTGGATTTCGTCCCGGAGACGGCGGGCGAAACGGAGAGCCACCTGGCGCCCGTAGAGGTCGCCGTCGAAATCCAGGAGATGCGACTCCACGGCGGCGGCGGCGCCCGGAAAGGTTGGCCGGGAGCCGATGTTGGTGAGGGAGGGGATTTCCCGGCCCTCGAGGATGAAGCGGGTGACATAGACCCCGGTCAGGGGGATCAGCTCGTTGGCGACTCTCAGGTTCGCGGTGGGAAACCCGACGGTGCGCCCGCGGCCGTCTCCATGGATGACCTCTCCCACCAGCTCTTCCTCGCGCCCCAGCAGGGCGGCTGCAAGGGTCACATCTCCGGCTGCCAGCGCCCGCCGGATGCGGCTGGAGCTGATCCGGCGGTCCTGGTACCGGACTCCCGGCACCGGGATCGTCCGGAAGCCGTGAATCGCGCCGAGCCGCTGCAGCGTCTCGAAGTCTCCTTCGCGGTTGCGCCCGAAGCGGAAATTCCGGCCGATATGTATCTCGCGGACCTTGAGGCGGCCCAGAAGCACATGCTGAACGAACTGCTCGGCAGAAGAACAGGCCAGTTCGCGGGTAAAAGGCAGCTTCAGCATCACCTGGAGGCCGGCGCCGGCCAAAAGCATCTCCTTCTGCGCCTCGGTGACGATGAGACGCGGCGCCGCGTCCGGCTGCAGGACCTTCTGGGGATGCGGGTCAAAGGTGATGACCAGGGAGGTCCCGTGGTCTTCACGGGCGCGGGCACAGAGGGTCTCCAGGATCCGGCGGTGTCCCAGATGGACACCATCGAAGTTCCCCACCGTGGCCACGGGATGAGGCAGGGGACCGGCCAGCTCATCCGGGGAATGAAGAATCCTCAAGGTCCTGGATGCCGTCACCCCCACAGGAACACCATCCACAGCGCTGCATTGGCATAAAGGCCGGCCAGGACATCATCCAGCACGATGCCATACCCGCCTGGCAGGCCTTCCGCCTGGCGCGCGGGAAACGGCTTGATGACGTCGAAGAGGCGGAAAAGGAAAAAGCCCACCACGAGGCGTTGCCATGCGAGAGGATGACCCGCCATGGTCACCAGGAAGCCGGCCCACTCATCCACCACCACGACGCCAGGATCTTTCCGGGACAGGCTCCGGCTGGCGGAGCCTGCGGCGAGGATGGCCAGGGGAAGGAAGGCCACGGTGAGGGTGATGAACACGGGGCGCGTGGTGCCCCAGGCGAGAAGGAGGTAGAGAGGAATGACAGCCAAGGTGCCGGCCGTGCCCGAGGCCACCGGCGCGTAGCCGGAGCCCAGACCGCTGGCGAGTGCGAAAAGGAGCCGCCGCATGGTTTCCAACCGGCACTCAAACAGGGCCCAGCGACCGTCCCACCAGATCGAACGGGCGGCTTCCGGTGATGCGGACGTGGACGAAGTCTCCCGGTGCGGCTTCCCCCGCGGTGATCAGAACGCGCCCGTCGATCTCGGGAGCTTGCCCCTCCCGGCGTCCCTGGAGCAGGCGCTCCGGCCCGGAAGAGGGCCCTTCGCAAAGGACGGCGACGGTTTGTCCCACCCTGGCGGCATTCAGGGAGCCCGCGATTTCTTTCTGGAGGGACATGATGCGGAGGGCTCTCTCCCTTTTCAGGGAGGTGGGAACGTCATCTTCAAGGCGGCCGGAGCCAGTCTGCTCCTCGTGGCTGTACTCGAAGACGCCGAGATGATCGAAGCGTGCCGCGGAGACAAACTCACAGAGGGTCTCGAAATCGGCGTCGGTCTCGCCTGGGAAGCCGACCAGCAGCGTGGTGCGGAGAGTGGCCTCCGGAATCCACCGGCGAATGCGCTCCAGGAGGCGCAGATGGGACCCGGCCGAGCCGCCGCGGCGCATGCGGGCTAGAACCGGGCGGGACGCATGCTGGAACGGGATGTCGAGATAACGCGCCACCCGGCGGCGAGTGCCGATCACTTCCAGCAGCGAATCGTCCAGCTTGTTGGGGAAAATATAAAAGAGCCGGACCCAGCGCAGGCCGTCCACCTGGGAGAGGGCCTCCAGCAGACGCGCCGGCCCCCGGGAGAGCCCGAGGTCCGCTCCGTAAGCCGTGGAATCCTGGGCCACGAGGTTCAGCTCGACCACACCCTCGCCGGCCAGCCGGCGGGCCTCCGCCACGATATCCGCCAGCGGCCGCGAGCGAAAGGATCCCCTGAATCGCGGGATGGCGCAGAATGAGCACGCGTTATCGCATCCTTCGGCGATTTTGAGGTAGGCCGACCAGGGGAAACCGGTGCGCAGCCGGGGTGTGCCCGAGTGATAGAGGTAGGTGGCCGCGTATGGAAGATGGGGCGCGGACGGAGCCTGCCCCGGCGGAGAGGCTGGCAGGGCGGGGAGGGGCAGGCCTCGCGGAGCTGGCGCCGGGAGTCCGGCCGCGGCGCCGATCTCCTCCAGCCCGTCCAGGTCCACGAAGGCGTCAATCTCGGGAACTTCCTGTTCCAGCTCGCCGCGGTATCTCTGGACCAGGCAGCCGGACACCACCAGGCGCCGGCAACGGCCGTCCCGCTTGCGCCGCACCGCTTCCAGGATCGCCTCGATCGATTCTTCCTTGGCGGGCGCGATGAAGCCGCAGGTATTCACCACGATGACATCGGCCTCATCCATGTCCAGCGTGAACCGAGCGCCCTGCCGGCTCAGGTGGCCGAGCATGACCTCGCTGTCCACCGTATTCTTCGGGCACCCGAGGGAAACGAAACCGATCTTGAGGGGAGTCACCATACGACGCAGAATCTACCAGATCGACGGGGAGTCCCCAACCGGTCCGTGAAGCAGTTCCTGGGCCGCATCCAGGACGGCCCGGGCGGCCCAAAAGGATAACCAGAGGCCGGATCGCTCCACATATCCCACGTGTCCTCCGCGCGGAAGGAGCCTGAGCTTCACGGCCCGGCCGGCCGGGATGTCCCTCCGCAGCATTTGCCAGGGGATGAACGGATCATCCTGGCTGGAGAGCACAAGACTGGGCACCTGGATTCCTCCCAGGAGCGGACCGGCCGAGCACGCCGCGTAGTAGGCTTCCGCGCTGGTGAAACCGGCATCGGGCGCCACGTAGTCGGTATCCAGCGCACGGACCGAGCGATGCCGCCAGCGGCCCGGCGGCCGGTAGTCGCGGGGATAGAGGTGGGAACGCCGCCGCATGGCCCGGCACAACGCGCAGGTAAAATACAGGTGGTAGAGAAAATTGCCCGGCCGCTCCAGTTCACGCAGGCACCAGGCCAGGTCGGTGGGCGGGTTCACCGCCACCGCGGCGTCCACGGGGCAAGCGGGGCCGGTCTCCGCCAGATAGCGCAGCAGGACAGCGCCTCCCAGGGAAAACCCGACGGCCACCAGAGGGCGCCCGGCGGCCTCCGGAGTCCAGACCGGTTTCGCGAGAACGGCGCCGAGATCGGACCACCGGCCGGCGTGGGGAAGATGCCGGGACAGGCGCATCCCGTCGCCGGACCTGCGGGCGTTGACCCGGAGGACCTCCCAGCCGCGTGTGTGGGCCGCGGCGAGGGTGAAGCGCAGCTGGGGGGAGTCGGCGCATCCCGCGAGCCCGTGGAGGAGGATCAGGCGGCCCCGGGGACGGCCCCGGGAGCGCGTCCGCGCCAGGAGAATCCGTTCTCCTGGTTCCACCTCCACCTCGATCCGCTCCGATGGCAGCGAGCGCGCCGGCGACGGAACGCGGATGAACCGTGCCGTGACCGTCTGGAGACCGGCGCCTTGCAGAAGAGGCGCGGGTCGGAACGGCGGCAAGGGCATGGCCACCGGCGATCAGGAAGCGCCGCGACACGCGTGCTGGCGGCGCAGGACAACCTGGGCCAGGGCGCACTGAGTCTTGGCATCGGGAATCTCACCGCGCCGGACCTTGTCCAGGGCCTCCAGGAAAGGCAAGCGCACCACCTGGAGGACCTCGTCCTCTTCCAGGGCTTGCGCCACCGGTTCGAGTTCCGTCGCCATGAACAGGTGGATGGCCTCATCGGTGAAGCCGGGCGTGGTCCAGATGGTTCCCAGAAACTCCAGCCGGCCGGCTTTCCGGCCGACCTCCTCTCTCAGCTCGCGGGCCGCGCAGAGAGCCGGGTCGGACTCGCCCTCCAGTTTCCCGGCGGGGATCTCGTAAATCCAGCCGCCCGTCGCCCACCGGAACTGGCGGACCAGCAGAATATCTTCCTTGTTCTCGAATGGCACGATCGCCGCGGCACCGGGGTGGCGGACCATCTCCAGCTCCGTCTCCGTGCCGTTGGGCAATCGAACCCGGTCCACCTCCACCTCGATGACGCGCCCCCGGTAGATGGTCCGGCGGTCCAGCCAGCAGGCTGCCTCCATGCGGATCTCCCTGATTTTGAGCATTATCTTAACCAATCCGCTTGACCTTGGGCGGCCAATCCCGATAATTTGCTTGTTCTAGACTTACCACGAGATTCCGGGCCATTCGGAGTTAAGACATGCCCAACGTCAAGGGGAGCGTCCTTCGTTCCCGCCTTGATTTTGTCGTCGACCACTTTGGTGAGAGTGGCTTCCAGCGTCTCCTGGACGCCCTTCCCGAGGCGGACAGAAAGTTGATCAAGAGCGGCCTGCTCTCAGCCCAGTGGTATCCGTTTGAACTGGGGGAGAGCATTGACAGCGTGGTCATGGAGGTCCTGGGGAAGAACAGCCCCGAGACCTTTCGCGAGCTGGGCGCTCGGTCCGCCGATTTCAATCTCAAGGGAGTGCACCAGGTCTTTGTCCATGACCGGGATCCCCACGGTCTCCTGAAGCGGGCTCCAGCCATCTACAAGCTCTACTATGATACCGGCCACCGGACCTACGAGAAGACCGGCGACACGTCCTGCCGTCTGGTGACCTACGAGAGTGAGAGCTTCTCCGCGCCGGATTGCCTCACGGTGATCGGCTGGCACGAAAGGGCCATCCTGATCTGCGGGGGTCTCGACCCCCGCGTCGAACATCCGCGGTGCCGCGCCCGTGGAGACGAGGTCTGCGAATACCTCCTGTCCTGGACAGCTAGCGGGTCAGGTCAATGACCGCGGGGGAAGCATGGCATTCACACTGACGCAAGCGGACACCCTGTGCATCAATACCATCCGGACGCTGTCCATGGATGCGGTCCAGAAGGCGCGCTCGGGGCATCCCGGTACGCCCATGGGCCTGGCGCTCATCGCCGAGATCCTGTGGTCCCGCTTTCTCAAGTTTGATCCGGCCGAGCCCCAGTGGCCGGATCGCGATCGGTTCGTGCTGTCCTGCGGCCACGCGTCCATGTTGCTCTACTCGCTCCTTCACCTGTCGGGATACGCGGTGTCGTTGGACGACCTGAAGAGCTTCCGCCAGTGGGGAGCCATCACGCCGGGCCACCCCGAGCACCACATGACCCCGGGAGTCGAGGCCACCACGGGCCCCCTGGGGCAGGGCATCGGGAACGGCGTCGGAATGGCCATGGCCGAGCGGCTTCTGGCGGCACGCTTCAACGCGGACGGCCGGCAGCTGGTCGATCATCGCACCTGGGTTCTCGCCTCCGATGGGGACATGATGGAGGGGATCGCCTCGGAGGCTTCGTCTCTGGCGGCGCACCTGAAGCTGGACCGGCTCTGCGTGATTTACGATGACAACCGGATCACCATCGACGGCTCCACGGACCTGTGCATGAGCGAGGACGTCGGAAAACGGTACGAGGCTTATGGCTGGCACGTGCAGCGCATTGATGGCCTGGATCCGGAGGCGGTGAACCGCGCGCTGGAAGCTGCGGTCGGGGAGGCAACGCGCCCGAGCTTCATCGTGGCGCGCACCCATATCGCCTATGGCGCCCCCACCAAGCAGGACACCCCGGCGGCGCATGGCGCGCCGCTGGGAGAAGAGGAGATCCGGGGAGCCAAGGTGTTCTATGGATGGGCTCCCGATACCCATTTCCTGGTGCCGCCCGCGGCCCGAGACCCTCTCCGCCGCCGGGCCGAGGCGGGCGCGGCCGCCCGTGGGGACTGGGGAAAACGGATGGCTGATTTCCGCCGCCTTCACCCCGAGCCCGCCGCCCTCCTGGAGCGGATGCTGTCGGGCCGGCTGCCGGAGGGCTGGGAGCGCAACCTGCCGGAGTTCCCGGCGGACGCCAAGGGGATGGCCACCCGTTCCGCCTCGGCGGCCATCATCCGGGCCCTGGCGCCGGTGCTGCCGGAGCTGGTCGGGGGATCGGCCGATCTCGCCGAGTCGAACAAGACGGACATCCCCGGCGGGGGCTCGGTGGAGGCCGGCGCCTATGCGGGACGCAACCTTCACTTTGGCATCCGCGAACACGGCATGGGCGCCATCCTCAACGGACTGGTCCTGCACGGCGGCGTGCGTCCCTTCGGCGCGACTTTTTTCGTCTTCTCCGACTACATGCGACCTTCCATCCGGCTGGCGGCTCTGACCGGGCTGCCGGTCATTTATGTCCTCACCCATGACTCCATCGGTCTGGGAGAGGATGGTCCCACGCATCAGCCCGTGGAGCACCTGGCGTCCCTGCGGGCCATGCCAAACCTCTGGGTCATCCGTCCCGCGGACGCCAACGAGACGGTGGAAGCCTGGAGAACGGCGATCCAGCGCACCGATGGGCCGACCATGCTGGTCCTCAGCCGGCAGAACCTTCCGGTCCTGGACCGCGAGGCACTGGGACCGGCGGTGGATCTTGCCCGCGGAGCCTACATTCTCGCCGAAGCCGGCGGGGGAGACCCGCGGCTGATCCTCATCGCCAGCGGTTCGGAGGTGAGCCTGGCCCTGGAGGCGCGCCGGAAGCTCCAGGCCGAGGGAATTCCAACCCGGGTTGTCTCGTTTCCGTGCTGGGAACTGTTCGAGGCCCAGCCGGACAGCTACCGAGAGACGGTCCTGCCGGGCAAGGTGACAGCGCGGCTGGCGGTGGAGGCCGGAGCCACGCTGGGCTGGGAGAGGTGGATGGGCACGCATGGCGAGGCGGTGACTCTGGACCGATTCGGCGCCTCCGCCCCGGCCCCGCTGGTGATGGAGGAGTTCGGCTTCAACGTCAAGAACATCAGGGCCCGTGCTCTCAGGATGCTCGGACGCTGAACCGGTGAGATGAAACCAGGGATCGAAGACAGAGCCGGCCCGGGCGCCAATCCGTTGCGCGCCGGGATGGGACGTGACCGGGTGCCGGAGCCGTGCACCATGGTCATTTTCGGCGCCAGTGGAGACCTCACCTGCCGCAAGCTGGTGCCGGCCTTGCTGGGGCTCGACGCCAAGCGCTTGCTGCCGTCCGGCTTCTCCATTGTCGGTGTCGCCCGTTCCTCCTGGTCGACCGAGACCTTCCGGGAGAAGATGCGGGAAGGAGTCCGGGAGTTCGGAGGGCAGGCCGCTGCCACGGGGGAGAGCTGGGAGAACTTTGCCCAGGGGCTCCATTATCTCTCTGGTGACCTGACCAACCCGGCGGATTTCAAGCGCCTGGCCGGCCTGCTGGATCAGGTCGACCGGGAGCGCGGAACCGGCGGGAACCGGCTCTTTTATCTCGCCGTCTCGCCGAGCCTCTACCCGGTGATCCTCAAAGGTCTGGGAGAGGCCGGCCTCCAGCGGGGCGGCAGGACACCCGGGCGGCGGGCCTCGTGGGCGCGCGTCATCATCGAAAAGCCGTTCGGACAGGATCTCTCAACCGCCCGTGAGCTCAATGGTGTGGTCAACTCGGTGTTCCGGGAGTCCCAGGTCTATCGCATCGATCATTACCTGGGAAAGGAAACCGTCCAGAACCTTCTGGTGTTTCGCTTCGCCAATGCCATCTTCGAACCCACCTGGAACCGGCACTTCATCGATCACGTGCAGATCACGGTCTCCGAGAAGATCGGTGTCGGGAGCCGCGGCGCTTACTACGAAGAGGCCGGGATCCTCCGCGACATGTTCCAGAACCACCTCCTGCAGCTTCTGTCCCTGGTCGCCATGGAGGCCCCCGTTGCTTTCGAGGCGGATGCCGTCCGCGATGAGAAGGTCAAGGTTCTGAGAGCGTGCCGGCCCACGCCCAGCGGCCGGCTGGAGGAACTGGCCGTCTGCGGGCAGTACCGCTCGGGCACCGTGGCGGGCGAGACGGTCAAGGGGTACCGGGAGGAGGACAAGGTGAACCCGGCCTCGGTGACTCCGACCTTTGCCGCTCTCAAGGTCTGGGTGGACAACTGGCGGTGGGAAGGAGTGCCGTTTTACCTGCGCTCGGGAAAGCGGATGACCAAGAAGGCCAGCGACATCTCCATTGTCTACCGGCCGGTGCCCCACCGGCTGTTCGGACGCGCGGCGAGCCCGGACCTGGTCCCCAACGTGATCTCCCTGCGCATCCAGCCGGACGAAGGGATCTCGCTCAAGTTCGAGGCCAAGCTGCCCGGCCTCGACCTCAGGATGCGTCCGGTGAACATGGATTTCAGCTACGGGAGCTCCTTCGGCGTGGTCGAGCTCCCCAATGCTTACGAGCGGCTGCTCCTGGACTGCATGCTGGGCGAAGCCACCCTTTTCACCCGGAGTGACGAGGTCGAGGCCGCCTGGATGCTCCTGGATCCGATCCTGGAGGCGTGGGCGCATCTCTCCGAGGAGGAACTGGCCTTCTACGAGGCGGCCACCTGGGGACCGGCGGCAGCCGATCGTTTCCTGGAGAAAGACGGGCATCGCTGGCGCCGGCTCTGATCATGACGTTCCCTGGCGAGACAGGACCCCGGCCCCAGGCGCCCCGGCGGCTTGATCTGGCGTCCATCGAGCGCGAGCTCCACACGCTCTGGAAGGAAGCCGAGCAGGGAGAAGGAGGCGCCGCCGGACCGGGGACGACCCGGGCCTGCGTTCTCAATCTCGTCGTGGTGGTGCAAGACGAGAGGCCCATGGAAACATTCCCCGACCTGATCACCGCCATCACATCCGAGCACCCGTGCCGCGTGCTCCTGGTTCATGTCGGCTCTGTGACGGCGCCATCGCGTCTGGAAGCGGCAGTGTCAGCACATTGCCACCGTCCCGCCGGCAGCGACCGGCAGGTGTGCTGCGAGCAGATCACGCTCAAGCTGGCAGGCGAGGCCTGCCGGCATCTCCATGGAACCGTGGGGCCGCTCCTCATCGGCGATCTGCCGGTCTTCGTCTGGTGGAGGGGACGGCCGCCGTTCGAGACCCACCGTTTCCAGGGTCTGGCGGGAATCGCGGACCGGGTCGTGATTGACTCCGCGCAGGGGCCGGAGAGCATCCCCACCCTGGCGGCGCTGGCGGCATCCACCCGCCTTCCGGACAACGAGGTGAAGGCCCCGGGGGACCTGAACTGGCGGCGTCTTTCCACGTGGCGCGAGCTGGTGGCGTCGGTCTTCGACCCGCCGGGCCGGTGTCCGGCGCTGGAGAGTATCCGGGACGTGAAGATCCGTTGCGATCCAGGTGGCGACGGGGAACAGGCGGTCCGCGCCTTTTACCTGGCCGGCTGGCTGGTGTCCCGTCTCGGGTGGCAGATCCGCGAGGCGACGGCCAGGAAGGTGGACCAGGGGTTGGCCATCGAGCTGGATGCCACCACCCATGTGGTCCGCCTGACCGTTTCCGGGAGCGTTTTCAAGGCAGGGGGCGCGCCTTTTGGCGTGGAGCTCGCGGCCGAAACAGGGGACGGCTCCCTGGTGGCTTGCCTGGAGGCGGCCGGCGAGGGGCATGTGGTGACCTGCCGTATCCAGCGGCCTGGACGGGCTCCGTGGGTGCGCTGCCTGGAGGTCTCCGAGAGAACCCGGGCCCAGTTGATCATGCGCGAGCTCGAGATGAACCATCGAGACCCGGTCTTCGAGGATGCCCTGACTCCGGCAGGGGACCTGGCGCGCCTCTGGATCTCCCTCTCCGCATCCGCCCGGGGAGAGGGGCCGTCGCGGAAGGAGTAGAACGACGCCCCCTACCGGCGCGAGCCAAACCGCCCCCCGGCCGCCCGGGGCAAGGGAGATGCCCTCCGGCGCTCTCCTGCTGGTCGCCCGTTCGCCGGAGGAGATGGCCGCCCGCACCGCGCGGTTTCTCGCGGCCGTTCTGCGTTCCGCCCTGGCGCACCGCCCGGAGGCGGCCGCGGCCCTGGCCGGCGGCAGGACGCCGGCACCGATTTACCGGAGCCTGGCCGCCGAGCCTCTCCCCTGGCAACGGATGCTGCTGTTCCTGGGCGACGAGCGCCGCGTGGCTCCGGACGATCCGCGCAGCAACTATCGGATGATCCGCTCCGCGCTGGGACCGACGGCACGGGTCATGCCGGTGATTCCGCCGGAGGCAGCCGGCCTTCCCGCTGCGGACGCGCTGTGCCGCAGATATGCGGGTCAGCTGGGGCGTGCCGCGCGCACCGTTCGAAACGGGGTTCCAGTCCTCGACCTGATCCTTCTGGGGCTCGGAGAGGACGGCCACACTGCATCCCTCTTTCCCGGTTCCTCCGCCCTGGCCGAGCGGACCGCCTGGATGGTCCCCGCCCCCGGCCCCCAGGCCGGGTCCGGAGCGTCGCCCGGGGTGGATCGTCTCACCCTGACCTTGCCGGTCCTGGTGGCGGCCGATGAGTTGGTGTTCATCGTCCGCGGCGCCAAGAAGGCCGATGCCCTGTCCAGGGCCCTCGAGGGCGATCCGTCGATCCCGGCCGGTCTCCTGAGCCGGCGCCGGCCGCGAGCTACGTGGTTCGTGGATCCTGAGAGCGCGGCGAGCCTCGCATGAAACCGTTGTACAGGATGGCAACCGATCACGACGGTCACTGCACCCCGTCTGCCCGGGCTGTCTTCCGGTCGTACGGAACGTACCCTTCCCACACCAACGGTGTGAAGGTGTCGGCGATCGTGGCGGTGAGGAGATGGCCGAAGATGCTCTCGGCGTTGTCGCTATTGCTCATGAGGAGGACGCCCAGGCCTTTCCCGGGGAACACGATCGCGTAGTGTTGAAAGCCGTCGCCATGCCCCTCCTTGAAGGCGCCCCATCCGTACGGCGTGTGGAGGAGACCCCAACCCAGACCGTAGCTGAGCTCGATCGCATCGTTTGCATCGGTCGCCTCCGTGGCGTCCGGACCAAACTGTGTCCTGCTGTGGATTCGCACCTGCGGGCGGAACATCTCCTGCCAAGATCCGCCGCTGAGGCCCTTCTCTCGGAGGACGGCCTCCAGGAACCGCGCACAATCCTCGGTCGTGGTCTCCACGGTGTCCGACGGCGTAGTCCTTCTCGAAACGCGGCTGCCACGTGTAGCCGGACGTCGACATCCCGTAGGGGCTGAAGAGCTGCTCTTGCATGAGCTGCTCGAGCGGCTTGCCCGTGACCCTCTGGAGCACGATCTGCAGAAAGACCATCCCCTCGCCTGAGTAGCTGTAGCGCTCGCCTGGTTCGAAGTGGATGCGCAGCCTGTGATCCGGCTCGGACCAGCGCCAGTTGGGCAAACCCGTGGTGTGGCTCAGACACATTCGGGCCGTGATCTTCCGGTAGCGCGGATCGTCGCGCAGGTCGCTGAGGTCCTCGTGCCATTCCGTGCCCTGGTTCTTCCAAAGTGGCTCGTCCACAAACTCCTGAAGGGGCGTGTCCAGATTGATGACGCTTTGCTCGACCAGCTTCATCACCAAGACCGCGAACACCGCCTTGCTGAGGGAGGCCCCGTATTGCTCGGTGCGGATCCGGAGCGGCCTGTCAGCTGGGAGGTTGGCGAAGCCGAAGGCTCGCGAGTGAACCGTCTTGGCATCATTGAGAATGGTAACGGTTAATCCTTGCACATCGGCCGCGCGGGTGAGTTCCTGAATACGTTCAGTAAGCATCGCAGGCTGAATCGTCGTACCGTCCAACCGGGCGATAGCCGACTCCGGCGATCGCTGTCCCAGGGTTGCGCAGGCACTGGGGCTAAGAAGCAGCACCGCCAACGTTGCTCGGGGTACGCAGCTGGCGAGCCGCATACGGTGTCCTCTTCCCGCCTTCATCTTTCGTCCCCAGGATCTCGCGGGTCCTTGATGTCGGTACGAGCCGCCCAACGCTCGGCATCAGCTGCATGCCGTTTTTGGGCGGCCGCTCCTCTCTAGCTGCCTGGCTGTCTGCCGCGCTTTCTGGAACCTGTCGAAGCCGTAGCACGCCGAGAGGCCGGCGCCGTACGCGACAGTATCCCACGGGTCGTAACGTCCAGAGAAAAAACCGTGCGGCCAGTACATCTGACTCACCTCGGTCGCAGAGCTCGCCAGGAGCAACAGACATGTCTAGCTGCCACGCGTCACCAACTGTCCATTGAGAAAGATGAATTGGACAGTTGTCTGGCCTGAAGGGCAACACATGGCATCTCCCGGGAGACGCTTCGCGCCGGATAGCGTGATGACTTGGTTCTTGATTGTGATCCGCTCGAATCTTTGTGGGCCTCCACCAACCAAGATCCACCGAGTGGGCTGATAGGTCACCCCATTGATGGGATCGAATGCCACCAAATACTGCCAATGGTTTCGATCTCTTGCTTCGCCGCTCTGATAGCCGTAGAGCACGACGATAGTGTTCACCTCGGTCGGTGATGTCCCTCTGAGCGTTGAAGTTTGACGGTGGTCCCCCACCCCATGCCATC
>JBHHYE010000002.1:0-118892 GCA_046757405.1 Acidobacteriota bacterium | reverse complement strand
ATGGCATGGGGTTGGGGACCACCGTCAAACTTCAACGCTCAGAGGGACATCACCGCCGGCCTGGTCGACGTGCCGGTGGATTTCGACGCGGGAGCGGGAACCATCGCCGTGGACGCCACGGATCGCATGTGGGTTGCCTATGACACGGCGGGTGCCATCCAGGTGGTCACCAGCGAGGCCGTGGATCACGACCAGACCTGGAGTGCGCCCATCACTCTGGCCTCCGGGATCACCCTGGATGATCTGGACTCGGTAGTGGCGTTCGATGGCAAGATCGGGGTGGCCTGGTCCAATCAGGCCACGCAGCGGTTCGGATTCAGATACCACCTGGATCCGGATCCACCGGCGGTGTGGTCAAGCAACGAGGTATCGGGAGCGGCCAGCAATTTGAACAACGCCTCCAGTCTCAAGGAGAGTTTTGTGGATGAGCTGGTGGTCATTGCAGCCACAGGCGGGAGCTTGACCATCAAGGGAGTGCTCTTCACTCCCTGAGAGGCGTTGGCGGCCGCGTCGGCCGGGCTCCGCTCGGCGCGGGGTCAAGAGCCCGCTCACTCCCTGGCCGCGGAAGGGAAGGCCGCCGGGCTGCGATACCCCTCCTGATCGTAGGCGCGGATGCCGAAGAAGTAGTTGTCCTTGCTGAGATCGAGGCGGGCTTCGGTGACCTTGCCAACGTCCCGGACCTCTTCCCAGACCGGGCTCGTGGTGCGGCGCCAGACGACCTCGTACCCCGCCAGGTCGCTTTCGGGGGAGGGCGACCAGCGGAGAAGAGTGTCCGTTGTCAAGGCGGCGACGATGATCCGGGCATCACCCGGCGTGGAGGGTGCGTTGGCCAGGTGCGCCAGGGCGGCGCCGTTGACGCGGGCCACATCGGCCAGATAGCCGGCATCGACGAACTCGGGGAGATCGCCGTAGGAGATGCCGTTCTCCCGGCGCACGTCCTGGTGCTGGCGAGTGAAGGTTTCCTCCACCTCGGTGAAGCGAACAGCAGGGTATCCGGCGCGGTTGAAGGCCGTATGGTCTCCCCCGCGGAGGAATCGATCGGTGCGGAAGACGAGCATGGGTTGGACCAGCGTCTGATGCCAGGCCGCCACCCGGGCCACGGAACGGGCGAGCTGCCGCGAGGGCGAGTCGCTGAAGGCGGCCAGGCGGGCGATCTTCCGCGGGTCGGCATTCGCCGGGAGGGCCTGGGAGAAGATGCGGACGGCCCGGCGGGAGAGACGTCCGCTGGGGGAGGTCGGGTCTCCGACAATGTCATTGCTGAGGACCGCCCGGATATCCAGTCCCGCGGCGCGGGCCGCATCGGCGTGGTGCCGGGCGCCGTAAAGGCCTTGTTCCTCCCCGCAGGTGGCCATGAAGACCAGGGTGCTGTCGTAGGAGCGGCGGGACATCACGCGAGCCAGTTCCAGGACCACGGCGACACCCGACCCATCGTCATCGGCGCCGGGTGCGGCGCTCCTGGCATCGAGCGCGTCGCTGGCCCGGGAATCGTAATGTCCGATGACGTAGTAAAGCCGCTTGCGGGCCTCCGGCAGGTGCCCGGGCAGGCGGGCCACGACATTGACGAGCTCCGCGGGCTCCAGGATCCGGCGGCCGTCCGGTTCCTGCTCAAACCGATCGAAGGCCACCTCCATGGCCTCGTCGCCTTGCCGGCCGGAAGCCTGAGCGTCCCTCTGGAACTGGGCGCGGATCCAGCGGCGGGCGGCTCCGATCCCATGGGTGAGAGACCCGGTTTCCGAGAGGGTGTGGCGGGTGCCGAAGGCGGCCAGATGATCGACGGTTTCCCGCATCCGCCGGGGGGAGATCTCGCCCAGGAGCGCCGTCACCGCGGCCGGCGGCGGGCCGTCCGGAACATCCCCGGCTTCCCCGTTCCGGACGGCGGGGTGGGTTTCCGCAGGCGGCGCGGGGGATGTGCAGGCCGGGAGGCACGCCACCAGCAGGCCCAGGAGAAGAAATGGCCGTCTCATGTTCCTCCAGCTTTTTGCCTCGCCCGGACGGAATCGTAGGACGTTGCCGGGGCGCGGTCCACTCCGCGCTGCACCGGGGCGGGAACCATTCAGGGCCACAACCAGCCGAAGCTGCCCCCGGTGAGCAGTCCGTAGAGCAAGCCATCCACCGTGTGCTTGAGGGTGGTGATCCAGGGACGCTTGTACCAGATGGAGTTTTGCCACAACGCCAGCGAATACCCCATGAAGGCGACGGTCGCGACGAGACGGAACACGGTGATGTACTCGGTCCCGGGAGCCAGGGTGTGGCCGGCGACGTAGCCTGAGAAGACGCCCACCAGGAGGCTGTACAGGAACCACAGGACGAGGCTCTTTCCCATGGCGAACCCGGCAGGGAGGACCGTGATGAAGGCCACCGGGCCCTTCTTGACCTTCTCCTGGAACTCCGGCGTGCGCATGTTTGCCGGCGTGCCGGCGCAAGGCATCACGTAGTCGCCGGGGACGACCGCCGCCTGGCGCATGGCCTCCATCAGGTTGTCCTCGGCAGGCAACTTGTGGAAGTCGCTGCGGTGGAACGGCAACACCATGTGAATGAAGGAGCTGGCCACGAAGA
The DNA here is from genome assembly GCA_046757405.1 of Acidobacteriota bacterium. Lineage (GTDB taxonomy): Bacteria > Acidobacteriota > Polarisedimenticolia > SMYD01 > SMYD01 > JBHHYE01. The sequence goes on along the minus strand of JBHHYE010000002.1, from coordinate 116,336 downwards.
CGAGCACGGCAGCCAGCACGATGGGCAACAGCAGGGACGTGAGAGCGACCATGGGCACCTCCCGGCGCGCGGTGCGACGCGCCGACTTCGGCTTCCGTCAGAGTCTCTTGTGCGTACCGTCACAGAAAGGAGCGTTTTTCGTCTGCTTGCACTGACACCAGGCGATTTTCTTCTTCTCTTCAAGGGTCAAGACCATGGGAGCGAAATCCGTCCCCTGGTGGCTGCCGTCGCAGTAGGGCTGGTTCTTGGAGCGTCCGCACCGGCACCAGTGGTAGGTTCCGGGATCGAGCTCCTGGACCGCGGGGAATTTCAGGGCGATGGTGGGCTCGGACATGGCGTTCCTCCTCGGGCACATCGATCCAGTTCCATGCCTCCTGATGGCGAATCCGCCGATCCGGCAGGCGAGGCACGTGGGTTGACCAAGGTATCATCTCCGCGGGCGCGTTTCGCCTCTTCGCCGGCTCAGATGGCCAGCGGCGGGGCGATCTGAGAAAATGGGGGGGCGGAGTCGGTCTCCTGGCATGAAACCATCCGACCCTCATTACATTCATGGCACCCGGCACCGGGAGCAGCAGCGGCTGAGGAGGCTGAATGCCCTGTTGAATGCCGGATCTCTGGAGGCCATGGCGCTGGGAGGGGGAGAGAGGATTCTCGATGTGGGGGCGGGGCTCGGCCTTCTGGGCCGTTTGATGGCGCACGCGGCCGGATCGCGGGGAGTCGTGGTGGGCGTCGAGCGGGATACCGTCCAGATTGCGGCAGCGAGACGCCTGGCGCGCGAGGAAGGAGAGGCGGGACGGGTCGATTTCCGGCAGGGAAGCGCGGAGTGTCTCCCCCTGGAAGATGACGAGTGGGGCACCTTCGACCTGGTGCACGCGCGGTTTCTGCTGGAGCATGTCACGGACCCCCTGGCTGTGGTCCGCGGGATGATGCGCGCGGTCAAGCCGGGCGGCCGTGTCATCCTGGAGGATGACGACCACGCCCTGCTCAGGCTCTCCCCCGAGCCGGACGGGGTCATGAAGATCTGGAGGGCGTACTACCTGACCTACCGGAAGCAGGGCAAGGATCCGTTCGTGGGCCGGCACCTGGTGAGACTGATCCATCAGGCCGGGGGACGACCGCGGCGCAACCGGAGGCTGTCGTTCGGAAGCTGCTCCGGCAACGTCCACTTCGCTGCCATGGTCGATAACTTCATCGCCATCCTGGAGGGGGCCCGGGCCGAGATGGTCGACTCGGGTCTGGCGCATAGAATGGAGATCGATCGCGGCCTGGAGGCCTTCCACGCCTGGCAGCAACGGCCGGATGCGGCCTTGTGGTACTCCACGGCCTGGGCGGAAGGCCAGCGTCCGCTTCTTGCCGAGAGACGGGAAATGAACCGGCCCGGTGCAGCCGGGGGATCAACCTCTGGCGCCAGGGAGACTCTGGCAGGGTCGTGACGCCCGGTCCTCGACGATGGTCCTGCGCGGGCAGAACGCCCGGGAGGCGGTGGAAGAAACGGGATGGGGCGTGGATCCAGGCGGCGGTGGATGGTGCCGGTTGCCGTGGGGCTGGGTGTGCTCGCGGTGGGTGGGCTCGGCGTGTTCTGGTTCCTTCTGGAAAGCTGGAGCGATCTGCAGACGGCGACCTCCGAGGCAGCCGGCCGGGCGTTTGCGGACTCGCTGGCCCGGGCAGGCGGAGGAATTCCTTACCTCGAGATCGCGGCGGCGGGAGATGTCCAGGTTCACCGTGAGCTGGAGCGGGAAGCACCGGTTTCCCTCCGGACGCTCCACCTCCTGGTCTGGCAGCCAGACAGCGGCCGCCTTCTGCGGATCGCCTTTCCTTTCTGGTTTGTCCGGGCAAAGATGACCAGAAGCCTCAACCTGGGCACCCTCGCCTCCGCCCTGGCCCGGGACTGGAAGCACCTGGACCTGCGGGTCACCGAGGACGACCTGGAGCGCCGCGGGCCTGGTCTCGTCCTGGATCAGACACGGGCCGACGGAGCGCGCATTCTTCTGTGGACCGAGTGAGGGAGCGGAGCGGCCGGGAGACCCTGTCAGGTCCCCTCCAGGTCCAGGGAGGTGGTGATCTCGATCTGCGGGTGCAAGCTGCGATACACCGGGCAGTGCTCGGCATGGACGCGCAGAACGCGATCGATCGCCTGGCGATCAGCCTCCGCATCGACCTGGAGCTGGTAGGCGACGTGGATGCGCTTGATCACCAGGACGCCGCCGACGGTCTCGATCTCGCCTTCGGCGACCGCGGTCAATCGGCCGTCACCGGCGGGAATCTTGCGAGCCTCCAGCGAACCGCCGAAGGTGCCCGTGAGTCAGCCGGCGGCGGCGGCCACCACGTAGTCGAGGGTGGTTGATGTGGGGCGGACATCCTCCATGGACACCCCGTAATGCCGGGCCACCGCACCATGGACGCCAAATGGAACCGACTCTCCCGCCGGCAATTTCGCGACACGCTCGGGGCCTCGTTTCCGGACAATGCTCACTCGCGATCGATAGGTCACCGCGCCCATGTTCCAGCCCTCCCCTGGTTTCACCTTGACGGTATCATGGCAGGCGGTGCGCGGCGCAAGCGGGTCTCGACCCTGGAGGGGAGAGGGTCGGCGCTGCCGGCGGGGCGCGTTCGACTGGCCGTCCGCTACACTTCTTCCAGTCGGTTCGCGCCTGCGGGCCGCAGCCCTCGGCCGGGGAAGGGGGGAGCAGAATGAACGAGATCGGCAGCAGCTCCCATCCAGTTCAGGCAGCGGAGTGTGTGCTGCCGTGCGCGGAGCTGGAGGAGACCCTGCAGTTTTTCATCGAGAGGCTGGGCTTTCGGCTGCACGCCATCTTTCCCGCCGACCGGCCCTCCGTGGCGGTGATCGCGGGGCACGGCCTGCGCATCCGGCTGCAGCGTGACGGCCCGGGAGCACCCGGCGTTCTCCGGCTGCTGTGCCGGGACACCGCCGCCTTCGCCGACGGCGCGAAGGAGATGACCGCCCCCAACGGCACGCGGATCGAGCTCGTGGACGCGGATCCGCCCCTGGTGGTCCCGCCATGCCGACCGTCATGGGTGGTGAGCACCTTGGACGACACCGCACGATGGGGGCCGGGGCGCGCCGGCATGCTCTATCGCGACCTGGTCCCCGACCGGCAGGGAGGCCGCTTCATCGGCTCGCATATCAGGATCCCGGACGGCGGCCCGGTGCCGGACTACGTTCACTTCCACAAGGTCCGGTTCCAGATGATCTACTGCTACAAGGGATGGGTCCGGATCGCCTACGAAGACCAGGGCCCGCCGCTGATCATGAACGGGGGGGATTGCGTCCTGCAGCCTCCGGAAATCCGGCATCGGGTGCTGGAGAGTTCACCCGGGCTGGAAGTGATCGAGATAGGCTGCCCCGCGAACCACGAGACCTTTGCCGACCACCGGATGTCACTCCCGACGCCGGTGGCGCGCCGGGAGCGGATCTTCGGCGGGCAACGTTTCGTCCACCACCAGGCCGCGGCGGCGCGGTGGCGGCCCTGGCGCCTCGCGGGCTTCGAGTGCCGCGACACGGGCATTGCCGCGGCCACGGATGGTCTCGCCGGCGTGCAGGTCGCTCGCCGCTCGGGCGCGGCGCAGCCGCAGGTGTGCCACCACGACGCGGAGTTCCTTTTCGTGTTCGTGCTCGACGGCACGGCCACGCTGCGCTCCCGGCAGCACGGCACGCGGCGGCTGGCGGCCGGGGACTCTTTCGTTGTACCGGCCACGCTGCCCCATGCGGTGGTGGAATGCTCGGACGACGTGCAACTGCTTCAGGTGGCCCTTCCGGCCGCCTTCGAGACGGTGATGGAACCCGACCTTTCCATCGGAGCATGACGGCCGTACTCCACACGGAGCGTCAAGGCGATTCTCTGATTTCCCCAATCGGTATGGGTTCCGGCCAGGTAGTTTTCCCGCGACTTGAAGGTGAAGATGTTCGTGTAGCGGATGTCATCCCGGTTATTGATGAGAGCAACTTCGACTCCTTTGACGAGCAGGCCCAAGGCTTGCCGGAGGATGGCTCCTCCCGGCTGCATCGAGGTGATGAGGTCGCTGGCATCGCGGATCAGGGAAGGCTCGTTGGATCCACCCTGAATTCCGGCCAGGATCCTTGCCGTGTCACGGGCGCTTCGATCCGATTCGATCACGGCGAAGTAGAAGGACACGATCTCCGGGGGCAGGCAATCGTAGAGGGGGAAACCACCGGGGAAACGATGCTTGATTCCTTTTCTCATGGTGATCACAGGGGTCACGCCCGCGTAGAACCACTTTCTGAGGCTGGCGCCCTCCGGCAGAACCCTGGCCACCTGCGGGTAGGTCTCGGCCAGGGGCATCTCGCCGGCTTTCCCCCGCGGGTCGTACCCCAGAAGGATGAAAAAGATCTCCTGCACGGTCTCCCTCCCCCGGAGTGGAGTCATGTCGTCGAGCGAGATCAGGAGCCGGTCACGGGACATGTGTCACCTTGGCAGCGAGTCATGATTCCCTGTCATCCGTGTCATTCCAGGCGGGAGAGCGCACCGATGACCAGGAGAACCCACACCAGGCGGCAGACATCGAAGCCGCTGATGGGCGCCTTGTCGCACAGCCGGTGCAAGTTGATGGGGTGCTCCAGATGTGGAATGAGAGCGTTCTGGTCACTGGGGAGCTTGACGGTGGTGAGTTCCTCGAAAAAACGGTCGGTGGGCCTGTAAGTCGCGGTGAGCCCGCCGATGTCGTCGAGGACCGTGTAGAAGGCGCGGACACGGAAGAAAGCCTGGTGGATTAACTCATTGGGCGCATGCACCAGAAGCCGGTCATGGTCCATGGGGGCCTGGGCTCGGAAACGGACATGCCCTTGTCGAAGGATCAACATGCGGCAGAAGATCTCGAGGATCTGGCACCGCAGGGCCTCGGTGAGCCCGCGCGCGTCGAGAAAGCCGTCCCGGACGAGAATCTCTCCCAGGCGCCGCTTCTCCTTGAGCATCCGTTCGACAGCCGTGACCATCTCGGGAAGTGTGAGCGCGTTCCTCCGCATGATGACGGCTCCCAGCCGATCCTCCCGGTCATTGGATCGGGCGAAGACCGGCTGGCCATCCACCAGGATGGCATCCAGGACAAGCCCGTTGCTCCGCACCTCCAGCACACCCGAATGGCCGGCGGCACAGAGGGACTTGAAGATGGGTGCCAGGATGCGGCCGTCCAGGTCCTCGTCGAGGGCAAATCGGTCAGCGGGCAAGGTGTCCTCTCCTTTTTGTTCCTGGCCTGATCGAAGACGTTGCCCCGGGAAGCAACGCTGGTCTTTGCCGAGATGGAGTCCAACCCGATCAACATGTGTTGAGCATGTTCCATGCCAGGCGGAGAGAAGAGGGAAAGAACCGTGGCCGGTGAGATGTAAGGTTTTGAAAAGGCGTGCTTTACCGAAATCCCTCCCGGTGGATGGGACGAGGGAGGGGGATCAAGCTGCGACAGGAAACGGTCTCAGTCCGGGACGTGGACCGTCCATCCCGAGCGGAGAAAGCCACATGACCCTTTCTTTTTCAGCAACAAAGCGAGATGGTCTCAGGATGGCACGGTTTCTCGCAATGAGACGGGTTTTTTCCCTCCTCCTGCTTCCCCCTCGGGAGGCGTAACCGCGCATCACACCACCGGAGGGCGTCCGGCCTGCCGGGGCGGTCGAATCCCGTATAATGGGCCGCCATCGAAACGTCCGCCGTCCGGAGAGGGAGCGACAGATGCGATCACGGGGGCACGCAGCCGGCATCGTGGTGGGAGGTTGTCTGGCGGCCTGGGGGATGGCTCTGGCCGGAACCGCCGAGTGGCCGCACCAGAGAGGCCCCGCTTTCGACGGGCGAATCTCGGGAACGGAGCTGTTCACAGGAGGCGAGGTGGGACTCGCCGTGGCCTGGCGTATCCCGCTGGGGCCGGGCTACTCGGGGATCGCCGTGGCGCATGGCCGGGCGGTGACGCTTTACTCCGATGGATCCCGCGACTGGGCGATTGCGGTGGACACGCGCACGGGCAAGGCGGTCTGGCGGTTTCCCATCGGAGCCACCTACCGGGGACACGACGGCTCCAACGACGGCCCCCTCAGCACGCCGATCATCCAGGATGGTGTGGTCTATGGTCTCGGACCCAGAGGAAACCTCTTCGCCCTGAAGCTGTCCGACGGCCGGGAGATCTGGTCAAGGATGTTGCCGTTGGAGTTCGGCTCCCGCGAGCCCGAGTATGGGTTCGGCACCTCACCCCTGGTCCAGGACAACCTCCTGGTGATCCAGACAGGCGGTCCCGATGGGCACGCCGTGAGCGGCTTGAAAACGGAGACGGGCGAGATGGTCTGGGGCCTCGGTGACGCCGAGGTCGATTACCAGTCGCCGGCGGTTCTGACGCTGGTGGGGCAGCCCCAGGTGGTTGCCGTCAGCGGCCACCAGATCGCCGGCATTGCGCCGGCGAGTGGCACCATTCTCTGGCAGCATGCCGTGGACGGGGAAGACTGGATGGGAAGCTCCAGCCCCACCCCGCTGGGCAAGGATCGATTCCTGCTCTTCGTGGGCGGCGAGGCCACCGTCTTCAAGGTCGCCCGGTCAGCGGCGGGTTACCAGGTCAGCGAGATGTACCGCTCCCCCGAGCTCGGGAAGACCTATGCCCTGCCGGTCTATCACCAGGGGTACCTGTACGGCTTCAAGGGGCAGATCCTCGCCTGTGTGGATGCCAGATCGGGCGCGCGGGTGTGGAGATCACGGCCTCCGGGAGGGCGTGGATTGATCCTGGTGGACGGGCATCTGGTGATCTTCGCCGCCCGGGGCCAGGTGGTCCTGGCCAAGGCCTCGCCCGAGGGCTACCTGGAAGAGGCCCGCGTCCAGGCCCTCGGGGCCAGCGCGCATACCTGGCCGAGCTTTGCCGACGGCAAGGTCTTCGTGCGCAATGTGGAGGAGATGGCCGCGGTGAGTCTTGTGCCCCGGCCGGCTCCGGCCATCGCGGGGACGCCTTCCGGCGCGGCGTCGCCGGTGCCTTCCGACACCCCGTTCGCGCGCTTCGTCCGCCGGGTGGGTGCGGCCGGCCGGAAGCAAGAGCTGGTCGACGCCTTCCTCGAGGAACACCATCGCTTCCCCATCATCGAGGGGGAAACGGTCCATTTCATCTATGCCGGAAAGGGGGAGGACGTCACTCTGTCGGGGAACATGATCGACAGTGGCCAGCGCGACCCGCTGCAGCGCATCGAGGGAACGGATCTCCATCACAGGTCTTACCGGATGGTGCCGGGCGGGCGCTGGGAGTACCGGTTCCATGTTGACTTCGACGATCCGATTCTCGATCCACGCAATCCCGAGACGGTTCCGTCCCGCGAGGATGACGTGGGATGGTCACAGGTCGGTTTTCCGGGCTGGAAGGCACCGGCCCACATCGCGAATCCGGCGGGCCGGCCACGGGGCGCCATCGAGACATTCCAGTTCAAGAGCGCGGCGCCGGCCAGCGAGCGGGAGGTCCGCGTCTACCTGCCTCCCGGCTACGAGCAGGGGGAGAGCCGTTATCCGCTCCTCATCGTTCACGGGCTGGACTGGCTCGACAAGGGGTTGCTGGCCAACACCCTGGACCATCTCTCGGGCAAGGACATGGCTCCCATCGTGGTGGCCTTCGTGGCCCCGCGGACCGCATGGTGGCGCGAAGCAGGGGGCAGCGGACTGGAGCCGTATGTGAAGATGCTGGCCGAGGATCTGGTGGCGACCCTGGAGAAGAGGTACCGCCTCCAGGCTGGGCCCGGGGCGCGCGCCGTCATGGGCACCGGCGGATTCGGGCTCACGGCGGCCTACGCCGCGTTGAGGTACCCGGAGGTCTTCGGCAAGGCGGTGATCCAGAGCGTGTTTCTCGGAATGGGCGGCGAGGACGCCCTGTTGCATCTGATCCGCGCCGGAAGGGGGAAGGATATCCAGTTCTACCTGGACTGGAATCGGTACGAGCGGCACAGCGCGGAGTCGGGCCGGGATCTGCGCCAGGACAGCCTGAAGCTGGCGGAGGCCCTGAAAGCAGGGGGGTATTGCTGGGCCGGTGGCGAGGCGCTGGATGCTTATGGCTGGGGAAGCTGGCGCGCCCGCACGGACCGTATTCTCGAAGTCCTTTTTCCCCCGCGGTGATCGGCCGGAACAGCCGTGGCCACCCCTCGGTGCTGGCCAGCGCAGGCGTACCGGCCGGCCGGGTGAAGCACTCGCCGATGAGAGCTGGGGGGAACGGGCTCAGTAATCGTCCGGGAGAGGTTGAGGGCCCGGGATAATCCCGGCCAGATCGGGGTCTTCTCCCGTCTCATCCGGTGTTCTCTGCGCTTTCTCCAGCTTGCGCTGAGTCCGCTTCTCGGCCTTTTGCCGGCGCCGCTCCTGGCGGAGGCGCTCTTTCTGGCGTTTCGCAATGGTGGGACCGCGAGAACCAGCCACATCGAACTCCTTGTGTCTCGCCTGCCGTTCCAGGGCCCGCCCCGGACCGATTCTGGCCGGGCAAAGGCGAAGTTTGTTTATTCTATCCTTTTCTGCCCGGTGATTGAAGAGACGCGCCCCTGGCGGCGGCGCGCCGGCTGGATGCCGCGCGTGCCTTCGGGCGATTCGCGGAGGGGGAAAGCGCCGCGGCGCTAGGCTTCCAGCCGGAGCGCCATCTCCCGCAGGCTCTCTCCACTGCCGACCATGGTGACCCGGTCCCCCAGCTCCAGCCGCGTGTAGCCATGTGAGATGAGCGTCGCACCGTTCCGGTGAACCGAGATGACCAGCGTGTCAAGGGGCAGGTGCAGGTCGCGCAAGGCCATGCCCTGGAGCGCGGGGCTTCTCACCGGGACCTCCACGATTTCCTGGCCTCCCTCCATCCCCAGGAGGAGGGAAGCCGCCGCTGGCGAGCGGACAAACTGGTCCAGGAGGCTGATGAGCGCCGTGTGGGGATCGACCGGCGTGGCATGCACGGCGCGGAATCGCTCGGCCATGGAGCGATCATGAAGCTGGACGATGACCCGGGCGGTCCGCAGATGCTGGTCCGCCAGTGCGGCGATCTGGTAGTTCTCCTCGTCGGTGAGCAGCCCGACCAGGGTATGGGCTTCCCCCGCCCCGGCTTCCCGCAGGGCCTCCAGGGTGAGGCCGGCCAGTGGGCAAATCTTCACTCCCGAGTCGGGAACGGGCTCCACCGTATCGAGTTTCCGCGAGGCCACCTTCACCTGCCATCCGTGGGCATCCAGCTGCCGAGCCAGGGCGAGGGCCTGGGCGTCCCAGCCGAAGATCAGCGCACGCGGAACGCCACGGAGATCCCGGAGGCCCTGGCCGAGCCGCGCTTCTCCGACCATCTGCAGGGCCCACTTGAAAAGCGGCGGTCCAGCGATCTGGTTCATGACGATCACGGAGATGAGGATGGTGGCCAGGGAGTTCCCCCAGGATGGAAACTCCGCGGCGATCTCCTTAGCCAGGCCGAGGCTGATTCCCGCCTGGGTGACGAATCCCATCCAGCCCACGCGGATGAGCCGCGCGGGATCACCGGCGAGAAAGCCGCCGGCACTGGAACCGGCGGCAATGGCGGCCAGCCGCACGGCGAAGAGGATCACCGCAATGCCCCAGGTCTCGGCCAGGACATCCAGGGCCAGTGTGGCGCCCGCCAGGGTGAAGAAGACCACGTACACCGGCGGTCCGGCGACGTTGAGAATCTTGTGAAACTGACCGCGGCAGCGGGTGAAGTTGGTGGCCACGAAGGCGCCGACCATGCAGACCAGGAGCGGCTCGACCAGGACCTCGACGGGGGCCAGGGTGCGGGTCAGGTGGCGGAGAGCCTCGCATCCGGTGAAGACCAGGTAGCCGGTGGTCAGGAGGGCCACTGACTGAAGGTTTGTCCGGCGCCGTGCCCTCAGAATCCATGGGAGTATGCGACCGAGCAGGTATCCCAGAGCGATGGAAAGGCCGAGCTCTCCCAGGACCAGGAGCGCTATCCAGGGGTCGAGTCCGGTGTCCCCGATGAGCGCGTCGGCGATCGAGGAACTGGCGGCGAAGAGAACGATCACCACCGCGTCCATCACCACGGTGACGCCCATCACCATCCCCGTGAAGGGGCCCTTTGCCCTCATTTCGTTGACAATGGCGATGGCCGAGGAGGGGGAACGGGCCACCAGGACGGCCCCTCCCAGCAAGGCGACCGCCCAGCGAGCGGCCAGGGGCATTCCCCGGGTGAATGGGATCTGTTCCGCGAGCAAGAGGAGCGCCACGACCGAGAAGAGAAAGGTCACGACCACCAGCCCGAGAGTGACCCACCGGATGCTCGCCAAGCGGCCCCGCAGATCATCCAGGTGGAGCTCGCCTCCCGCCGCGAAGGCGATGAAGGCCAGGGTCAGCTCGTCCACGAAGCGGAGATGCGACAACGCGTCGCTGGTCATCAGCCCCAGGACATGCGGGCCCGCCACCAGACCGGCCAGCAGGAATCCCGTGATCAGCGGCAGCCTGAGGCGGGCAAAGGCGTCTCCGATTTGCTGGGCTGCCAGAGCGACGAAGGCAAACGCCAGAAGAATGGGAAAGAGGCTCCCTGCCAGGTGTTCCAATCGTGCCTCGGGCCGGCCGGGCGTGGTCCCGCGCGGAAGGTTGGCGATCTGCTGCCGGGAAGCCGGTGAAGCCGCCCGGAAAGGCGGCCGGGTGGAAGTTGACAGTCACCCGGCCCCGTGTGGCATCATTCCATCTCTCTGAGCATCCTACAACAGCACTCAAGGAGGTCGCCGATGCACTCCCGGTCCCGATGGTTCCCTGGAAGGCTGACTGGATCGATTCATGTGAGGCGCGTGGGGCGGAGGGTATGGCTGGCCCTGGCGCTGCTGGCGGCGACCTGGTCCGGAGGCGCGGCGGCGGCCGGTGCGGAAGAGAAGGCGACGCCGGATCACCTGGATCGATCGGTTCTCGCTGATCCCGGCCGCCCCCAGGAGGAACGAGCCCAGGATCCATCCCGCAAGGCCATCGATGTCTACGAATGGCTGGGAGTGCGTCCGGGGATGACGGTCGGCGACCTTTTTGCCTCCGGCGGCTACAACACGCACCTCCTGTCCCGTGTGGTGGGCGACCAGGGCAAGGTTCTCAGCATCTTCGAGTTCTACGCCGACAAGAAGGCGTTCGGCGGCCGGCTGTACAAGGTGGATGCGGTCCGGGAACGGGTGGCCAAGAACGGCCTCGAGAACGTGGAGCTGGTCACCAAGCTCACGGACGTGACGCCGGAGAGCGTCGATGTGATGCTGGCCGTGCGCAACTACCACGATGTGGAGTGGGTTTTTCCGGGCTTGAAGCGGAAGGACGTGGTGGCGGCCGCCTACCGGGCGTTGAAGCCGGGCGGGATCATGGGGATCGTCGATGTGGCCACGCCGAAGCCCGGATGGGATCAGGCAGCCCACCGGCTGAACGAGAAGGTGGTCATCGAGGATTTCACGGCGGGTGGCTTCGAACTGGCGGGCCAGTCAGACATGCTCAGGAACCCTGACGACGATCACGACACCACGGGATTCGAGGCGGGACGCCACACCATGGACCGGTACCTTCTCAAGTTTCGCAAGCCCCGGAAGAAGAGCTGATCCGGTCTCGGGAGCCGATCGGCCCGGGCGGGCCGCCGGCAATCCGGCTGCAGGCTGCCAGAGCCGTCTTTCCGGAGAAATGGGAGGCATGTTATCCTTTGAAAGCCAGGTGATGCCCGATGAGAGAGGACGCGTCCTACGCCAGCTTCCAGGCCAGCGAGATGTATTGCCCGCGCTGCCGTGCCTCGCAGCCCGTGCGCCAGAAACTCCTTCTGATCCTCCCGGCCGGCAACAAGTACGATTATCTCTGTGCCACCTGCGGCACGTCGGTCGGCTCGCGGATGGACGATGACCGGGCCGCCTTCTCGATCCTGGGGAGGGAGAGGCAGCCGTAGCCCAGGCGCCTCGATCGTGAGCCGCCGCCGGTGTGTTACTGGTCCAGGAGGGTGCGCACCTTCTCGATGAGCTCGGCGGCGCGGAACGGTTTATGCAGAAATCCGGCCAGCCCGTGGCCGGAGAACCGGTGGGTGACGTCCACCTCGCTGTAGCCGCTCATCAGGATGACCCGGGCCTGCGGGTCGGCATGGCGGATTTCACGGAACGCTTCCTCGCCGTTCAGATCGGGCATGGTCATGTCCAGCGGCACCGAGTCGATGGTGCTTGCATTCTTCTCGTGGGTCTCCACACCCGACCGGCCATCCTGGGCAGTGAGGACGGTGAAGCCGGCCTGCCGGAGGATCAGGGTGGAGATCTCCAGCACGGAGGGCTCATCGTCGACCACCAGGATGATCCCCTGGCCGTGAAACGATCCCGCCCTGGCGGGGCGTGGGGAGGGAGGGGTCAGGATGGGACGATCCGCTGTCTCGCGGGCGGGGAAGATGATCGTGAAGATCGTTCCCTTTCCCGGATGACTGTCCACCTGGATGGCGCCGCCGTGCCCCCGGACGATTCCCATCACCACCGCCAGGCCGAGGCCGCGTCCGGTGAACTTGGTGGTGAAGAACGGGTCGAAGATCCGCTTCTGGGTCTCGGTGTTCATCCCGCAGCCGGTGTCGGCCACCTGCAGGCAGACGCCTTTGGCCTGGGAAGCGGTCTGGCCCGGGTCGATCTCTATCTGGCGGATCTCCTGGGCCGTCGCGGCGCGAGTGGTGACGCTGATGGTTCCCTTCGTCTCTCCCATGGCCTCCGAGGCGTTGAGGATCAGGTTCATCACGACCTGGCGGACCTTCCCCGCATCGGCCGCCAGGGGTTCCAGGTCTCCGGCGAGATGGCACTCCAGGCTCACCTTCTTGGAGATGCATACATCGAGCAAGTGGGCCATGTCGCGGACGAGATCCGACAGATCCAGCGATTCCACGGTGAGGGTCTCCATGCCCGCGTAGGCCAGCAGCTGCCGCGTCAGATCCGTGGCTCGGCTGGCAGCGGCCTCGATGGTTTCCACCCGCTCGCGGACTTCCGAGCCTGGCGGCGGCAGCTTTGCCGCCGCCAGGCTGGCGTTGCCGAGGATGGACGTGAGCAGGTTATTGAAGTCGTGGGCGACACCTCCCGCCAGGACCCCAAGGCTCTCGAGCCTCTGGGCCTGCTGAACCCTGGCCTCCAGCTCGCGCCGCTCGGCCTCATCCCGCCTGCGCTTGGTGATGTCCCGCGCCAGGGCGAGGATGAGCGTCCGCCCCTCCGATTCAAACTTCCCCAGGCGGATCTCGACGGGAAAGGTCGAGCCGTCCTTTCTCTTGTGGATGTTCTCGAAAGTAAACGGCGCACCTGCCTTCATCCGCGTGCTCCACCAGACGGCGATAGCGGGCCTCGCTGGCCTGGAGGGCCTTGTGCATGGAGCGGTGGGTCGAATCGGTCATTGGTCGTGGACAGCTCGCCGGCGGCCGGCCAGTATACTACGCCGGGGGCGGGGACCAGGGCCGGCGGGGTGGGTGTCCCCCGGTGTCAGCCGATCTTCTCGAGCAGGGCCGCGTAGCGTGGATCTCCGCGCAGGGGATCCAGGGGCGGGCTGCCTTCCTGCGCCGGCAGAAACGGATCCCGCGCCTGGTAGGCCTGCTCCAGCCACTGGAAGGCCGCGTCCGGCTCGCCCAGGCCGGCCAGGATCCAGGCGTGGCAGACGGGCGCCACGTACCCGGTCTTCGATCTCCCGGCCAGCTCGTCAAGGATGCTCCGGGCCGCCTCGCGATCGCCTCCCCGGGCCCGGGCCCAGCCGGTCAGTGCCAGGTAATACGACGCCCGGCCGGAGAGATCCAGGCTCTTCTCCAGGACCTCCAGCCCCTCGGTCTGCTGGCCGGTCCGCACCAGACAGAGTCCCAGGAGGTAGAGAGCCAGGAGGTGGCTGGCATCGTACTCCAGGGCTTCCCGGAGGGCGCCGATGGCCTCCTGGTCCCGCCGCGTCGCCAGAAAGGCGAACCCCTTGATGGCGTGGGCGTAGGGGGAGAGGGGATCGAGGGCGGTGGCGCGGAGCACCAGCGGCAGCCCCTGGTCGGGGCGGGCGCGAAAGCACAGGGTGAGGCCCGACCAGCAATGCGCCTGCACCGAATCCGGGTCCAGCTCCAACGCCATCCGGAGCGCGGCTGCCGATTCCTGCCATTTCCAGGCGCTGAAGAAGAGATGGAAGCCGCGCGCCGTGTGTGCCTCGGACAGGGATGGATCCAGGGCCAGGGCGCGCTGGAACGATTCCCGGGAGCGGCTCGCGGAGACCTCAGGTGAGATGAATCCGTAGATGCCGAGAATGGCGTACACATCGGCCAGGGCCGCGTATGGCCGGGCGTAGCCGGGATCCCTGGCGATGGCTTGCTCGAAGCAGCGGATGGCTTTCTGCAATCCCCCTGCGTAACGGTGATGCCAGTGATAGCGGCCCTTGAGGTAGAGGTTGTATGCCTCGACGTTCTGTGTCGGCCGCAGGCCGGGCCGCCGGGTGGTCTCCGGCACTCCCAGCCGGGTGGCGAGAGCCTCCACGATCATGGCGGTGATCTCGTCCTGGAGGTCGAAGATATCCTCGAGATGGCGGTCGTACCGCTCGGACCAGATGTGGTACCCGTCGGCCGTCTGGATGAGCTGCGCGGTGACCCTGAGGCGCCGGCCGGCCTTGCGAACGCTGCCCTCGAGGACCGTGGCCACGTTCAAGGCCTCGCCGATGCGGCGGATATCCGTGGCCTTGTCCTTGAACTGAAAGGCGGAGCTGCGCGCGGCCACGCGCAACCCCTTGATCTTGGTCAAGGCATTGATCAACTCCTCGGCCATGCCGTCGCAGAAGTATTCCTGCTCGGAGTCGGCGCTCATGTTGGCGAAGGGGAGAACGGCAATGGACGTGCGCGGCCGGGCGGCGGCTGCCGCAGGTCCGGCGCCGGCGGAGGATGGGAAGTCCCGGGGCGGGCCGGCGGCCGGGGACGCGTCCCGCATGGCGTCCAGGGCCTCCAGGAACTCGGTGGCCGAGGCAAAGCGCTGGGCCGGAGACTTGGCCAGGAGCCGGTCCACCACCCGGGCCACGGGCGCCGGCACAGACGGGTTGAGAGTGGAGACGGGAGCCGGCCGGTCCTTGAGGATGGCGCTCAGCGTCTCGATGATGCTCGGGCCCGCGAAGGGGTTGCGGCCGGTGAGCATCTCGTAGAGCAGGACGCCGAGCGAGAAAAGGTCGCTGCGTGCATCCACCGCCTTCCCGCAGGCCTGTTCCGGAGACATGTATCCACTGGTCCCCATGACAACGCCGCGGCGGGTGATCTCGGCGGCGCGCGTCACCAGGGAGCTGGCGGGAGACCCGTCGAGGTCTCCAGGCTGCGATCCGCTGTCCTGGCTCTCCTCCGCCGCGGCGCGATCCTGGCGCAGCTTTGCCAGGCCAAAATCGAGGATCTTCGCCCGCCCATCCGGTTGCACCATGATGTTGTCCGGCTTCAGGTCCCGGTGCACCACGCCGGCCCGGTGGGCCCGTTCCAGACCGCGGGCGATGTCGATGGCGACGCGGAGAGCGCCGGCCGGCGTCATCTGCCCCTGCTGGATCACCTCCCGGAGGGTCGAGCCTTCCAGGTATTCCATGGCGAGAAAGATCTTGCCGGCGTCCTCGCCGATCTCGTAGATGGCCGCAATGCTGGGGTGTGTGACGGCCGCCGCGGCCTGGGCCTCGCGCAGGAACCGCCGCCGCCGCTCCTGGTTGCCCACCACTTTCTCGGGGAGGACCTTCAGCGCCACCAGACGCCGCAACCGCTCGTCCTCGGCCCGGTAAACCACACCCATGCCTCCCTCTCCGGCCCTGGAGAGGATGCGAAAGTGCGAGAGTCGCTTCGGCTCGACCAACCCGTGACCGCTCCGGAAGGCCTCCCTTTCCCTGCGGAGGCCATGAGCGCTTATTCTACAGGGTCCGTGCTGATCCCGGCGCACCGGGCTGCCCGCGGGAGAGACGGCCGGAGTTCGGAGGGAGAGAGTCATGCGCGCACTGGATGGGCTGATTCTTCTGGCCTTTACCGTCTATGCCATCGGCTCCGGGATCAAGAACCGGCGGCGGGCGTCGCGGAGCCTGGAGGAATACTTTCTGGCCGGCCGCACCCTCCCGGGCTGGAAGGCGGGGCTCAGCATGGCCGCGACCCAGTTCGCCGCCGATACGCCCCTCCTGGTCACCGGCATCATCGCCGTGTCTGGAATCTTCGCGCTCTGGCAACTCTGGATCTACGCCTTGTCCTTTCTGTTCATGGGTTTCGTCCTGGCCGGGAGCTGGCGCCGGGCCGGCGTGATCACGGATGCGGAGTTCACCGAGCTGCGGTACGGCGGCCGGCCGGCCTTGATCCTCCGCGCCGTCAAGGCAATCTACCTGGGCACGATCTTCAACTGCACGGTTCTCGCGTGGGTGTTCCTCGCCGGCGTGCGGATCGCGGAGCCGTTCCTCCTCTGGAACCGGTGGCTTCCGCCCTTCCTGTTCCAGCCGGTGGTGCACCTGGTTCGTGCGCTGGGTGTCTCCCTCACCTCCGCCGCGGAGGAGCCCCCGGATCTCTGGGTTCGCTCGGCCAGCAACCTGATCTCCATCATGGTGATCCTCCTGGTGACGACGTTCTATTCGGCCACGGGAGGGCTGCGGAGCGTCGTGGCCACGGACGTGGTCCAGATCGGCGTCATGCTGGGGGGGACCGTGCTGTTCATGGCGGTGGCGGTGGCGAAGGCCGGCGGGCTCGGCGCCCTCCACCGGTCCGTCGAGACTCTCTTTGCCTCCGGCGGGCCGGGGGGAATTCTTCCCGATCAGATCCTGGCCTTCACCCCGGACCGCGCCCGCGACGCGGCCTTCGCGACGCTCCTGCTCTTCGGCTTGCAGTGGCTGATCCAGATCAACGCGGACGGGACCGGCTACCTGGCGCAGCGATCCATGGCCTGCCGGACGGCCAGGGACGCCCGGGTGGCGGCTGTCGTCTTCACGTTCACCCAGATCCTGGTCCGCAGCCTTCTCTGGCTCCCGCTGGGACTGGCGCTCTTGGTTCTCTTTCCGCCGGATCCGTCTGTTCCCGGGCTGGCCCTGCAGGCGGAACGCGAATCCACCTATGTGCGGGGGATGTCGGCGCTTCTCCCGGCCGGAGCGCTGGGGTTGATGCTCACCGGTATGTTCGCCGCCCTGGCCTCGACGGTGGACACCCACATTAACTGGGGAGCGTCGTACTGGGCCAACGACATCTACAAGCGGTTGGTCTGCGAGGCGATACGCCACAAACCGCCCCATCCCCGCACGCTGGTCCGGGTGGCTCGAGGCTCCAACATCCTCATCATCAGCGTATCCCTGGTCGTGATGACCCGGCTCACCTCGATCCACCAGGCCTGGCAGATGAGCCTCCTGTTCGGCGCCGGGATGGGCACGGTGCTGGTCCTGCGCTGGATCTGGTGGCGCGTGAACGCCTGGGCGGAGATCGCGGCCATGGTTTCTTCGCTGGCAATGGCACCGGTTCTCCTGGCCACGGTGAACCAGGCTGCCTTGCGGCTTCTGAGCATCGCGGCGGTCTCCACGCTGGCGGCGCTGGTGGCCATCCGCTGGGCCGGCCCCGAGGATCGCCGCCACCTGGAGGCGTTCTACGCGCGGGTCCGCCCGCCGGGGTTCTGGGGACCGATCGCGCGGGGCCAGGGCCTGCCTGCCCGGGAAGGTGTCCGGCAGCTGGCGCGGGCGCTGGTGGCCGCCTCCGCCTGCGCCGGGTCGGTTTTTTCGTTGCTGGTGGGGATCGGCGCGTGGATCTGCCAGGCTCCGCCGCCGGTCTGGTTTCCGTGGCCCGCCCCCTGGAGCCTCCTGCTCAGTGGCCTGGGCCTGGGCCTGATTCCATTCTGGCTGAGGCGGGCGACGGCTGCGAAGGATGGCCGCCCCGGCGGACGCCGGCCGGGCTGGCCCGACCCGGATCCAGCCTGACGATTGCGGGGAAGATCATCGGGTGACGAAGCGGGTCACCGCCGGGGCTTCCCCGGCCGATCACCGAGGCCGAGAATCTTCTTCACCGCCGGCTCCAGCCGTGTCAGTCCCGCCTTTTGACCGAGCTGCAGCGCTTCCTCGGCGCCCATGCCATCCATCCAGTAGGCCTTGAGGGCCAGGAGGGCTCCGGCCCGGTTGCCGCTCTTGCAGTAGACCGCGGCCTTCCCGCGCGTTCTTGCCTGGGCCAGGGTGCGGGCCAGGAGCTCGACGTTCTCGCGGTTCAGATCGGCGGCGCCGGACACCGGGATGCGCAGGAAATGCAGGCCTGTCCGGTCGGCATACTCTTCTTCCCAGGCAGTGCCCTCCTCGATGGCGGGCCGCAAGTTCACGAATGTCGTGTATCCCATCCCGGCCAGGGCTGCCATCTGCTCGCGGGTGAGCTGGCCGCCGGTAAGGAGGTCCGCGGCCGGCCTCCTCATATTCGTGATATTCAGGCCGTCCAGATCGATCTCCGGTGCGGCCTGGCCCCTGCCGGCCGCCGCCGGGTCGGCGGGCGAAGGATCCGGTTGCATGCTCTGGAGGCGCCCGCCGAGCGGGAACAGCCCCTGGAAGACCCGGTCCGTGCGGTTGCGCCAGCTGGACCAGCCGGTGCCGTCGTGGACCTCTCCACCGGAGACCATGTACCCCTTCCCGGCCAGCGTGCGGGCGAACTCACGGTTGGTCCGGGCCAGATCCCAGGCCTCATCCGGATTGCGGAGATCATAGGTGCCCCAGTCCACGTAGACGGTCAATGGCTGCTCCGCGGCGGTCTTGATCAACGGGCGCAGCTCCTTCCAGGCGAAGTCGAACATGAACAGAGACTGGATGGCCAGCTGTCCCACCCGGCCGGGATACTTGAAGGTGCAGTAGGCGGCAGAGTAGCCGGCGAACCCCTGTCCCACGTTCGCCCGGGCATCGGGGTTGGCGATGGTGCGGAAGTTCTCGTCCACGTAAGGGATCAGCTCATGGGCGATCATCCGTGCGTACGGGTCGGCGGGACCTCGCGGGACCTGGTGGATGAAGATCACGATGGCCGGCTCCACGCTCCTGCCCAGGAGATGATCCAGACTGCGGGGGAGCTCTCCGCGTGTCTGGGCCGGGCCGCCGCCGTGGACGTAAACCGCCGGGTAGCGCCGGCTGCCGTCGTCGTAACCGGCCGGAAGGTAGACATGAATGGTGTGCCGGGCCTTCAGAACCGTGCTTTCGAGCTCGCGGGTCTCCAGGCGGCCCCGGGCTCCGGGTCCAGGCGC
Source organism: Acidobacteriota bacterium (assembly GCA_046757405.1). Classification (GTDB taxonomy): domain Bacteria; phylum Acidobacteriota; class Polarisedimenticolia; order SMYD01; family SMYD01; genus JBHHYE01. The sequence goes on along the minus strand of JBHHYE010000002.1, from coordinate 97,219 downwards.
CGACAGATAGGCCGGCGGCCGCCAGTTCGGCATGGCCATCCACGACATCTCCATCTCGGTGCCGGAGAACGACATCTCCATTTCCTTGCCGAAGACGGTGGTCGTGGTCCGGCGCGGATTGAGCGGGTCGAGCATCTCCTGATAATCCCGGATGAAGAGGTAATTGCTCCGCGCGTCTGACTCCAGGCGGGTGGCGTAGTAGAAGAGATCGGTCCCGGCCAGGCGGGTCATGGGCTGCTCCTGCCGGGCTCCGAACAGGTCGCCGGCAACGGCGAGATCCTGCCCCTGGCCACGATAGAGGAAAGTCACCTGGCGGCCCTCGACGAGCGGAAAGGTCTCGACCGAGGCCATGAACCGGTCGACCAGCGCTTTCTTGTCGGCGGTGGCGCCGGCTTCCTTCAGAAAGGCCGCGAAGCGTCCCGTGGCGCGCGGGCCGCTCGAGGGAGCTCCGGCGGACCGGCCGGCACGGGAGCGGATATCCACACGGGCGATCTCACCCAGACTGCGGAGATAGATGTGACCGCCGGCGAAGCTGGGCGGCGACCAGGCCAGGTCCGCGAAGAGCGGCAGGGCGGCGACCTCCTGGTATCCCTCCGGGCGTGCCTTCACCACGTGCAGGCTTCCTTTCTTGGTGATGATGACCAGGTGGCCGTCCACCAGGATGAGGAAGCCGTCCCCGGGCTGGCGGGAGCGCCATTTCATGGCGCCGGTGGCGGCATCCACGCAGGTCAGGATGCGGCTGCTGAACCCGTAGATGTAGCCATCGTGGTAGACCGGCACGTTGTAGCTGTTGTGAATGGCGCGGCTTTCCCAGGCCGGCTCCACGGCCAGCACCCCGTCCTTCTGGCCCAGATGGAGCAGGGTGGAGGCATCGTCCTTGTGGGCCAGAAAGAGCCGCCCGTCGCCGGCCGGGACCGGCACCAGGCTGAGGGCGCCGCGCGGGCCGTCCCCTTGATGGGCGTATTCCCACAGGATCTGCCCGGTGCGGGCGTCGAGACCGGTGAGCTGCTTGTTTCCCGCCGCCAGGATCTGCCGGCGGCCATGGAAGGTGAGCGGAATGGGCGACTGGTAGGAGATGCCATCGGAACCCGCGGTCCACAGGCGTTTCCCGGTGGCGGGGTCGAAGCCGGACACGGACGACCCCTTGCCGCCGGTCTCCACCACCAGGATTCCCTCTTGCAGGATGGGGGAGGTGGCGAAGCCGTAATGAGGCTTGCGGGCCGCGTGGTCCTGGACCAGGTCGGCGGACCAGAGCTCGGCCCCGGTGCCGGTCTCCAGTGCGAAGAGGCGCCCGCGGGGGCTGAGGCCGAAGACCCGCGCTCCGGCGATGAGCGGCGTGGAGATCGGGCCGGTGTGGGAGCCGTCGTGACCCGCATAGGTGGAATCGATGTCGTAGCGCCAGCGCTCCAGCCCGGCGGCCTCGTCCAGGCCGACCATCCAATCTTTCTCGCCGTCGGAGAACATGGTGACGAGGAGCTCGCCGGCCACGGCCACTCCCGAGTAGCCGCTTCCCAGGGGGCGCTTCCAGGCTGTTGTCAGACGGAACGACTCCCGGGCGGAGAAGACGGGCTCGGTGGAGATCCCGGTGGTCCGGGAGCCGCGGAAGCCGGGCCATTGACCCGGCGCGGCTTCCGTGGCGGCGGCCGGGCCGGGGGAACTCACCGCCAGGGTCATCAGGACGGCCGGCAGCACGGCGCGTGTCGTCAGGAGCCGGGCGGATGCGGACATGCGGAGTCTCCCCCTGGAGGCGGTCGGAATAAAGGGTGGGATGAACTGGAAAAGCTTGTGGCTCGAAAAGTCTATTGGAGGCCGTCCCCCGGATCAAGGCGCCTCCCGGGATGCAGGCGGTCCCGAGCTGGGCCGGGGCAAGGCAGGGCCTCTGTGGCGCTTTCTCGCGCCGAGGTGAGATGGATGAGGGATCTGGTAGCATGTGAGCGGCCGTCCCAACGATACCGCCGGGGGGTGGAATGCGAGGGCCGGTGGACGCGAGATCGGTGCTGCCCAGGATGGGAGGTTGGATCATCTCGGGCTCTCTCGTCCTGGCCGGAGAGGCGGCGGTTCCCTCCAGCCTGGCCGTCCGGGTGCCAGACGCCATTCTTGTCCAGCTCACCGAAGACGATCTCACCACCTTGATCCGGCAGTACGACGCGGCACCGGGCGTTCCCAGCTTCTCGGGGCACCGGGGCGTGGTGAAGGGCAAGATCCACGATGTGGACTACGCCATCGGCCTGTCGGGCTCCCGTTTCACGATCTTGCCGGATGGGATCATCCGCCTGTCAACCACCATCTCCTCGACCTCCATTCACGCCCGTGCCGCCTACAAGATCAGGAAGGACGGAAGGCCCTCGCGCCTGCAATGCCACGATCTCCAGGTGGACCTGGATCCCACCCGTCCCGTCCGTCTGCAGATGCAGTTTCAACTTTCACTGGGTGATGACGGCCTCCGCGTGGTGTCCGGTCAGGTCGAGCTGCCGGACGGGGCGGAAGGGTTTCAGGTCAGCAAGCCGAGGAGCTGCCAGGGAGCGTGGATCTTCAATCCTCTCCTGCGCCGCATGACCCGCAAGAAGGTGCGCAAGAAACTCCGGGATCTCGGCGCGATCCTCCAGGCGGTCCTGGAGAAGGAGGTGGCCTCCCTGGGGAAGCGATCCCTCCTGGAAGAAGAGCTCAAGGTTCGAACCCCGCTGGGTGGGGGTGCCCGTCATTTGCTTCTCCGTCCGGCCGCTCTGGACTCCCGGCACCGGGCGATCCATCTTGCTCTGGCCCTGGAAAGCCCACGGGGAGAGGAAAAGATCCTGGACCCTGATCCAGGAGACCGTGGTCTTGATGACGGTGGCGGGGAAGGCGCCGGGGAGGAGAATGCGTTCCCGGCGCCTCTCATGCCGCATTCTTACATCGCCGTCGCGGAGCGGGCGTTCCAGATGCTCTTCCACCTGATGGTCACCGATCCCGGGCATCCACCACTCCGCCTGGTGGCCGGGGGAAGGATGGCGGATGGGATTCCGGCTGCCCTGCTGGCGGGGCTCTTTCCCGGGCTGAACGATCTGCCGGCCGGAGCGAAGCTCGATCTCTCCCTCGGCTTGCGCACGCCCCCGCAGGTGTCGATCGAGCCGGACGCGGCAACGGGTGCCGCCGTCGTGGACGTCCGGGGCGCGACGGATCTGGACCAGCTGCCCACTTCCGGAGAGGCCTGCAGGGAGGAAGGATTCGAGCTCGGCCTCTGGAGCTTGGCCGGAGAAGAGCCGACGCCTGTGGGCTCGGTGTTTCTCGTTCCCCATCTCCAGTTCATTCCCGGCCTCTCGGCTGGCGGAAAGCTCAGCCTCCGGCTCCGGGGAGAGGGATGGACCGCCTGCGCCAGCGGGATCGAGACCGACGATGTGGCCCTGGAGAAGGTCCTGCAGGCCGCGCTGGGGCCCGCCCGGCTGGCCAGCCAGTTGCGCCCCCTGAATTTTCCGTTTCTCCGGCTCGGGGAGCGATCCCTTCAGGCGGCTGGGTTCCGCGCCCAGGGCGGCTATCTCACCGTGGAGATGGAGACGCGGGAGGTGCAGCCGTGAAGCGAGCCTCCCTGGGCCGCAGGATCTTCCTGAAGGGGACTGGCAGCGCGGCGGCTCTCTCGGCGCTCGGTGTCGTCTCGCCCTTGCAGGCGGCTTTTGCCCGGGAGTTGCGCGCGCTCGATCCGGACCCGGGAAAGCGCTTCGCCGGCCTCGCGGCTTCGTACGATCTGGATCCTGGCGTGACCTATCTCAACCACGCCTCGATCGGGACGGTTCCCAGGATCGTCCGTCGCGCCCGGGAGCGGTACGCACAACTGTGCGAGTCGAACCCCTGGCTCTACATCTGGGGAGAGGCCTGGGAGGAGGCGGTGGCGGCCACCCGGAGGAAAGCCGCCCGCCTGCTGGGCTGCCGCGCGGATGAGCTTGCCATCACACACACCACCACCGAGGGGTTCAACACCCTGGCCCACGGCCTGAAGCTCGAGGCGGAGGGCGAGGTGCTGTTCAGCTCGCTCAACCACGTGGGGGCCAGCGCGTGCTGGTTTCACCAGGGGCCACGCCGCGGCTTCCATGTGCGGCGTTTCGATTTTCCTGTCGGGGATGTGGCCGGGCTCACGGCCGGCGACGTGGTTGCGCTTCACCTGGAGCAGATCTCCGCGCGGACCCGTGTGCTGGTTTTTCCCCACATCGACAACCTGGTCGGCCTGCGTCATCCGGTGAAGGATCTGGCCGCCGCGGCCCGCCGCCGGGGCGTTTCGTTCATCGCCGTGGACGGCGCCCAGTCGGTGGGGATGCTTCCCGTCAACCTGACGGATCTGGGAGTGGACTTCTACGCCACCAGCGCCCACAAGTGGTTGCAGGCGCCCAAGGGCCTGGGATTGCTCTACGTCCGGAAGAGTGCCCAGCCCCATCTGGCGCCCCTCTCGGTCACCTGGGGCCAGAAGCTGTGGCAGGGAAGCGCCCGGATGTACGAGGATTTCGGCACGCGGGATCTGGACACGGTCCTGGCCCTGGGGGATGCGCTGGACTTCCAGGACGCTCTGGGCGCCGCCGGGAAAGAGACGCACTTCCGCGGCCTCTGGAGCCACTCTCGACAGCGCGCCGAAGCGGCTGCCGGCCTCGCCTGGCGGTCTCCTGCCCGATGGGAGCTCTCGTCTTCTCTGTATGCGGTCGGCTTCCAGTCGCCGCCGGCGCCGGAGGTGTTCGAGGCGCTCAACCACCCCCACGGCTTCGTGGTCCGGCCTTTCCGCACCCAGGGACTGAACAGCCTGCGCCTCTCGCCCAGCTCGTTCAACACGGGCGAGGAGATCGATCGATTCTTTGACCGCCTGGAAGAGGCCATCGCCTGACGATCGGCAGGACCACACTGGAGTTCAGACTGAAGGGTGAGTGACGCTCCTTGCAGTCTTTGCCAGACAGCCATAGCCGGAGAACCCGCGTCCCTGGCTCGGGTGGTGCAGGATGTTGTCGACGACGAGGAGTTTCGTGAGGACCGCAACAATGTTCATCGCGATGCCGTCCGGTCGCATCCTTGCTTCTCTTCCTCTGGGGATGATGAGCCTCCTATCCCCCTGACGCCGGCGGTTGTGTCAGAATATGGACCGAATCGTGCCTTGAATCAACGCATCTGGAGGATTCGCAACGTGGCTGCGCCTCTTACAACCCAGCTCGACCGGGATGATGCCGTCCCCTACTTCTTATGGGACCAGCCGATGACCGTTGCCGAACTCCGCGAGCGACTCACAACGGCATCGCAGTTCGAGGCAACACGTCTTCTCGGCAAGATCCTCCGAGAGGCGAAAGATCCGGACGTATGGCTGTTCACCACGCCGCAGGCAGTTCAGGAGCAGTGGGATGACTTGTCACGGCACTTGGGACGACGACGACCGTTCTGGGAGTATCTACTCGGCCGATGGCGTGCCGACGGGTTGCTCAATGAAACCTAGACTCAGTGCATTTCAACGGGAGATCTTGCAAGAGTTCTTCAGTCGGCAGAAATCCTTCTACCTGACAGGGGGTGCGGCGCTGGCCGGGTACCATCTCGGACATCGCACCACGGAGGACCTGGACCTTTTTACTCAATCCGCTCCGCTGGATGAGGGGGATAACACCCTGCGGGAGACAGCTCGTAAAATTGGGGCCGAGATCGAGGCCCTTCAAACCTCCCCTGATTTCAGACGCCGCTTGGTAAGCCGTGGAGACGAGGCGGTGGTCGTTGATCTCGTCTGGGAAAGGGCTCCCCGCGGCGAGCAGGGGCCTCAGCTTCACGGGGTCGTGGCGGTCGACCCCCCCGGGGAGATCCTGGCGAACAAGCTCTGCACGCTCCTGTCACGAGCTGAGCTTCGCGATCTGGTGGATGTCATGGCACTCGAAGGATCAGGATACGACCTACCCAGCGCTCTCATTCTTGCGGCAAAGAAGGACGCCGGGATGACGCCCGCCCAACTCGCATGGATCCTCTCGCAGATCCGCATTGGAGACGACGCCGAGATTCCGGGGAATTGCACGGTGTCTGAGTTGCGGAGCTTCGTGGAGTTACTTCAACAACGCCTGACGCGAATGGCGTTTCCCGGAGCTCACGAATCGTCCTGATGCCAGGAGAGGGGATCCGAGCGGGGGTGTCCAAGTCCGCGACGTACCGGAACCTTGACGAGGCCTTCGTGCCTCCTTCCGGGAGTCGTGTGCCGGATCGTGAGCGATGCGAGAAGCAAACAGACCGCGTCTGACCGGCGGGTGGGTCAGGGGGATCCGCGATCCGTCTGTGGTGTGATCCGGAGCGTCGCGTACTCCACCACCGGGGATTGGTAAGAGACCGATAATCCCTCGACCTCGGGACGGGCGAAGCGGTAGACTTGTTCGTGGAAGAGAGGGAGCAGAAGGCATTCGCGGGCCACCTGCTCCTCGATGCGGCGGTAGATCGAGTGGCGGGCGCTGGGGTCCGATTCGGCACGGCCTGCCTCGATGAGACGATCCAGGTCGGCGGAGCCGCAGAACCGCCCCAGAAATCCCTCCTGTGTGTGCAGGATTAATGCGAAGGTGTCGGCGTCGGGATAATCGGCCAGCCAGCGGGCCAGGAAGAGATGGGCCTCCGCCTTCTTTTCCGCCTCGAGGAATTCGTCCATGGTGCGGGTGCTCTGTTCCACGGCAACTCCAGCCTGGTGGAAGGTTTCGGTCAGCTTCTGGAAAAAGGCGGAGTACTCGGCGGTGTAGATGGGGTGGACGGCCGCCGAAAGGCGCGGCCGGGCGGCGGGAGCCTTGCCGGCCAGCCGCTCGGCTGGAGCCGGGCCGGACGGCCGGGCCGCTTCGTACCCCAGAAGCCCGGGAGGAATGAGTCCATGGGCTGGCAAAGCCACCTTTCCCAATGTCTCCCGCACGATCGTGGCCACGTTCACGGCGCGCACCAGTTTCTGGCGCTGATCCCGCCGGTCGAAAGGGGGTTGGTGGATATTGAAGGCGGCGAAGTAGGTCAGAAGGCGGGGCGCCTCCCGATGCCCGGCCGCGAAGGCCGCCTCGCGGCGCAGAGTATCCACGTCGCCGGGCTTCAGGTCGGCGGCCAGTGAGTAACGCCCGTCGCGGAACTGGGCGAGGATCTCCGCCGGGGAGACTCCGAAGTCGAACAGCAGCCGCTGGCTGGCCGGATATCCTTCGCGCCAGTAAGACGGGTTCCGTTCCAGTTCGAGACGCCGGCCGGGCTCGAAGTCCACGGCGCGGAACGGGCCGGTGCCCACGGCGCCGGTTTGCCAGCTCGTGCCGAACCGCTCCGTCCCCTCCGGGACGATGGCGGCCAAGGGGTGGGAGAGCACGGCCGGGAAGAAAGACAGAGGTGTGTCGAGCTGGATGGTGAGGCGGTTCGCCGATTCAATCTGGATCCCGCTCAGATCCCGCGTCTTGCCACCGAGGAGCTCCTTGGCGCCCTGAATCGGGGAAAACAGCCAGCGGGACGGATTTCCGGAGTTCAGAAGAAGGTGCTCGAAGGAGTACCGCACGTCCCGTGCGGTGAAACGCCGGCCATCATGGAAACGGACATTGGGGCGCAGCTGGAACTGGAAGCGCCCGCCGTTATCCTGGGCCTCAAAGTGGGAGGCAAGCCACGGCACGATCTGAGCCTCACCCACGGCCCGGGTGAGACCTTCGTAAAGGCACGGCAGAACCTCTCCCTGCTCGACCGTCTGGGTGAGCGACGGATCGAGGCTGGTGACGCGTGCGGTCATGGGCACCTTGAGGGTCCCGGAGATCTCGGTGTGCTCCTCGGTCTTCGAGGGCGCCGTCTCCACCTTGCCCAGGCCGGCGTAATTGACGAAAGGTGGACAGTTGCTCAGGCGGATCCCGCGGACCCTGGGGCTGGCAATGCGGTAGTCCACATCGAAGAACAGGGGAACGAGGATGCCATCGTCCAGCAAGGAGGTCTCGAAGCCGCGGTAAAGAGCCTCCCGGATCTGAGGGTCCCTGGTGGAGCGTCCCTCCTCCAGGGTCCGGTCTGCTCCCGTGGAGGAGAAGTAATGCCGGAGAAAGCCGCTCCGGGAGTGGAAGAGAGTGTGGGTGAAGTTGTCCGGGTCGTCGTAGTCAGGACCGAAGCGGCCGACATACATGTCGATCCCGCCGCTGTTCTCGGTGGCCTTGAGAAAGGAGTCCATGTCCGGGGTCGCGATGGAAACCCGCGCCCCCAGCTCCGCCCAGACCGAGAAGAGCGCCTCCAGGAGAGGTCCGTAGCGGTCCTGGAGGAGTGGCTGCACGGCAGCGCGAAGCGGAAACGAAGCGGGAACGTTTTCCTCGCGGAGCTGGTGGGCAGCTTGTTCGGGAGGAATGGATTCACGCCGGCGTCCCGGGTCGTGTCCAATGATGCCGGGAGGAAGAAACCCGGCGGCCGGCTGAGCAAAGCGGCCCAGGGTGCGCCAGACCAGGTCGTGGGGGCGGACCACCCCTGCCAGGGCGCGCCGGACCGCCGGCGCCTTGACCACGGACCCACCCAGGATATTGAAGAGAACGAAGTAGGTGAATTTTCTGGGCACCTCCACCAGCCTGCCGCGAAGGTGCGGGTGGCGAACGATTTCCTCCAGGTCATCGAGCCGCAGGTCGCGTCCCACGTCGAACTCGCCTGACCGGAAACCGGCGGCGATGGCCGCGGCGCTGAGGCCTGTACGAAACTCGATGCCTGTCAGGTTGGGCGGCGTGCCTTTCCAGTAGTTCGGGTTCTTCTCCAGGAGGAGCCGGTCGTCCTGGCGGGAGGCCAGACAGAATGGCCCGGTCCCCGGCAGGTGACTGTGCCCGTCGCTCTCCTCCCGGCGCGCTCGAAAGACCGAGGTGCGCGGGTCGGTGAGGAAGGCCATGTAGACGGGAAGCGGTTCGTCCAGGCGAATTTCCAGGGTGTGCTCCCCGCGCACCACCAGTCCGTCCACATCCTTCGAGCCGCCGGCAGAGGAGGCGGCAGCCCCCTGGATCGCTCCGAATCCCGCGGGCAGATCCAGAGTGGTTCCCCGGATGGATTCTTGAAAGGCGTCCTTGACCGCCTGGGCCGACAGCGGATGGCCGTCATGGAACTGCACGCCGGTGCGCAGGTGCAGGAGAAACGACCGGCCATCCTCCCGGGCCTCCCATTTCTCGCAGAGGTTTGGCGCCAAGTTGCCTTCATCATCGGTGACCAGGAGGGTTTCCCAAATGTTGGTAAACAGCTCCATCTCCTCCACGAACTGGATATCCACCGGCTGGGTGGCCGGCACGGGGTTGGCCAAAGGGACGACGAGGCGCCCACCCCGGGGGATCTCTTCTTCGGCCGCGGCGGCCGGCGCCGGCTCCAGCCGCCCCGCCTCCTCCAGGTAGAGATTGGCCTTGGAGTACTCGCCCCTCAGGTTGGCCAGCGTGGCGGCCAGGGAGAGCAACTCGCGCAGGTTCCCGGCGTTCTGACTCTCCCGTGCCGCCTCCATGCCGCGCTCCACCCAGCGGCGTGTTTCTTCGGTGCGGCGCGCCTGCCACGCGGCCCGGGCGCCGGTGAGGAACACGATCACCGCCCGCTCCGGCTGGTCCTGGGCCTCGAAGATGCGGATAGCCGATTCCAGGTCCTTGAGAGCGCCGCTGATGTCGCCCGCCATCTGGCGGCCCTGTGCCAGGAGCAGCCGGGCCTCTCCCTCCAGCGCGCGATCCCCCTTCCATTCCCGGTCGAGGAATTCCAGGGCGGCCCTGGATGCCCGGATGACCTCTTCGGGGCTGAAAGCCTCCAGGGACCTCCGCGCATGCCGCAGGCCGTAGTCGACGGTCTTCTCCGGCTCATCGCCCTCGGCAAAGTGATGCACCAGCTGGGGGTAGACGCTTTCCAGCCGGCCGGCATGACGCGCTTCCAGGTGGGCGGCATACTTGCGGTGCAGCGCGCGCCGCCGCCGCCTGGAGAGCTCGCCCTAGAGCACTTCGCGCACCACGCCGCTGGAGAAGGTGAGCCGGTCTCCCCGCGATTGACGCTCCTCCTCGATGAGACCCTCCCGGATCAAGTGGTCCACGGCATCGTCTAGATCGGAGGCGGCCTCGGCCAGCTGTTCGAGATCACGGAAGTCGAACGACTTCCCCATCACCGCCGCGGTGGACAAGATCTCGCGCAAATCCTCCGGCAGGCGACCGATGCGATCCTCCACGGCCTCCTGAATGGTGGCGGGCAGTGCCTCGGCGGAGATCTCCATGCCTCCGGACAGGGTCCAGAGACCAGTATCGTCCTGCACCACGTTGCCTGCGTCCATGAGGGAGCGGACCAGCTCCTTGGTGAAGAAGGGGTTCCCCTCGCTGGCTTCGTAGAGCTTCTGCGCAAAGGAGGCCTCCACCTGGTTTCCGCCTACCAGGGTGGACAGGAACTGGTGGTGCTCGCCCGGTGTCAGCGGTCCCAGCGACAGGGAATGGAACTGCCGGTCCCCCCGGAAAGCCTGCAGCATACGGCTCAGAGGATGCCGCCGGTCGATCTCGTTCGACCGGTAGGTTCCCACCACCAGGGTGGGGGTCGGCGCCAGGCGACGCACCACGTACTGAAGCGCCTCGACGGAGACGTCCGCGCCATGGAGATCCTCCAGGAGGAGGACGAGAGGCTGTCCCCCTCCCAGGCGGGTGAGGGTGCGCGCCAGGAGCTCGAAGATCTGCGTCTGACTCTCCGGAGAGGATGGTTCCGGCGGCCGGGTGATCTGGGAGCCGGCCGCGGCACCGGAGCGGATCGGCTCCACCTCGCTGAGCATGGGAAAGAGAGAGATGAGATCGGGGCTCAGATCGGACAGATCGGGGAGGCCGCTCGGGGAACTGGTGGATTCCTTCTGCTGGAAATATTCCTGGATGGTCTCGCAGAATCCATAGTAAGGAAAGGCGGCCTCCTTCTCCAGGAAGCGGCCATGCAGGGTCCGCACCTGCCGGGCCCGGGCCAGGTTCTCGAGCTCCTCCAGCAGGCGTGTCTTCCCCACACCAGCCTCGCCGGAGACGGTGACGAACTGGCACTTGCCGGTAAGGGCCAGATTGAAGCGTCGCTGGAGCTCCTTGATGTCTTCCTTGTGGCCCACGAAGGGGGAGCGTTTGGGCGCCGGCACGACCAGGGTACGGGTGGCCATGATCGACCTGAGCTGCTCGCTGTCGCGCAGCCCCGACCGGTACTGGCGAAGAGCCCGGGCCACCTCGCCGGCCTCCCGCGGCCGGTTGTCAGGCTCCTTGGCCAGGCAGTCGATGATGATGCGGTCCAGATCGTCGTCGATCTCCGCGCCCCGCTCGCGCGGCGACTGGGGGATCTCATGGACAATCCGGTAGAGGACCGACTGCATCTCACCGGAGAACGGCACGTCGCTGGCCACACATTCGTAGAGAACCGTGCCCAGAGCGTAGATATCGGAGCGTGGGTCGACCGTCTCACCGGAGACCTGCTCCGGGCTGAGGTAGGCCATGGTTCCCACCAGCATGCCGGTGCGCGTCATGCGCGTGACATTGGTGCTGCGGGCCAGGCCGAAGTCCATCACCCGGACGCGCAGACCGGCCCGCTCCTCCCGGGTGATCATGATGTTCTCCGGCTTGATATCCCGGTGGACCACCCCGCGTGCGTGGCTGTAATCGAGCGCTTCGGCCACCTGAATGCCGGCCTCGATCACGTCGCCCAAGGAGAGGGTCTGGTCGCGGAGGATATCCCTGAGGCTCGTGCCGGGCACCACCGGCATCACGAAGAAGAGGGAGTCCTGATGCTCGCCGAAATCGTGAATGGGGACGATGCCGGGGTGGTCCATCTGTGCCACTACCTGCGCCTCGGCTTCGAACCGTTGCTTGGACTCGGGCGTCAGGAGGGTGGGAGGGATCAACTTGATGGCCACCTCCCGGTTGAGCCGCGGGTCGCGTGCACGGTAGACCACGCCCATGCCGCCGTGTCCAAGTTCCGAGAGGATCGCGTACCGGCCGGACAGTTTCTTTCCCAGCATGCTCCTTCCTGGGGACTCGATCTGCCGCAGAAGCGCACAGCATACGGGATTCGGCTGGCCCCGGTCAAACCGGAATCCGGTGCGGGGACGGTTGGCTCAGTGGAGAGCGGCGAGCTGTGTGGGTGCAGGGTGCGGCTCGGGGGCGTCGATGAGCGGCTCCAGCTGCGGCGCCAGAAGACCGAGGATGGCGACAGGCAGGGCGCTGGTGAAGTGATATTCCCCGGAGTCCTTCCCGGTCACGTACGCCGTCACGCAGCCGAAGAACCGCTGGTTGATGGCAAACACGAAGGTGGCGGCCCGGTCCACCGGGCGCGACGAGATCTCGCGCCCGTGGCGGTCGAAGGTGCGGTAGCGGTGATCTCCCGTTCCGGTCTTGCCGGCAATCACCCAGGGCGCTTCCGGCGGGCCGAGCGCGACCTGCTCCAGACGGCGGGCTGTGCCACCCCTGACCACGGCGCGCATGGCCTCCAGGGCGACGCGGGCCACCTCGGGCGGAAGGACGCGGACGCCGGTTTCCCGGCGCCGTTCCAGGCGGGTCTCGAACGGTGTGCCGCGGGCGAGATCGAGCCAGGCCACCCGCGCCACCGGCCGCCGGATGCCTCCATCCAGGACAAGGCCCACCAGCCGCGCCAGGGCGTCGGGCCGATCCGCCGACGAGCCCAGGGCGGTGGCGAACGAGGGAACCAGGCTGCTGAACGGGTAACCGAGGCGTGTCCACCTCCGGTGCAGCGCCTTGAAGGCGTCGGCCTCCAGCATGATCCGGATCGCCCGGTCTTGGGCGTTCCGGTGGCGTGTCCGGAACAACCATGCGAACGCCTTGCGGCGCACCCTGTCGCTGGCCTGGACGATGGCATCCCAGTCGGCATCAGGGTGGTCCGCCAGGTAGGTGATCAGCCAGCGGCGCAGGAGCGCGGTGCCGCTGGAGGCCGGGCTCCGGCGCGCCGCGGACGGTGCGCCCTCTCGGTCGTCCAGGTCGATGGCCTGCCGGAGGCGCGAGAGCAGAGCGAGTCCCTCCCGCCGGGCGTACCGCTCCAGGAGGGGCTGCCGGTCCGGGCAGCGTGGATCCAGGAGCCGGCTGGAATCCCCGCCGGCGGAGAGTGCGATCTCGTGGCGGATGATGTCCCGCATGAGACGGACGAACGAGAGATTGATGGAATGGCGGAATGCCTCCAGCACGGTCGGCTGGAGCACGTCGGAACGATGGCTGAAGTTGGAGAAGTGATGCACGCCGCCTCCGGTGAAGAAGGTCTCGCTGGGGTTCGCGGAGTAGCGGCGCTGCATGGCCGCGTGCAGCATGGGCAGCAGGGCGTGGTCCTGGTTCGCCTGCAGGTAATGGATGGCCCAGCGAGCCAGCGGATCGGACGGATCCACCGGCGCGGTCAGGAGCTGGCCGGAGGTCATCCCGCTGAAGCTCCGGTGCAGCTCGGCGATGATTTCCAGGTAGCTGATCAGGGTGCGGAGCTTGGCGGTGGAGCCCAGGTCGAGCTTGGTCCCCTCGTTGACGTTGAACGGCTGGGGGTAGGTGTCGGCCTGGATTCTGAGGACGTCATGGGTCTCGCCGCGCTCGTACAGGGTGAGGCTGTAGATCACCCGGGACGGATCGCCTGCATCGAGCAGATGGGCTCCATCCAGGCGGTGGTCCTTGACGAATGCCGGGTCGGCCAGGCGGTGGAGAGTGGCGGAGACCGCGTCCTGCACCGGGGCGTCCAGGGTGGTCCCGGCCGTCAGATCCAGGTGGTCCAGGTCGTAGAGGGAGTCCGCCCCCAGCGTGTCCCTGAGGTGGGTCCGGAGGGCGTGGGCCAGCTTCCAGCCGTCGGAATCAGGACCCGGGCGGGCGGGAGCCTGGTCGTTGAGCCGCAGATGGACGTCCAGGGCCAGGTCGCGGAGCCGCAGCGGGATGACGCCCTCCCGCGCCAGCAGCTCCAGGTAGCGGTCCGTCAGCCGGTCCAGGTCGCGGCGTCCCTGGAGAAGGTAATAGCTCGGCCGCCGCTGGGCGATGATCAGGCTCAGCGCCTGGCGGAAGGCCCGGCCTTGCGCCATCGCCCGGCGGCGCCCCGTGGCGACCCCCTGGGTGGTCACGGAGCGCAGCAGGCGGTTCACGTCATCGAAATCTGCGGTGTACCACGACCACAGGCCGTCTCCCAGGCCGAAGATCTCCCCGCCTCCGGGAACCGCCGCCAGGGGAACGGAGTCCAGGTAGCGGGTCACGATCCGCTCCTGCGCCTCCAGCGTCCGGTCGCCGTCGAGATACGCCCTGAGCGATGCGGAGAGCATCTGCCGGAGCTTGTCCCGCGGGTTCCGGGTTTGTCCCTGGAAGGAATGGCGGAACTTCTCGATCTGGGTGGCCAGGGTGCTCCCCCCGGACGGGTGCACCGGCCGGCCGGCCATGCGTGCGGCGAGCTCCTGAGCCGCATGGGCGAACCGCTTCCACTCCACCGAGGGATTGCGGTGGGGGTAGCGCCGGTCCAGCAGCGTCCGGTTCTCCACCTCCAGGAGCGTGCGGACAAGGAGCGGTGGAATGTCCGCGAAGGAGGTGTAAATGCGCGAGGGATAGAGGGATTCATGAACGGGATCGCCGTGGCGATCCACGATCCGGAGCCCCGCCCGGGTTTTCTCCGGATAGATCGAGGGGAGCCCGCTGTCCACCAGCGCGGCAAGCTGCGGGGACCAGCGCGCCTGATCACGGATGACGAAGCCGCGCCGGGTGAGGCGGTGGAGGAGATCGGGAATTCGCGTGTATCCCAGACGAGTATCGAAGGGCCCGCGGCCCGGGAAACGGATCCGTGAGCTGGGCCCCCGATCCAGCGTGTAGGTCAAGCGGCGGTCGACCGCCGAGAAGAAGAGAGATTGGAGGCGGGAGGTGGTCAGCTCACAGGCGACGGCCGCGGCCAGCAAGGCGACCAGCGTCAGGCGGAAGAGCCACCGGGAAGGACGGCGGCCCGCCGCCATCGTGGGCTGGGATGGGGCGGGGCGCGGGGAAGGGAGAAGGGGAAACGCGTCGTCGGCGGGAGCGGCCTGCGGCCGGGTGGGAAAAAACACCCCGATTGCATCGCTCCTGAATTCCACGACACCTCCCCCTGGCGAGATTCCAGCGACTCTCCTTTGTCGTGATCCATGAATGGGCCCGGGCCAGAGTCGGACACCGTGCCGTGAGACACCGGCTCGCCTCTGCGAAAACGCGACACGTCTTCGCAGCGGCGGGAGGGGCTTGGCCCCCGGGAGCCGGAGACGAGCCGGAAAACCGGCTGATTCTCACGGCGATTCACGGATTCCATTCATGACAACAAAATGTTCGGTGTCCGGATTCCCGGATCACCGCCGGCGGGCGTCAGGCGGCGGAGCGGACTAGGCGCGCGGGGTCCAGGGCGGCGGCCAGGGCATCTTCACCGCCCACCCCGGTGAGGAGATCGGCGGCGATGCGGCCGATCTCGAAGCTGCAGACCATGCCGTGCCCCCCCAGGCCGGCCACCCAGAACAGGCCCGGCAGATCGGGGTCGGGGCCGATGGCGAAGCGCTGGTCGGCGGTGAGCGTGCGCATCCCGCACCAGAAATGGGCCGCCTCCGCGCCGGCCTGGCCGGGGAGGAGGCGCATGGCCTTCGCGGCGATCCGCTCGCGAATGGCCGGGTCGGTGTGGCACGCATCCGGATCCACATCCACCTGGTCGCAGGCGCAGAGCAAAAGGCCGCCGCTCTCGGGCCGGCAGTAGAAGGCATCCCCCAGGGACCACACCACCGGCCAGCGCGCATCGACGCGGTCATCGGGTGCGGTGACCATGAGGTGGCGGCGGGTCGGCCGCAGATCAACGCGGGAGCCGGCGGACGCGCCCAGGCGGCCCGCCCAGCCGCCGGACGCGATGACCGTGGTGTCCGCCCGGATCTCCTCGCCTCCGGCCAGGCGTGCTCCAGCGACCCGTCCGCCTTCCTGCAGGAGTCCTTCCACGGTGGCGCCCCTGTGGAACGCGATCCCGGTCCGGCGCGCGCCGCGCGCGAACCCCTGGACCAGCGCCGCGATGTCCAGGCGTCCCTCGTCCGGAAACCAGGCGGCCAGCGCCGTGTCGCCGGCGAAATGCGGCGCCAGGGTCTCGAGGCGGGAGGCCGGGATCACCTGCGCGGTGGGACCGGCTTCACCGGCCCAGCGCTGGAGCTCCGCCGCCGAGGCGCGGCCGGCGATCATGAGGAGCCCGCAGGGATCCACCAGGGGAGTCTCCGAGAAACCGGCGGGAGGGGCGAGCAGACTGGCCTTGCTGCGCAGGGCCACCGACGTGATCAGGGGATCCGGCCCCACCGTGCGCAGGATGGCGGCGTTGCGGCCGGTGGAATGAGTGCCGAGCTGGGGCTCCCGCTCCAGGAGGAGCACGCCTTCCGCGTGCCGGCGTCCCAGGTGCCAGGCGGTGGCCAGGCCCGCGATTCCTCCTCCGATGATGAGGATCCTGGCTCGTTCGCTTCCCATGGAACAAGCCTAGCAAACCGGCCCGCCCGCCACCCGGATCCCGGTGCGGGCGGGACCGCCGGCCGGCTGCTGGATGGAATGTCCCATCGCGATAGGGGCGACCGGGGTTTACCCAGCCGCCCCTACACGGATGAGAGTAGTTTGTGTAGCGGACGATGGAAAAAAGTTCAGGCCGAACCTCTCACGCCTGCTGCAGTCCCCGGCGCCGGAGGAAGAGCCACATTCCCGCCAGAAGCGTGATCGCCAGGAACAGGAGACCCCACTTGCTCAAGGCCGGGATCGGCAAGGCGGAATTGGTCTCGATGACGAGGTTCTGTCCGGCGACCGAGCTCTTCACCAGGACTTCCTGAACCTTCGCGTTCGCGTTGGGAATGCTCACGAACTTTCCCGTCTCGAACGCCTGCCCAAAGGGTGACATCCTGAACCGCATCTTCGGATCTATCACCATGGCCTGCAGGCCCAAGCCCCCCAGGACGTTGAAGCCGGCGGCAATCTGCTGGTGAAGTTGCACATCGGTCTTCCCCGTGGTATCGACGGAGAATGAGAATGAGTTCGGTGGTGAGTTTTTGTCCAGGACCGAGAAGGTGACGATTCCGTCCGTACCCTGCGGATCGACCCGAACCAGAACCCGTGTCAAGAGGTCAGGTCCAACACTATTGCCCGCGGTGGAATTGCCGTTGATGGCGTTATTCGGGTTGTTGACCTGAGAGACATCAAATTTTTCCGCGGAGGCAGTTCTCGACAAATCAAAGCCCCCATCTGGCTCGGCGCAATTGATGACGACGACATCAGTCACCGCCGCGTCGGAACAGCACGCGGTATCAGCGCACGCACAACCCAGCGGAGCAAAGCAAGGCGTATTATCAATCTCGGTGGTCTTGTTCTTGGCGACGCAAGTGTACGCATCGGGCGTGGCAAGCTGCGCGGCCTGGCAGAGACGCTCCATTCCCAGCTTGGCAATGACCTTTCCGTCAGCTATCACGGGACCCGTCGCGGGGCAATCCAGGGCAATATTGCCGTTTGGAGCGTCTTGTGTTTTCACTTGCGACAGCTTTTTTTTGAGGTCCACCTGTATACGCATCTTCCCACTGCGACCCGACGCGACGTTGGCGTTCGTTGCGCCGGCGCCCAAACGGTCGCAATTGACGTCATTGGGCGTGTCCCACGAGTCCGCTGCCAGCACCGGGACAGCAAGGACGAGTGCAAGGACCAGAGAGAGCGGCACGAACCGCAGAGAACGTCTTTTCATCTCAACCTCCCCAAGAGCCGGGGAAAAGACTGTTCCCCCCGACCAAAATGAGATAAACGCATTCGCTTCTGTATTCCTTAACTCAACCTGGTGATTCTGTCCCGGAGTGAAAGCAATCGTGATGCCAGCCTGCCGGCCATGCTGATTCTCCTTGAATCCGGGCAAGCGAGGGAGATCCGCTCCCCAGGGCTCGGGACCAGGTGGTGCATTCTGCACCAGGCGATGGCGCAGAGATCCGGCAAGGTCCTGAAAGCAAAAGGGATCTCCGGATGCGGTGTAGGGTGCGCCCACCGGTGCATTCCGCCCCGGCAGCCGCTGCCTCCCGGCGCCGCAGCCAGTCCTCCGTGGACGGCCGTCCCTCCCCCTGGACGCGGGAGCCTTGGCCGGGCAGCTTCCGGAAAACGGTATTCGGCCAGCCCGCACGGGAGTTTTCAGGAGCGCAGCCGTGGCGCAGCAGGGCGGTGGAGACAGTCCCCCCGGTGGGCCGATGAGAGTATATTATTGATCTGATCCGTGGGGGGTTGTGGATCTGGGGTATGCGCCGGAGAGACGTCGTGCGGCGCCCACCCCCGGGAGAGACGAGGTGCGACTCCGAACCGGGTGGCAGACGTGGCTCCTGGCCGGTCTGATGCTGGCCGGGGCCGGGTGTGCGACCCGGCAATCCCCCACGTCTCCTTCGAGCCCGTCCTCTTCTTCTTCGGCGCCGACCTCCGGCCAGCCGTCGAGCTCCGCATCCGGTTCTACCTCGGCCAGTTCTTCCTCCTCGCCGGCCTCCGGGCAGGCGTCAGGCTCGGCCTCCAGCTCCTCCTCGACCCCGTCGTCCGGGCAGCCCTCGAGCCCTGCGGCGTCCTCATCCACCCCGGCCGGATCGGCAGGTGAGGCAACCGGCCGGCCGAGCGCCGCTGGACCGCCCGGAGCTTCCGGCTCGCCCGCGGGAGGCCGGCCGGCGTCTGCGGCCGGCGCTGGGCCTCCGGGAGCGGGGCAGACCGAAGCCGGCGGCCCGGCCGGTCCGCCAGCCGGCAGTGCCAGGACCTCCGGCGAGGAAGAGGCCGGGCTCGATCAACGACTGGAGGGGTCACTGAGAGAGTTCGATGAGCTCCTGCTCGAGGAGCAGGAGATCCTCTCCCGGCGCCGGGAGGAGGTCGGGGACGTCTCGGCCTCCGGATCGGCCGGCGGAGCGGGCGGCAGTGGTGGTGGAGCGGGAGGCGGAGGTGGATCGTTGTCCGGAGCCGGACCGCCTGGAGGCGCCTCATCCGCATCCGGCGAGCGTGCCGGGATGGAGGCCGCCCCGTCCAGTGGAGCGGGCGCCGCCGGCCGGAAGGTGGCGGGCGCTCCCACCGGCAGCGGCTCCGGAGGCGCGGACCGCGAACAGATGGAACAGCTCCAGGCGAGCCGCACTCCTGAAGACATTCCAGACGGCAGAGACGACGACATCGTGGCGCGCCAGATCCGCGAGGCCGCCGTGAAGGAAGAAGACCCCGGATTGCGGGAGAAGCTCTGGGCGGAGTACAGGACGTACAAGGGCCTTCCTCCGGTCCGATCCAAGACAGCCCCGCCGCCGGCAACCGATAAGAAGAATGGCGAGGCGGACCCGGGTGGCAAGGCGGGACGTGAGCCGGGCGGGATGTCGCCGTGATCCAGCCGCCCTGGAGGAAGATCCTGGTCCGGCTGCTGATGGCCGGGCAGCTCGTGGTTCTCCCGGTGCCGGCTTTTCCGTCCCGGGGGCCCGTGCAGTTGAACCTGGCGGATACGGAGATTCCCGAGGACAGCCGCCTGGACGTGGGCATCGAGGTGTTTCATCCGGGGCTGGACGAGGACGACGAGCACGCCCTGGAAGAGAAGGGAATCTATCCCGGGGTGAGGAAGTCCGAGGCCCGCTTCATGCCATTCCACCTGAAGAACATCCTGGAATCGACCGGCCAGTGGGGGGCGGTCCGGGTCGTTCCGCCCGGCACGGTCGGCGCGGATGTCACGGTCAGCGGGGAGATTCTCGAATCGACCGGTCTCTACCTCAACCTCAAGATCAAGGTCGAGGACTCGCGCGGACGGGTCTGGTGGGAGAAAAAGTACAAGCAGGAAGCCGACGCGGCGGCTTATGGAGATGCCCCCATCGAGAATCGCGGACCGTTCGAAGATCTCTACAGCCAGATGGCCAACGATATGCTGGCTGCCCGGGAGCGGCTGGATGCCCGCGACCTGAAAGCCATCCACGACGTGACCGCTATCCGGTTCGCCGTGAATATTGTCCCCGAGGTCTTCTCCGATTACCTGGAAGTCAGCCACAACGGACGGTACGTGGTGAGACGGCTGCCGGCCGTCGACGATCCCATGGTGGAGCGGCTGGCCCGCATCCGCGACCGGGATGACATGTTCGTGGACACTTTGAACGAGTACTACGCTGATTTCTATGCCCGGATGAGCACCCCTTACGACAACTGGCGGCAGTTCAGCTGGGAGGAGCAGACAGCGCTCCGGGAGATCCGGCGGAAGGCCCGGAGGCGGAAGATCCTGGCGAGCCTTCTTCTCTTTGGCGGTGTCGCGGCCAACGGCTCCGGTGCGGCCGCCGAGACGGCCCGGCAGGCCGCCGTGATCGGAGGCGCCCTGGTCCTGCAGAGCGGCATCGAGAAGGGGAAGGAAGGAAAGATTCACGTGGCGGCCCTCAAGGAGCTGGCCGCTTCCTTCGAGGCCGAGATCGAACCCACCCGGGTGGAGGTGGAGGGAAAGAGCCTGCGTCTCAGAGGCTCCGCCGAAACCCAGTACGCGGAGTGGCGGAAATTCCTGGCGGAGATCTTCGCCAACGAAACCGGGCAAACCCTGGATCCCGACACCCTGCGCCCCGAGGGAGCCCAGAACTGAGAGCCGAGGATGTCTGCACTGGTCAGCGGCCAAGCTCTGGGTGACCGCTTCACGCTGATCCGGCTCCTGGGCAGGGGAGGGATGGCGGAAGTCTGGCTGGTCCGGGATCACCACCTGGACGAAGAGGTCGTGGCCAAGGTGGTGGTGGAGGCGGCCGGCCCGGATCGGCTGGAGCTCCTGCGGCGCGAGTGCCGCCATGTAAGGCGCCTCCATCATCCGAATATCGTCCCGGTCCATGGCCTCCACGAGAGCGGCGGCTTGCCGTTCATCACCATGGCCTATGTGGATGGAGACGATCTTGCCGGACTTCGGGGCGGCTCGCCGGCCGAGATCGTCGCGGTGCTCCTGCCGGTGGCGGACGCCCTGGCCCATGCCCACCGGCTCGGGGTGGTGCATCGCGATCTCAAGGTGAGCAACATCATCCGTGACCGGGAGGGCCGCCTGCACCTGGTGGATTTCGGCATCTCCGTTCTCCTGGGCCGGGAGGAGGCCGCCCTGTCGGGAGGCGGCTCGCGCTACAGCGCCAGTCCCCAGCAGCTTGCCGGCGAGCCGGCGCAACGCAGCGATGACATCTATGCCTTCGGGGTTCTTCTCTACGAGTTGCTCGCCGGGCATCCCCCGTTCTGGCCGGACTTCAACCGCGAGCGTGTTCGCGCCGCGGTCCCGGCGCCGATCCCGGCCACGCGGCGGATCCCCCGGCGCTTGGAGAGCCTGGTGAGCCGGCTCCTGGAGAAGGAACCGGCGGATCGCCCGGCTGACATGGACCAGGTGCGGGAGGTCTTGCTGGAATCTCAGAAGGAGATCACGACCGGCACTCCGCCTGCCGGCGGGGCGGACACACGGGTCGTACCGCCCCCGCGGGTCCCGCCCATCCGGCCGGTGGTTCCGCTTCCCGGCCGCGAGACAGCGCGGTCCGGAAAGCGCACGGGAGCGGAGCGGCCGGGAAGCGCGTGGCGGCTGGCGGTCCTGCTTCTCGGCCTGCTGGCTGCGGGCGTCCTGGGCGTCTCCCTCCTGGCGCGGCTGGCCGGCTCCGCGCCCGGTCCCGCGACCCGGGAGGTGACGGCCGGGGAGAAGCGTCCTTTCGCCGGCCCATCCGGCGCGGAAACAGTGCAGCAGGAAGCGGACCGTCCATCGCCCGTGGCGCGGCATGACGGCGGCGAGCTCGCTCCCGGGGATCCAGAAGAAGACTCACTTGCGGGGCCGCCGCCCCGCCGAGAGCAGCGCCCGGTGCCGGCGAGCGCGGTCCCACCGGCGCGGCCGGCGGCGGCCGGCGCTGCGGCCTTTGCCCGGGCCATGTCAGACGGCCTCAACGCCCTGGAAGCCGGAGAGCTGGCGGCGGCGCGCGCTTTCTTCGAAGAGGCCCAGCACCTGCGGCCGGGCGCGCCCCAGGCGGCGGACGGGCTGCTCCGGGTGGACGCGGCGGAGAAGATGGCGGCCATCACCCGTCACCGGGAGTCGGCTCGAGAAATGGAGAAGGCGGAGAAGTGGCGGGAGGCGGCCCGGCAATACACGGCCGTGGTGGCGCTGGATCCGACCATCCAGTTTGCCCAGATCGGGCAGCGCCGTGCCGAGCAGCGCGCCGATCTTTCCGAGCGGATCGCCTTCCACCTGGCCCACCCGGAGCGTCTGTCCGCGGACGCGGTTCTGGCGGAGGCCACGGACCTGCTGGCGGAAGCCTCCCAGATCGAGCCAGCCGGCCCCCGGCACCAGGAGCAACTGCGGCAGCTTGCCGCTCTCCTCCAGGTGGCGAGCCAGCCGATCCCGGTGGTCCTGGAGTCCGACAACCGCACCGACGTCACCATCTACAAGGTCGGCCATCTGGGCCGGTTCACCCATCATGAGATGCGCCTGCGCCCGGGCACCTACACGGTGGTCGGCATCCGTCCCGGCTATCGTGATGTCCGCCGGCAGCTCCGGGTGGTTGCCGGGAAGGAGACGATTCCCCTGGTGGTGCGTTGTGAGGAGAGATTTTGAGCGCGCCGTTGACCATCGAGGGACCGGACGGGATCCGGCAGCCCCGAGAGGAAGAATTCCCGCTGTCCATGGGAGGACCGGACGCGGCGATCCAGCTTCCCGGGATCGACGACAGCGAAGCGCTGGCCTGGCTTGGCCTGTCGGAAGGGCGCCTCTTCGTCCAGCCGGGCACGGCGGCCGGAACGACGGTGACCTGCAACGGCGTGCCGGTGACCACCTCCCAGTGGCTCCACCCTGGGGATGTCATCCGCATCGGCCCCACCGACGTGATGATCCGTCAGGGAGTGGACGGGTTCTGCCTGTCGATGAACGCCCGCTCCCAGGACAACACCACCGAGCCGCCGGTGCTCATGCCCTCCCCGGCGGGACAGGCTCCCGAGGAGGAGCGCGCGGCGGTCTCCATCCAGCCCATCGCCTTTCATCCGCGGGCCGCGCCGCCGAGCCGCGGCGGGCACCGCCGGATCCGGCCGGCCATGGCCCTGACCTGGGCCCTGCTCCTGGTGCTGGGCGTGGCGGCCTGGCTGCTTTTTTCCCTCAAGCCCGTGGAAGTCCGGATCGATCCGGTTCCGGACCGGTTATGGTTCCAGGGCGCCGGCCTGTTCGGCTGGAAGGTCGGTGGATACCACCTGCTGCGGCAAGGGAGCTACACCCTGCTGGCGGAAAAGGCCGGTTACCGGCGTCTCGAGGTTCAGGTGGAGGTGACGGGCGAGGACCACCAGTCGCTGCGGTTCGCCCTGCAGAAGCTTCCGGGTCTCCTGGCCATCGACACGGGACCGGTACAGGGGGCCAGTGTTCTGGTGGACGGCGAGGAGAAGGGGGTCACGCCCCTCGACCCGGTGGAGCTCGCGCCGGGCGACCACCAGGTGCGGATCGAGGCCCGGCGTTACGAGGTGTTCGAGACGGCCGTGTCCATTGCCGGAGGCGGGAGCAGGCAAGAGCTCCAAGCAGAGCTCGTGCCGCGCTGGGCGGCGGTCACCGTGCGTTCGACGCCCGCAGGCGCCGCCGTTCGCGTGGACGGAAAAATGGTCGGCACCACCCCGGTCACGGTCGACCTCCTGGAGGGAGCCCACGCGGTGGCTTTGCATCTGGCAGGACACAAGCCGCGCTCCGAAACCATCCGCGTGGCGGCCCGCCGGCCCATGGAGATCGGCCCGCTGAACCTGGATCTGGTGGACGCGCATCTGAAGGTGCAGAGCGCGCCCGGCGGGGCGACGGTGACTCTGGACGGCCAGTACCGCGGCGAGACGCCCATGGATCTTCCCCTGGCGGCGGGACGGACCCACACGATCCGGGTTTCCAAGGCGGGGCACGAGACCGCCACCCGAACCGTGAACCTGGACTCGGGCCAGAGCCAGGAAATGGCCGTGACCCTCATCCCGCAGGAAGGAGTGGTGGAGATCGCGGCGCAGCCGGTGGATGCCACTCTCTACGTGGATGGCGAGCCCCGCGGTCCCGCCCATCAGAGTCTCCACCTGCCGGCAGTGCCTCACCAGATCGAGATCCGCAAGGAAGGGTTCCTGCCGTATCGCACGACCCTCACCCCGCGCCCGGGTTTTCCGCAGACGCTGCGCCCGGTTCTCAGGACCGCCAAGGCACAGGCGATGGCGTCTCTCTCCCGGACCCTGCGTTCCGCGGAGGGGCACGACCTGGTCTTGATTGAAGGTGGCCGGTTCCAGATGGGCGCCTCGCGGCGCGAACCGGGCCGGCGGGCCAACGAGACCCTCCACCAGGTGGAGCTCACCCGTCCCTTCTACCTGTCCACCATGGAGGTGACCAACCGGCAGTTCCGGCGCTTCAAGCCCGATCATCTGTCCGGCCAGATCGGCTCCTTCAACCTGGAGACGGATCATCACCCGGTGGTGCGGGTGACCTGGGAGGAGGCAGCCCTTTACTGCAACTGGCTCAGCGCCGAGGAATCCCTGCCGCCGGTCTACGTGAAGCAGGGCGGGCGGGTCCTCCTGGCCCGGCCGGTGGGGACAGGATACCGGCTGCCGACCGAGGCGGAGTGGGCCTGGGCCGCCCGGTTCGCGGGCCGCACCCAGCCGCTGAAGTATCCCTGGGGAACGGCCATGCCCGTTCCGGCGGGAGGCGGAAACTACGCCGATGAAAGCGTGGGCGACTTGCTCTCGAGCTCCCTGGATGGGTATAACGATAGTTTCCCGGTGACCGCGCCTGTGGATAGTTTTCGTCCCAATGTGCTGGGGCTGTACAACATGGGAGGGAATGTGGCGGAATGGGTCCAGGACATCTATACGATCTATTCGTCGGCCGCCGGCGGTGTGCAGCGGGATCCTCTGGGCCCGGAGGACGGCGACCTCCATACCATCCGGGGCTCGAGCTGGATGGACTCCAGTATCACGCCCCTGCGGCTGTCCTACCGGCGCTATGGCAGCAAGACGCTGTCCGATGTGGGATTCCGGATTGCGCGGTATGCTAGGTAATGTCCTGTCCCGGGATGGGAGCCGACCATGAGACGCCGGGTTTTCTTGATTCTTGCCCTGGGCCTGCTGGCCTTGCCGGTGCGGACCGATGCTTTCCGCGGCGCGGCCGCGGAGCAGAAGACGCCGGTCGCCGCGGTCGAGACCCGGGAGCCGGCGCGGGAAGCCGCCGGCCAGGAAGCGGCCGGACGACTTCCTGACAAGGAGATGGAGCGCTTCATTCCCTCGGAGAAGGTTCCGTTTGACAGCCCCTTGTCGTTTCCCGTGGACATCTGACCGCGGCGGGTCCGTATGAAGCGAGCTTATCCACTGGAGTTCGCCTTCCAGGGGGTGTCCCTGGTGGTGGCGTTTATCCTGGTGCACGCTTTATATGTCCTGGTCGTGCGCCCCAGGGCGGATGTCATCTTGGCGGAGCAGGCGGCGCGGATGCAGGTGGAGGAGAACTACGTCCAGGAGCGCTCCGTCTGGGTGATCATCCGCGACTTCGAGCAGGAATCCTGCTTTGTCCTCATGCTCTGGGCCTTTGCCATCATGGGATTCAAGAGCGTCGAGACCTCGCGGGAGAGAAAGCTTCTTGATGAGAATCTGGTTCCCCTGAGCGAGGGCACCCGGATCCTTCCGGAAGACGCCCGGGAGTACGCGCGGCAGGTCCAGTCCTTGCCGCCGGCGCGCCAGCGCTCGCTCCTGCCGCGCACCCTGCTCATGGCCCTGCACCGGTTCACGGCCACGCGGAGCATCCAGGATGTGTCCTCCACGGCCCATGGCGTCTGCCAGGCCGAGGGGGAACGGCTGGAGTCGGAGCTGTCCATGGTGCGCTACATCGCCTGGGCCATTCCCTCCATCGGTTTCATCGGGACGGTGCGTGGAATCGGAGAGGCTCTGGGGCAGGCCCACAAGGCCGTGGAGGGGGATATCGCGGGGGTGACCCAGAGCCTGGGAGTCGCCTTCAACTCCACCTTCATCGCCTTGCTGATCAGCATTGTTCTGATGTTTCTCCTGCACCAGCTCCAGCTTCAGCAAGAGCGGCTGGTGCTGGAAACCGAGGCTTACCTGGACCAGCACCTGATTCAGCATCTTCAGGTTCCCTCGTGAGAAAGACGGTGACGTCGTGGTTACTCTGGCAATGGAGATCAACGATACGGGCCTCCTGGCCCGTACCGATCCGGAAGCGGCCCTGGAGGCGTTCTCCCCCAGCCCCGGCTACGTCCTTCTGGAGGGGGATGCGCTCCTGACCGGACAGGCAGCGGCCGCGCGAGCCCGCCTGGAACCGCGGCGGGTCAATGACCGCTTCTGGATGGACCTGGGCACCGACCCCCTGCCGCCTCCCTTTCCCCCGGGCCTCACCCACGCCGACCTGGCGCACGCACACTTGAGCCAGCTCCATGAGCAGCTGGGACTGCAGCCGGCGCATGTTCTTCTGGCGGTCCCCGGGTCGCACACGCCCGAACAGCTGGGATTGATGCTGGGCATTGCCAGGGCTTGCGAGCTGCCCGTGGAAGGCATGGTCGATGCGGCGGTGGCCGCCGCGGCCGACGCCCGCCGGGGCATGCACGCGATTCACCTGGATCTGCAACTCCATCAAGCGGTTGCCACCGAGCTGATCCAGGAGCGCGGCCAGCTGATGCGCCGCCGCGTGGAGAAAGTTCCCCACCTGGGCGTGACGCACCTTCACGAGCGGTGGGTGCACTGGATCGCGCGGGTCTTCGTGAACCGGACGCGCTTTGATCCCCTCCACCTGGCCACCACCGAGCAGATGCTTCATGCGCGCCTGGCCGCGGTGCTGGGCGATCTCCTCCACGAGGAGAGTTGCGAGCTTTCCGTCGCAGTGGGCGGCACGACGCACGGGATCGAACTGAGCCGCGCCGACCTGGTGCGGGAAGCGGAGACCGCCTACCGGGCGGCGGCCCATCTGGTCGGCCTGGTGAAGCGGGCCGGGCGGCCGTCGACGCTCCTGCTGTCCCACCGGGCCGGCGGACTGCCCGGCCTGCGGGAACATCTGATGCAGATCGCGGAGATGGAGATCCGGGTCCTTCCCCCCGAGGCGGCCACGGCGGGCGCCCTCCGGCATCGCGGTGAAATCTGCGCGCCCGATGAAGCCCTGCCTTTCGTCACCTGTCTGCCGGTCCCGGAGGCGGCGGTTCCGGATGACTCCGGCCCGGGGGAGGCTCCACCTCCAGCGCCTGGGGGAAGCGTGCGCCGCAGGGGCCGGCCACCCACCCATCTGCTCCACCGGGATCAGGCCCACGCCATCACCAGGGAGCCCTTGGTCCTGGGGACCGCTGTTCCCGCCGGGAGCCGGGGCGTCGGTCTGACCGGGCAGACGGCGGGGATTTCCCGTTCCCACTGCAGTGTTTATGTTCTGGACGGACGGGTGGTGGTGGAGGACCACAGCTCCCACGGCTCGTTTCTGAACGGACAGCGTATCGACGGCCGGGTCGAGGTGGTGGCTGGCGACCAGCTCCGGCTGGGCAGCCCGGGCATCGTGGTCCGGCTCATCGAGATGGTTTGACATCATGGCGCGGCGCGAGATGAATGTCTTCAGTCTGTCGTTCCTGGACGCCATGACCTGCGGCTTCGGAGCCGTGATCCTCTTCTTCATGGTGATCAACGCCAGTGCCGGGCTGCGCGCCGGCCGCATGACCGCGGATCTCCAGGGAGAGGTGGACCGCCTGGATACCCAGGTGTTCGAGGGGAACAAGAATCTCGTGGAACTCCGGAATTCCCTGCGTGAGGTGGCCGAGCAGGCCAGCCGGGCTCAAGGTCTCTCGGCCCAGATCATCGAGCAGATCACGGCGCTCCGCGCCGAGCTGGCCACCTACGACCAGTCCACCCTGGCGCGCAGGGAGCACATCAACCAGCTGGCGGCCGATCTCAAGTCCCTGGAGGAAGGCGCCCGCCGGCTCTCGGGCGGCATCCAGAGCCAGGAGACCCCGGGCCGCCGGATCCGCTCCTTCATCGGCGACGGAAACCGGCAGTACCTCACCGGCCTCAAGATCGGCGGCAAGAGGATCGCCATCCTGGTGGACGCCTCGGCCAGCATGCTGGACGCCACGCTGGTGAACATCATCCGGCGCAGAAACCTTCCCGACGACATGAAAATCCGGGCGGAGAAATGGCAGCAGGCCGTCTCCACCGTGGACTGGTTGACCACGCAGATCCCGCGTGACAGCCGGTTCCAGGTTTACACCTTCAACGAGGAGGCCCGCTCGGTGGTGCCCGGCGCCGATGGACAGTGGCTGGACGGCGGAGACCGGAAGGTCCTGGACGAGGCGGTGGACAACCTCAGGCGTATGGTGCCGGAACACGGAACCAATCTCTACCGCGGCCTTGCGGCCCTGAAAACGCTGCAGCCCGCGCCGGACAATGTGATTCTCCTGGTGGACGGGTTGCCCACCCAGGGCGCGTCGGAGCCCCGGGGCCGGAGCGTGTCGGGAAAACAGCGGGTGAAGCTGTTCACCCGTGCGCTTCCGCTGCTGCCCGCGGGTGTGCCGGTGAATGTGATCCTCTTCCCCATGGAAGGAGATCCCATGGCGGCCAGCGCCTACTGGAGGCTCGCCCTCTCCACCCGTGGCTCGTTCCTGAGCCCTTCGCGGGACTGGCCATGAGACGCCGGCGGGCCAGGGTGGAAGTGTTCAGCCTCTCCTTCCTGGATGCCATCTGCTGCGGCTTCGGGGCCATTATTCTCCTGCTGGTCCTGACCAAGATCGGCGAGCCGGCGGCGATCGAGCGCTCCCGCCGGGATCTCGACGGCCTGGTGGCGAAGCTCCAGGAGGAGCTCTACGAGATCCAGGGGGAGACCAAGATCCTGAAGCGCAAGCTGATCTCCCGGAAGGAGCAGGTCTCTCAGGAACAGAAGAAGGTAGCCCGCCTCCGCGGCGACCTGTCCCGCATCCAGGGCGAGTTTGCAACGAGCAAGGAGTTCTCGGAGGTGAAGGAGATCGTGGAGGGGCGCCTGGTGGCCGCGCGCGAGAGCTTGACCGAGGAGATGAAGCGCCTGCAGGCCCAGAGCCACGACCGGGGACCGGTGACCCAGACGGTCGGCGGCATCCCCGTGGACAGTGAGTACATCATCTTCGTGATCGACACATCAGGCAGCATGCAGAGGACCTGGTCCCTGGTCGTGCGGAAGATGGCGCAGACCCTGCAGATCTATCCGAAGGTGAAGGGAATCCAGGTCATGAACGATATGGGGCAGTACATGTTTTCCCGTTATGCCGGGAAGTGGATCCCGGACAGTCCGGCGCGTCGCAAGGCGATTCTGGAGATCCTGAAGGGCTGGAGTGTCTTCAGCAACAGCAGCCCCGTGGAAGGAGTCGCCCACGCCATCAAGACCTATGCCGCCCAGGACAAGAAGATCAGCATTTACGTGTTCGGGGACGAGTTCTCCGGCGATTCCATCGATGAGGTCGTGAAAACCATCGATCGGATCAACCGGCGGGACGCATCCGGCCGTCTGCGGGTGCGGATTCATGCCCTGGGTTTTCCGGTGATCTTCAGCCTTGCCGGGGTCCCCACTTACACCGGGGTCCGCTTCGCGACTCTCATGCGGATCCTGTGTGAGAGGAACGACGGCACCTTCGTCGGCCTCAACCACATTCAGCGCTGAGCGCGGCCGGCGGCGGCCGGAGGGTGCCGGTGGGATCTTCAACAGGTGGCAGCCCTCCCGCTGCTCCCGAGGCGTCTATGGTCTACAATAACTCCGATCGTACAGGCCTGGAGGTCCATGAAAGCTAACGCCATCGTTCGCTTCGCGGTGGAGCGGCGCGTGACCATGGGGATGATGGTCCTCGGTACCGTCGTCCTGGGCTGGCTTTCCCTCACCCGGTTGCCCATGGAGTACCTTCCCGCCTTTTCCTCCTCCAACATCTCGGTCACGGCCCCCTATCCTTCCTCCTCGCCTGAAGAGGTGGAGCGTCTCATCGTGCTTCCCCTCGAGGAATCTCTGAGCACCATCGGCGGGATCGAAACGCTCTCGGCCAGCGCCTCGGCTGCGGCGGGGACCATCGATATCTCCTTTGTGGACGGCACCGACATGAATCAGGCCACCGTGGACGTCAGGGACCGGGTCGACCGCGTCCGGCACCTGCTTCCCCAGGACCTGGAGCAGGTGAGAGTCCGGCGCTTCCAGAGCAGCGAGATCCCGATCATGCGGTTCGACCTGACGGCTGACTGGCCGCGGGAGCGCCTCTTCGACTTCACGGAAGACGTGGTGCAGCGCCGCCTGGAACGAATCGAGGGGGTGGCCCAGGTGACCATCGGCGGCCTGCGAACGCCGCAGATCCAGGTGAACTTCGATCCCGACCGCATGCGCGCCCACCGCGTGGGCTCCCGAACGCTGGTGGCCTTGCTCCGGGACAGCAACCTGAACCTGTCCGCGGGAGAGATCCGGGACGGCAGCCGCAAGCTCCTGGCACGCACCGTGGGCGAGTTCAACAATCCGGCCGAGATCGCGCGCCTTCCCCTCAATGGCGACGGCCTGCGGCTGGCTGACGTGGCCGAGGTGCGTTATGCGTACCCGCGCCGGGAAACCTTTAATTTTCTCAACGGGATCGAGGCGCTCACGGTCAGCATCAACAAGGCGTCGACCAGCAACCTTCTGGATGTGACCGAGGCCGTCAAGAAGGAACTGGCGTCCATCCGCAGCCTTCCCGCGGCCAGCGGGCTGTCCATCAATGTGTTCATGGACTCCTCCCGTGATGTGCGGCAGGGGCTCGGGCAGCTCCGTGATGCCGGCCTGGTGGGAGGCGGACTGGCGATCCTGGCGGTTTTCTTCTTCCTGCGCCGTGTCCGTACGACGCTCCTGGTGGCGCTGGCCATGCCCCTGTCGGTGGTGGCGACCTTTGTTCTCATCTATTTCCTGCGCCAGGGAGGGCTCACCCAGATGACGCTCAACGTGGTGAGTCTCGCCGGGTTGATGCTGGCCCTGGGGATGCTGGTGGACAACTCGGTCGTGGTCATCGAGTCGATCTTCCGCCACCGCAATGATCTCAACGAGGATGCGCGCACGGCGGCGGTGGCCGGCGCCAGCGAGGTGGCCCTTCCCATCGTCGCGGCCACGGCAACGACCCTGTGTGTGTTTCTGCCCCTGATCTTCCTGAGCACGGGCGGGTTTTTCAAGGTGTACTTGCAGAATATCGGCCTGGCCATCTGTATCGTCATCGCGGCATCGCTGCTGGTGGCCCTGACGGTGGTTCCCATGGCCGCGGCCATTCTCCTCAAGGGGCAAGCCGCTCGAGGCCGCGTCTCGACTCCGTTCCTGGCGCGCGTTTACCGGAGAATGCTGCGTTTCACGCTCCATCACCGGCTGGCCTTCGTGCTGGTGATGGTCATTCTGCTGGGGGCATCGGTGTATCTGTTCTCCACGATTCAGCGCTCTTTCAGCGGCCGGAGCCTGGACCGGGAAGTGGTCATCAACGTGGACACGCCAAGGCAGTATTCCCTGGAGGACACCCGCGCCCTTTACGAAGATCTGTACCGTCTCCTGGATGGGCGGCGCGAGGAGCTAGGTATTGCCGACATCAGCTACAGCTTTGACCGGGGCACCGGGCGCTCGCGGGGAGGCTGGCGGCGAGCCCGGAGTCTGCACATCTACCTGGAAGACGAGGAGAAGAGCCACCTCACCACCACTCAGGCCAGGGAGCGGATCCGGGCTCTCCTTCCGGTCAAGGCCGGCGTTGGCCTGCGCATTGCCACCAGCCAGGGGCACGGGAGCTCGTCCGGTCTCACTGTCGAACTGATGGGGGACGATCCTTCGGTGCTGGCCCTGGTGAGCCGGAAGGTGGCCGCCCGGCTGGAAGCCCTGCCCATGATCCGTGACGTGGATACGTCGCTGGAAAGCGGCGACCAGGAGATCCAGGTCCATGTGGAGCCGCAGCGGACGGCGCAGGCCGGCCTGAACAGCCAGCAGGTGGCCTTCACGGTGAACAATGCTCTCACCAGCCGCCCCGTGAGCCATGTGAACACGGGCGAGAAGGAAGTGGACCTGGTCATGCAGTATCGTGAGGAGGACCGGGAAACGCTGGATCAGCTCAAAAATATTGCCGTCTATGGCGGGGCTTCGCCGCTTCCCCTGAGCGCCCTGGCTGATTTTCGTTTTGCCCGTGGACCGACCAGGCTCCAGCGGGAAAACCACACCTCGAAGGTGTCCGTCACCGCCAACACCGCCAGTCCGCGCGGTGTCTACGCGGCCATGGGGATGGTCCAGGGAATCATGAAGAGCCTGGCGCTGCCGCCCGGATACAGCTGGAGTTTCGGCCGCTGGAACCGCTACCAGCAGAAAGACCAGAAGAGCGGAATGTTTGCCCTGCTTTTCGCCTTTCCCCTGGTCTACATGCTGCTGGCCGCTCTCTTCGAGAGCTTCGCGCAGCCGTTCACCATCATGTTCTCGGTGCCGTTTGCGCTGCTGGGCGTGGGCGTGGTCATGCGTCTGGCCAACCAGCCCTGGGAGAGCATGACCATCATCGGGATGATCGTCCTCCTGGGAGTGGTCGTGAACAACGCCATTGTCCTCATCGATCACATCAATGGACTGCGGCGGAAGGGGATGACGCGGACCGAGGCCATCTTGCTGGGGGGAGAGCACCGGCTGCGCCCTATCCTGATCACCGCCATCACCACCATTCTCGGGATGGTCCCCATGGTGGCGCCTTACCTGTTCCCCCAGGTGTTTGGCCCGGTGGAAGGCCGGGCGGCCACCTGGGCGCCCATGGGGCTGGTCATCATCGGCGGGCTCACGACCTCCACCTTCCTGACGCTGATGATCATTCCCACCATCTATTCGCTGGTGGATGACCTGGTTCTCCTGACAGGGCGGGTCAGGCGGGCCCTATGAGGGTCTGGCTGGGGAAGGAGCGCCGCGGAGCCGCCGCCGGCTGGTCGGTGTTGTGGGCGGTGGTGCTGGTGGCCTTGTCCTCCTGCGGCGGCGATCCGGGAGAACGCCGCCATCCCGGCGCCGGTGGAGCTCGAGGACCGGCCGGGTCAGGCGCTGGGCCCCCGGCCGGCCGGTCCGGTCGTCCCGATGGCCGCGGACACCCCTCCGCTCCGGGGCGCCCGGGCCGAGCCGGAGCCGGCGGGGGGCAGGCATGGGCGGCCCGGGCGAGCGCCGGAGGCGCAGCGGCGGTGCCGGTGCAGGTGGCCGCCGTCACCCGGAGGAACATTTCTTCGTTCATCGAGACCAACGGCACGCTGGAGGCGGAAAACGAGGTGGATCTGGTGGGGAGAATCTCGGCTCCGGTGGTCGAGCTCGCGGCCGAGGAAGGAATGACCGTCCGGAAGGGGCAGGTCCTGGCGCGTCTGGATGACAACGAGCTCCTGGCGCAACTGGAGATCGACCGGGTCAATCTGAACGAGGCGAAGCGGGCCAGCGAACGGGCCCAGTCCCTCCGGGACAGCGAGCTCATCAGCTCCGAGGACTACGATGCCGCCCTCACCAACCTCGAGTCCGCGCAGGCGCGGGTCGACGCCGACCGGATCGAGTTGGGCTACACCCGGATCACCGCCCCCTTCGACGGGGTGATCGTCGCGCGCTATGTTCATTTCGCCCAGCAGGTGAGCCCCAATACCCAGCTCTTCCGCATCTCCAATTTCGACCCGCTGCTTTGCCCCATCCGTGTGCCCGAGCGGGAGCTGCCCCGGCTGCGCACCGGCCAGGCGGCGTACCTGGAGGTGGAGGCCTGGCCGGAGGAACGGTTCGCGGCCCGGGTTCTGCGGATCAGCCCGGTGGTGGAGGCCGCCACCGGAACCGTCAAAGTGACCCTGGAGGTGCGGAGCCAGGACAGGCTCCGCCCCGGCATGTTCGCCCGGGCCTTCGTCGAGACCGACACCCGCCAGAACGTTCTGGTCATTCCCCGGGCCGCTCTTGCCCTGGAGAGTCTGGGCGATGCCGTCTACGTGGTGGAGAACGGTGTGGCGGCCCGCCGGGACGTGAGCCTGGGGTTCCAGGAAGGCGACTCGGTCGAGGTTGTCGAGGGCCTGGCGGAAGACGAGCCGGTGGTGGTGGTCGGCCAGGACGGCCTCACGGACGGGACACCGGTGCAGATCCTCGGCCTGGACCGGGGAGCCGGGCCGCGGAATGCGGAGCCGCCCGCCGGCCGGGATGGCGGAGTCCCTTCCGGAACGGAATGAGCGCTCTGTGAGTGTCGTCCAGTTTTCGACCCGCCGGCCGGTGAGTATTCTCATCTTTGCCATCGCCGCGGTGGTTTTCGGCCTGGTGGCTTTCGGCAAGCTGGCGACCGATCTCCTTCCGGATATCACCTATCCCTCCATCACCGTCCAGACCGACTATGACGGCGCCGCGCCGGCGGAGGTGGAAGCCCTGATCTCGCGGCCGGTGGAAAACAGCGTCGGCGTGGTGAACAACGTGGTCCGTGTCACATCCAGCTCGCGGGCCAACATCAGCGAGGTGACCCTGGAGTTCGCCTGGGGAACCGACATGGACCTGGCCGCCCTGGATATCCGCGAGCGCCTGGATGTCCTCAGGCTGCCAGAGGACGCGAGCCGGCCCGTGCTGCTGCGCTACGACCCCTCCCTGGATCCCATCCTCCGGCTGGGCGTGTCCGCCGAAGGGGATCTCATGCAGCTGCGCCTGATTGCCGAGGAGCGGGTGAAGCGGGCCCTGGAACGGATCGACGGGGTGGCAGCGGCGGTGGTGAGCGGCGGCCTCGAGGAGGAGATCCAGGTGGAGCTGGACGAGAACCGCCTGGCCAACCTGGGGTTGTCCGCCGAGCAGATCCGCGAGCGTCTGGCCCAGGAGAACGTGAATCTCACCGGCGGACGGTTGCGGGAAGGACGCACCGAGTACCTGGTGCGTACCTTGAACGAAGTGCTGCACGCGCGGGACCTGGACGATATCGTCATCGACAACTCCCAGGGGAGCATGGTCCGTCTGAAGGATGTCGCCCGCATCAGGCGCGGGCACAAGGAGCGCGAGATCATCACCCGCATCGACGGCCGGGAGACGGTCGAGGTGGCTGTCTTCAAGGAGGGAGGCACCAACACCGTGGCCGTCTCGGAGGCCGTCCGGGACCGTCTGGCCGCTCTTCAGACGCAGCTGCAGAAGGGAGACCCCAGCCTCCGGCTGCAGGTGATCACCGACCAGGCGCGGTACATTCGCCAGTCCGTCTCCGAAGTGCTACAGACGGCCTTCTACGGCGGCATCCTGGCCATCCTGGTCCTGTACCTCTTTCTGCGCAGCTGGAAGACAACCCTGATCATCGGAGCGGCCATTCCCATCTCCGTGGTATCCACTTTCTTTCTCATGTACCTATCCGGAATCTCCTTGAACATCATGTCTCTGGGCGGCCTGACCCTGGGGATCGGTCTCCTGGTGGACAACTCCATCGTCGTGCTGGAGTCGATCCAGAGACGCCGCGATCTGGGGCTTGGAGAGGAGGAGGCCGCCGTGGCAGGCACTCAGGAAGTGATCCGGGCGGTCACCGCCAGCACCCTGACGACCATCTGTGTCTTCGTGCCCATCGTCTTCGTGGAGGGGATTGCCGGGCAGCTCTTCGGCCAGCAGGCCTTGACGGTGACCTACTCCCTGGTGGTGTCGCTCCTGGTTTCGGTGAGCCTGATCCCGATGCTGGCCTCCCGCGGCTCCCGCCGCCCTGCCCAGGGAAACCTCGAGGCCGAGGGGTGGGACCCGCAGGCCTCGGGCTGGCCGGTCCGGCTGTTGTTCGGCGCCAGCCTGAGGGTGGCGCGAGGGGTCCGTGGAGTGGCTGGCGGCCTGAGCCGCCTCTTTTCCGGAGTGATGGCGGTGCCCCTGCGGCTCTTCCGGGGCGGCTTCGACCGCATGGCCGCCCTTTACTCCCGCCTCCTGGCCTGGGTGCTCCTCCATCCGGGCCGGGTGGTGCTCACCGCGCTTCTTCTTCTTGCGGCCAGCCTGGGACTCTACCCGCGGCTGGGCAGGGAGCTGGTGCCGGAGATGATTCAGGGAGAGTTCTTCGTGAACACCGAACTGCCGCCGGGGACGCGCCTGGAGGTCACCGAACGCCGCATGGCGCAGCTGGAGTGGACGGCGGAGCGTCTGGATGACGTCACCATGGTGTACTCCATCTCGGGCACGTCCAACGAGCAGGGAGGGGTCGCCGGAGAGAAGCGGGAAAACATCGGCCAGCTCACCGTCTCGGTGTCCCTTCCCATCTCCCGGGAGAAGGAGGATCGATTGATGGCGGACCTGCGCCAGGCCCTGGACCGCCAGGATGGGATGGCCTACCGGTTCGGCCGGCCTTCGTACTTCAGCTTCAGGACGCCTGTGGAGGTGGAGATCCGTGGTTATAACCTCGGATTACTCCACCGGCTGGCCGGCCAGCTGGTGGGACGGATGCAGGGGATCCAGGGTCTTGCGGACATTCGCTCTTCCACCGAGGGAGGCAACCCCGAGCTGCAGATCCGTTTCGACCGCGAACGTCTGGCCGCCCTGGGCCTGACCCTGAGCCAGGCCGCTTCGGTGGTGCGCGCCAAGATCGAAGGCGTTGTGGCCACGGATATCCAGCGCCAGGACCGGACCATCGACATCCGTATGCGGGCTGGGCAGGGTTTCAGGGACAGCGTCCAGGATCTCCTGCGACTGGCGGTCTACAAGAGCGGAAAGACAGCCATTCCCCTCTCGGCCGTGGCGGCCGTCAGGGAGACCGAAGGACCGGCGGAGATCCGCCGGGCCGAGGGAGAGCGGGTGGCGGTGGTGACCGCCAATCTGGTGCAGAGGGACCTGGGAGCGGTCTCCGCCGACATCACCGCCGCGCTGGAGGAGATGCATCTTCCGGCGGGCTATACCTGGGAGGTCGGCGGGCAGGGCCAGGAGATGGAAACCTCCTTCGAGAGCATGAAGCTCGCCCTGTTTCTCGCCATCTTCATGGTCTACCTGGTCATGGCCTCCCAGTTTGAATCCCTCCTGCATCCGGTGGTGATCCTCTTCAGCATTCCGTTTTCCCTCATCGGGCTCCTCGGGACCCTGGCCCTGTTCAACGTCACGGTGAGCATCGTGGTCCTCATCGGGGCGATTCTTCTGGCCGGCATCGTGGTCAACAACGCCATCATCCTGGTGGACTACACCAACCAGCTCCGGCGCAGTGGCGTGGCGAAGCTGGAGGCGCTCCGCCGGGCGGGCGGGGTGCGGTTGCGGCCGATCCTCATGACCACCGCCACCACGGTTCTGGGGCTGTTTCCCATGGCCGTCGGCCTCGGCGCCGGGAGCGAGCTGCGCCAGCCGATGGCCCTGGCCGTGATCGGGGGGCTCGTCACCTCGACCGTTCTCACCCTGCTGATCATCCCGGCCGTTTACATTCTCCTTGACCGGGGCCGATGAGCCGCGGGAGAGCCAGCCGCTGCCGGGTGAGAGGGGCCGCGGCATGCGGGCGGTTCGTGGCGGTGCTCTGCCTGGTGCTGGCGATGGCGCCGGCGCGGGGGGAGGACAGGAAGAGCGGGCTGATGATGCGCCTCACCGATCGCGCCTGGGCGTGGGTGGCGCGGGACGAGCGTTCCTCCAATGGCGCCCTCCTGGTCGGAGACGAGGCCGCCCTGGTGGTGGACCCGGGATTGACGCCGGCGCTCGCCCGGGAGTTCCTCGCCGCCGCGAGACAGGTCACCGACCGACCGGTCCGCTGGGTGGTTCTCACCCACTGGCATCCGGACCACGCCCTGGGCACCATCTGTCTCGAGGATCTCTCCGCCCAGGTCATCGCCCATCCGCGGACCCGCCGATCCCTGGCCGAGAAGGCGGCGCGGGTGCGCGACACCATGGCGGCGCGCGCCCCGGATCGGGCGGAGCGGACGGCGCTGGAGCGCTGTCCGCTCCATCTTCCCGCCCGGACCATCGAGAAACGGGAGGTCCTGGAGCTTGGCGGGCACCCGGTGGAGGTTTTCCATCCCGGAGCCGCCCACACCGCGGGCGATCTGGTGGTCTGGTCCGCCAGCGAGCGGGTGCTGGTGACCGGCGACCTGTTCCTGCGGGACTCCTGCCCGTCCATGGGAGAAGGGAGCGTGGAGGTCTGGCAACAAGCGCTCCGGGACCTGGCAGCCCTGGAGCCGCTGGCGGTGGTGCCGGGCCACTTTGCGCCCGGGTCGGTGGATGACTTGCTCCGTTTCCGCTCCTATCTCCAGGCGCAGTGGGACGCGGTCCGCCAGGCTCTCGCCGGTGGACTCTCTCCGGAGGCCGTGGTGACGCAGGCCGTTTTCCCCGCCTTCTCGACCTTCCGGCAGTTTCCCCAGTACGGAGCGACATTTGCCGGTAATGCCCGGGCCATCCTCCATGAGATCCAGTCTGCTCCGGCAGCCGCGGGCCAGGCCGGACCGTTCAAGGTGGTGGCGACTCTCCGCGTGGGGAAGGCCCCGCATCAGATCGCGTTCAGCGCGGACGGGTCCCGCGCCTACATCGCGGCCGCCGGCTCGAACCGGATCACGACGGTCGATGCCACCACCCGCACGGTCATGGGTGGGTTCGACGTCCCGGGCACTCCCCTGGGCGTGGCGGAGCTTCCGGGGGGCGATCTGGCGGTCTCTGCCTTCCGGTCCGACCGGGTCGCCCGCTTCTCGGCCGCCGGCCAGCGGCGAGAGCCTGATCTTGCCACCGGTGACGGCCCTTCTCTCCTGGTGCCGGTCTCCGCGGGCCAGTTCCTGGTCGTCGCCGAGCGCGCCCACCGCCTGTGGATGGTTGACGGGACGCATTTCGCCCTCGAAGAGGATTATGCCACCGGGAGGCGGCCTTTCCCTCCGGCGGTCACCCGTGACGGCCGCAAGGCGTTCGTGCCCAATTACGATGATGGCACCATCACGGTGGTCGATCTCTGGAACCGGAACGTGCTGGCCACCGTTCCAGTGGGGGAGCACCCCAGCGGCGGTGTCGTCCTCCCCGGCGACATCCTTTATGCCGTGGCGGTCCGGGGAGAGAACCGGATCGCCCTCATCAACACGGCCTCCCATCAGGTCGTGGGGAGTATCGGGGCGGGGATCGGCGAGGAGCCGTTCTCCGTGGTGAGCGCACCGGATGGGCGTTTCGCATTCGTCAACAACACGGCGAGCCATGATGTCTCGGTCATGGACCTGGCCAGCCGGCGTGTCGTCGCCCGTGTTCCCGTCGGGCGGATTCCCATCGTCATGGCGGTTCAGCCCGGAGGACGCACTCTCTGGGTCTCCTGCGAGGGGAGCCACCAGGTCGATGTCATCGCCATCCCACCCGCAGCACGCCCCGCCGAGGAGCCCCAGGCCCCGCCGGAGGTGGCCGTGCTGGGAATGATCCATGCGGGACACCGCACCAGCGCCCGGTGGGGGCTGGATCAGGTGCGCGAGACCATCCGCCGCTTTGCTCCGGACGTGGTCTGTGCCGAGATTCCTCCTGACCGGTGGGAGCGGATCTGGACCGACTGGACGGAGCGCGGCGTCATCGAGGATGAAAGGGTCCAACTCTTCCCCGAGTACACCGACGTTCTCCTACCCCTGGCGATCCAGCTCGGCTTCCAGGTGGAGCCTTGCGCCGCCTGGACCCGGGAGATGGCCGAGCTCCGGCGGCAGCGCATTCACCAGCACGAGACCGATCCCGCCCTGAGGGAGGCACACGAGGCCTACGAGAAGCGTCTCGCAGAGGTGAAGGCCCGCCACGCACAAGAACCCCTCGACGAGGAGGATCCGCGCGTGATTCATTCGGCCCTCTACGACCGGCGTACCCGGGAAGAGCTGGAGCCCTACGACGAGTTCCTCAACGACTGGATCGGCCCCGGGGGCTGGACCCACATCAACGAGGCCCATCTGCGGCGCATCGACCGGGTGATCCAGCGGCATCCGGGCCAGCGGATCCTGATCACGTTTGGTGCCGGTCACAAGTACCGGATCCTGGAACATCTCCGCCGGCGGAGTGGCATCCGTCTCGTGGACATCACCGGGTACCTCCCGGAGGAGTAGCAGGCGGGGAAAGCGCGCCGCGGGATGGGAGCTTTCCGGTCCGGCGGCTGCGCCGGGCTAGTACCTGTAGCGAATCCTGGCCCTGTGGATGCGGTACAGGCTCTCCATCTGGCCCACCCTCTGGATCTGGCGGCTGAGCTTCTTGACCACCTTCTTGGCTTCTCCCTTGGAGATGATGAAGTTCTGGTCCTGGTCGGTTGCCGTGTACAGTCGCGCCCGCGCCGCCTCGTTGTCATCCCGGGGGGAGATCAGGTTGTGCAGGCCCTCCGCGTTCTTCATCAAGTGGTGGGTTTTCGGCTTCATGGAGTAAGCCAGGGTGCCGGCGAAGGTCTCCGTGACCATGGCCTTCTTGGAGCTCCGGGAGAGCTTTTCAAGCTCCAGCATTTGCTGCTTGAGATCGTTGATTTGCCGGCGGATGTCCGGCTGATCGGCTGGAGCTGCCTGGGCGAAGAGGAGTCCGGACGGGAGCAGGAAGGCCGCGAGCATGAGGGACCGTGCCGGCGACTGGGAAGAGCAAGACAGATATTTAATGAAACGCATGGTGATTTCCTCTCTACATATTCTGAATTCGTTATGGTTCCTTTCCGACGGACGTATTCCTTGTCCATCGCCTTGTTCGGGCCAGACCGCGAAACATCAGATATCCTTATTGAATGAACATACAATGATAATCTCTTCATGTCAACCAGAACTTTCGTCTGAATAAACGTATTGGATCCGGAAGGGGGACGGTGTTCCGTCTGGAGCCCCGGCCGGCCTTGGCCGCCGGCCCCCCGGGGCTGCAGACGGCGCGTCGCGAGCCGGCGGGAGGGAGCGCCGCAAGAGGGACTCGCTTTTCGGGAGACTTTTCCGCCGGCAGGCCGGTTGGGAAGAGCAGGCGCCCTGGATTTCAGGTAGCATGCCGCTTGCCGGGTGGCAAGACGCGCGGCGGCCGGCAGGGGAATAATTGAGCAGAGGCTCCGGTTTGTCTCATTTGGATCCACGAATGGGCGTGAATCCGCCTGAGACAGGCCTTCACCTAGGAGGAGTGATGATGCGCCGCCTCTTACCGTTTCTTGTAGTTCCCGCAGTCGCGGTTCTGTTTTCGGCCCCCGCCCTCGCTCAGGTGGAAGGCCGTTCCAACGTGGTCGATGTCTACGTCGGTTACTTTCTCGGCGATGACGTCGCGGACCA
Organism: Acidobacteriota bacterium; assembly: GCA_046757405.1. Lineage (GTDB taxonomy): Bacteria > Acidobacteriota > Polarisedimenticolia > SMYD01 > SMYD01 > JBHHYE01. The sequence goes on along the minus strand of JBHHYE010000002.1, from coordinate 56,279 downwards.
GTCGATCATGGGCAGCACTCCCGAGCTGGACGATGATGCCACCTTCGGGGTGCGCTACGGCTATCAGTTCACGCAGCGCTGGGGCATCGAGATTTCCCTGGGTTACAGTCCCGGGACCATCACCGATATTTCCGGACTTCCTCCCGGCGGTGGAGACGAGATCGATGTGGATCTCTTCCTGGTTGATGTGGATGCGGTTTACAACTTCAACCCCGACGCGAAGATTGTCGGCTATGTGGTCTTCGGAGTCGGCGGGGTCACGGCCGACCTGGATTCCCCCATTCCCGGCCCCAACAACACCACGATCGAGGATGATGACGGCTTCACCGCCAATGTGGGAGGCGGAGCCAGGTTTTTCATCACCGATAACTTCAACATCCGCGCGGAAGCGCGGTATCGTTTCATTGACGCCCTGATCTCCGAAATGGACGACTCGCTGAATACCGTCGAGGGCACGGTCGCCGCCGAGTGGGTCTTCTAAAGCGTCCCGCTCACCTCCGGGAGCCGTTCGTCTCGAAACGGTAGACCAGCGAGAGGGTGGAGACGTTCTTGGTGAAGGACGTCTTGTTCCGTCCGGTGGGGCCCGGAAGGGACACGTCGTTCACGCGGTGGCGGAACGAAGCATGGAGCCGCCACCGGGCGCCGAGATCGATGTCGTAACCGACGAAAAACCTTGTAATCGATCAGCGCAGCCGTGGTCAAAGCCAGACCCAGGGCGAGTCGCGGTGGGTTACGAAAGATGGTGGTCGCCCCACATCGACTCACCCGGCGGGGCCGGCCGGAGCTGGAGCCGGCCGCCGGGGAGATCCCTGGGCCAGGGCCAGGGCAAAGCAGGCGAACTCGGCCAGCGTGGTCAGGGCGCGGGTACCGGCCACGACCACCAGGATGGCCGCCGGGCGGGCGGGGAAGACCTGTCCGAGACCCAGGGCCAGGACCGAGTCACGGACTCCCAATCCGGCCGGCGCAAACAAGGAAAAGAATCCTGCGGCCCAGGCCATCGGTGTGATTGCCCAGAAGGCGGTGGTCTCCTCGAGACCGACCGGCATCACCGAACCGGCGAAGAGGGCGAAACCTGTCGACCAGAATGCGAACACCGCCATGTACCCGGCCATGAGGAGGAGGAGCATGGAGTACCTTGGCCGCCCCGGCAGGGGCGGGCGGCGGATGAGACGCAGGAACAGGTTGGCTACCGGGCAGAAGATGCGCGGATGGACGGCCAGAACACAGAGGAGAAGAATGCCGGCAGAGAGGCCGCGCGCGCGCACCGGGACCAGGTCCCCCAGGTTGGTGAACGGCAAGACCATCAGGGCAAGGAGGAGGCCGCTCCCCTGGAACCAGACGCTCTCCAGCCCGGCGGCGATCCCGGCGGCCGGAGCCTGGCTCCGATCCGGAGCGGTGAGGTAAATCTTCCCGGCCACGGACCAGACCTTGCCGGGGAGGTAGCGTCCCATTCCGGCGATGGAAGAGACCCGGAAGGCCTGGGCCGGCGAGAGGGAAATGCAGCCGATCTCGCGGCAGAGGGGGGCCCACAGAACTCCCAGAAGGATGTATCCGGCGAGGATGACCAGTCCGGCCAGGAGCGTCGGCTGCCACTCGAAGGTGAATCCCGAGGTGCGGAGCTGCTGCCAGTTCTGCCCCAGGTAATGGCGCCAGTAGAACACCATGGCGGCCAGCAAGACCGTCTGTACCACGCGGTGAAGCCACCGGAAGCGGCCGGAGGAGGCCGTTGGCGGGAGGGGCTGAGGTGATCGTGGCATGGTGAGGAGGAGTCGCCGGGGGCGCTTCTCCTCATCGTAAGGCGTTCCGCCGGCGAGTCAAGAGGGCCGGGAAAGATAGCGATGACCTTGACAAACCGGGTGTTTTGGCCAAAATTGAGCCCGACGGGTGGCTGGCAAGACCTCCTGGGGCGAAGGAGCCCCTTATCTTCTCAAATGGCGAGAACAAGACCAGACGGTGATCTCAGTGCGCCGCCGAAGAGTGTTTGCGTGGTGGGTGCCGGCCGCTGGGGAAAGAACCATGTCCGGACCCTCCACCAGCTCGGGTGCCTGGGTGGGATTGTCGACACGGACCGGAAGGCGTTGAGGGAACTGCAGGAGGCCTACCCTGAGGCCCGGTGCATGGAGACCCTGGACGAGGCCCTGTCGCGGGAGTTCGACGGCTACACGGTGGCCACGCCGGCCTCGACCCATGTGCCGGTGGCCGAGCGCATTCTCCGCCGGCGCAAGCCCCTCCTGGTGGAAAAGCCCCTGGCCCTGAGTGCCGCCCAGGCGCGCCACCTGCGGGACCTGGCCCGGGAGAATGGCGTCAACCTCATGGTGGGCCACGTCATGCTCTTTCACCCGGTGATCCGGACCATCCGGGATCTGGTCGGCCAGGGCAAGATCGGCAAGCTCCAGTACCTCTACAGCAATCGTCTCAACCTGGGCACCGTGCGCACGGAGGAGAACATCCTCTGGAGCTTTGCGCCGCACGACATTTCCATCTTCCAGTTTCTCATCGGGAGTTTCCCCGAGGAGATCGTCTCCCGGGGTGGAAACTTCCTGCAGCCGCACATCCACGACACCACCATGACCATTCTCACTTATCCCAACAACATCGTTGGGCACATCTTTCAGAGCTGGCTGCATCCGTTCAAGGAGCATCGTCTGATTGTCATTGGCTCCAAGGGCATGTTCTCGTACGAAGACGCATCGGCGCGCAAGGAGATCCTGTTCTACGAGAAAGGAATCGACTGGATCCATGGGGAGCCCATCAAGCATGATGGACCCACCGAGGTGATTCCCCATGAGGAGCAGATGCCGCTCACCGAGGAACTCAGATATTTCATCGACCATCTGGACGGGACCCCGGTGGAGACCGCCGACGGCGACAACGGGGTGGAGGTGCTGGAGATCCTGGAGCGGGCCACCCACAGCCTGCTGGAGAGGGGCCGCGGAGCTTCCGTGAGCCCGCCGCTCCCCGCATCCCTTCCCGAGGGCGTTTCCGTGCACCCGTCGAGCTACGTGGACGACAGCGTGGAGATCGGGCGCGGGACCAGCGTCTGGCATTTTTGCCATATCCAGAGTGGAAGCCGCATCGGCGAGGACTGCTCGCTGGGGCAAAATGTGAATGTCGGCAGCAACGTGACCATCGGACATCACGTCAAGATCCAGAACAATGTGTCGATCTACGAGGGAGTGGAGCTGGAGGACTACGTCTTCTGCGGGCCGTCCATGGTCTTCACCAATGTCTCCGACCCGCGCTCCAAGTATCCCCAGCGAGGCAGCCAGCATTACAAGCGGACCCTGGTGCGGGAAGGTGCTTCCATCGGGGCCAACGCCACCATCCTGTGCGGCAACACCATCGGCCGGCATGCCCTCATCGGAGCCGGGGCGGTGGTCACCCGCGATGTCCCCGACCACGCCTTGATGCGTGGCGTCCCGGCCCGTTGCACGGGCTGGGTCTGCGAATGCGGCCAGGTGCTGGAAGCCGGGAAGAGGGAGCTGGATTGCGTGCGGTGCGGCCTGTCCTACCGGCTTGCGGAGGGACGCCTTTCCCTCCTCCACCGGAACCGGCGCGGGCGGGCGACAGGCGAACCGTGAGGCCGTTTCCTTTCAAGAGAGCCCTGGTCACGGGTGGGGCCGGGTTCATCGGCAGCCACGTGGTCGAGGAGCTGGTCCACCTCGGCGTGCACACCATCAGCGTGGATAACTATTTCGCCGGCAAGCACGAGAACCTGGCCCACCTGGCCGGGGAACAACATTTTGAGGAAGTCGATTGCGACGTCACGGATCTGGAGGGGATCGAAAAGGTCATGGATGGGGTCGACGTGATTTTCCACCAGGCCGCGTCCAAGAAGACCATTTGCCTCAACGACCCCCGCCGGGATCTGGCCATCAACGCCGGGGGCACCTTCAATCTCCTGGAGCTGGCCCGCAAGCACAACGTGCGCAAGTTCGTCCACGCCTCCACCGGCTCCGTGTACGGCGAGGGACGCGTCTTCCCGCAGGATGAGCTTCATCCCCTGCAGCCCACTTCTTACTATGGCGTCAGCAAGCTGGCCGGTGAAAAGTACGCCACCGCCTTCCATCATCTCTATGGGCTGGACACCACGGTCCTGCGCTATTTCCATATCTACGGTCCCCGGCAGGAGTCCAGCGAGGTCGGAGGAGTCGTCTCCATCTTCGCCCGGCAGATGCTCGCCGGCCAACCCATCACCATCTTCGGGGACGGGACCCAGCAGCGGTCGTTCACCTACGTCAAGGACGTGGTGAAGGCCAATCTCCTGGCCGCCACCACTCCAGGCGCCTCGGGAAAGGTCTTCAACTGCGCCTCGGCCATCCGGGTGACGGTCAAGGAGCTGGCGGATCTGATCGCCGGCATCCTCGGAGTCGAGAAGCAGGAGATCCGCTATGCCGACTGGCTGCCCGGCGACATCAAGGTCTTCGATATCGACAACCGGCGCATCCGGAAAGAGCTCGGGCTGGACTTCCTGACCGACTTCCCCCAGGGACTGCGGCGGACGGTGGAATGGGCGCGGCAGTATTTTCGGCGGTCGGGGGAAGCGGCCCCCCCCGGGGCCTGACGGCGCGTTGGTGTACAAAGGGCACACCATCGGCGTCGTGGTCCCGGCATTCAATGAGCAGGAGCTCATCCTGGAGACCCTGGGCGGAATGCCTGATTACGTGGACCGCATTTTCGTGGTGGACGACGCCAGCGTCGACGCCACGGCGCGGCTGATCCAGGAACACAAGGAGAGGGATCCGAGAGTGGTCTTGATCCGCCATCAGGTGAACCAGGGCCTCGGCAGCTCGCTCATCGACGGGTACCTGGCCAGCCGCAACAGCGAGATGGACATCACCGCCGTCATGGCCGGAGACAATCAGATGCATCCGGACGATCTCCCGGGCCTCCTGGAGCCCATCGTCAAGGGAGAGGCGGACTATGTCAAGGGGAACCGTCTGCTCCATGCCAATGTTGATGCGATGCCCAGATACCGCTTCCTGGGCAACGCCCTTCTCACGCTCCTCACCAAGTTCGCCACCGGGTATTACTCTCTCATGGATCCCCAGTGCGGCTACACCACCATTCGCCTCCGGGCCCTGCAGGCGATTCCCATCGCATCCATGACCCGGGGCTACGGGTACAACGCCGATATCTTGTGCATGCTGAACATCTTGCGATTCAAGGTGACCGACGTGGAGGTCCAGCCCGTCTACGGGCGGGAGCAGAGCAAGATCAAGCTCCGGAAATATATCCCCGCGACCAGCCTCCTCCTGGCGAGGCTTTTTCTCCGCCGCCTCTGGAAGCGCTACGTGGTGCTGGATTTCCATCCTCTGGTCCTGTTCTACCTCTTCTCGGTGGCGAATCTCTTTCTGGTGGCCGTTCCACTCCTGGCCCGCTTCATTTACCTGTACCGGAAATATGGCGAGGCCCCGCGCACGACTCTCATCATCCTGGTGCTCGCATTGGTGACCGGGTTCCAGTCCATGCTCTTCGCCATCTGGATGGACATGGACTACAACCGCCGGTAGCGTCAGATATTTTCCAGGGAAAGGGACTCCTCGAGACGCGGGTCCTGGACCGGCACCAGGGCCCGGCCGCGGATGAGCCGTCCCAGCGCGCTCAGGGTCAAACCGCCCAGTCCCAGCAGCAAGGCGGCGTCCAGGAGGAGAGGACGGAACCCGCCCTCCGCCACGCTGGGCACCACCAGCCAGTAAAGGTCCAGGTAGTGCACGGCGAGCATCCAGGCCGAGATTGCTGCCAGGGCTGCCTTTTTCCGCTTCACATGGCGGGAGAGCAGGAGAAGAAACGGAACGACGAAGTGACCGACCGCCAGGGCCACCGTGAGGCTCCTCCATCCGGGTTGCAGGCGGTGGGCGTACCACTCGGTCTCCTGGGGGATGGCGCCGTACCAGATGAGCAGGAACTGGGAGAAGGCGATGTACGCCCAGAAGACGACGAAGGCGAACAGCATCTTCCCGAGATCGTGGAAATGTTCGGAGGTGATCTCTCCGGTGATCTGGCCGCTGCGCTGGGCCGCGAAAACGGCAAGGGGGAGGAAGGCGTAGGCTGCCACCATGCAGCCGCTGAAGAAATAGACGCCGAAGACGCTGGACCACCAGTGGGGATCCAGGCTCATGATCCAGTCGAAGGCGGCGAAGGTCACCGCCAGGCTGAGCACGACCAGGGACGGGCCGCTGGCCGCCTGCAATCTCCGCGTGGGATGGAATCCCTCTTGCTCATCCTGGCGCAGCGATTGCCGCCGGAACCACCAGGCCATGAGGGACCAGGCGATCAGGTAGGCCAGCGCCCGCAGGCGGAAGAAAGCGGTGTTCAGGTACGCCCGCTTCTCTTGCAGGATGGGATCCCCCGCCACCTCTCCGGGCCGCGCCCAGGCATAGAGATCCGGGAGCGCCAGGATCAGCACCGGCAGGAAGAGCACGCTGATCACCGGCAGAGTGCCGGCCAGGTGCTCGGCCAACCGGCGCACCACCACGCTCCACCCGGCCCGGGTGGCAAAGTGCACCAGGACCATGAAGAGGGCTCCCAGCGCCAGACTGGTGCAGAACAGCACGGCCACCAGGTAGGAGGCCCAGAAGCGGGGCCAGTCGCCGGAGCCCAGAAGGACCGCGAACACCAGCCCGACCACTCCAAGCGATGCCGCCGCCGGGACGAGACTCCCGGCCTGTGGGCGGTTGCTAATCATCGATTTTCTCCACGTGAGTGGCGCCGATCTGGTCGAGGAACCGCGCCGTCCCGGTGAGGTGAAAGCGCGGATCGCGGGCCTCGATGGAAATGAAAAAGCGATCGTCGGTGGCGCGCTCGAAGCGGCGCGAGCGGAACAGGGGATGGTACGGGCGGGGCAGCCCGGCCATCCCCAGGAAACCGAGGAAGGCGCCCAGGGCGCCCCCCAGGACGCCGCACTCGAAGGTGATCGGTATGAAAGCCGGCCAGCTGAACAGCGGCTTGCCGCTGATCACCAGGGGGTAGGCGACGGCGCTGGTCCACCACTGGAGGAGCATTCCGGCCGCCGCCCCGGACAGGCCTAGGATGAGCACGAACCAGGGAATGGGGGACGGTTTCAGCCCCATGGCCTGGTCCAGGCCGTGGACCGGGAAGGGCGAATGGGCGTCCCAGACGGTGTATCCCGCCTCGTGAACCTTCCGACAGGCCCGGCGGAGGTCGTCGGCGCTGTGAAATTCCCCCAGGACTCCGAAGAGATTGCCGTGGCTGGACTCACCCATGGGTGCTTCCTCTTCGGGGTAAGACCCCTTTGACCTCGGCCATGGCCACCATCGGCAGGAAGCGCACGAAGAGGCAGAACAGGGTGAAGAAAAGGCCGAAGCTCCCGACCAGCGTTGTCATGTCCCAGAGGGTCGGGACGAACGAGCCCCAGGTCGCGGGCAGGAACGTGCGGTGCAGGGAGCTGGTGATGATGACGTAACGCTCGAACCACATACCGATGTTGACGAGGATGGAGACCACGAACAGGACCGGAATGTTTCGCCGGGCCCGCCGGGACCAGAAGACCTGCGGCGCCAGCACATTGCAAAAGATCATGAGCCCGTAGGAGACTGCATACGGCCCCAGCGCCCGGTTCATCATGGCGAAACGCTCGTAGAGGTTGCCGCTGTACCAGGAGATGAAGATCTCGATGGCATAGGCATATCCCACCATGCTTCCGGTGACCAGGATCAGCCGTGCCATCCGGTCAAAGTGGAGCATGGTGATCAAGTGTTCCAGCTTGAAGGCCACCCGGCAGATGACCATGAGAGTGACCACCATGGCCATGCCCGAGAAGATGGCGCCGGCGACGAAGTAAGGCGGGAAAATCGTGGTGTGCCAGCCGGGAAGCTGGGCGACGGCGAAATCGAAGGAGACCACCGAGTGCACCGAGATGACCAGCGGCGTTGCCAGCCCGGCCAGGAGCAGGTAGGCGCGTTCGTAATGGGTCCACTGGCGCTGGGAGCCGCGCCAGCCCAGGGACAGGATGCCGAAGATGATCTGGCGCATCTTGCCAGCCGCCCGATCGCGCAACGTGGCCAGGTCGGGGATGAGGCCGACAAACCAGAAGATCAAGGACACCGTGAAGTAAATGGAAACCGCGAAGACATCCCACATGAGCGGGCTGCGGAACTGGGGCCACAGGCCCATCTCGTTGGGGATGGGGAACATCCAGTAGGCCACCCAGGCCCGGCCCACGTGGATGCCGGGAAAGACCAGGGCGCAGATCACTGCGAAGAGGGTCATGGCCTCCGCCGCCCGGTTGATGGAGGTGCGCCAGCGCTGCCTGAGCAGGAACAGGATGGCGGAGATGAGCGTGCCGGCATGGCCAATCCCCACCCAGAAGACAAAATTGGTGATGGGGAAGCCCCAGGCCACGGGGATGTTGTTGCCCCAGATCCCGACCCCTTCCCACAGCAGCCAGGCAATGCTGACCAGGAAGACCGCGAGCATGGCGCAGGAGATGGAGAAGACCACGTACCATCCTCGAGGGGGGCTCCATTCCAGCGGCCGGCACACCGACTCGGTGATGTCGTGCAGGTCCGCGCCGCCGAGGATGAGCGGCGGGCGTCCCTGGATGGGATCGATCTCCCGGGCCGGGTCGTCCGCGCCGGAGACCAGCCGGCTAACGGGAAGCGGCCGTGGTTGCATGGGCATAGGAAATGGTCGTGTCCGGGTTCACGGTGGGGGTTCCGCCCAGCGATTGAAGGTAGGCGATCACCATGAGGATCTCCAGGTCGTCCAGACCGATGGGAGGTTGGTTGGCGGGAACCATGGCGGCGGGGTAGCCCGGCACCAGAAAGGCCGCCGGCTGGTAAAGGGACTGCGCCAGGTACTCGACGTCAGTCAGGCCGGGGACCCGGCTGCCGGCCCTCGCCCCGATCCCCTCCAGGTTGGGCCCCTGGGTCCCGCCGCCGATGGATCCGATGGAGTGGCAGTTGAAACATAAACCCCGTCCATGGACGATCTCACCGCCCAGCTGGACCATCTTGGTCGTATCCAGGGTCCTGAGCAGCTCGGCGCGCTGCGCCGCCGCCTCTGCTTGCTCTTTGCGCCACAGGGCCAGTTCTTGGAGAGCCCGTTCCCGTGGAGTCCAGCCCGCTTCCGGGCCGGCAACGGGGGAGCGATAGGAGGCGCGGCGGTCGAGGGCATACAGGACCCCGGCACACAGGGTCGCGGCCAGCAGTGGAACGATCAGCAGCGCCAGGAGCCGTCTCATGGCCCGGATGCCGGCGAGGCCTGCGCCTGGAGCGTCCGCAGGTAAGCCACGATGGCCCAGCGATCCCGGGGAGGGATCGGGTAGTTATAGGCCGGCATCATGCCCAGCCCGCTGGTGATCACCTCGAAGATCTTGCCGTCCGGCTGCTCCCGGACACGCTCCTCCAGCAGGTTGGCGGTCTTGATCTTGGCCCGGGTGAAGAGCATTCCCTGCCCGTCAGCCCGCACTCCGTGGCAAGGCGTGCAGTAGATCCCGAAGCGCTCCCGGCCGCGGGCGATGACCTGCTGGCCGTTTCCCATCGGGTTGGCGCGGACGTAGCCGCTCCAGAAGCTCCGGCCGGTGAAGAACTCCTCGTCCTCGCGCAGATCCCCCCGGGCGATGGTTCCCTCCGGAGGCGCCTGCATCACGCCGCCGCTGGCGAAGAAGGTGCTCGCCGCCTGGGGCAGAAACTTGGGCTGATTGTCCATGTTGGGGATGAACTGCAGCGGCGGCTTTTCCGAGGTGCATCCCCCCAGCAAGCCCGCCAGGCACCCTCCCAAGATCAAGGTTGCCATCCGCTTGCTCATGACTCTTCCTCAGGCTCCCTTCCGGCCGGGCCAGCGGGGATTCGGATTGTGGAGCCGGGCCAGGTACGAGGTGCGCGGCCGGGTGTCCAGCTCGTCCAGCAAGGTGTAGTTCCGGTTCTGGCTCTTGAGGCGCACCACCTGGCTTTCCGGATCGTTGAGGTTGCCGAAGACGATGGCGCCGGTGGGGCAGGTCTGCTGGCAAGCCGGGCGGATCTCCCCATCCCGGACGGCACGGCCCTCGCCCTTGGCATCCCGCTTCCCCTGGTGGATGCGCTGGACGCAGTAGGTGCATTTCTCCATGACGCCCCGCGAACGGATGGTGACGTCTGGATTCATGGCCAGCCGCATCAGGTCGGGGAGATCCTTGGTGTAGTTGAAGAAATTGAAATGCCGGACCTTGTAGGCACAGTTGTTGGAGCAGTAGCGGGTGCCGATACAGCGGTTGTAAACCTGCGCGTTCAGTCCTTCCTGGTCGTGAACCGTTGCACCGACCGGGCACACCTCCTCGCAGGGCGCATTCTCGCACTGCATGCACGGCACCGGCTGGAAGCGGATGGATGGATCCTCAGGAGCGCCCGAGAAGTATCGGTCGATGCGCAGCCAGTGCATTTCCCGTCCCCGCCTCACTTGCTCGGCGCCAACGATCGGGACGTTGTTTTCGGCCTGGCAGGCGGTCATGCAGGCATTGCAACCGATGCAAGCGTTCAAGTCGATGGCCATGCCCCACTGGTACCCCGTCTTGTAAGTGCGCTGGCGCCACAGGGGCAGGGGAACACCCTTTTTCTCGTTGGCCGGAGCCGGGCCGTCGCCGCTGCGGTAGGCGGCCAGGGTGGCCTCGCGGATCAGGTCGCGTCTTTCCATCCGCCCGTGCTCCTGGGTGAGGCTCAAGGGATGAGTGCGTCCGGTGCGCTCGGCCCGGAGGCCGGTCGCCCACAGCGATCCGCCGGGACGCAGGCGATAGGCGTCGGTGCCCACGCCGTTGCCCACGCGGCCCACCGCGGTGCGCCCGTATCCCAGGGCCAGGGCGACCGATCCCTCGGCCTGGCCGGGGACCACGCAGGCGGGTGCCTCGAGCCGCGAGCCGCCCAGGGTAAGGCTCAGGACCTCTCCGGTCTTCACCCCCAGATCCGCCGCTGTCTCCGGGCCGAGAAGCGCGGCATTGTCCCAGGTGATCTTGGTGATCGGATCCGGCAGCTCCTGGAGCCAGCCGTTGTTGGCATAGCGACCGTCGTGAACGGCGTGGGAGACCTGGAAGACGATCTCCAGGCCGGTGCCGTCTGCGGGCCGGGCCGCCTCTTCGAAGGCTTCCCGGATGGCCTGGGGGCGCAGCCGCGGCTTGACCGCGCCCGGCGCCGAGTCGGCCAGGCGACCGTCGTGGAGAGCCCGGTTCCAGCGGCCCTCGAAGTTGGTATTCCCCAGGACGCTCGCCAGCCAGGTCTCCCGCACGGTCTGCAGGCCGTGGATGTCGGCGTCGCGAACCAGAAGGGCGAGCAGCTCGATGTCGCTGCGGCTCTGAAAGAGTGGACGGATGAGCGGCTGGACCAGGCTGATGGTTCCTTCCGCGGCCCGGGCATCGCCCCACGCCTCCAGGAAATGGGAGCGGGGCAGGTGCCATCCCACGAGGTGTGACGTCTCGTCCAGGCGCGGGCTCAGGTGAACGCTCTGCTCCACCTTCCCCAGAGCCTGGGCGAAGCGCAGGTGCCCCGGGACGGTGTGGACGGGATTGCCTCCGACCATGATCAAGGTGGAGATGGTTCCCGCATGCATCGCGGCGACCAGATCGTCGATGGCGCCGGCCTTGGCCCAGGCGGCGTCCAGGAGTCGGTGGAAGGAAACCGTGCGGCCCCAGCCGTCCAGGGCCTGGTTGAGAGCCGCCACCAGGGCGTGGACCGCTGGAGGCTGGCGCCGGCCCGCCATCACCAGGGCGGCTCCCCGGGACGCGGCCAGGTCGCGGGCCATGACCGCCAGGCGCTCTCCCAGCGCGGCCGGGACGGGGGGCCGTGCCAGGTCCCCGGGGAGATCCACCGGAAGGCCCAGGGCGCGGAGATGGAGGGCCAGGGCAGCCGCGACCGATCCGATCTGTCGGCTCGGCAGGGCCAGGCGGTGATCCGCCGCCGCCCCGGTGAGGGAAAAGGCGCTCTCGATCACGTACAGGCGGTTCATGCGATCTCGGACGCTTCCCACGCGCCGGCCCGCGGCGAAGCCCCTGGCACAGGCCAGACTGTCGCTCTCGGCCATCAGAAAATCGGCGTCCAGCGAGAGAATGGTTCGGGCCTGGTCCAGGTGAGCCACCGGGCGCAACGGGGTTCCCGTGGCCCGGCGCAAACCCTCGAAGAGGCTGGCGTCGCCGGCCGGCTCGTGCACCACCCACTGCGCCCGGGGAAACCGTTTCTTGAAGGCGGCGGACAGGCGATCCATGGTGGGCGAGGAGTAGGCTTCACTGAGCAGGGCGAGCCCCGCGCCGCCGGTCCTCTCGGCAGCGGCGGCGCGCTGCGTCCAGAAGGAAAGAAAAGCGGCCCACGAAGAAGAGGACCGTTTCCCGCCGCTGCGGCGCAGGACGCCCCGGGATCGATCCGGATCGTAGAGATCCAGGACGGCCGCCTGCATCCAGCTGCCGGCGGCTCCGCGCGAGGACGGGTGCAGGGGGTTCCCCTCGATCTTCACCGGCCGTCCCTCGTGGCTTACCACCAGGAGTCCGTAAGCCGACGTGCCCAGCGGCATGGTGGTGGCGTATTGCCTGGGGATCCCGGGGAGCATGGTTTCAGGTGGATTGGCGAATGGCACCATCTCCTCCACCGGCCGCCGGCAGCTCGAAAGGCCGGCCAGGGCGAGGGAGGCTCCCATGAGCCCCATCATGGTGCGGCGCGTCATGCCGTCGGGAGGCTCCGCGGCCCCGGGCGCAAACTCCTCCGCGAGACCCCCCGAGACGGAGGGCGAATCCAGGAGACGCTCCAGGCTGCGCCAGTAGGCCTTGCCCTGTTCTCCGGTCACCGGTGACATGTGGTGCAATCGGTGGAAGGTTTGATGGATGCGTGGGTCATGAGGCGGCTCGCGATCCGCTCCTGATCCCGGGGAGGGGTCCAGCGCGTGTTGGTGATCTGGTCCCGCGGGCGCAGCTGCCGGGCTGGATCCCGGTGGCAATCGAGGCACCAGCCCATCCCCAGCGGCTTCACTTGCTCGATCCTCTCCATGCTGGACACATCTCCGTGGCAACTGGAGCAGCCCACCCCGGCGCGGATGTGAGCGCTGTGGGTGAAGTAGGCGAATTCTGGCACCTTGTGCACCCGGATCCAGTGAATCGGCTGGCCGGTGGCGTCGCTCTCCCGGAGCAAGGCGAGCTTCTCGCTCTTCCGGGACACGAGACGATGGCAGTTCATGCAGGTCCGTGTCGGAGGGAGTGAAGCGACGGTGGACACCTCCACGGTGGCGTGGCAGTACCGGCAGTCGATCTTGAGCTCGCCACTGTGGAGGGCGTGGCTGAAAGGAATCGGCTGCCGGGGCCGGTACCCCACGTCCGTGAACGCCGGCGTGAAGAGCGCCATGTACCCGCCCGCCGCCAGGCCCGCGCCCACCACCGCCCCCAGGGCGAGGAGGCCGGGCACCCGGTTGGCCCACCGCGGAAAGATGACAGCCACGGGCTAGATGTCTCGCAGCTGGGCATGGTTTCGATCCGCCAACCGGAGGCCCTATTCGCGATCGAGCGCGGTCCGGGGGCCAGCAGACCGGGCGGGAGGATCATCCTCGCTGCCGGTTCCCGCTTCGAATTTTCTCAAAGTTCCGGAACTCAAGGGCTTAGCTTTCCTGAACGGGGCCGCCGCCACGCCCTGGATCGCGCTCCATCCAGGAAACAGGCGCCACCATCGGTCCCTAGAACACGGACCCCCACGAGAACATTCCGTGGGCACGGGGCCTCCTGTGCCAGAATAAGTCCCTGGCAGGAGGAGTCTTCTCATGGAGGATCGGCCGGTGGATGAAGTCGCCAGGGAGGCGGCGTTTCGGCAACTGCGCCGCCTGCTCGGCTCCCGGTTTTCCACGGCCGAGACCGTGCGCGCCCATCACGGCAAGGATGAGTCCTGGCACCCTCCCAGGGCGCCGGAAGCGGTCTGCTTCCCTGCCTCGGCGGCGGAGATCGTGGAGATCGTGCGTCTCTGCGCCGGCGGACGGATCCCGATCATTCCGTTCGGGGCCGGCACGTCCCTGGAGGGCCACCTGCTGGCCGAGCGGGGGGGGATCTGTGTCGACCTGGCGCGGATGAACCGGGTGGTCCAGGTCAACGCTCAGGATATGGATGCCACCGTGGAGGCCGGTGTCACTCGCAAGCAGCTTGACCGTCACCTGCGCGATACCGGCCTCTTCTTTCCCGTGGACCCGGGGGCCGATGCCACCCTCGGCGGCATGGCCTCGACCCGCGCCAGCGGCACCAATGCGGTGCGCTACGGCACCATGCGGGAGAACGTTCTGGCCCTGTCGGTCGTGCTTGCGGATGGCCGCCTCATTCGCACGGCCCGGCGGGCCCGCAAGTCGGCCGCGGGATACGATCTGACGCGCTTGTTCGTCGGGGCGGAGGGGACCCTGGGGATCATCACGGAGGTCACGGTGCGGCTGTCCGGGGTTCCCGAGGCGTCCGCTGCCGCGGTGGTCTCATTTTCTCACATGGAAGCGGCCGTCAACGCGGTCATCAGCACGATTCAGATCGGCATTCCCGTGGCGCGCATCGAGCTCCTGGATCAGGTGCAGCTGGACGCGGTGAACCGGTTCTCCGGCCTGAACTATCCGTTGCAGCCGACCCTTTTTCTCGAATTCCACGGGAGCTCCGCCGGCGTCCAGGAGCAGGCCCTGGAATTCGGCCAGATCGCTCGCGAGCTAGGAGGAAGTGATTTCCTCTGGGAGACCAGCCCGGAGGCACGGGCGAAGCTGTGGAAGGCGCGTCACGATGCGTACTACGCCGCCCTGGCCCTGCGTCCGGGGAGCAAGGGGTGGGTGACCGATGTCTGTGTGCCGATCTCGCGCCTGGCGGAGTGCATCCTGGCGACCAAACAGGACGTGGACGCGAGCTTTTTGAAGGCGCCTCTGGTGGGGCATGTGGGAGATGGCAACTTCCACCTGGCCATTCTCGTCGACCCCGAGCAACCGGGAGATCTGGAAGAGGCCCGCCGGCTGAACGATCGCCTCATTCGCCGCGCCCTGGCCATGGACGGCACCTGCACCGGCGAGCACGGCATCGGTCTGGGCAAGCGCCGGTACCTGGAAGCGGAGCATGGCGAGGGCGTGGCCGTCATGCGGGCCATCAAGGAGGCGCTCGATCCCCATAACATCATGAACCCGGGAAAGCTGGTGGACATGGACACTCCCCGGGCGGTCATTTCAGATATCCCAGGGCGCGAAGGCGCTTCTTGAGGGCCTGGTCCAGGATGACGCGATCCCTTCCCTGGCGGGGAAGGGTCCGGGCCAGCTCGTGCAGGGAGGCGCGGATGGTGCGGGCCTGGCGCAGAATATCAGCGGCCCCGCCTGCCGCGCGCGGCAACCCGGGGCGTTGCTCCCCTGGATCTCTGGCCAGATCGTAGACCTCCACGCCATCCGCGCAGGTGAAGATCGCCTTCCATCGGGGCGTGCGGAGGGAGAAGATCGAGCAGGGGCCTCCCGGCCTGGGGGCTCCCTCCAGAGAGCTGACGGCGAAGGGGGCCGGGCGCATCATGGCGCCGGGGGGCGGCGCGGGGAGATCGCCAGCCGCTCCCCCCGGGTCCACGGGGCGCTGTCCCCTTTCCAGGAGCGGCCACAGATTCTCTCCCATCATGTCGCCGGGACGAGGTAGACCGGTTGCCCCGAGGAGGGTCGGAGCAAGATCGATGAGACTCACCTGGGTGTCGATCCCCTCCGGGCGCGCCGCCACGCCGGGACCGCGCACCACCAGCGGCACCCGGAGCGATTCGTCGTAAAGGGTCTTCCGGTGCCCCTTCCGGCCGTGCTCGAAGAACTCCTCCCCATGGTCGGAGGTGACCATGAGAAGAGTGCCGCCGGCGAGCCCCAGCGCCTCGACCTGGTCGAGGATTTTTCCGATGAGAAAATCGGTGAAGGCGATCTCTCCGTCATACTGGGAGATGACATAGGCGAGATCCTCCGGGGCCATCCGCGGATTGATGCGGGGGTTGTAGACGTAATCGTTGATGGGAAGGGAGCCGGTGTACCCCGGCGGGATGAACCGCCTGTCGAAGGGGGGCGGAGGAATGTAGTCGTAATGCGGTTCCCAGAGATGAATGAAGAGAAAGAAGGGATGCCCGCGGTGGTTCGCCAGCCACCGGGTCGCCGCGGCGGTCACCTCCGGGCCGGTGTGATCCTGGTGGGAGGCGCGAATGGCCTGCTGATGAAGGCGCCGGAGAACCCCTCCCGGTCCTTCGCGCAGCTTGCCCTTCTCGAGCACCTGCTCCTCGGCGCCCCAGAAATTCCGGTAGGTATCGAATCCGCGGGAGAAGCCGTAGCGGGCGTCGACGAACGGACCACTCACGAAGCCGGCCGTATCATAGCCGGCGTCATGGAGAATCTCGGGCAGGAAGGGCCGCTCCGGGTCGAGGGCCACCGAGTCCCTGTTCACACCGTGAATCGAGGCGAGCTGCCCGGTCAGCATGGACATGTGGGCGGGCAAGGTCCATGAGGACGTGCTGACCACCGTCTTGAAGAAGGTTCCCTGGCGGGAGAGGCGATCGAGGCGCGGCGTGATGTCCCGGCGGGCGCCGTAACAGCCAACCTGGTCGGCTCGCAACGTGTCGACCGAGATCAGGATGAAACTTGGCGCCGGAGGAGACGTCCGGCAGCCCAGGGGCGAGGCCGCGAGGAGCGCAAGAAGAACGGCGCGGGTGAGCAGTGGAGTTCCCATGGTCGGCTGGAGGGAGAATACTCATCCCAACCCGCTCGCTTCAAGGCGCCCGGCGCCGCCTGTGCCCTCCGGAAGTTGTGCGATAGGATCCCGGCATGGATGTCCTGGCCTTCGTTCTCGCGCTGGAGCTGTACATCTGGGTTGGCCAACCGTTTCTCGTCGAGTACCGAACGGTTCAATCCGTGGTCATTGCAGGGTTGCTGGCCATCGCCGTTTCCGGCACCTTCTGGCACCGGCGCAACCGGAGGCAGCTCGGGCTGCGCCTGGATAATTTTTTCCATGCGCTCGTGCTCTACGGCGCGGCATCCCTGGCATATGCCGGACTGGTGCTCCTCTGGTGGCGGGGCGGCATCCAGGTGCGCGAGCCGCCCTGGCCCCGCGCCGATGAGATCGCCCGCTATCTGGTGTGGGCTTTCCTCCAGGAATTCTGTCTTCTGGCCTTCCTGCTGACACGGCTCCGGCAGATCCTGCGGCGCGACCGGCTGGCCATCGCGGCGTGCGCCCTTCTCTTCGCGCTCTTCCATCTTCCCAACCCGTTCCTGACCTTTTACACGCTGGGAGGTGGCGCCATCGTGGCCTCGCTCTTTCATCGGCAGCCGAATCTCTTCGCCGCGGCCCTCGCCCACGCCACGGCCAGCGTCCTGGTGATCTGGTTGCTGCCCCATGGCATCACCGGCGGCATGCGGGTCGGGTGGTTGTATCCCGGCAGCTAGGGCGGCATCTTCCAGGACGGTGCTGTCATCGAGTCTCCTTGATGTTGAAGGGATCTCTCCGCACTGCGGTGACTCTCCCATGGATATTTTCTTGCCCCAGGAACCTGGTGTACCGTTCCTGAAGAAAGACGGGGCTTGGCTGGTCCGCTCTTGAACGGGGAAGGAAGAGCGAACGATGGTGCATTTGTTGAAGGCCATGGAGGAGCATGGGACCGTCCTTTTCCCTGAGGACATCCGGGTGAACCTCGATGACGTAGTCGGGACGAACGGCGAGGAAGTCGCCATCATAGGCAGCGTGGTGCAGCTTGCAGAGTGCCAGGCCGTTGGCGACGGTCGGTTCGCCGCCCTCTCCGTCCGGAATGATGTGCGCCGCGTCTATCAGATTGACGTGGCGCAGATAGCACAGCGCACAATGTTCCCTGTACGCTTGCAGGACACGCTGGCGAAACCCTTGCTGGTGAAGGCGCTGGCGGACCCCTGGTTGTGATGTCAGCTCTGCGCGCTGCGGCCTGAGCAGCGGAAACGGTCCCTGGCACGGTGCCCTCCGCCATTCGGCGCACGGCGATCTGGGCATCATCGACCGCGACGGAAAACGTCAGGTTGCCCGGATCATCCCCCACGATGTACACCGGCCAGACCGCGAGATACTTGCTCGGGACGATGCCGTGCAGGTAGATCGGGGGGACCTCGCGTACCATCGCTCGGCGGAGCCCGACGTTCTCCCTGTGGCCGGGATCTGTTCCTCTGTATCGGTGGTGCAGGAGGCCAGAGGAGGGGTCGAAGGCGTCGGCATAGGGTCCATGAGGAGCCGTGGTGATGGAGAGTGGGATGTCCTGGAGGACCGCCGGCTTGAAGATTCCCTGGGGTGCGATCAGGGGCACCCGCCGGCCGTCCAGGGCGAAACCCTGGGAGAGAAGCTTGCGCTGCAGCACATCGCCATGAATCCTGATCTGTTCCTGGAGCCAGTGGAAAGCGGCGATGCGTATGGACGTATCGGAGAGAGGCTGGCGGCGTCCGCTCATGAAGGGATCCCCAAAACCTTTCGAGGCGGATCTTCTCCATGGTCGTGAACCTGAAGGTCCCGGCCCTCAAGCATTCCGGAAGATGCGTTGCTGGTGCCATTGTAGTGCCTGTGGACTGGGCCGGCATGCCGGATCATCAGGTACGACCTCAAGTTTGTGTCCGTCGAAGCTGTAGTATCTCCGGCCATTGTGCCACTTCCGGTCCAGGACGGGCGATATCCGCACGCGGTGGTCGGCCGTGATGGTCATGAGACCTTTATCAAAGAGAGCATGGAACTCTTTGGTCAGAAGGAGGCCGTTCTGAGTATGATTGCTTCGCGGCCCGAGATAAGGCTGGATGTGGGCCGCATCGAGAACAGGCTCGGTTCGCTCGCCGCTGATAGCGCAGCGCCTGTGATAAGCGTCCATCAGGCGAGCACGGAAAGTCGCCTGGCCCTCCCTGGCCGGCGTGGTGGATGCGATGATCCGGCGTTCGTCCGTGTCGGCCAGATGGAAAGGCTGCACCAGTTCGAGAGGTTCCTTCTGGCCATCTGCGGCGATCTCGGTGTGGAGGCGGTTGATCCGAAACTGATCTCTTTCCGTGCGGCCACGAACGACATGGGGTGGCCATCCCATGTCCTCGTCCCACCGTAGCCAGCGATCTGGCTCCCAGAATCGCGCGTTGCGCAGAATGGTGCAAGCGAGCGGGGGATGCTCGACGCGTGGATCGAACAGGTCGGCACCGCGGTACCGTCCGAGGCGTCCCAGGAACCTCAGCAGATTGGGGTCACCGTTCTTCCAGTCGAAAAGATCCCAGGCTGTTCGGACCTCCAGCTTGCAGAAGTGGGCGAAGAAACCATAACCGGCGATGACTTGATAGGGTGATTTGAGCCGGAGGAACACGGGCTGTCCCAGGAGGAGATTCTTGAGTGGGCGACCAGATCGGGGCGACCAGAAGTTCACCTCGTCGATGGTTGCGCCGTGTGCTTGGCGGCGGAGGAAATCGAACCACGCCTTATCGGTGAGAGCGATGAACGGTTCCATTTCAGCCCATTCCGGGAACGGTGCCCTTCCCGGAAAGATATTATCCTTCGGGGTTGGGCCGCAGCATGCTCCTGTTGATTGGCGGGCATCGATGGGCCGGGCCATGGTGCAGGACGGAGCGGCGGCAGCCCGGGAGCCCGGAACCGTGAACTTTGTGGCCATCGATTTCGAGACGGCCGATCACCAGCCTGACAGCGCCTGCGCCGTGGGGATGGTGAGAGTTGTCGACGGCGCCATCACGGCGAGGGAGCACCGCCTCATCCGTCCCCCGCGTCGGAACTTCGTCTTTACCTACATCCATGGCATCAGGTGGGAGGACGTGGAGGCCGAGCCGGAATTCGCCCGTGTCTGGCCGCCCCTGTCCGGCCTGCTCGAGGGAACCGATTTCCTGGCGGCCCATAACGCCCCGTTCGACCGGGGTGTTCTCCGGGCTTGCTGCGCCATGGCCGGAATCGATGCGCCGCGGCTGCCGTGGACCTGTACGGTGCGCCTGGCGCGGCGGGCCCTGGGCATCTACCCGACGACCCTGGACCGGGTGTGCCGGTGCCTCGGGATTCCACTCCGGCATCACGAGGCGCTCTCCGATGCCGAGGCCTGCGCGCGGATCGTCCTGCGGGCCCGGCAGCATCTGATGGAATGAGGCCGGCGGCGGGTCGCCGCAGGACCTACGATGTGGGTTCTCCGGCCTGCTCTCGCCTTGCCGTCACCGCCTGCCGGACCTTGCTAGAGACCGAAAACCTTCACGGCCAGCCCGCAGCCGAAGATGGTCACACCGGCCAGGGCATGGGCATAGCGGGTCAGACCGTCGATCCGGAGCGCCTGGAGGCCGCGCAGCCCGCCGAGAACCAGGGCGACCATGGTCAGGATGGTGACGAGTGTGAAGACCGCTCCCACCCAGAGAGTCGCCAGGAGGCTGCGGCGGATGGCCGGATACATGAGCAGCGGAATCAGGGGCTCGCACGGGCCGAACACGAAGATGGCGAAGAGGATCCAGGGAGTGAGGCGGGCTGATTCCTGGCCGTGGGCGTGAAGATGATCGCCTTGGTGGGCATGCCGGTGGTGGTGGAGCGTGCCGTCGGCATGGGCATGCCAGTGGTCGTGCTCGCGGCCGCGGGCAACACGGCGGAGCCCCCAGGCTCCATAAAGGAGGCCGAAAGCCATGAGGCCCCAGACTGCCAGCTCGCCGCGCAACGATTCCAGAGAGAGAGCGCGCTCGGTGCCGGCCAGGGCCGTGAGACCGACCACCGCCAGCACAGCGGAGCTCAGAACATGGCCGAGACCGCCCAGGATGGTCACCTGGAGGGTCTTCTGGAGTGGCCAGCGGCCGGCCCGGGCCATGCCGATGAACGGAATGGAATGGTCGGGGCCCGAGATCGTATGCAGAAAGGCCAGGGTCGCCGCCGCAATGGTCAAGACGAAGAGATCCTCAGACACGACGGACCGCCGCGGCAGGAGCCAGCGCCGCTGGAGACCGGGACAGTTCCCTGGCCGCCGGCAAGATCACCCGGCGTCGGGCGTGACCAGGGCGGCCAGGCGGTTCCGATACAGACTGCCGTCAGCCACCGCGGACATCTTTTCAATGTCCAGGTCGCGGCCCAGGAAGGCGGCGATCCGCCCGGCCTGCTCGCGGGGGTGGTCCAGCGCCTCCTGGTAGGCGATCTCCAGCGTCTCGAACCAGGGGCGCCGCTCGAGCAGGAAGCGAATCTCGCGGAGGTCGCGCTCGAACAGCTTCATGAGCCGCTCGTCGTCGATCTCCTGGGTCTCGCCCCGGCGGGCGAGCATCTTCGCCTGGGAGGCCAGGATCTCTCGCAGGTCCCGCTTCATGAACAGGACCCTGTAGGAGTTGTCGGCCGGCAGGCTCCTGAGAAGGTAGGAGATCACCTTGATGGCCTTGCCCCGGGCCTCCTTCAGCCACGACCGGTCGGGCTGGGTGTGCAAGTTCTTGACTTGCTCCAGCTCGTAGTATCCCTTGGGGTTGTCCTCATCGGCGGCGCGCTTGCCGTCGGTGAGGATCTCCACTCCGCCGGCTTCCAGCATTTTCATGGCCATGGAGGTACCGGAGCGTGGCAAGCCTGAAACCACGACAATGGTCTTGCCGTACCTGAGGGAGCGGTAGAGCTGGCGCAGTGGGGATGGCATGCAACCTCAGAGAGCGTGCTACTTGGGATAATATCAGACCTTCGCCGCCCGCGGCCCGCGGACGGGCCGGACAACGCGCGAGGACGGAACGGCATGCGAATCCCACCCACAGCCCGCCGGCGGGCCCTGCGCCTGGCAGCCCTTTTCGCGCTGCTGGCGGCGTTGCCGCGACCGGCGCACGCCTATATCGGCCCCGGGGCCGGCTTCGCCCTGGTGTCCTCCTTCATGGTGATCTTCACCACCATGGTCCTGGCGGCCCTGGCCATCCTCCTGTGGCCTTTCCGGATGCTGATCCGACTCCTCCGGCGCGGCCGCCGCATCCACCCCCACGTTCGCCGCTTGATCATCGTGGGGCTCGATGGGCAGGATCCCAAGCTCACCGAAAAGATGATGCAAGAGGGGAAGCTGCCGCACTTCAGCAAGCTGGCGGAGCGGGGCTGTTACCGGCGCCTGCGGACCACCTTTCCCTCCATCTCGCCGGTGGCCTGGTCCTCGTTCAGCACCGGGACCGAGCCGGCCAAGCACAACATCTATGATTTTCTCGACCGCGACCGGCGCTCTTACCTGCCCGTCCTGTCGTCCACCCGGATCGGCCGCGTGGAGCGCTTTCTCAAGCTGGGGCGCCTGCGCATCCCGCTCCACAAGCCCAGCGTCCGTCTGCTGCGCCGCTCGAAGCCGTGCTGGACCATCCTGGGCGAGCATCATGTCTGGAGCACCGTCCTGCGCGTTCCCATCACGTTTCCACCGGAGCGTTTCTACGGGGCGGAGCTGAGCGCCATGTGCGCCCCGGATCTGCTGGGCACCCAGGGGACCTTCCTTCTTTACACGACCCGTCCCGCGGCGGGGCGCTTCAAGGAAGGGGGCATCCGCGTTCCCCTGACCCGGAACGGCAGCCGCTTCGAGACGCGCATCCAGGGGCCGGAGAACATGTTCCGGAAAGGAAATCCTCCGCTGGAGATTGCCCTGAGCGTCGACCTGGATCGGGCGGCCCGCACCGCTCGTATCCGCGCCGGGGCCGTGGAGTGTGTTCTGCCGGAAAGAACCCTGAGCGACTGGGTGACCCTCACCTTCCGGGCCGCTCCCGGGATCAAGGTCTCGGGCATCTGCCGGATGATGGTCACCGAGATGGATGACCACTTCTCCCTTTACATCACTCCCATCAACCTGGATCCGGAGAAGCCGGCCATGCCCATCTCGCACCCATCCTATTACTCGACTTACCTGGCCAAGCGGATTGGCCCCTACGCGACACTCGGACTGGCCGAAGACACCTGGGCGCTCAACGAAGGGGTCATTGATGATGACACCTTCCTGACCCAGGCCTACGATATCGATCGTGAGCGCCAGGAAATGTTTTTCACTGCGCTCGATCGCCTGCGCCGGGGCAGTCTCATCTGCGTCTTTGATGCCACGGACCGCATCCAGCACATGTTCTGGCGCTACCTGGAGGGAGATCATCCCGCCGCCCATCTGGGGAACAGCAGCCGCGGCAAGACCGCCATCGAGGAGATCTACCGTCACAACGACGCGTTGGTCGGGAAGGTCATGGACCGTCTCCGCGACGGCGATCTGCTCATGGTGCTCTCGGATCACGGCTTTGCCTCGTTCCGCCGGGGTGTCAATCTCAACCGCTGGCTGTACGCCAACGGTTACCTGGCCCTCAAGGAAGGAGCTGACGCACGGTCTGAATGGCTCCAGGGGGTGGACTGGTCCAAGACGCGGGCCTTTGTCCTGGGCTTGACGGGTATGTTCCTGAACATCAAGGGGAGGGAAGCCTCGGGGATCGTGGCGCCGGGCGAGGAGGCACAGAAGCTCAAGGACGAGCTGGTCCGCCGGCTCAGCGGGCTCGAGGATGAGGAGAAAGGGAAAGTGGGCATCAAGGAGG
The DNA here is from genome assembly GCA_046757405.1 of Acidobacteriota bacterium. Lineage (GTDB taxonomy): Bacteria > Acidobacteriota > Polarisedimenticolia > SMYD01 > SMYD01 > JBHHYE01. The sequence goes on along the minus strand of JBHHYE010000002.1, from coordinate 32,855 downwards.
TCTTCGACACGGCTCGCCTTTACAGCGGTCCGTATCTCCCCAATGCCCCGGATCTCATCATTGGCTACAACAACGGGTACCGGACCTCCTGGGACTGCGCCACCGGGATGGTGGCAGGGCCGGTCTTCGAGGACAATGTCAAGGCCTGGAGCGGCGATCACTGCATCGATCCCCGGCAGGTGCCGGGGGTGCTCTTCTCCAGCCGCTCCGTCGACCGGGACGATCCGGCCCTGATCGATATCGCCCCCACGGTCTGCCGCCTCTTCGGAGTCCAGCCGCCGGCGCACATGGACGGCGCATCGCTCTTCGACGACAGTACCCTGCAGGGTTCCTGGTGACACGACAACTTTCCGCGCTTCCGCCTTCACCCCTGCGGCCGGCCCGCGCCGCTCCGTTCCCGGCCCTCGCGGCGCTTCTCGGGGTCTTCCTCATGGCCGGAGTGGCGGGATGCGGGAACAGCCGGGCGGTGAGAGCGGGAGGCAGGAGCGAGGTCATTGTTCTGGGGTTTGACGGCATGGACTATCATCTCACCGCGGAGCTCATGGCGCGGGGGAAACTGCCCCATTTCGCCCGGCTGGCCCGGGAGGGAATCTTCGCGCCGCTGGGCACGTCCATTCCTCCCCAGAGTCCGGTCGCCTGGTCGAGCTTCATCACTGGCATGGACGCCGGCGGGCATGGGATCTTCGATTTTCTCCATCGCGACCCTGCCACGCTGCTGCCGTTTTTTTCGACCAGCCGGACCAGCAACGCCGAGAAAAACCTGAAGCTGGGAAAGTGGAAGATCCCGCTGGAAAGCGGCAAGGTGGAGCTGCTGCGCCGCGGACAGCCGTTCTGGGAGGTGCTGGAGGCGCACGGCATTCCGGCCTCCATCCTCCGCATCCCCGCGGACTTCCCACCTTCCGGAACCGCCAGCCGCGAGCTGAGCGGCATGGGCACTCCCGACATCCTGGGCACCTACGGCACCTTCTCGCTCTACACCTCGGATGCTTCCCCTTTTGCCCGGCGGCGGGTGAGCGGCGGGGAGATCTATCCGGTCACGGTCGTGGACGGTGTCGTCAACGCCCAGCTCCATGGTCCGGACAACCCCTTCCTGGTGAACAAGCAGCCGGTGGCGGCCGGTTTCACGGTCTACCTGGACCCTGGCCAGGCCGCGGCCAAGATCGTCGTCGGCGAGGAAGAGCGGATCCTCCAGGAAGGAGAGTGGAGCGACTGGGTGCCGCTGGATTTCGATCTCATCCCCACCCAGGGGCTGCGAGTCATGGGCCGCTTCTACCTCAAGGAGGTCCGCCCCACCTTCCAGCTCTACGTGACGCCGCTCAACCTGGACCCGTTCGATCCGGCCATGCCCATCTCACACCCGGCCTCCTACGCCGCGCAGCTGGCTGCGGCCACCGGCCGCTACTACACCCAGGGGATGCCCGAGGATACCAAGGCGCTCAGCGCCGGTGTCTTCACGCCGGCGGAGTTTCTCGAGCAGGCGCATCTGGCCGGGGAGGAGACGATTCGCCAGTACCGTTATGTGCTCGGCCAGTTCCACCAGGGACTGCTCTTTTCCTATTTCGGCAACGTGGACCAGGTTTCGCACATGATGTGGCGCTCCATGGATCCGGATCATCCGGCCTACGATGCGGCCGTGGACGGTCCTTTCCGCAATGCGGTGGAAGATGTCTATGTGGACATGGACGGCGTGGTGGGCGACACCCTGGAACAGATGGATCCGGGAACGACTCTCATCGTCATGTCGGACCATGGTTTCACCAGCTGGCGGCGGGCCTTCCACCTCAATGCGTGGCTCAGGGAGAACGGCTACCTGACGGTCCTAGACCCCGGACTCCGGAAGGACCCGGGTCTCCTGGCCAATGTGGATTGGTCCGGGACCCGGGCTTACGGCCTGGGGATCAACGGCCTGTACATCAATCTCCGCGGGCGGGAGCGCGACGGCATCGTGGATGAGTCGGAGCGGCAGGCCTTGATGGACGAGATTGTCGGCAAACTCCTGAAGACCGTCGACCCGAAGACCGGCCTGCCGGCCATCACCCGGGTCTTCCAGAGGGAGAAGGCTTACAAGGATCGGGGAGCCTTGGGGATCGGGCCCGACCTGATCGTGGGCTACACCAAGGGCACGCGCGGATCGAACGAGTCAGCCCTGGGAGAGGTCCCGCCCGACATGTTCACCGATAATATGGAGAGATGGAGCGGCGACCATTGCATGGACCCCCAGGCGGTGCCGGGCATTCTGCTGGCCAACCACCCATTGAAAAAGCCGGCCACCCGGCTGGAAGATCTGGCGGCGGCGGTCCTTGCCGAATTCGGCATCGACCGCTTCCCGGTCCAGGAGTGAGGAACGGCAGCGGCACCACCGCAACCGGCCCGGTTTCGGAAGGAGTCTGAGAGATGTTTGGACACGTCAAGGTCAAGCTCGACAAGGATCTGGTCGCCCGGAGCAGGCGCTATGCGGAGATGGCCGGCTACTCGTCGGCGGAAGAGTTCATCACCCACGCGCTGGAGAAGGAGCTGGCCCAGCTCGAGGACGCCGACTCCGACGAGGAGATCAAGAAGAGGCTGAAGGGGCTCGGGTACATCTCGTGATCCGGCCGGTGGGTCAGGCATGAGCCTGGTCGATGCGGCTCTCCGTGGGCTGTTCGACCTGTTGTTGTTTCCTTTCCGCGGCCTTCCGGCATGGGTCGGACTGAGTGTGGTGTCCCTGGCGGTCTCGGTGGGGATGCTCCTGGTCTTCCGGGCCACCTCCAACCAGGAGAAGATCGGAGCGGTCAAGCAGCGGATCCACGCGTGCCTGTTCGAGATGCGGTTGTTCCATGACGACCTGCGCGCTATCCTGAGGGCCCAGGCGGAGATCCTGCGCCACAACGCCACCTACATCCGTCTCTCCCTGGTGCCCATGCTCTGGCTCATGGCCCCCCTGGTCCTGGTGATGGCCCAGCTCCAGTTTCACTACGGCTACAGCGGCCTCGTGCCCGGCGACCGGGCCGTGTTGAAAGTCTCCCTGGCCGATGACTGGAACCGCCGGGTGGGTGCAGCCGATCCCGGGAGGCCCAGCCGCCCGCTGGTGAGCCTGGAGGTGCCGCCGGGCCTCCGCGTCGAAACGCCGGCGGTCTGGATTCCCGCCCTCAACGAGGTCGACTGGCGGCTCGCTGCCGAGGAATGGGGCGACTACGGCGTCACCCTGGCACTGGGAGGGGAGACCGTCACCAAGCGGGTCACGGTCTCCCGGGGCGTGCGGCGCCGTTCGCCGCTCCGGCCGGCGCGCGGGCTGATCAACCAGGTCCTCTACCCGGCCGAGCCTCCCCTGCCCCGCGGCGGGGCCATCACCGCCATCCGCCTGCAGTACCCGCCAGCCCATGTGAGGATCTTCGGCTGGCAGATCCACTGGATGATCGTCTTCTTCGCTCTCTCCATCCTCTTCGCCTTTGCCCTCCGGAACCGATTCGGGGTCACCCTCTGAAGGGGAGGCGGCCCGGGGACGGGCGCGGTCTGCGGCGCCCCTGGTAGAATGGCTCCATGACCTGCGAGGATGGCTATCCTCACCGGCTCCAGCGGCTGCGGGCACGGCTGCGGGGGCTTGGCAGCGTGGCCGTGGCGTTTTCCGGCGGAGTGGACTCCAGCGTGCTGCTCCACGCGGCGCAGCGGGAACTGGGGAACGGCGCCGCCGGCGTGATCGCCGATTCGCCTTCGCTTCCGCGCGCCGAGCTGGAAGCGGCCCGTTCCCTGGCGCGGCGGATCGAGGCCCGCCTGCACGTGGTGCGAACCGACGAGGGCGAGGATCCCCGTTACCGGGCGAACCGGGGCGACCGCTGTTATTTCTGCAAGTCCGCGCTGTTCAGGGCGATCCGGCCATGGGCGCAGGACCACGGGTTCCGCGCCCTGGCCTTTGGCGAGATCACCGACGACCTGAACGAGGATCGTCCGGGGGCCCGGGCGGCGCTGGAATTCGGCGTCGTGGCGCCGCTCCGGGAGGCGGGCTTCTCCAAGGAGGATGTGCGCCGGTATGCCCGGGAGGAGGGCCTCCCGGTGGCCGACAAACCGGCCACGGCTTGCCTGGCCTCCCGCATCCCCGTGGGAACCGAGGTCACCCCGGAACGGCTGGCGCGGGTCGAGGCGGCGGAACGGGCGCTGCACCGGCTGGGCCTGCTCCATCTCCGGGTGCGCGATCACGGCGATGGGGCGCGGGTGGAAGTCGGCGCCGCGGAGATGGATCTTGCCCGCTCCCGCGAGGCGAGCCTGGCGAAGGCGCTGCAGCAGGCCGGGTTCGCGTCCCACCACCTGGCGGTCTACCGATCGCCGGGCCGTCGTGCCGCAAAGGACGAAGATCCCCTGCCGGGAGAGAAGCCGTGAGCCTTCGGGATCAACGGGCGCGTCCTCTCCGCGGCTTGCGGATCTCGGTCACCGACCGCTGCAATTTCCGCTGTGGCTACTGCATGCCCGCGGCTGCGTTTGGTCCGGAGTACCGGTTCCTGCAACGGGACGAGCTGCTGACCTACGAGGAGATCGCCCGCCTGGCCGCACTTTTTGCAGCATGCGGCGTGGTGAAGGTCCGTCTCACCGGGGGGGAGCCGCTGCTGCGGCGGGATCTGCCCCGTCTGGTGGCCATGCTGTCGAAAGTGGCCGGAATCCGGGACCTGGCCTTGACCACCAACGGCGTCCTGCTGGCCGAGCAGGCCGCGGCGTTGAAGCGGGCCGGTCTCGGGAGGGTGACGGTGAGCCTGGACGCGCTCGAGGAAGACCTCTTCCAGGCGATGAGCGGGGTCGGAGCCGGAGTGGGGAAGGTTCTCGCCGGAATCGAGGCGGCCGCCGCCGCGGGTCTGGCTCCGGTGAAGATCAATGCGGTCGTCCGCCGGGGGGTCAATGACCGGGCTCTGGTGCCTCTGGCGCGGCGCTTCCGCGGCACCGGGCAGATCCTGCGCCTCATCGAGTACATGGACGTGGGGAACACCAATGGCTGGCGGCTGGACCAGGTGGTGCCGGCGGCCGAGATGATCGCCCGCATCGGGAAGGTGTTTCCACTGGAGCCGCTGGAACCTCGCCATCCTGGCGAGGTGGCGCAACGCTGGGGGTACCGGGACGGGGGAGGAGAAATCGGCGTCATCGCCGCTGTGAGCCAGCCATTCTGCCACGCCTGCAGCCGGGCCCGGCTTTCCCCCGAAGGACAGCTCTACACCTGCCTGTTCGCCGCGCAGGGTGTGAACCTGCGCGGTCTCATGCGCGCCGGGGCTGATGACGAGACGTTGTCCGCGGCGATCTCCGCGGTCTGGCGGGCGCGCGTGGACCGCTATTCGGAGCAGCGCACCGCGGCGACCTGCAGGCGGCCGAAAATCGAGATGTCCTACATCGGGGGCTGAACCGGCCGCCGCGAGAAAGCCCTGCTCGTTCATGACGGGTCCCGAAAAAGGAACCATGGGAGCGGTTGGTGCGTTACTATGAGTGGAACCGGCCGGGAGGAAAAGACAGGAGACGCCCATGACGACCTTGCACAGCATCCGGAAGCACGATGCCATCATCCTCCATCCGGCCGGCGCGCTGGGGATCGGGAAAGGGGTGGAAAAGTTGAAGATGGCCATGGACGCGGCCCTGGCCACGACCGCCCGGGAGATTGTTCTCGACCTGTCGGCGGTGAAGTACCTGGACGCGGCCGGCCTTCGGGAGTTGATCGCCTGCCGGCGGAAAGCGCTGGTCAACGGCCGGCGGCTGGTTCTCACAGGCGTGCACTCCCTGGTCGAGGAAATCCTCGAGGTGGCGCAGCTCCGGGGCGCCTTCGACATGGTTCCCCGGGACCGGGAAACACTCTCCGAGCCGGAAACGCCTCTGGTTCTCGCCTAGAGAATCCGCGGGCCGCTCCGGACCGCGTGGATCCATGAGCCGGCGGCGTCGATGACGCTCCGCTTCCGGGTGATGGTGTTCCTCCTGCCGGCCATGATCGTGCCGGCGCTCGGCGCGGCGGCCTACTTTCACCTGGGTCCGGCTCACCGCCCACTCGCGGCGATTCTTTATGGCGGGTCCAAGCTGTTCCTGGTTCTCTGGCCGCTGGTGGCGGGACGGGTCACCCGCCGCAACGGGGGGTGGCCCCGGGGACCGGCTCGGCACCGCCCGCGGACCGTGCTCCTCACCGGCCTGGGAGTGGGCCTGGCCATGGGCGGACTCCTCCTGTTCCTGTACCTGTTCACGCCGGTGGGGGAGGCGGTGCGGCAGGCGGCGCCCCGGGTGCGCGGGAAGGTGGCGGATCTGGGCGTCCTGCCATTCTATGTTCCGTTCAGCCTTTTCCTGGCCCTGGCCCACTCGCTGGTCGAGGAGTACTACTGGCGCCGGTACGTGTTCGGCGATCTGGCCACGCTCATGCCCTGGTCGTGGGCCGCGCTCCTGGCCGGACTGGCCTTCGCCGCCCACCACTACGTGGTCCTGGCGGCTTATTTTCCCCCGACGTTGATGCTGGCCACCGGAACGGGTGTCGCCGGTGCCGGCGTGTTCTGGTGCTGGCTCTACCGGAGGCAGCGGAGCCTCATGGCTCCCTGGCTGTCCCACGTTCTGGCCGATGCGGTCATTCTCGCCATCGGCTACCAGCTGATCGCGGCCGCCGGGCCACCTCCGGCCGGCTAGGATTTCCCCTGGCGCCCCGGCGGAGAGCCGACTCCCGGGCCGGGTGTCTCATAAGGTGTCGTCCGCGCCGGTGACGCGCCTGCGGCACCGCTTGGTCTCGGCCAGGCGGCGCTTGTTCCGCAGCCGGCGCTCCCGGGCCTGGCGGCCGGGGCGGGTGGCCCGGCGGGGACGTGGCGGTGCCGCCACCTCGGCCAGCATGACCCGCAGCTTGGCCAGGCAGTCGGCGACATTGCGTCCCTGGTCGCGGAACCGCTGGCTGGAGAGAACCAACTCGCCGGAGCGGGTGACGCGCCGGTGGTACCGGCTCAAGAAGCGCCGGCGCACCGCGTCGGGCAGGCTGGGTGAGGCCATGATCCGCCAGCGGAGTATGGCCTTGGTGTTGACCTTGTTGACGTTCTGCCCTCCGGCGCCGGCACTGCGGGCGAATTGAAACCGCAGCTCGCGGAGCGGGATTCCGAGCCCCTCATCCACGACCAACACAGGTGTGTCCTTCCGGAACCGGCCGCGCCTTCACGACCGGTCGTAGGACATGATGCGCTTCGTCCAGTCGCGGGTCCGAGGATGGCCTTCCAGGCGGAAGTTCTCTGTGAGGAAGCGGATGGGAGGGAAGGACTCCGGCGTGGCCGGCGGCAACAGGCCGCAGTGGATCCAGGGGGCGATGAAGAGATCGGCGGCCGTGAGGGTGTCGCCCAGAAGGAAGGGATGGTCCGCCAGGCTCGCTTCCAGCCGGTCCGCCGCGGTGTGCAGGAGGGCCCGGGCCTTGGCAAGGGTCTCCCGGGACGGATTCTCGCTGAAGCTCTCGCGAAAGCAGATGCCGACGCCCTGGCTCGGCGCCTGGCGGGCCCAGTTCTCCCACTCCTCGATCTGGTGGATGACCTCCCGATCGCTGGAGAAGAGCCGCGGCGTGTCGCGGAAGTTCCCTTCCAGGTAGCGGAGGATGGCTCCGGACTCGAAAATCACCGTGTCACCATGGAGCAGGGCCGGGGCGAGAGGCTGGCCCGAGGCGCGGATGACCGGCTCGCGGTCCTCGAAATCGACCGGGATACGCTCGTAAGGGATCTTCTTGAAGCCCAGGGCGAGACGGACCTTGATGTTGTTGGGAGAGGGAGCGAGATCGAACATCTTGACGAGTTGGCTCATGGGAGGCTCCTGCAGTGGATGATGGACAGGAAAACCGGTGTCAGTGCAAGACTGACATCGGCGGCGGATTTATGCAAGACGGTCCCCCCCCTTGCGCTCGGGGGCGGGAAGCCGGTGCCGTTCGAGGCCTTGCTTCCCGGTCCGGAACAGCCGGCGATTTGCCGGGGGCGGCGTCAGAGGGTCAGGATGGGAACCACGCTCTCTTGCTCCCGGCCGCTGACCTCCGCCCGCCCATCCCCGTGGACGTACATGTTCACCTCGGAGCGAACCCCGAAGGTCTCCAGGTAGATGCCCGGCTCCACCGAGAAGCAGGTGCGTCGCATCAAGAGACGCTCGTCCCGCGTCTCCAGGTTGTCCACGTTGGCCCCGTCGCCGTGCACCTCCTCGCCGATGTTGTGACCGGTGCGGTGGAGGAAACGCTCCTCGTAGCCGGCCTCGCGGACCACCGCCCGGCAGACATCATCGGCATCGCAGCCGCGCAGCGGCCGCCCGGCGCTGAACGCTTCCTTGATGGTGTCCTGCGCCGCCACCCGGGCCCGCCGGACAATCGCGAAGATTTCAGCGTACCGCTCGGGGACGGTCTTTCCCACATAGCCGGTCCAGGTGATATCGGCGTAGATGGACCGGGGACGCTTTTTCTTGGCCCAGATGTCCATGAGCAGGAAAGAGCCGTCCTCTATGGGTGACGAGCCTTCCGCGGGGACCTCGAAATGGGGGTCGGACGAGTGGGCGTCCACGGCGACGATGGGTGGGTGATGGGTCACCATGTCATGATCGGTGAAGCGGTCCATGATGAATTGCTGGATACGGCGCTCCGTACAGGGGTGGCCATCGCGGACGCCGCGGGCGACCCGGGTGAACGCCTCGAAGATGATCTCCGGGAGGATCCGGGATGCCTCCAGGTGCGAGGCCTCCTGGTCCCGGTCCAGGACGGCCTCGAACGTCTGCACCAGGTCGGCCGAGGAGACCACCTCGGGGCCGCAGGCGCGGACCATTTCGATGGTGCCGGCGTCCACGCGCGAGACATAGGGCACGGCGTTGCCCGGCGAGTACTGCATGGCGATCTTGCGGGTCCCGGCCAGGATCGACTGCAGGGTGGTCTCCAGCTGGCGCCAGCCGACATAACGGACCGTGCGGCCCGGGACCTGATCCAGGGCTCCAGCCTCGATGGCGTGTACCAGGCGCACCGGTTCGCCCCGGGCCGGCAGCCAGTAAAACCAGCGGCGGGTGCCCATGAGCCCGGCGGGCCGCCGCAGGATGCGATCGGCGGTGGGGTCCTGGCCGTGAAACTGGTAGAAGAGCCAGCCATCCAGGCCGGCCTCCAAGAGCGCTTCTTGCATGGGCTGGATATCGAGCATCGTGGTGTCCTCCCGCGCTCATTCGACCAGACCCCCCGCGCCTTGTCAATGAACAGGCTCCCGGCCCGGAGGCGGGCGGGCTAGAATGCCCGCCAGCGAGTCGCGGGAAGGAGATCTCATGCTGAGCATTGATTTGTCCGGCCGGGTAGCCGCCGTTTTCGGCGTCGCCAACCACCGCAGCCTGGCCTGGGGGATCGCGCAGGCGCTGCACCAGGCCGGCGCCCGCCTGGCCTTCACCTACCAGGGAGAGCGGTTGAAAGAGAAGGTGGCGCGGCTTGCCGGGCAGTGCCAGGATAGCCTCCTGCTCCCCTGTGATGTCACCGACGACGGGCAGGTGGAAAACGTCTTCACGGTGATCGGAAAGGAATGCCGCCGGCTGGACTTCCTGGTGCACTCCATCGCCTTTGCGCCGAGGGAGGAGCTCGAGGGTGCTTTCCTGCAGACCTCCCGCGAGGGTTTCCGCACGGCCCTGGAGGTCTCGGCCTACTCTTTCCTCCGCATGACGGCGGCGGCGGCGCCGCTGATGATCCGCTCGGGGGGGGGATCGGTGGTGACTCTCACCTACATGGCGGCCGAGAAAGTGATTCCCAGGTACAACGTCATGGGGTCGGCCAAGGCGGCCTTGGAGCATGCCGTCCGCCAGCTGGCCTGGGAGCTGGGGCCGGATGCGATCCGGGTGAATGCCGTCTCGGCCGGGCCGGTGGCAACCCTGGCGGCCCGCGGTGTGTCGGGGCTCACCGACATGCTGGCGCGCCATCGTGAGAAAGCCCCACTCAGACGAAACATCACGCAGGAGGAGGTCGGGAAGACCGCCCTCTTTCTCCTCTCCGATCTGTCATCGGGCATCACCGGCGAGATCGTGCATGTGGACGCCGGCTTCAGCATCATGGGGATGTGAATGGCTCACCTCGCGGTCTGGCTCATGGCCGCGGCCAGTGTGGGCGCGCCTTGTCCGGAAGGGGCGCTGGCGGTGACGGTCGATCCTGCCCATCTCGCCCCGGGCGAGCCGCTCCGGGCCACAGTCCACCAGGTGGATCCCGGGGCGCAGGTGAAAGGAGTCTTTCTCGGCCGGGAGCTGGCCTTCCTTCACGGGCCGCGGGTGACGGACCGGGTGGCTTTTGCCGGCGTCGATCTGCAGGCTCAGCCGGGCCGTTACCCGCTCGTGATCAGGGTGTACGGAAAGATGGGCGTTTGCCGGGAACAGACGGTCGATCTCCGTGTGGCTCCCCGGGAGTTTCCCATCGAGCAGCTGAAGGTCGCTCCACGCTATGTCCACCCGCCGCCGGAGGTGTCCCGGCGGATCGAGCAGGAGGCAGCCCTGCTCCAATCCCTCTGGAAACGGGCCACGCCGGCGGTTCTCTTCGACGGCCGAGTGGTCCGTCCGTTCCCCGGGGTGGCGGGCAGGAACTTCGGACGCCGCCGGGTGTTCAATGGAGAGGCCCGCAGCCCGCATGCGGGCGTCGATCTCTCGGCTCCGGAAGGCGAACCGGTCCCCGCATCGGCCAGCGGCCGGGTGATCCTGGCCCGGGAATTTTACTATTCCGGAAACCTGGTGGTTCTGGACCACGGCGGGAGCGTTTACACCCTCTATGCCCATCTCTCCAGCATGGCGGTCCAGGAAGGGGAAGATGTGGAAGCGGGAGAACCGATCGGCCGGGTCGGCGCAACGGGCCGCGTCACCGGTCCGCATCTGCACTGGGGGGCCCATGTGGGCGGCGCGCGCGTGGATCCCGCCGCGCTCCTGAAACTGTTGTCGACCGGGGACGCGGAGGGGCTCAGCGAGGGCCCGGCGGGCCGTTCCGCACGCAGGCGGTGAGCCAGTTGCGCAGGAGGTGCCGGCCGTTCTCGGTGGAATGAATGGCCCGGGCGATGCGGTCGACGGCCTGGCCGGCCCCTTTTCCTCCAAGGCCTTGCCGCCGGCGAAGGTCCTCTTCCAGGACGGGCCGGCGCAGATGAACCAGGCGGCGGAGGAGTCCGGCTCCCGCCTCCGGGTGGAATTGCACGGCGTGCAGGCGTTCGCCGTGAGCGAAGGCCTGGACGGGAGTCATGTCGTTTCCGGCGAGCCGCCTGGCGCCCTCCGGGAGCGCGGCGATGTGGTCCTCGTGGGTGGCCTGGACATGGATCCGTTCCCCGAGTCCTGTGAAAAGAGGGTCGTCCCGGCCGGCGGGGTTCACGCGGACCTCGACGGTGCCGATCTCCCAGCCGCGGGGATTGCGCTCCACGCTTCCCCCCAGGGCGCGGGCCGCCAGCTGGGCGCCGAAGCAGACGGCCAGCACCGGCGGCCCCTCTCCGGACAGGCCGCGGAAAAAGGCCATCAAGGGGAGCATCCAGTCCTCTTCCTCCAGAACCGAGGCAGCGGTGCCGGTCACCAGAACGCCATCCCGGCCGGCGCCGGCGGGAACCCCGGAGGTGGGCACGTGATGGGTCGTGAAGCGGCACCCCATCCGGGCCATCCGGTCGGTGAACCAGCGATCGTAGTCGCCGTGGCTCCGGATCAGGTCCGGGTGGGTATGCCCGGTGCGGAGAATCAGGATGTTGACGGGCGGAGGGGCCATGGCGGGAATCGTAGGGTCCCGCCGGGCAGGTGGCAAGACAGGGTGCCCCGGCCTCCGTTTGATCCGTGTCGAAGCCTTCGAGTAGGATGGCGCCTTCGCAGGGCGACGGGAGTGTGATGGACGTGGAATCCGGGGAGTCGAACGCTGGAGAAGCGGTGGCTCGAGCCGGCACGGATCCTTCGGACCTGGTGCTGGCCCACACGCTCTTGGGGCCGCCGGATGGCGATCATGTTCTCTTTCTCCATGGCATCACCGGCTCGCACCGTTATTTCCTGAAGAAGGTGCGGCGGTATGCGTCACGCTGGCGCATGCTCTTGCCGGATCTCCCGGGTTTCGGCGAATCGGCCAAGCCCCACACCCAGTACACGCTTCACCTGTATCGCGACACCGTTCGCAACACCATTGAACACGCCGGCTTCCACCACCAGCCTCTCCACATCGTTGCCCACAGCCTCGGGGCTCTCATCGCTCTGGAATACGCCGCCAGCTTTCCCCGGCATGTGAGCCTGATGGCTCTCCTCAACATCCCGCGGTTCGAGAACGCCCAGGCCGCCCACGAGTATTTCTGGAAAGGCTCTCCCAACTACCGGCGGCTTCTGAATGAGCATTCCATGTCCGAGAACATCGCCCAGTGGCGGCGCACCGGCCTGGCCATGGCGATGCAGTACATCTTTCACTTTCCCTTTTCCGTCATCCGGGATAGCCGCAAGTTCACTCTCAACTCGCTCACATCCACCCTGGAACACTGCCTTCTGAACTACCGGGTCGACGCGGTGCTGGAACGGGTTCCGCCCTGCCCCATGCTTCTCCTGCACGGCGGGCGTGACCAGGTGGCACCGGTGGACAACATCCGCGTCTTGCCGCGGCGGTATCCCTACATGCGCCTGGAGGTGATCGAGGACTCGGGACATCACATCTTTCTGACCCATACCCGCTTGTGCCTGCGCTGGATCGAGGAGCACCTGGAGGGCACCCGGGAGAGCGTGCCGCGCCGCCTGCCGCGGACACCGGGACGGTTCGGCGAGGCGATCTAGATCGAATTCTCCCGCTGCCTCGAGGCGTGGTCTCGCGAGGGATCGGGCGTCGAGGAGAAAAAAAGGCGCGGGCTCCCACACGCCCGCGCCCCAATGACGGCGAGACAACCCTTTTTCTCCAGGATCCTCCTTTGTGACGAAACGGGGCGGCGGGCTCCCGTCAGTCATCATCTTTTTTCAGGACTGATTCCAAAGCAAGACGCATGCCGCTGTCCGGCGCGTCAAAACGGCGCGCCGGGGATTCTTTTACATGGGGCCATTTGCTTCTTACAATTGAATTGGCGGTCCTGAGAAACCGGAAATCGCGGAAATAAGGAGACCTGATGCGTGTCGACAAGCTGACTCAGAAGGCCCAGGAGGCTCTGCTCCAGGCCCGGGATCGGGCCGCGCAGCAGGGACATCCCGAGGTGACTCCGGAGCATCTCCTCCTGGCTCTCGTGGAGCAGGAGGGCGGGATCGTCGCGCCGCTCCTGGCCAAGATGGGTATCGCATCCGAGCCGCTGGTCCGGAGCCTGACCCGCGCCCTGGAACAGGGCCCGCAGGTGCGGGGAGCGGCGGAGCCTGGGTTTTCTGCGTCCCTCCAGGCGGTTTTCGAGGACGCGGCCCGCGCCGCGGAGCAGTTCCAGGATGAGTATCTTTCCGCGGAGATCCTTCTGCTGGCCATGGCCCGCACGGGCAGATCCCGGGCCCACGAGATCCTCCAGAGGGCGGGAGTGCTTCCTGAGCGGCTCCTGGAGGCTCTCACCCAGGTGCGCGGCTCCCAGCGGGTGACCGATCCGAATCCCGAGGGCAAGTTCCAGGCTCTGGAACGGTATTGCCGCAATCTCACCGACCAGGCGCGCCGCGGAAAACTGGACCCGGTGATTGGCCGGGACGAGGAGATCCGGCGCGTGATCCAGGTGCTGTCCCGGCGGACCAAGAACAACCCGGTCCTCATCGGTGAGCCCGGCGTGGGGAAGACCGCCATCGCAGAGGGACTCGCCGGCCGGATTGCCGATGGAGACGTTCCCGAGGGGCTGAAGAGCAAACGTCTCCTGTCCCTGGATCTGGGCGCCCTGATTGCCGGCGCCAAGTACCGGGGTGAGTTCGAAGATCGGCTCAAGGCCGTGCTCAAAGAGATGGAGGCCGCGGCAGGCGAGATCATTCTCTTCATTGACGAGCTGCACACCCTGGTCGGGGCCGGCGCCGCCGAGGGCGCCATGGATGCGTCGAACATGTTGAAGCCGGCGCTGGCCCGCGGCGAGTTGCGCTGCATCGGGGCCACGACCCTCAACGAGTATCGCCAGCACATCGAGAAGGACGCCGCCCTGGAACGGCGCTTTCAGCCGATCCAGGTGGGCGAGCCCACGGTGGAGGACACCATCGCCATTCTTCGCGGCCTGAAAGAGCGTTACGAGGTGCATCACAAGGTCCGGATCCAGGATGCCGCTATCGTGGCTGCCGCAACCCTTTCCCGGCGCTACATCGCCGACCGTTTCCTTCCGGACAAGGCCATTGATCTCATTGATGAGGCGGCCTCCCGCCTGCGCGTGGAAATTGACTCGGTCCCGGCTGAGATCGACACCATTGAACGGCGCATCATCCAACTGCAGATCGAGAAGGAAGCCCTCAAGAAGGAGAAGGACGCGGTCTCCAGGCGGCGCCTGGGCGAGCTCCAGGCCGAGCTGGCCGATCTCAGCGAAGAGCGGGGACGGCTGAGAGCGCGATGGGAAAACGAGAAGAGCATCATCACCCGGATCGGCGAGCTGGGTGGGCGCATCGAGGCCGCCCGCGCCGAGGCGGCCCGTGCGGAGAAGGAAGGAAACCTCGCCCGGGCGGCGGAGTTGCGCTATGGGACCATCGGAGAGATGGAGCGCGAGCTGGCCGCAGCCACATCAGAGCTTTCCCGTCTCCAGGAAAAGGGCGCCCTGCTGCGCGAAGAGGTCGAGGCCGAGGACGTGGCCCGCATTGTCTCCAAGTGGACCGGGATTCCGGTCAACCGCATGCTGGAGGGGGAAGTGGAGAAACTCCTGCACATGGAGGAGCGCCTGCACCGCCGCCTGGTCGGCCAGGAGGAGGCGGTCAAGGCCGTGGCCAGCGCCGTGCGCCGCTCCCGCGCCGGGCTGGACGATCCGAACCGGCCCATCGGCTCCTTTCTCTTCCTGGGGCCCACCGGCGTGGGAAAGACGGAGCTGGTCCGGGCGCTGGCGGAGTTCCTCTTCGATGACGAGCAGGCCATGGTCCGCCTGGATATGAGCGAGTACATGGAAAAGCACGCCGTGGCCCGCTTGCTGGGCGCGCCACCGGGATACGTCGGATTCGAGGCAGGCGGCCAGCTCACCGAAGCGGTCCGGCGGCGGCCCTACGCCGTGATCCTGTTTGACGAGATCGAAAAGGCGCACCCGGATGTGTTCAACACCCTTCTCCAGATCCTGGACGATGGCCGTCTCACCGACGGCAAGGGCCGGACGGTGAGCTTCGAGAATGCTCTCATTGTCCTGACCTCCAATCTGGGGAGCGACCTGATCCAGGAGGCCGGGGGTTGCGTGGACGGTGCGGTCCGAGAGGGAATCATGGCCAGGCTGCGCGCCGCCTTCCGGCCCGAGTTCCTCAATCGGCTCGATGACGTCATCCTGTTCCATGCCCTCTCGGAGGAGAATCTGCGGGCCATCGTGGAGATCCAGTTCTCACGGCTCCAGCGCCTCCTGGCTGGCCGGCAGATCCAGGCGGAGCTGACCGCGCCGGCCCGCGATCACATCGCCCGGGTCGGCCACGATCCGGTTTACGGCGCCCGGCCGCTGAAGCGAATCTTGAAGCGGCAAGTGGCCGACACCCTGGCCTGCGAGATCCTCGAGGGACGGATCCAGGCCGGCGACCGGGTCCGGGTGGACCTGCGGGATGGACGTCTGATCTGCGAGCCGGTGCGTTCCAGGCGCGGCGAGGGAACGGGGCCCGGCATGGTAAAATCGATCGCCATCTGATCCTATCGAGGAGGGGCGCATCATGACCGTGACCCGCTGGGACCCATTCAACGATCTCTTGCGTATTCAGGAGCGGATGAACCGGCTTTTCGACGATTCCCTGTCGCATTCGCGTCCGCCGGGCGAGGCCGCGGCCCGTGGAGAAGGATCTTGGTCCCCCCCGGTTGATATCTACGAGACCGGAGACCGGGTGGTTGTGGTCGCGGATCTGCCCGGCGTTCTGCAAGATTCACTGGAAGTCAAGGTGGAGAGCAACACCCTCATCGTGCGTGGCGAGCGTCCCATGCTGAAAGATGTCCGGACCGAAAACTTCCACCGCATGGAACGGGGCTATGGTTCATTCCAGCGTTCCTTCACTCTCCCCGGGGGCATTGATCAGGACCGCATTCGGGCTGAGCACCGGAACGGCATCCTGGAAGTCACCTTGCCCAAGACCGAGGGGGCCCGTCCCAAGCGCATCGTGGTGGACACCCGGCCCAATCATTGAGAGAGAGGGGCTCACGGTGCTGAACAGCGTCAAGACGGTTCTCTTGCTGGGGTTGATGACCGGACTTCTGCTGCTGGCCGGCGGTCTCATGGGGGGACGCGGCGGGATGATCATCGCCTTTTTCTTTGCGGTCGTGATGAATTTCACCTCCTACTGGGCCTCCGATAAGATTGTGCTGGCTGTGTACCGGGCGCGGGAAGTGTCCCGGGATGACGATCCGGAGCTGCACGACATCGTGGAGCAGCTCGCTGCGCGGGCCTCGATACCCCGGCCGCGCATCTATCGCATTCCCGGCGCGGCGATGAACGCCTTTGCCACCGGCCGCGACCCCGCCCATGCCGTGGTCGCCGTGACGGACGGTCTGCGCCGCGCTCTGGATCGGGAAGAGCTGGAGGGCGTCCTGGCCCATGAGCTGAGTCATGTCATCCATCGCGACATCCTGATCTCCACCGTCGCGGCGACTCTCGCCGGGGCGATCATGATGATGGCCACCATGGCGCGCTGGGGAGCCATTTTCGGAGGGTTCAGCCGCCGCGATGATGATGACGGCGGTCTGGTGGGCCTTTTGGCTGCCGCTTTTCTCGCGCCCATCGCGGCGGTCTTGATCCAGATGGCCGTTTCTCGTTCCCGGGAGTTCCATGCCGATGCCTCCGGCGCCGCCCTGGCGGGGAATCCTTACGGGCTCGCCCGGGCGCTGGAGAAGCTGGAGCACGGCGCCCGGGCACGGCCCCTGAAGGCCGCCCCGGCCACCAGCCATCTCTTCATCGTCCATCCTTTTCTGGGAGGCATGGGCCGGCTCTTCAGCACCCACCCATCCACGGCGGAACGGATCCGGCGCCTCACGGGCCGTGTTCCACTGCGAGCCTGATGGGCCAGCCGGTCTGGCCGGTAGCGCTGGCTCTGCTGGCCTTGGCTGCCCCGGCTGACGCTGGGGCCATCGAAGCGGGCGCCCTGGCCGCCCAGCGGCGCACTCCGGTGGTCGAGGTGGTGGCGCGCGCCGCTCCGGCGGTGGTGAACATCGCCACAGATCAGCGGGTCGAGAACCCATTCGGATCGTCGCCCTTCGGATCTCTGTTCCAGGAGTTCTTCAATCTCCCGAGGCCCGATCGGGAGCGGTTCGTTCCGAACGCCCTGGGTTCAGGGGTTATCGTGGATCCGGCGGGGTACGTCATCACCAATGAGCACGTGATCGTGCATGCTTCACGTATCCGGGTGACCCTCGAGGACGGCCGGACTCTCCTGGCGGAGGTGGTGGGGACCGATGGCGAATCCGATCTGGCAGTGCTGAAACTGCAGGGGGAAGGCCCTTTCCCGGCGGTGGCCCTGGCACGCTCGGATAACCTCATGATCGGAGAGACCGTGGTGGCTATCGGGAATCCCTATGGGTTCTCGAGCAGTGTCACCACCGGCGTCGTCTCGGCCATCGGCCGCTCCCTGCCGGCGGGGGACCGAGTGTTCAGCGATTACATCCAGACCGATGCCCTGATCAATCCCGGCAACTCCGGAGGGCCGCTTCTGAACATTCTAGGAGAGCTCATCGGCATCAACAATGCGATCTATGCACCGGCGCAAGGGATCGGATTTGCCATTCCCGTCAACCGGGTCCGCAAGGCGGTGAACGATCTCATCCACTATGGCGAGGTGCGCCATCCCTGGTTCGGCATGCTGGTGGAGGAGTACACGCTTCCCGCCGGCACCGGCAGCGAGATCGAGCGCCGGAGCGCCGTCCGCATCCAGAGAACCTTCATCGGCAGTCCGGCGGATCGGGGTGGTCTTCGCCCTGGAGACCGCATCGTCTCCATCCAGGAGCGGACGCTGCGGACCCGGGCCGACTATGACACGGTTCTCTCCAGCCTGGCCGTCGGCCAATCGGTCCGGTTCGTCCTGGACCGGGCCGGCACGCCTCTCCGGGTCACTCTCGCCGGCGGCCTGTTTCCCGAGGACAAGGCCCTGGACTACTTCGAGGATGTCACCGGCCTGGCTCTGGAGCCGATCCCGGGGGCCGGAGTCCGGCGCTCCCGCCGATCGACGGGCCGGGGCATGATGGTGGTGCGCGTGGCGCGGGGCAGCCGCGCGGAGCAGTACGGACTCCGGGAAGGGGACGTGGTGGTCCGGCTCAACCAGGAGGAGCTGACGAGCGAGGCAGACCTGCGCCGGCTGGTGCCCCGGATTCTTTCCCGGACTAGCTTCTTCATGGTCGTGGTGCGGGGACGATTCGCTTACAATCTTACGTTCCGGGTCTTCTGAACCTTTTGACACCCCGCCGGAGCGCCAAGGTATAATACCGCCGTCCTGCCCAGCCCACTGCCGCCCGGAGCACCGGCTGGAACCATTCCGGCGTAACGTGTGACTGGTTGTTCCTGTGGAGGCACGGTGAAGATTCACGAATACCAGGCCAAGGCGATCTTTCGCCAGTACGGTGTCCCGGCGCCTCGGGGGGAGGTGGTGGAGCACGCCGCCGATGCGCGGGAGGCTGCCCGCCGTCTGGGTGGGGCCTGCATGGTGAAGGCGCAGATTCATGCCGGTGGGCGTGGAAAGGCCGGAGGGGTCCGCAAGGCGTCCACTCCCGAGGAGGCGGCCGCCCTGGCCGGCTCCTTGCTGGGCTCGACCCTGGTCACGGCCCAGACCGGCCCGGAGGGACGGCGGGTGCTCCGGGTTCTCGTGGAGGAAACGCTTCGCATCCAGCGGGAAATCTACCTGGCCGTCACCCTGGATCGGAGCGCCGGCCGCCTGGCCGTTCTCGCCAGCGGCCAGGGCGGCGTGGAGATCGAGGTCGTGGCCGCCAAGAGTCCGGAGAAAATCAATCAAGAAAGCATCGACCCGGCCATCGGCTTCCAGCCGTACCAGGCGCGCCATCTTGCCTTTGGTCTGGGGCTCGCCGGGGAGGCTTTCAAGGAGGCGACCCGGTTGATGGCATCCCTGGTGCGCTGCGCGGAGGCCACGGAAGCCTCACTGGTGGAGATCAACCCCCTGGTGATCACCGCGGACCGGAAGGTGCTGGCTCTCGATGCAAAGATGACATTCGATGACAATGCCCTCTTTCGTCACCCGGAGCTACGCGAGTTGCGCGATCCGGCCGAGGAGGATCCGCGGGAGATCGAGGCTTCCCGGCATGGGCTCACCTATATCAAGCTGGGTGGTGACGTGGGTTGTATGGTGAATGGGGCGGGTCTGGCCATGTCCACCATGGACATCATCAAGCTCTCAGGCGGCGAGCCGGCCAATTTTCTCGATGTCGGCGGCGGAGCGTCCTCCGAGCAGGTGCGCCATGCCTTCGAGATCCTGGTGTCCGATCCGGATGTGAAAGCGGTTCTCATCAATATCTTCGGCGGCATCCTCCGGTGCGATCGCCTGGCGACGGGGGTCGTGGAGGCTGTGCGGGCGGCCGGTGTCAAGGTGCCTGTCGTCGTGCGGATGGAAGGAACGAACGTGACGGAAGGACGGCGGATCCTCGCGGAATCGGGGTTTCCCTTCATCCTGGCCCGCGGGATGCAGGAGGCGGCCCGGAAGGCCGTGGAGAGGGCAGGGGGCCGGCAGTGAGCATCTTCGTGGGTCCAGACACGCGTCTTCTGGTTCAGGGAATCACCGGCCAGGAGGGGTCCTTCCACACCGCGCAGATGAAGGGCTATGGCACGTGCGTGGTGGCGGGAGTGACACCGGGCAAGGGCGGCCGGACCCACCAGGGAACGCCGGTGTTCGACACGGTCCCCCAGGCGGTTGCCGCCACCGATGCCAACGTCTCGGTGATCTTCGTGCCCCCCCCCTTCGCCGCGGACGCCATCCTGGAGGCCGTGGATGCCGGACTGCCCCTGGTCATCTGCATCACCGAAGGCATCCCCACCCGGGACATGGTGAAGGTGGCGCGCGTGGTCGGGGAGAGTTCCACACGGCTCATCGGTCCCAACTGTCCGGGAATCATCTCGCCAGGCAGCGCCAAGGTCGGCATCATGCCGGGCCGCATTCACGCCCCCGGCCGGGTTGGCGTGATTTCCCGGAGCGGCACGCTCACATATGAGGCGGTCGACCAGTTCACCTCGCGCGGGATCGGCCAATCCACTTGTATCGGCATCGGAGGGGATCCACTGATCGGGACCGATTTCATCGATGTCCTCGAGGCGTTCCAGGCGGATGACGGCACGGACGCGGTTGCGCTCATCGGCGAGATCGGCGGCGCCGCCGAGGAGGAAGCGGCGGCCTGGATGAAGCAGGGCGCCCGCAAGCCGGTGGTGGCCTTCATTGCCGGGCAGACGGCGCCGCCGGGGCGCCGCATGGGACACGCGGGGGCGGTGATCTCGGGTGGGAAGGGAACCGCTGCCGGTAAAATGAAGGCGCTTGCCGAAGTGGGAGTGCACGTGGTGAGGAGCCCGGCTGACATCGGCGAAACCATGAAGACCGTGCTGGACGCGCCGGGAGAGCACCGGGCCTGGGACGCAACGGATGACACGAACTGACTGACAGAGATGGAAGGAACCGCACCGATGGAACGGACACTGGCCATTGTCAAACCGAACGCCGTTGCCGAGGGACACCTGGGAAGCATCCTGGATCGTCTCCAGCAGGAAAAGTTCCAGGTCGTGGCGCTGAAAATGATCCGGCTCTCCAAGGCGCAGGCGGAGCAGTTCTATGCGATCCACAGCGCCTGTCCTTTTTTCGATTCCCTGACCGATTTCATGTCCTCGGGACCGGTTGTGGCCATGGTCCTGGCGCGCCCGGATGCCGTGGCCACCTGGCGCCGGCTCATGGGAGCGACCGATCCGGCCCGGGCGGGGGAGGGGACCCTACGCCGCCTGTACGGTGCCGATGTGGAGAAAAATGCCACTCACGGGTCCGACAGGACGGAGACGGCGGCGGAAGAAATCGCCTTTTTCTTCAGCAAGCTGGAGATCTGCCGCAGCATTTGAGTGCCCGGGGGCGCACCTCGCGGTAAGATCGGAATCATGAAAACAAGGCGTGCATACAAAAATCGGCCGGGAGCCGGCGCTGTCGCGGAGGTCGTCCTCATCCTGGGGTTGGCCGTCGGCGGAGCCCCGGCCCAGTCGGAACCCGTCTCCTTCGTCACCACCACCCTTCCCCAGGCGCTCAAGGGCGAGCCGTTCGAGTCCGGTGACCCGCCGCAAACCGTTTTCCTGCAGGCCACCGGCGGCGTGCCGCCGTACACGTACACCCTGCTCAACGGCGACCTGCCGCCTGGGCTCACCCTGGGAAGCGACGGCGCCATCATCGGGGTCGCGACCAGTTGTGGAGTCGGGATCTTCGAGGGACGGGTCGAGGATGCATCCGGCGGCTTCGCCACACGGACCTTCTTTCTGGAGGTCACGGGCAAGCCGGACCTGCTGGTGCCCTCCGGGATCACGCCGAGTGTCGAAGCGGGAGAAGTCAAGATCATCACACTGGACCTGCGAAACGACGGCTGCAATTCGATCTCTTTCGACCCCGAAACAATCGATGAGGGACCTCTGGGCGCTGCGGCGGCAGCACGCACGAGCAGCGAGATGGCTGCGCTCATGGCCATGGGAGCTCCGGTGCCGGACCGGCTCGGAGACCGCCAGGGCGGATCTCACCCGGCGGGAGGCCGGTCCATGAGCCAGGATGGACAGCTGGTCGATGCCTATGGGAACGCCGGGGAAGGAACGGCGGGGGAGGCTCCGGGAAGCGTTGCGCGTCTGATCACCATGAGCCAGCAGGCGCCCTCGATTCTCTACATCAATGAGTCGACCATCGAAGGTGAGCGGGAGCGTCTGGAGAGCCTGGGTTTCAACGTGGTGCAAGCCATGGTGCCCGAAGCCCTCGACCTGGACACTCTCAGGGCGTTCGATGTTCTCTGGCTGACCACCGCCACCGGGTCGTCCTTTCCTTCGCGGCGGGCCATCAACCAGTACGTCTGGGAGGGAGGGGGATTGATTCTCACCCAGATCCAGTTCGACGGGAACGTCGAGCTCCTGCCAGCCGGTTACGGGTTATCGGCCATCGCACGGCAGCCGGGGGGGAATAACTTTGATCTCATGTTCACCATCGAGTCAGGCAGCGATCCCCTCACTGCAGGGCTGGAGCGCTCGGATCTGCCCAGCAATTTCGACACCACCTTTCTCGAGCAGTCCGGGTTCCGCTGGACCTGGCTGGCCGTGCAGCGGGATCAACCGACCCTTGGAACGCTGGCCACGGCCTCCCTGGGGGCGGGCCGGCTGGCCTACCACTCGGGGAACCTGGGAGACAAGATTGTTCCCGGTGCCAGCGCCGGGAGCGACGCCTACATCATTCGCCTCATCGACTCGGCAACGAGCGGATCTTTCGGCTCGTCGTGCCCCTGGTTCACCCCGGTCGCCGCCCGGAGCGATGTTCGCGTGGAGAACACGGCGGTGGACGATGTTCAGCCGTTCGACCTCACCAGCGAGACCGTCTCCTTCCGCTTCCAGGTGGACGCCACCATCCTGTCTCCCGGAACCTTCAGGTGTCAGCTGGTTCTCCTGACCGACGATGAGAATCGCCCGGAGATTCCGCTCGAGGTGAACCTCACGGTGACCGACCCGCCGCAGCCCGAGATTCTGACCCGCAGGCTCCCCGCCGCCGAGCCCGGCCAGGCGTACGGGACGTCCCTCCAGGCCGCCGGCGGCGTTCCGCCTTATGGTTTCATGCTGGTGGCCGGGAGCCTGCCGGCCGGTCTGAATCTGACGGAGACGGGGACCTCGGCCGGGGCCATTGTCGGTATTCCCACCGAGTCCGGCTCGTTCACACCGACCTTCCGGGTCACCGACACGAACGCGATCTCCAGCGAGGCGACGGTTTCCATCGTCTCCGGGCTGGCCATCACCACTACGTCCCTTCCCGGCGCCACCATCGGCCAGGCCTATACCGTTCCCATCTTCGCCCAGGGCGGCGTGCTTCCCTACCGCTTCCAGCTCGCGCCGGCGGTCGATTTCACGCTTCCGGCCGCCGATCCGAACACCCCGGAAGGACGTGCCTGCGCAACCACCGACCTGGGGGGCGGCCGGCTCTCCACCGAGTGCTCCCTCGATTCCGGAACCTATCGCATTCTTTTCCTTCCAGCGCCCGGCTTTTTCACCCCTCCGTCGGCAGAGGGCACGGTCTCGACGGGACAATCCACCACTGTGACAGGTGACTACCTGGAGCCCGGCTCCATCGCCGTGATGGCGAATATCCCCGAGGCCTTCTACACTCTCGAGGGAACCACGCCGTTAGGTCCGGTCCTCCGGTTCGGGGCGGGCGAATCCACCACCTTCACGCAGTTGCCGCAGGGCGACTACACCGTGACCTTCGGGGTCTTCCCGGGATTCACCACGCCGGCGCCTGTCTCTGGCACCTTGGCGGAGGGGGGTGCTCTCCTGTTCGATCAGAACGAGTACACCTCGGTGACTCCTCCCGCACCCCTGGCTGCCCGGGCGCTCTCCGCCGGGCTGTCGGCCGTCGGGTTCGGACAGGGCACCCTGACCGTCGTGACCGATGCGCCCGGCGCCACCTTCCGGCTCCTGAGCCGGCAGGTGCCCACCGGCCTGGCCCTGGTGCAACCGGATGGCCAGGGTGGACGGGGTGCTGCCCTGGTCGGACGCATGGTGACCGGAAATTCGCCGCTCCTGGTCGCGGGACAGCGGGTGCCTATGGCGATCATCGTCGAGGATGCCGCCGGCAGCCAGGCCCGGCAAACCTTCGCGCCGCAGGTCTGGGACTTGCCGTCCATCTTCCGGGTCTCCCTGGAGGTCAACGGGTCGCTGATCCCCCAGCCGTCCATCGGGCAGGGAATGGAGGTCTCGACCCGGATCTTCGGCTCCGGCTTGCGGGACACGGGCACGGTTTCTTTCGGGCCGGATGTGGACGTGGCGCAGAGTCGCTTCGAGGTGGTCGGGCCGGGCGGGCCCTCCTTGGGTGCCGTCCTGACCGTGGCACCGGATGCCAAGGCAGGCAACCGCGATCTGATCTACACCGATCCCGATCTGGCTGATACGGCAGTGGGGAGCGTCATCCGGGTTCCCGGTGCCATGGAGGTGTTCGTGGAGCTTTCGCGCATGGATCTGGACGGATCCGGGCGGGTGGACGGATTCGATCTGGCTCGCATCGCCACCGGCTTCGGTCGCAGTGAAGGCTCCACCGGTTTTGACCCGGCGCTGGACCTCAACGCCGACGGAAACGTGGATGGCTTCGATCTCCTGGATTTTTCGGTCTCCTTCGGCCGCCAGGTGCTGGCTCTGGACCCCGCGGATCTTCCACTGCCGCAGGGGACCCTGGGGATCGAGTACGAGCACCGCGTCGGATTCCTGGGCGGCAGCGGATTCGCCGTCCTGCGAACCCTGGCTGGCTCGCTCCCGGACGGGCTGGAGATGGTGCTGGAGACCGGGACGAATCCGCCGGCGACGGCGGAGATTGTCATCCGGGGGATCCCGGCGGAGATCGGGGTGTTTCCCGTCACGATCCAGGTCTTTGACCAGTTCCTCTCGCTGGTGGTCCAGGACCTTGAAGTGGTGGTTCTCCGCTGAGCGGCCCCACCCCGCCAGAGGGTTCCAGCCGGCCAGGGACGGGCGCCCGCTCGCTTTCGTCATCCCTTGGCTGCCTCCTTGACGGCACAAAATATTGTGGTAGGATCTAAAATTGCTCCCAGATGATGGGGGGACAGGGGGAACCTGGCTGACGGAGACCTCCTCTTCAGTCCGCTCCGGCCTCGCGATCAATCCGGGTGCTTCTGGCAGATTTGCCGGGACGTGAATGAATTCAGACGGTTTCGGCCTGCCCCTGGCAGGCAGACCAGGAAGGAGTCTCCACGATGCACGTTGTCCGCCGCTGGACGGAACCGAACGTCAATCCTCTGGACCAGGTGGAGTACGAGAAGAGGTCCTCGAAGATCACCGATCCCGATGGGTCCGTGGTCTTCGAGATGGATGAGGTCGAGGTTCCTGTCGGCTGGTCGCAACTGGCGACGGATATTGTGGTCTCCAAGTACTTCCGCAAGGCCGGGGTGCCGGGAAACGGGAGCGAGACCTCGGTGCGGCAGGTGGTGACCCGGGTGGCTCGCACCATCCGCGAGGCCGGGGAAGCGCTGGGCGGGTATTTTGATACGCCCGAAGATGCCGACGCTTTCGAGGCGGAGCTGTCGTTTCTCCTGGTGGAGCAACACGGCGCCTTCAATTCTCCCGTCTGGTTCAACTGCGGGCTCTACCAGCGGTACGGCATCGAAGGCTCCGGTGGAAACTGGTTTTGGGATGACGAGCACGGGGAGATCAGGCAAGTGACGAACGCTTACGAGCATCCCCAGTGTTCGGCCTGCTTCATTCAGGGCATCCGGGATGACTTGATGTCCATCTTCGACTTGATCAAGTCGGAAGCCCGCGTGTTCAAGTACGGCTCCGGAACCGGCACCAACTTTTCACGGTTGCGTTCCAGCCAGGAGAAGCTCTCGGGGGGCGGAACCTCCTCCGGACTGATGTCGTTCCTGGAGGTTTTCGACCGGGCCGCGGGAGCGACCAAGTCGGGCGGCACCACCCGCCGTGCCGCCAAGATGGCCGTGCTGGATATGGACCACCCTGAGATCGAGTCGTTCATCGACTGGAAGATGAAGGAGGAATCCAAGGCGCGGGCGCTCATCCGGTCCGGCTATCCGGAGGATTTCAATGGCGAGGCATATCACACCATCTCCGGGCAGAACTCGAACAACTCGGTCCGGGTGACGGACGAGTTCATGCGCGCCGTGCTCAGCGACGGAGCCTGGGAGACTCGCAGCCGGACCGATGGTTCCATTCACAAGACCTACAAGGCCCGGGATCTCATGCGGAAGATCTCGGAGGCAGCGTGGTTCTGTGCTGACCCGGGCTTGCAATACGACACCACCATCAATGACTGGCACACCTGCGCGGCCACGGACCGTATCTATGCCTCGAATCCTTGCAGCGAGTTCGTCTTCCTCGATGACACCGCTTGCAACCTGGCCTCCATCAACCTCATGAAGTATCTGGACCGGGAAGGATCCTTCGACACCGAAGGATTCCGGCACGCCTGCCGCATCTTTTTTCTGGCGCAGGAGATCCTGGTGGATTTTTCCTCTTATCCGACCCGGCTGATCGCGCAGAACAGCCACGACTACCGGCCGCTGGGGCTGGGCTATGCCAATTTGGGGACCCTGCTGATGGTCCAGGGGCTGGCCTATGACTCCGACCGGGCGCGGGCCACCGCTGCGGCCATCAGCGCCATCTTGACCGGCGCGGCGTACCGCACCTCGGCGGATATGGCACGGAGCAAAGGGGCTTTTCCGGCTTTCGAGGCCAACCGCGAGACCATGCTCCGTGTGATGCGCAAGCACAGCGATGCCGCCTATGCCATCGATCCTTCGCACTGCCCGCCCGATCTGCTGGCTGCAGCCCACCAGGAGTGGGATGATTGCCTCAAGGCCGGGGAGAAGCACGGCTATCGCAACGCCCAGGCCACGGTCCTGGCCCCCACGGGAACCATCGGCCTGCTCATGGATTGCGACACCACCGGGGTGGAGCCCGATTTTGCCCTGGTGAAATTCAAGAAGCTCGCTGGAGGTGGGCACTTCAAGATTGTCAATGAATCGGTCTCCCGCGCCCTGGAGGCCCTCGGGTACAGCGAGGATGAGGTCCGGGAGATCGTCACCTACGCGCGGGGGCAGCAGTCGCTTTCGGGAGCACCCTTTGTCAACCGGGATAGCCTCATGGACCGCGGCCTGACGGCCTCGGAGGTCGAGCGGGTGCAGCAGGCCCTGCCTGCGGCGCTGAATCTGGCCGGTGCCTTCAATCGAAGGGTCCTTGGCGACGACTGTCTGCGGCGCTTGGGATTCCAGCCGGAGGCGCCGCCGTCGGGTGATCATTTCCTGGCCGCCCTGGGCTTCACGTCGGCCCAGGTCCAGGAGGCCGACGAGGTGATTTGCGGTGCCATGACGCTGGAAGGAGCCCCTCATCTCAAGGAAGAGCACCTGGCCGTGTTCGATTGCGCGAACCGCTGCGGACCGAATGGTGTGCGCTTCATCGAGCCCATGGGACATGTCCGGATGATGGCGGCGGTGCAACCCTTTCTCTCAGGGGCCATTTCCAAGACCGTCAACCTTCCCCGGGAAGCCACCGTCGAGGATGTCCAGGAGATTTATGTGGAGGGATGGAAGGCTGGTCTCAAGGCGATCGCCCTCTACCGGGACGGCTGCAAGCAGTCCCAGCCGCTGAGTACCACATCCGGAAAGACTGGAAGCCTGGCGAAAGTGAAAATGGATCGCGCCGCGTCCGGGCCGCCGTCCCTTGAGCCTCTGGCTGCCGGCCCGGAGTTGATCCGCCACCGCCGCCGGCTGCCGAAGAAGCGTCTCGGATTCACCCAGGAGGCGCGCGTGGGGGGCCAGAAGATCTACCTGCGCACCGGTGAGTACGAGAACGGTCAGCTCGGGGAGATTTTCGTGGACATGGCCAAGGAGGGAGCGGCCTACCGCAGCCTGATGAACTGTTTCGCCATCTCCGTCTCCCTGGGACTGCAATACGGGGTTCCGCTCGAAGAGTATGTGGACGTCTTCACCTTCACACGGTTCGAGCCCCATGGTCCCGTCACCGACCACCCCAACATCAAGTTCGCGACTTCGGTCATGGATTACGTCTTTCGAGTGCTGGGCTTCGAGTATCTGGGACGCACGGATTTCCTCCAGGTCAAGCCTGGCGAGCCGCGCTCCACATCGGATGCCATCGCTGATACGCTGGGCCCGGAGCCGGGCCGCGAGACGCAGGCGGATGGGGCGCCGGGAGCGGCTCCCGGAGGGCGGGCCCAGCCGGATCCGGGCGCCGCGCCCCACCGGAAGGATCGAGAGCGCAGCCGGCCTCCGGCCGGCGGTGGGTTGGACCTGTCAAGCATGGCCGCTGCAGTGCTGGCCGCCGAGCGGGACTCCGTGGTGCGCGCGGAGGTCTCCCCCGCGGCCGGCACCGCGTCCGGAGGGCCTGTGGACAACGCATTGACGGCACAGATGCAGAGTCTCATGGGCGACGCCCCCTTCTGCGATATTTGCGGGCATCTCACCGTCCGTAATGGTGCTTGCTACAAGTGCATGAATTGCGGTAACAGTCTCGGCTGCTCGTAGCCCCGTGCGGCTGAGCCCCCCGGCAGATCAGATGCACGGGGGCGCGCACGCGAGCCCCTCCCCGCCTGGGAAGGTGGGGAGGGGCTTCTTCCCTTCGGACTACCGGCCGCCTTTGTCCCTGCCGCGGCCCTTGGGCTTGCCATGATGAGAGGGGGTGTCTGGATGATGGGCGTCTTTCCGATCATGGTGCTTGCGTCTTGCCTTTTCCCGCCGGGTGGCAAACACGCCGAAGCTGGTTCCTGACCGGCGCGCTTCCAGCACCACGGACGGTTCGACACCATAAGCCTTGCTCAGAATTCGGACTCCAACCCAGTCGGCGAACTCACTGTCATTCACGACGATTGCACTTCTCCGGTGGCCGGGATGCTTGCGGTAGTAGCCATAGGCTTTTCCGTATGGCGGGCCCGGGTCGTGTGAGAGGGGAACGAGGATGCGGTCGGGGTGGACGCCCAGGCGCGCCCGGATCTCCCACCACGAGGCGCCGGCAAGGCGCAGATCGAGAATGAAGGAGAGAGGCCGGCCGGACTCGGATGCCAGGAAGAGAAGGACTGGCAGGTCCCTTTCCGGATGGTGCAGGTGGTGGGAGGCTTCTTCCACCTCATCCCGGTGGGCTCCGAAGTGGGCCACGCTCAGGTTGAGATAGGTGCGGTCTCCGGGAGACAGGTGCAAGTTCGCGAACCAATCCACCTCCACGGCGCGGGCCGGGGCGAGGACGGCGAAGCATGTGATCAAGGCCAGCGGAACGGCGCGACGCATTCATTCCTCCTCGGGGCGGAATCGGGTGTCGAGATGAATGTCGTCCTGCCGCCGGCCCAGGTCAAGACCGGAGGGGTCTGCGGCAGGGACCCTGGGCGGTTTCCTGGACTTTCGGCCGGGCTGGCCTCATATTTCCCCGGGAGAATGGTCATGAGCAATATTCTCGTCGTCAATCCCAACAGGGATCAGGCCAAATCTCTGGCTGCGGCGCTTTCCGCCCGCGGCGGGCAGGTCAACGTCGCCGGCACCATCCAGGAAGCCTTGCAGATCCTCGCCCGGACGGGCCATGAGCAGATGGTCAGTGTCCGCAGGCTCCCCGATGGGAGCGGCGAGCTCCTGGCCCAGCAAGCCGCAGAGGTCTCCCCACGCACCGTGGTGAGCCTCATCACCAATTTTGCTGACATCAAGGGGCCGGCTGATATTCTGCGTTTCGACTTTACAGATTACATCATCAGCACCGACGGCCTGGCTGGGCTGGTTTGTGATTCCTCCCAGGGGCCGGCTCCCCACCAGCGGGCCCTGGTGGACTGCTTTCTGCGGACGGTGGAGGCTGTGGTGGGGCTGGTGGAACTTTCCGATCCCCTCGCCG
The DNA here is from genome assembly GCA_046757405.1 of Acidobacteriota bacterium. Lineage (GTDB taxonomy): Bacteria > Acidobacteriota > Polarisedimenticolia > SMYD01 > SMYD01 > JBHHYE01. The sequence goes on along the minus strand of JBHHYE010000002.1, from coordinate 3,297 downwards.
TTGGCAGTGCTGCAAGTTCCATGCGCCTGGCGGAAGGCGTCTGTCGGGAGATGGGATTGCAGGAGGTCCGGCGCCAGGAGGTTGGCCTGGCCGCGCTCCTCCATGACCTGGGAAACTTCACCATGTCCCCGGAAGTCCTGGACAAGGTCGGCCCGCTGGCGCCCGAGGAGGAGGAGGCGATTCGCCAGCACGCGCTGCGTGGCGTCCAACTTCTTGACCACATCGACTTTCCCTGGAGGATCAAGCCGATCATCCTGCACCATCACGAGCGTTACGATGGCACGGGTTACCCGGACGGCAAGAAAGGCCGGGCCATTCCTATTGGCGCCCGGATCCTCGCGGTGGTCGATTCCTACCTGGCGATGACGACCCGCAGGCCGCATCGCAAGTCGTTGAGCCATGCCAAGGCGTTCAAGGAAATCCGGGCGCATGTCGGCACCCAGTTCGATCCGGAGGTGGTCGAGGCCTTTTCCAGCTTCGTGGAGCGGCGGAAGAAGATGGCCGGCGATCTCTTTCAGGTCAAGGTCCTGGTGGTGGGAAGGGGAGGCGAGCCCTTTTCAAGGATGAAATTGCACTTCCTGCGCGAAGATTTCTGCGTCCTGGACGCGAATTGTCTCGAGGAGGCCGTGGAAAGCGTCAAGAAGGAAGATGTGCGCTTCATGCTCGCTGATATCACCCAGGAGTGGGATGAAGGCCTTCGCTTGCTCGACGCCATGCAAGGGCGTATCGAGGTCTCCAAGACCGATGTTTTCTTCTTCGACGGCGACGGTTCCCGGGAGCGGCGGGTCACGGCCCTGGATAACGGCGCGGAGGAGGTCTACCCGCCAGATGTCAGTCCCCAGGAGTTGATCAGCCGCATGCGGCGCATCTTGCGCAAGGAAGCCGCCGTGCGCAAGGGAACGCTGGGCCGGGAGAAGGGCGGGATCGAGGGGATGCTTTCGGAGATGTCCCTTCCCGAGCTGTTGCAGATGATGAACATGGGCCAGAAGACGGCCCGGGTCGAGGTGCGCTGCAAGGGAATCAGCGGCAAGATCTTCCTTGAGAGCGGGCGTCTGACGCATGCCGAGGCCGGCGACAAGGAAGGCCAGCCGGCCCTGGTCGATCTGCTTCGCCAGGAGGAGGGACGCTTCCGGATCCTCCACGGCGTCACGACTCCGCGGCGAAGCATCGACCGGGACGCCATGTCCGTCCTTCTGGACACCCTGCGGACCATGGATGAGGACGGGCGGGCCGGATCATCCCCGTCCGCCTGAACTCGCTCCGGACATGCGGACGGCCTCGAGGAGGTCCGTTCCTTCGGCAGGCGTGTCGGATAGAATCGTCGCATGGCGGCCTCGTGTCAGGGGATCGGGTGAAAGACGGCTCCATCCGCGCCGTGGCCGGTCCAGCTCTCCTCGTTCTCCTGCTGGTGGCTTGCGAAGAGCAGCCGGCGGAGATCCGATCGGTTGTTGACGAGTACATACGCGCCGTCCAGGAGCGTGATCATGACCGCCTCGCCGACCTCTCCGGCCCTCTGGCCCTCCGCCTGGAGGCCGCTCCCGCCGGCGAGCGGGAGGCCATCCGTGCTGACTATCTGCGCCTCCTGGACCGGCGCCAGGCCGCGTATCTCCAGGATCGGGAAACGGGCCGGCTCTCGTTTCACGCCGATGGCGTGGTTCTGGTGCGGGCGTTGAATCTCGGCCGCGGGGTCTATTACCAGACGGTGGAAGAGCGTTTTCCGGAACCGGGCAGGGCCGTTCTCATCCAGGAGGTGCGCCTTGCTTACCGATTCATCGATCTCTCGCGCCTGCCGCCGGGCACCACCATCTACCTTCTGGGCATGCCGCTGGGGCGCATCTACCGGCCGGTCATCGGCGGGGACCGTCCGGCGGCGAGGCGGCTACTGGACACGGTGTGGATCCGGTGGAATCTTGTCAAGGTGGACGGCCGCTGGCGGGTCGAGTCTGTGGGTTGGGACGCCGACCGGCCGCCGGTTCATTATGCCGACACCACGCGGTACTGAAACGCAGGAGAGACATGGTTGCAATTCTTCGACGTCCACGGGTCGGGCTGGCGCTGGGAGGGGGGGCGGCCAGGGGGCTGGCGCATGTGGGCGTCCTCAAGGTTCTGGAGCGCGAGGGATTTCCCATTGATGTGGTGGTTGGTACCAGTATCGGCGCCCTGGTCGGAGGAGCCTTCGCGACGCTGGAGGGATCGGCGGAGGTCGAGCGCCGCTTTCTGCAGTTTGCCTCGTCCACTGAATTCAGACGCAAGGCGTTCGACTTCATCCGCGAGGCGCGGCAGAGGGAGCCGGGAATGCTGGGCCGTGCCACGGCCCTCATTCGGCGCGGGATCTTCTACGGTTATTCCCTGTACCGGGTTTCGTTCATGTCGGCGGAATCCCTGGCCCACAACATCAACAGCTTGCTCCCGGATGTCCGCATCGAGGAGACGCGCTTGCCGTATGCCGCGGTCGCGGCCGACCTGCGGACCGGCCAGGAGATCATCCTGGCCAGCGGGCCGATCCGGCCCATTGTGGCCGCGTCCTGCGCCATTCCCGGCGTCCTGCCGCCGGTGACGCTCTACCAGCGGACCTTGATCGATGGAGGGTGGGTGGACCGGGTTCCTGGGCTCCCTGTCCTCCGCCTGGGCGCGGACGTGGTGATCGGCGTCGATATCTCTCCCGAGGTCGGTGCGCATCTCCCCACCCGCGGCGTTGATGTGATGGTGGCCGCCACCTCGGTCCAGGCTGCGGCGCTCAAGAAGATGCAGGCCCGGTTCATGGACTACGTGATCCAGCCCGACGTCGCGGCGATTCACTGGGCCGACTTCTCCGCCGTCGGCATCGCCATCGAGGCGGGGATGAAAGCCGCCCAGGCGGCGCTGCCCGCGCTCTGGGAGATCATTTCCAGACGACGCCGGTGGCTATCCGGCCCGGGCGGCACCGCCCGGGCCCGCGCCCGGGGCCAGTTCGAGAAGCTGACAGTGGTTCTGGACGGCGCCTAGAAGAGAGCGTAGATGGCGGGCAGAAGAGCCGAGCTTTCCGTCAGGACGATAAAAATCCCCAGCAGTCCCAGAACAATCACGATCGGCGCGAGCCACCATTTCTTTTCTTGCCGCAGAAACTGGAGGAACTCGGCCAGCAATTGAAAGCGATTCGCGCTTCCCACAGCCTGAATCTACGCCTGGTTGGAGAGGCTGTCAATGTTCACCGGCGGGCGCCGCGGTCCCGCGACCGGGGTGGTTTCCGTCCATCGTTCGCCGCGCGGCGGGCGCGGGCAGGCGGTTTGCGCGCGGCGGACTCCGGGGGGCGGCGTC
>JBHHYE010000001.1:0-150701 GCA_046757405.1 Acidobacteriota bacterium | reverse complement strand
AGCCCGCATCCGCTAAGCCGGGCCGAATCTACCCACACGAATGTCCGATGACCCCCACTCACTTTCTATACAAGGAGAACACGCAATGAAACTCCCACGCAAGAGAATTTCGATGTTGGCGACGGCCGTCGCCGGGCTCCTCCTCGGCGCGGTGCCCATGGCCACGACGCTGGCGCCCAACCCGCTGCTGGACATCTCGGGTCCCGGTGTCAGTATCACCTCGGATGGTGTCGGTCTTGAGTTTCTGGGCAGCGGCACCGGAACGGTCACCGTGAACGTCGGTGGTCCGGTCATCAAGGCCTTCCTCTACTGGGCCGGACGTGAAGCCGCGACCTGCACGGAGAGCGGCGGCGACTGCGTCATCCTGGGCCTGGACCAGGATCTTCTTTTCGATGGCGTACCCGCCGCTGGAATTTTTATGGGCGATGAGTTTCAGTTCCGCAACGGTGGCAAGCAGAACAACATCGGCTACCTTTACGATGTCACCGACCGGGTCAAGCTGCGGGCCCCGGGCATCAACTCGTTCACCATCCAGGATGGCGACCTGGGCAAGAACCTTCTGCTCTTCAACGGGGCCAGCCTACTGGTCATCTACACCGACGAGTCGGATCCCATCGAGTACCGGGTCATCGTCCACGAGGGACTGGACTTCGCCTATTTCCCGGCCACTCCCGACGCTGCCAAGGTGACGATCCCGGTACAGTTCACCTACGCGCCGGCCTCCGCTGACCGCGTCGCCAACCTGCTCATCGTCGGCGGTGACGCCGAGCGGGCCCGCCCGGACGAGATCACTGTCACCGACAACCCCACCATCATCGACTCTCTGGACAGTTCCTCTGGCGAGGCTTGGGACAACGATATCCACGTCATCAATATTCCGGCGGGTGTCGACAGCACCATCGTGCAGGTCGTCTCTCCTGGTAACAAGATCAACCCCGATTCCGAGTTGTGGACGCTTGCGGTGATGCGTCTGCCGCTGGTACAGAAGGTATGCTGGATGACGGCCGGCGGCGTCAATTTCGAGGCCATCGTTGGTGCGGATATGGCCGAGCATGGTCCCAGGGACAGCCTGGGTGGCAACGTCTTCCCCGGCTGCAACCCCGATGCTGGCGAAGGCGGCCAGTGGAACCACATCGCCCACAAGGAGAAGATCCACTTCCAGGGCTGGACCGTTGCAACGGTGGCCTGCGGCAACGTGGGTGGAATCGAACCCGGCTCGGAATCACCCGTGACTCCCTTCAACTTCATCGAGTTCTGGGGCACGGGTACCATTCAAGGGATCAAGGGGAACAGGAACGATCCGCGCATCGGCGACGTCCTCTTCTTCGCGCGGGTCGAGGATCACAACGAACCAGGCAACGAGAAGGCGCTGTTGCCGGATGGTGGCGATGACATCGACCGCTACTTCCTGCAGGTGTATACGAACCCGGGAGACCCCAACGGCTCCACGGTGTTTCTGGTGGACGTGGATGGTGACCCGACCACCGTTGATCCCATTACCATTACGGGTGGCAACCTGCAGATCCACATCAGCAGCTGTGATGACCCACCGCCCTTCTAGGGCCGAAGCAAGATCGCGAGATGACGGGGGAGAGCATCCGCTCTCCCCCGGGTTTGCTGTGCTGGGCACGGCATGTGGGCTCCGGGACCGCAGCTGGTTGAATCAGGCTGAACCGATGCACACGACCAGCGACATTCACGACGGTCTGAACGAGCGGGTTCGGGGACGGGACGGGGGCGGCATCGGAACCATGCAGGGTCTGGCTCACCATCCGGGGCTGATAGGGAAAATTGGTGATCGGCTCAACCTATCGAAACTGGCATAGCATAGTGACAGTCAAAACAGCTCGGCCTGCTTCCAGAATGAACGGACCAGATTCGATCGGCGCTGTATGCTCCGCAGCCCGCGACGCGCATGGAAGCCGAGTTGGCAAAGTCTCGGGGGCAGAAATTGGGGAATACGTGCCGCTTCCAGTATCCCTAGAGGGACTCGACGGCATTCAGTTCGGGAGCGTAGGCCGGCAGGTACTCGCGTGCCAGACGTCCGTCCTGGAGCGTAACGAAGTCCACGACCTGAAGTCTCCGAATCGTGCTGGGATACAGGCGGAAGTAAAACGATCACCAAGTCAGACCGGCGATCGCCGACAAGACTTTCCAGTTGAGGTGGTACTGGAGAACGGGCGTCTGGCCTCTCAGCGACCAGGTGCGGCAACGATGCGGTTTCTGACTCAATCCGCTCTCGTCGATGAAGATGACGGTTTGCCCCTTGCGTTTGGCATTTTTTTATTACAGGCCAACGCATGTTCTTCCACCAGCGTATCGCCGCCTCATCTCGCTCCAGCGCCCGTCCCATCGGACGTTGGCAGGTCCAACCGAATCGTCGCAGGATGCGCCAGACATGGCTTGGGAGGGACCGAACGCCGCACTCGACATCAATCAACTCGGCGACACGTCCCGGCGTCCACAGTCCGTTGTCAAAGCTCAGAGCCGCGGGTCCCCGTTTCAACCCTCGTTCGACCCGGCGCAGAACAGCGGCGTCGAGTGGCGGTGGCTGTCCGACTTCCCATGGCCGCAGCTTTCCACTGAACCGGGATACTTGTCACCATTTTCTGCATGATCCAAGAATTTCCAAGCGCTCCTTCTGGTAGAGAAGTGTTTTTCTCTACTCTTTGTTCTATCAGGGCTGGAGCACTTTTTCATGTGGATCGCCCCTGGGGATCGCGTCAGATCATACTCCCGCCCGGGAATCTCTTCTTGACTTTGGACGGACGGCTACTAGAATGACCGGCGATGTAGGCCTGCCCCGCGGATCCATCTCTGGAGTAAGCCTGGCTTCACGGTCACATCTCGAGAACGCCGACGAGGAGACAGCGTCGGAAGGCTACGCGCGGCGCTTTGCCGGCGAGGTGGGTGAGTTTTTCCTGGGCGTGCAGTCACGTGTCGTCCTCGACCTGCTATCGCCGTGGCCGGCTGTGCGTGTCCTGGATGTGGGGGGTGGTCATGCTCAGATCGCGGTTCCCTTGGCGCACAGCGGTTATGGCGTAACCGTGGCCGGCAGCCACGAGTCCTGCCGCCGCCGCCTCGACCGGTTTCTGGAACCTGGGCGGGTCAAGTTTGACGTCTGCGACCTGCTGTCGCTGCCGTACCATGATGACGCTTTTGATGTGGTGGTGGCCTTCCGCCTTCTGGCACACGTCAAGCGTTGGCGGCGCCTCGTTGCTGAAATGTGCCGCGTGGCGCGTCGAGCCGTCGTCATTGACTATCCGGACCTACGCAGCTTCAACCTCGTCTCGCAAACCTTCTTCCGTTGGAAGAAGGCAGTCGAGAAGAACACCCGCCCCTTCACTTGCTTCACTCGGCGTCAGTTGTCGAGGGAGTTCGCCCGGTACGGCTTCGAGGAACCCACCTTTCGTCCCGAGTTCTTCGTGCCGATGGTCGTGCACCGGGCGATCGGCCACGCCAGCATTTCCCGCGCCCTGGAAGCCATCGGCGCTGGTCTGGGGCTCCGGAACCTGTTTGGCTCTCCGATGGTGATGCGCGTGGTGGTGGCACAAGCCTCGGTGCCCTCCCATCGTCACGTGAGATGACCATGGGGGAGCCGGTCTTGAGAATCTTGACGCTGGCGCCGCATCCGTTCTTCCAGGATCGGGGTACGCCCATTGCGGTCCGGCTCCTTGTTACCGTCCTGGCTGCGGCCGGACACGAGGTTGATCTGCTGACCTTTCACGAGGGCAAGGATGTCCCACTGGCGAATGTTCGTCTCCACCGAATACCGGCTCTTCCCGGAGTCCGGAACATCCGGCCCGGCTTCTCCCTGAAAAAGGTGCTCTGCGATCTGGTCCTCCTCTGGCGGTGCGTGTCGCTGGTGCGTGCCGGGCGTTACCAGCTTGTCCACGCGGTGGAGGAATCGGTCTTCATTGCCCTGCTCGTCAAGAAGCTATTCGGGATTCCGTATCTCTACGACATGGACTCATCCATGTGGCGCCAGCTCCAGGACAAGTATCGCTGGTTGCGGCTGTTCCGAGGACTCTTGAGCGGCTGCGAGCGGGCTGCCATCCGGCAGAGCGCTGGCGTCGTCGCTGTCTGCCGGTCCCTGGAAGAAGAGGCGCTGCGCCACCAGCCGTCCCGTATGGTGCTGCGCCTGGAGGATATCAGCCTCCTCGCCCCTGTGGCAGACTCGGGGACCACCATGGATGCTGATCTGGGGGTGCCGCGTCCCTTTGCTCTATACGTGGGCAACCTGGAGAGCTACCAGGGCATCGATCTGCTGATCGAATCGATGCGTATCCTGGCGACCGAGGGAAGCCCGGGGAACCTCGCGCTGGTTGGAGGGAACGACGCGGACATTGAACGATACCGCTGGACCTGCCGCGAGATGGGCATCGAGGACCGGGTCTTTCTTCTCGGACGACGGCCTATCGAGAAACTCGGCTCGTTGCTTGCCCAGGCCGATGTGCTAGTGTCGCCGCGGATACACGGCGACAACACACCAATGAAGATTTACTCGTACCTGGATGCCGGCAAACCTATCGTGGCGACGCGGCTGCCGACGCACACGCAGGTTCTTGATGATGAAGTGGCCTGCCTGGTCGATCCTGATCCCGTGTCCTTCTGCGCCGGCCTGGCCGCGGTGTTCCGGGATAGGGAGTGGGCGGCCGTTCTGGGGCGCCATGCGCGCGTGCTGGCGCAGCGGGAGTTCACGCGAGCGGCGTTTGAGCGTAAGCTGACCGGTTTCTACCAGCTTCTCGCGGCTGGACTGGCCGGAAAGGACGCGGGGGCGGCGGCCGCACCCGCGGAGAAAGGATAACCGGGGCCGTTCATGCAGCCTTTGGCGAAACAATCCGAGCCAGACTGGGGCGGCCGTTTGGGCGCCGTAGCCCGGGGTCACGCGGGAAGGTGACGGACGCATGAAGATCCTGGTCACCGGCGGAACGGGGTTTACCGGGCAGGCTCTCGTGCGGCGCCTGCTCGACCTGGGGCATAAGGTGGTTGCCCTCGATTGCAAAGAGGGCCTGAAGACGGAGGAGATCCGGCGCTGGGGGGCCGAAATTGTTCTGGGCAGCGTCACCGATGCGGATGTCGTCGAGCGGGCCATGCGAGGCGTCGAAGTCGTGCATCATCTCGCGGCCGCCTTTCGCGACGTGAACGTGCCCGAGAGCCACTACTGGCAGGTCAACGTCGAAGGCACGCGCATCGTTCTTGAGGCAGCCCAGAGGAACGGAGTGCGCCGGCTCATCCACTGCAGCACCTGTGGCGTGCACGGCAATATCGACTTCCCGCCGGCGGGGGAGGACAGCCCGATCCGGCCGGCGGACTACTACCAGCGCACGAAATACGAGGCAGAGCCCGTTGTCGAAGAGTTCTTCCGTAAGGGCCTGAAGACGGTCATTCTTCGCCCCGCCGCTATTTACGGCCCCGGCGATCCGGAACGCTTCGTGATGATCTTCCGGCGGGTGGCGACGGGTCGGTTTCCGATGTTTGGCAACGGGAAGACTTACTACCACCCGCTTTACATCGACAATCTTGTGGATGCCTTCCTCCTGGCCATGGAGGACGGCAGGGGCGATGGCGCGGCCTACCTCATCGCCGACGAGGAATACCTAGAGATTGAAGATCTGGTCCGGCGCGTTGGCCAGGCGATGAACATCAACGTCAGGATCACACACTATCCGATTCTGCCGCTGATTGTGGCCGGCCACGTCTGCGAGAAGCTGTGCAAGCCGTTCGGCATGAAGCCACCGATTTTCCCAAGGCGTGTCGACTGGTTCCGCCAGAATCGGGCCTTTCGCATCGATCGGGCGACAACGGATCTTGGCTACCGCCCGAGGATCGGTATCGAGGAGGGCCTGAAGAGAACCGCCGACTGGTATCGCCAGGAAGGATACATCTGATCGCCGCCCCGCGGTACGGCTGACGTGCCCAACACGCTTGGGCATTTGGGCGTGCAGGCCCTTGTCACCCGTCTCGCCGTGCGTGATATCGATCTGCGGTGGGTCGCCTTGGGCTGCGTCATCCCTGATATCCCCTGGATCCTGGCCCGTGTCCTCCGTCTACTACCCTTTGATCCGTACGATCTGCGGCTCTACGCCGTTGTACAGGCTTCCCTGTTTTTCTCGCTGCTCTTCTGCGGTGCGTTGGCAGTGTTCTCGCAGCGCATGGCGCGGACGTTCGCCATTCTGGGCGCTAATGCTGTCATGCATCTGCTCTTGGACGCGCTCCAGACCAAATGGGGCAACGGGGTTCACTTCTTCGCACCGTTCTCGTGGCGCATGACATCCTTTGATCTCTTCTGGCCCGAGGATCTACCGACCCTCCTGCTGACGGCTTGTGGCGTCGGCTTTGCCGCATGGGCGCTTCTGCGCAAGCCGCGCAACTTGGAGGCGATCGTATGCCCAGGACGCTGGCGGGCGCTTCTTGCCGTCTTGGTGCTCGCCGCCTGGGGCATCGCGCCGGTCGCCTTGATCGCCGGCCCCGAAGCGAGTGACAATCACTTTATCCGGACACTCCGGGAGCGAAATACCCGCACGGGACGGCGCATTGAGCTGGACCGGGCAAGGCTCAGCCGGCGGGAGCGCGCCTCGCACCTGATCACCTTCGCGGGCGAGGAGATCGCGGTGGCCGAGTTCACGCCGGCCGCAGGGGCCGATCCAGGGCCCGGCGTGGTCTCCATCCGCGGGCGCTTCGTCGGCCCGGCGAGGGTACGAGTGACTTCTTTGCATCGCCACCAGCCTTGGCTGCGCGATGCCGCGTCGGTGCTCGGCCTGGTTATCGTACTGGCGCTGTGGGGCCGTGCGCCGTTGCGGTGGAGAGATGCCGCTGGCGGGGAACTGCGGTGAGGGGAATCTGTGCGGGTCTGGTGCTATATTGAGCGACCGACGCCGCGGGGGACTCACACAAGGTGCGTATTCTCGGAATTACCGATGGCCAGACAAGTGGGGCCGCTGTCATCGAGGACGGCCGAATTCTTGCCGCTATCAACGAAGAGCGCATGGTCCGCCTCAAGATGGCGCGTGGCTTTCCGCGCCAGGCGATCGCGGAGGTCCTCGCCCTCTCGGGCACCGAGACGCGGGCCATCGGGAACGTGGCCGTGGCACAGGTCAATATGGAGCTCCGTGAGCAAGTCTCCGGCTGGCCTGGGTGGTTCGAGGCACGGGCCCGGGACCGGGATATGCACAGCCTCTTCTTCCGGGTCGCGTCGCGCTTCGGAGGACTGGCCCAGCGCGCACCAGGCCTGAAGAAGGTCTACTATGGGCTGCGGCGTCCCGCCTATTCTCACCGCCGGCAGAGGATCGAAGAGATCCTCCGCGAGGACTTCGACATCAGCGCGCCGGTGCGCTTCGTGCACCATCACATGGCCCACGCGGCCTCAGCGTATTACACGAGCAACTTCGACGAGGCGCTTGTCGTCACCATGGACGGCGGGGGTGACGGACATTGCTCGCACCTCTACAGTGTCAAGAACGGCGCCTTCCAGTTGCTGGGTGCCGCCGACTCCTATGACTCACTCGGCAACTACTACGCTTACATCACAGCCATCTGTGGCTTCAAGGCAAAGCGCCACGAGGGGAAGATCACGGGGCTCTCGGCCCGCGGGAGCCCGGCCTACCGCCATCTCCTCGATTCCATGATCGCCTGCGAGAACGGACGGCTGGTGAACCGTGGCAAGGTCTTGTTCAACAGGGCCCTGGACCGCATCCGCGCAGGTCTGCCGGAGCAATGGAGCCTGGAGGATCTCTCGGCCTCGATCCAGCTAGTCGCCGAAGATGTCGCCCGGGATTACGTTCGCCACTGGATCGAGCGGACGGGCCACCGAAACCTGGCTCTGGCCGGGGGCTTGTTCGCCAACGTCCGGATCAACGAGGAGCTCCACTCACTCCCCGGCGTGGCGCGGACGTTCGTCCACCCCGGCATGTCGGACGAAGGGCTGGCGGTTGGTGCGGCGCTGGCCGTGCAGGGAGCCCTCGACCGGGAGAAAGGCCGGCCCCACCGGCCGCGCCAGCTCGATGACGTGTACTTTGGCAACGAGTACGGGGAGAAGGAGATCGCCGGCGCTCTTGAGGGCGCCGGTCTCAGGGCGATGCACTCCCCAGGCACCATCGGGGGCCGAATCGCGGAAAAACTGGCCGAGGGCAAAGTCGTCGCCCGCTTCAACGGGCGCATGGAGTATGGCCCCCGCGCCCTTGGCAACCGGAGCATTCTCTACCAGCCGGGCGACCCATCCGTGAACGACTGGCTCAACGAGCTGCTGCACCGCACCGAGTTTATGCCGTTCGCCCCCTCGTCTCTTCACGAGCACTCCCATCAGCTTTACAAGAAGCACGACGGAGCGTTGGACACTGCCCGCTTCATGACCATCACGTTCCATTGCACGCCCTGGATGACCGAGCGTTGCTCCGGCGTGGTTCACGTGGATAACACCGCCCGGCCCCAGGTGGTCCGGAAGCAGGACAACCCGTCCTACTACCAGATCATCCAGGAATACCACCGGCGGACGGGTGTGCCTGTGATCATCAACACGTCATTCAACATGCACGAGGAGCCCATCGTCCGCACTCCCGACGACGCCGTGCGGGCCTTCCTCGATTCCGCCCTTGATTATCTCGCCATCGGCGACTTCCTCGTCGAGGGTCCGGTGGGCAGCTACGCGACCCGGAGAAAGTGGGAAGGAAAGAGCAAGTGGGGCTGTCCGGTCGCCTCGCCCACCTGCCGGTAATGATGCCTCGTCCATTTCGCATTTCGGCTGCGCGCGTGGGCCCTGTCCGGCGCCCTTGGCTTCTCGCCACGGTTCCGCGCGGGTCTTGTAGGCTAGACCCAGGTTAGGACAGCAACGACCGAATCAATGTGTGGGATCGTCGGCATCGTCCCTCGAGTGGACACACCCCCGGAGAAACTGGGCTCCCTGGTCCGGTGCATGGCCGGAGCCCTGATCCATAGGGGACCTGACGACGAGGGTTTTTTTGTCACCTCGCGCGTTGCCCTGGGTGTCCGGCGGCTCAGCATCATCGACGTCGCCAACGGCCACCAGCCGATCTCCACCGCAGGCGGCTCGAAGGTGATCGCCTTCAACGGCGAAATCTACAACTACCGGACCTTGCGAAGAGAGCTCGAGAGGGCCGGACGCCCTTTCAAGACGCAGGCCGATACCGAGGTCGCCCTGCAGGCCTTCGACCGGTGGGGCGCGGAAGGAATCGGCCGGCTGGAAGGGATGTTCGCGCTTGCGGTCTGGGAAGAGGAAAAAGCCCGCCTGACACTGGCGCGGGACTGGTTCGGTCAGAAGTCGATCTACTACGCCGAGACCGATCTCGGCTGGATCTTCGGCTCGGAAATCAAGGCGCTCCTAGCGCTCGATCAACTCCCGCCAGACGTCGATCTCGAGACGCTTTCGCACTACATGACGCTGCGGTACCTGCCGGGAAAAGGTACCCTGTTCAAGGGCGTTCACAAGGTGCCGCCGGCCCACGCTATGGAAGTGACGGCATCCGCTCGCACCTCCCGCCGCCTCTGGCAGCCGGCCTACGAACCGAAGTGGAGGCGGCGGGAGGCGGACGTGCTGGACGAGCTGGACAGTCGGATGCAGGCCGTGGTGGGAGAACATCTCATGAGCGAAGTGCCTCTGGGCGCCTTCCTGAGCGGTGGCATCGATAGCAGCTTGGTGGTCGCCTACGCCGCCAGGGCCTCCGAGACACCGGTCCGGACGTTCAGCATCGGCGTCGACGACGCCTCGCAGAGCGAGCTGCCCTGGGCCCGGGAGGTGGCCGCGCGGTATGCGACGCACCACACTGAAAAGATCATCGAGCCGGATCTCGTCACGCTGGCCCCCGCCATGGTCCATGCTATGGAGGAGCCCGTCGACCCGTTCGCGGCGGGCGTCTACGTCGTCTCAGAGATCACCGCGAGGGAGGTCACGGTGGCGCTGGGCGGAGACGGGGGCGATGAGCTGTTCGCTGGCTACGACCGGTACATCGGCCAGCAATTGGCCGAGACCTATGGGCGACTGCCAGCTGCCCTACGCCGGAAGCTCCTGCGGCCACTCTTTCGAATCGTGCCGGAGACTTTCGGCTACAACAGCATCGCCACCAAGCTCCGTTGGCTCGACCGGATGGCCGAGCTGGACGGGGTGGCACGGTATGCTGAGAGCGCCGCGTTCCTCCGTTTCCCACACTCGATGAAGGCGGATCTATTTGCGCCGGACATCTGGAAAACCCTGGAGCGCCGAGAGAGCGAGCAGCTCTTGGCAGAGTTTTTTGCCGACGGCAGCGCTTCCGCCTTTCTGGACAAGATGCTCTACACTGACTGCGCGACGCGCCTGGCCGAGCATCAGCTTCCTATCGTCGACCGGATGTCAATGGCCCACAGCCTCGAGGTGCGCAGCCCATTTTTGGACCGCCGGGTGGCGGAATTCGCCATGAAGATCCCCGCTGGTTGGAAGGTCAAAGGCCGACGCATCAAGTATTTGACTCGGAAGATGGGGAAGCGGTATCTCTCCCGCCATCTTCTCTATCGCAAGAAGCAGGGGTTCGGCTTCCCGCTGGGCCGGTGGTTTCGTGGCGAGTTGCGCGGAATGGTGGAGCGCCTGGTCGCGCAGAGCCGGATGGTGGAGGTCGGCATCTTCAACCGGGCGGAGATGCTCCGGCTGGTGGCAGAGCACGTGGACGGTCGGATGGACCACAACTACAGGCTCTGGATGCTTTTCAACTTGGAGATCTGGTACCGGCACTTCATCGATCTCGAGGACGTCAGCGCGCTGACGGACTGGGGGATGCGTCTGCGCGCCGGCGGTTGAAACACCCGTCTCAGGTCAGGTCCTGGCGGGAACGAAGTGAGGATCCTGGTTGAAGGCCTCGATCTGATCGTAACGCTCGGCGTTCGACCAGCCGAGCAACTCCTGTAGCGCAGTTGCCACGGCGCCGACCCGCTCCGGGCCAGGGTGCCCTGCTTGCGCCAGACCAAGGCGCCGGAAGAGGACGTCGGTGAGTGTGCGCGCCTGCTCCCGCTCCACAGCGTAGGCCACGGCACCGAACGGGACGTCCGGAAGGCGACGAGAGAGGCGAGTTCCCAGACGCGCGTGCGAGCCGATATATGCCCGTACCAGTTGCCGGTGGTCCCGTAGCCGCGGCAGCGGGATGTGGCTCGCGTCCGGCATCGGATCGCGTCCGAGGCGGACAGCCGCCCGCTGAACGGCGAGCGAACTCACGCCCCGCGCCGTGGTGTACTTCACGCCGATGACGCGGATCACGCCATTCTCCTCTTCATGCACGATGAAGCGCCGCCCCGGGTGCCGGTCGCCGGGGCGGTCAAGGGGCAGCAGGCCGAAGTGCACGAGGCGGATGTCGGCGCGCGTAAGACGGGCCAGGTCGGGATGGACGGGCTGCAGCCAGTCAAGGAACTCGTCAATCCAGGCGGCGTCGAAGCGGAGCGGTTCCGATGGGTCGTGCGGGTATTCGCGGTCGTAGGTGCCGATCAGTGTGCTTGCTCGCCAGGGAACTGCGAAGACATGCCGTTCGTCCTTGGGATGTTTCATCGCCACCGCCTCGCCTGAATCCACCAGGGGAAGTGGCCCCACGACGAGGTTCATGGAGAATGCCGCCGGCTGGCCCGAGCGGCTGACGCCGGTGCAGTCGATGACGGTACCCGCGGTGACCTTGCTGAGACCGCTCAGCCTCGCACCGACGACGCGGTTCCCGTCGTGTACGTATTCCTCCATGCGGGTGTAGTTCCGCGCCCAGCACCGTCCTTTCCCGAGGTGCTCGGCCGCGTCGATGAATCCGAGGAGCAAACGCTCGGTGTCCTCGATCCGGGCGTCGAACCAGCAGGGGTAGCTGCTGCGCGGCAGGTGGTTCGGCGGCGGCACATCACGGTTGCAACCCCGGGTGAGCCAGTCGTTGGCGAGAAGTCCGCCCCGGAGCAGCACACGCGCGAACCAGGACATCCCCGCCGTGTGCATGCGGCAGCGGAGCGGATGCACGAGGTGAGGAGCGATCTGCAGGAGGCGTCGCCGCTCCTCGATCGACTCGCGGCTGCGGGCCGGATCGAGGT
Source organism: Acidobacteriota bacterium (assembly GCA_046757405.1). GTDB lineage: Bacteria > Acidobacteriota > Polarisedimenticolia > SMYD01 > SMYD01 > JBHHYE01. The sequence continues at coordinate 138,665 of JBHHYE010000001.1, read as the reverse complement.
CCTTCAGGTACCGCAGCCCACCGTGGGCGATCTTGAGGCTATTCTGGGAGGTCCCGGCACCGAAGTCACCCCGATCGATGAGCAGGACCGAGAGGCCGCGACGGCTGGCCTCGTACGTAGCGGCGGCGCCGTAGATTCCAGCGCCGACGACCAGCACGTCCACCGAGCTGGGAACGCTCGGGTTCATGGGCGCTTGCGCCGCATCCGCAACTCGATCTGATTGCGCAGGGCCCTCGCCAGCGCCTGGCGCCGGCCCACAGTTCGAATCTTGCTCGCCGATCGAAGGGCCTCCAGGAAGGACCGAGCCGGGTGGCTGGTTTCGAAAGAGCCGTGCACCTCGAATCCGTAGGAGCCAAGAGCGCTCTCGGCGCCGGGCAGTGGCAGGATATCGGTGCCGGCCAGCACGGGCCGCTGCCGAAACGGGGCGGGCTCGGGCCACGGTCGGGAGCGCGCCGCGATATCGCCGAGGAAGAAGAGCCGGCTGTTCGCCAGGGCCGGCAGAGAGGCAAGGCGCCTTACCTCGCGGCCCCGCGCACCAAGCCACTTGCCGAGGCCCCACGGCAAGCCGGCCGCTGCCCCGGCCTTGAGCAGATGGCGGAGGATCTCTTCTGCCGGCAACGTCCCGTCTTCAATATGGTTCAGGGAATCTCCAGGAGGCAGCGCTAGGCCGAGAACCTCGAGCCCCTCGCGGGACAAGAACTGGCGGCCCGCGATCAGAAACAGCCGGGAAGGACCCGAACTGCCAGCCTCGATACCTGGACCCGCGCTCGTCGCCGTCGAATCCCGAAGACCCGCGGATGAAGTGACCGCGTCTGATCCGATTCTCAGGCTCGAGCTCTCGCCGGTGGCCTGGATCTCGACTGCCACGGGTGCGGCGATGCCGGCGGGCCTGACCTGCCGGCCCGTGCTCGCCGCCGTGGAGGTCAGGGAACCCCGGCCAGCCGCGGCCACGGCTGCGGCGCGCAGGGAGCGGAAATACTGGTGGTTGCGGTTCTCCGCCAGCATCAGCAGGAACGGTCCGTCCGAATAGCGGCGGGCCGCTTCCAGCCCGATCCGGAGGAGGCGGCCGAGATCGAAGACGGGATAGATGTGGACGTGGGCGTCACCCCGGATCGGGACGACCGCTGCAACCGGACGCCTCCGCCCGGAGTATGCTGAATCACCCATTGCATTCCCAGTATCTCACAATCTGCGAGATGCCCCGGCTGTTTCCGATGTGTCCACGGTGGAGTATTCGAAGTGTCCATCGCTTGGGTCAAAAAGGTTGAGTTGGTAGTTCTTCCGGCTCCGGTGCCAGACCCGTTTCCACTAGATGAGAATCTGCAGCTTTCGAGTCCCTGGCTTCAACAAGGCCGTGTGAGAGAAACAGTGAATTCCGGGAGCAACTCGCTTCCATCGCCGGCGCCGCTTGATCAACCCCCTGAAGTCGAGCCACCAGAAGAATGGCACCTTGATCGCGTCGTCGGCCTGGCGGCGTTCCAGCAAGCTAAGCACATCCTGGCGGGAAAACATCCCATCCATGCGGAATCCAAGCAGATGGTGTCGACCCATCGATCTCTCGATCGGCTCGAACAGGCTCCGCAAGAAGCCGAAAGCCGCTTTCCCATCATGTACGTTGCCAGGTCGATTCCGCACTCTCAAGACCTGGCTCGTTTGCGCCTCGAAGGCAGTGATCGAGCAGTAGCTCGGGACCTTGGGGGGGGGCGTTCTCTTTCATCTGCAAGTGCGGAACGCCACAGTGGAAGGCCATTTTCGGTCATCGCGATCAAACGGTCTACGGTCCTTTTACCAGATTGGGGCGAACCACACTGGGCTGTGGGTTGCACAATTGCTCCCAGCAATCGAGAGAGTCATTGCGTTCCTCGGCCCAGGCGATCTGGTGATCCTACACGCTGTAGCCGAAGGATGAATCGAAGATCGATAGACCCGGCAGAGGAGCCTGAACTGCCCGACGGGACATGTAGTCGAGTTCCTCCCCCTGTGCAGGGCCGGGGGACACCCGTCAACGGATTCTTGTCGATCAATAGATCGACTTGGGGTGCGAGCTCTCTGATCTTCAACTGGCGGCGATGATCAGAACGATGCGAATGCTCCCCCGCGGGGAGGCCGTGTCATGTTGTTTGATGGAGAGGGGAATGAAGCGGCGCGTGGCTGTCGTGGTGCAAGACGGCCGAGGGTGTCACAAGGCCTTGATCTTGACGGAGGTGAGCGTGTGTTGGCGTGAGAACCGTCGGGCCGCCCAAGGAGGCATGTCAAGGTCGTTCTGATGCAGAACAACTCTGGAGTGGGAGGGCACTCCGAGCGCGCAAGAGTAGACACCACAGGGCGGCAAATCGCAAGTGGAAGGCCCGATCCGCTACCATGAAGGGAACGTCGTGGCTGTGGAGGGGCATCATGCTCGGCAAGCCGGAACTGGTCCATCGGGGTGAGTACCCGGCCTTCATCTACCGGCAGGCGCCCCGCAATGTCTACTGGGAGACCACCATCTCCTGCGACCTGGCTTGCCAGCACTGCCGGGCCGATGCCATCCCCCACAGGGACCCGGACGAGCTGACCACCGAGCAGGGCAAGGCCTTGATGCGGGACGTCCGGCGGATGGGGAGCATGATGGTGCTCACCGGGGGCGATCCTCTCAAGCGTCCGGACCTCCTCGAGCTGGTGGCTTACGGCCGCCAGATCGGACTCCCCATGGCGGTGACTCCCAGCACCACCCCGCTCCTGAAGCGCGAGACGGTGGAGAGCTTCCACCAGATGGGTGTGATGGCGCTGGGCGTCAGTCTCGACGGACCCGACGCGAAGGTTCACGACGCCTTCCGTGGCGTGGAGGGCACCTTCGCCCACTCGCAGAACGCCCTGGCCTGGGCGCGGGAGTTTCACATGCCGGTGCAGGTCAACACCACGGTGACCGCCCGGACGCTGCCGCACCTGCCCGCCATGCTGGATCTGCTCCGCCGGAAGCATGCGCCGCCGGTCAAGCGCTGGAGCCTGTTCCTCCTGGTCCCCGTGGGCCGGGGTGAGGACCTGGGTATTCCATCGGCGCAGCAGGTGGAGGATCTCTTCGGCTGGGTCTACGAGTCGGCCTCCCGGGCGCCGTTCCATATCAGCACCGTGGAGGCGCCGCACTACCGCCGCTACTGGCTCCAGCGCAAGCTGGCCGAGGGCATGAGCCCGGACGCTCTCCTGGAGCCGGCCAAGCGCATGGGTTTCGGTGTGCGCGACGGAAACGGGGTCATCTTCGTCTCCCACAAGGGAGAGGTCTTTCCGGCCGGGTTCCTGCCCGAGCCGCTCCTGGGCAACGTGAAAGACCGGCTCCTGTCGGATATCTACAGCCGCTCCCCGCAGCTGCAGAAGCTCCGGGACATGGACCAGATCAAGGGAAAGTGCGGAGCGTGCGAGTACCGCTGGCTGTGCGGCGGGTCCCGGGCCCGGGCGCGCGGCCTGGAGGGGGATCCCATGGGTTCGGATCCGTTCTGTGTCTACGAACCGCCCGCGGCCGCCTCCGCGCCCGCTCTCTGACCCGCCGAATCCCCCATGGCGGGCAAGCTGGACTAGACTGGCGGGGCAGCTGTTGGGGGCTGCTCCGGAAGAGAGAGGGAAATGCCATGAAGACCAAGACCTTCCTGACCACCATCTGCACGATATGGCTCGGGTTATCCTGCGCGCCGGCGCCGCCGGAGGACGAGCCCGCTGGACAGGCGCCCGCCGCCCCCGGGACGCCGGTTCCTGCAGCGCCCGCTGCGCCGGCCATGGCGCAGGCGGTGCTCGCCCCACTGGGAGACAGTGGGGTCTCCGGAAAGGTGGTCTTCACGGAGACACAGCAGGGGGTGAAGGTGGGAGCGCATGTCAGCGGCCTGACACCAGGTGCCCATGGGTTCCATATTCACGAGATCGGCGATTGCTCATCGTCGGACGGCAAGTCCGCTGGAGGTCATTTCAATCCTCTGGGGGTCCCTCATGCCGGTCCGGACGCCGACCAGGCTCAGGCCGGGGACCTGGGGAACATCACGGCCGACGCGAGCGGCCAGGCCGAGCTCTCCATGGTGAGTTCCCGCATCACCCTGGGGGAGGGTCCGACCGGGATTGCCGGACGAGCGGTGATTCTCCACGCCCAGGCCGACGACCTCACCAGTCAGCCGACCGGCGCGGCCGGCGGCCGGGTCGCCTGCGGCGTGATCGGAGAGATCCCCTAGAAAGAGCACCGGCCGGCAGAAGGATCCGCTCAGCGCCGCCGGAGAAAGCGGATGATCTTGAAGGCCGGATGTTGGTGCCCGTCGGTGCCGGCGCAGGCGATCTCCCGCCGGCCATCGCCGTCCAGGTCGGTGAGGCTGGTGTCCATGCAGGCAACGTTTTCCGGCGAGTTCTTGGTGGGGCGCCGCCGGGCCGCGTACCAGGCGGGTATGGGGGCGACGAGTTGTCGGCCGCCGTCCGTCCGCGGGCGGCCGGCGTAGATGGCAAAGCGGGCCGATTCCGCAACCAGCAGATCGGGGAATTCATCGCCGTCGAGGTCGCTGCCAAAGGCCAGGGGGCGGCCGTGGCTCTTCAGCTCCTGGCGCCGGGGAGCGTGACGGATACTTCCATCGGAGCGCTGGAGATAGGACCACAGGGACACGCCGTCCTCCCGCGAGACGATCACCAGATCGTCTTGACCATCCCCATTGATGTCGCGGCCGATCACGAGACCGTTCTCCTGTGGGGCTTTGAGCTTCTCCAGGGCCAGCGCAGGGAGGGCGCCGGCACGCGTCCGGTCGCGGGCGAGCCGGAACAGCCGGTAATGTTCGTGATGGCCGGAAAAGGTCATTCCTTCGCTGGCATCCTCGGTCACGACCCACAGAGCAGGCTCCCCGTCCAGGAGCAGATAACCGCTGCGGCTGACCTCCTCCGCTCCAGGGAGGCGGGACCACAGCTCCTGGACCACCGGTGCCGCGGCCCTCTCCACCCTTATGAGGGTGGTGCGCAGGCGCTGGCCGCCGTACGGCACGGGTCCCGCGGCGAGCAGGGCGTGCCCCTCGGGCGTGACGCCCACGGTGCGCACCTGCGGGGTGGACAGAAGCAGCCCGGCCGCTCCTGGATGGACACGTCCCGGCAAGGGGACCCGGCTTTGCAGGCGCCACTCTCCCGTGTGGGGGTCGGGCCCGTAAAGTTTCAGGACGCCCAGTCCCGTGACGCGGAGATGCACCGGGTCCAGGGTGCCGGGGAGCCGCACGCGGCTTCGGGGCCGGGAGGTTCCCCGGTGGGGTGCCTGCCGCGACTCGTCAAGGTGATAGAGGACGGCACTGGCTTCCTCCGGAAAAGACACGTCCCGTGGTTCCTCCCGCCGCAGGTCCAGGCCAGGATCGGTGAACAGGACAGCGGGTGCACCGGCGGCAAGCCGGCCATCCTCATCCGGCAAGACCCTCAGGCTCCCCCCGCTCTCCAGGAGAATCTCGTCGCGGCCATCGTGGTCCAGGTCCAGGGCCACCAGGGCGCCGTCGTCCGGGTGGAGATCGTCGCGGACGAGAACCATCCGGGGGGAGCCCCCATTCACCAGGCGATAGAGGCCGGCGGGGGCTCCCCCTGCGGCCTTTGCGGCGTCCGGCGGGAGGTTCCCGCGATCGCCGGGTCCGATCAGGAGAAGCAGATCCCGTGTCCCGTCGCCAGATCTCGGCAGGGCGTAGCTGAGCAGCGTTCCCCTCAGCGGCACCAGGAGCGTTTCGGAGGCTTCGTCCCGGAGGACCCGGATGGCCGCCGGGGGCTTGCCGTCACCGGAATGATCCGACGCGGGTTCCCGGCCGGTTTCACCCGGGGAGATGCCCGCGAGCAGGAGCCCAAGCAGCGCCCACCCGGTGACGCGCCAGGTCACGGAGCGCCTGCCGTCATGTAAAAGTCGAGCCGGGTCGGGCGGGTCACACCCACGTCGTCCGGCTCCAGGAGGGTGATCACCACGAGATCCGAGCGCCGGTCGCCGTCCAGATCGCGGATCTGGATGAGCCCGGGATCTTCCGGTTTGGCGTCCAGGATCACGATGGCATCCGGCTGCACCGGGTACCGGGCACCGGCCTGGCCGCGGTGGATCCCGATCCTCCTGCCCCCCAGGTGGACGAAGTCCAGGCGTCCATCCCCGTCGAAGTCTCCCGAGAACTGCGCCATCTGGTCGAGCTTCGCACGAGAGAGGTCGATCTTGAGCTTGCCTTCGAGACGGTTCTCCCTCACCTGGTGAAAGGATCCACCCGTCTCTTGCAGCCAGACATGGAAAGAAAGGCCGACGCCGATGGACCGGGTGAGGAGCACCTTGGGGATCTGCCAGAGGGAGAACTCCAGGTCGAGGGTCACCAGGTCCCGGCGACCATCACCGTCCAGGTCGAGAAAGCCACTTGATGAGCGATCCCGAAAGGTGAAGGAGGCGAATGGATGTCCCTGGGTGGAGAGTTCCTGGTAAGGCTGCGGCGCCACATGCAGGTTCTCGTCGACCCGGTAGAACCGATGGGTCATTCTCGGTCTCTTGGCATTCTTGAGCGCCTGGCGCATTCCTTCACCAGGCCGATCCTGTTGGGCCCAGGTCACCAGCTCCGCCCGGCCATCGCCGTCCAGATCTCCGAAGAAGGCCAGCGACCCCGGAAGAAGGGGTTGGTTCGCCGGGTCGCCGCCACCGGAAGGGCCGCTGCCGGGAGCCATGCTCTCGCCGCCAGGATTCAGTTGGCCGTCTGCTGCGGTCGGCTGAGGCAACCGGGTGGGGCCGGACAGGACGATCTCCTCCGGTGCCCGGAAGCGGCCCTGGCCCAGCCCCCGCAGCACGGAGATTGCCTGCGGTCCCGACTGGCCCTCCACATTCACCAGCGCCCTGCCCGAAGTTTGGTGCAGGATCACCAGATCGGGCCATTCGTCCCCGTCCACGTCCTCGATGGAAGGAAGCGGAAAGAAACGCCAGACCACGCCGTCCTTCCCGGTGGTGTCCCCGGGGAGATGGATGCGTGTCGCTGCCTCGCCATCCACCCGGCCGTCCGCGCCCAGGTGGATGGCCAGCCCGTCCACGGCTGGGAAGAGCAGATCCAGCTCGCCATCTCCGTCCACGTCGGCGGTGAAGTCGTAACAAGGCAGGAGGCTTCCCATGCCAGCCATGACGGGCCGCTCCCGGATGAGTGGCTCGAACCGCAGCGCAGGGTCCTCGCGGGGACCGGTGTAGCGCACCCCGGCCACCCCCGCGTCCGTCAGGGCCAGGACGGGCTCCCGGCTGGGACCGGCGGCAAAGGCCAGGACCGACGGTGGCAAGGGCTGGGCCGGCGCTGCCGCCGCATACGATCCGTCCGGCAGGGCGAGCCAGAGCTGCAGCTCCCGGCGGTCGGTGAGCGTCGGGATGACCTCCATTTCCTCCACCATCCGGCCGCCGACTTCTTTTGTGCTCTCCGTTGCCCTCTGTCCCCAGGACGTGAACGCCGTGGCCACCAGCAGATCGAGCCGCCCGTCGGAGTTCAGATCGGCCGGCAGGAGAGTCACCGGAGGGCCGCCGACGGTGATGGAGAAATGATGCAGCCGGAACGGCTCCAGCCGCGCAGCCTGGAGGGACACGCAGAAGAACCCGGCCAGGAAGGCCGCTTTCATGACCCGTCCCGCGGCACGGCTCCCCCCACCGGAGACCGGCCGCATCGCCATGGCTTCTCCGTCACGCCGGTTCAAGAAGTTCTTCCGAGAGACCGCCTGCAGGCTCAGGGAGTGGCGGGCGGCAAGGAGGAAGCATCCACGCTGCCCCGGCCTCCGCCCAGGGACCCATCCTGTCCCAGGCACAACGACTCCGACGCGGCCAGGTACCCCACCACCTCGCCGATCTCCGCCAGGAAGGTGGTGTCGGTGTAGGCCAGCCTTTGAGAGACCGCATCCTCGGCCAGGCTCTCCAGCAAGGAGAGGCGGTTGCCCAGCTTCCCGGCCGGATCGGCGCCCGGGGCCGTGCGCAGATCCAGGCCGTTGTGCTCGACATCCACTCCAATGACGTTGGTGAGGAAGCCGGAGCCGGGATTCTCGATGCCGAAGGCGACGGCCTGCGGAGTCGCGCCCGGCGAGACGCGGCATGCGGTCGCCGGGCTGTTGCAGAGGGTCCGCGGCGCACAGCCGGGAACGAAGGAGAGGCCGCTCAGCTTCGGAGAGCCGGTGGCCCCCACGGCCGCCCCGGCGCCTGTGGACGGGTCGATGGTGATGAGCGTGCCCGCGGCGGCGGAGCGCCCGCCGATGCCGCCGAACAGGAGCCCCTGGGCACCGAATTCCAGGGCCGCGCAGTCGTCGAAACCGGTGGCGCCGATCAGATTGCAGGCCCCCGTGGCAAGGCTGCAAGTGACCAGGTCGCCTCCTCCTCCTCCCGAGGTGCAGCCGTAAAGTATCCCGGACCCTTCGTCATACGCGAGACCCCCCAGATTCCCGAAGCCGGTAGGGCCCAGGACCGTGAGCGGGCAATGTCCCGCAAGATCAGGATCTCCAACGGTCACCAGGCGCGACGGGGTGAAGGAGTCCGGCTTGAGCGCCCCGTAGAGCACGCCGTTGACGAACTCCAGCCCGTTCAGGCTTCCCGTGTCGTGGGTGCAGCGAAGCGTCTCGATTCCCATGGCCGGGTCGATGTCCACCAGTTTGCCGCTCCCCTCGCCGATGGCCCCCAGGAGCGCGCCATCGTCGCGGAACTCGATCTCCGTCACCGGACCGAAGTCGCCCAGGCGGCCGCGGAATGTTCCGGCCCCGGTGCTGGGATCGATATCGATGAGACTCGCTCCGGCGCGGCCGGTGGAGCCCAGGAGATCGCCCGGCATCAGGGGGCCCGGGGGCGGCAGGCAATCCGCCGAGAGAACGTACGTCCCGCTGGTGGGTGGGTTGTTGGGGTCGCTGAACGACGCGACGAGAATGAAAATCTGGCCGTCGGACGGCATGAAGGTTTCCAGGTAGGAATCGGTGGTCAGGCTTTCCCCGGGGGCCGGGTCGTCGTCGCTGAAGCCGATGGGAGCCAGGCCGCTGTCGAGCAGGGTCAGGGCGGAATCGAGGTTCGACCCGATCTCGAATGCGTCGATGTCGATGAAGAGGGGAGAGCCCGCCGTGCCGGACAGACGGAAGTAATCCTGGTCCGCGGGCGGGCCGATGGCTGCCGATGTGCTCACGAACAACGGACAGTCGATGGGCGTGGCGGTGGAGGGGTCGTCATTGGGCTCGTTGGGATCCGGAGCGGCCTGGACGGCGGTCATCCACAACAGAACCACCAGAGCTCCCCACCACAGGCTGCGCTTCTCCATGCTCGGCCACCCTTGTTGATGCTGGATCTCACGTACCATACGCCCGGATTTTTCGAGATGTCAAGAATTTCTCGCCTGCCCCGGTGGTCCCTTGACATGGCGGAAGATTTAGGGCACAAAGGGGCTTGTCCGGATGGAACGGGGTGGGATCGTGTTCCACCCCGCTCGGGGGAGTTTGTCGTGGAAACCCTTGCTTCCGGGGAGGGCATCCGGTCCCGGAGTCGGGGATGAACAAAGGAGGAGACCCAACCATGAAAAGACGACTTCTTGCCCTGCTCCTGGTCTGCGGCGCGGTCTCGCTGGCACCGCGGGCCCTGGCCATGGACCCGGTGTACATCATCGCTCCCAACGGGAGTTTGCCCGCCGACCTGGCCGAAATGGTGGCGGCGGCCGGCGGGACGCTCTACAGGGTGTTTCCCGAAATCGGGTACGCTTCCGCCATCTCGGCGAATCCGGACTTCGCGGCCAACCTGGAGGCTTCCAACAAGATCCGGGGCGTCCAGGAGGATGTTCCGGTCCAGATGACCCCGACTCTGCAGCTGTGGGGGATTGGCACGGCGGGGGTGTCCCCCGAGGCGGCCAGCCAGGCCGCGGCCGCGGCGAGCCCGGCGGGCGCCTTTTTCTTTCCCTGCCAGTGGAACCTGCAGCAGGTGGATGTCCCCGGCGCCTGGGCGCAGGGCAAGCTCGGCAGCCCCAGCGTCAAGGTCGCGGTCCTGGACTCCGGAATTGATCCCAACCACATCGACCTGGCGGGACGCGTCGATCTGGCCAACAGCACCAGCTTCCTGTCGCCGGACAGCTCGGCATGCGGTCCGGCCGACGAGCAGACCATCACCGACCTCTTGTGGCACGGCAGCTTCGTCGCCGGGATCATCACCAGCAACAACCTCGGTGTGGCCAGCGTGGCGCCGCTCACCCAGGTGGTGGCTGTGAAGGTGATCAACTGCACCAACTTCGGCCTTTTCGTCGACTGGATTCGCGGCATCCTGTATGCCGCCAACCTGCCTGACGTGGATGTCATCAACATGAGCCTGCAGGCGATCTTCCCCAAGAGCTTCGGAAACGGCGTCATCGGGGCCGCCTTCAACAAGGCGGTGAACTTTGCCCAGAACCAGGGGAAAATCGTGGTGTCGGCGGCGGGAAACTTCGGGGTGAACCTGGACAAGGACCGAAACTTCCTGGAGCTGCCGGCGCAGGCGGGTGCCGGCATCGCAGCCTGGTCGGGTGATATCGACGGCAACCTCTCGAGCTTCTCCAATCACGGACGGACCGGCACCTGGGTCGGCGCCGGCGGAGGCGACTTCACCCCGGTGACGCCTTCCATTCCGATTCCCGGATGCGTCCTGCCGTCCTTTGCACAGGACGGAATCATCTCGGTCTGCGCCAGCACGGGCATCTTCGGATGCGGCACCAGCAGCTTCCTGTTCGGCGCCACCGGCACCAGCTTCTCTGCTCCCATCGTGACGGGCGTGGCCGCCCTGGTGGACGGCATGAACGGAGGCTCCCTGAGGCCCGGGCAGATCAAGACCATCCTCTCCAACACGGCCGATGATCTCGGCCCCGGCGGGGTGGACAACATCTTCAGCCACGGCCGGGTGAACGCCGGCCGGGCGGTGCAGTAACCGGCCCGGGAGCAGCTTTGCCGGGAGGCAGGGCGGCGTTCCTGGAAGACCGCTAGAACGAGAAGGTGAAAAGGAGTCCACGTGAATCCCCGCGGGCCAGAGGGCTGACCTGGATGTGGCTTCCCCGGGAGGCCAGGGTGCCGCCGGGATGCTCCCCGGCGCCCCGGTGGCGGTGCACCAGGAAGCGGGTGATGCCGTGGCTGATGAACCCGGCCGCGGTGACATCGGACAGCCAGTGCCGGTCCAGGTTGATCCGCTCGAGTCCCACCAGGCCTGCGGCTCCCCAGGCGCTGGCCTGTACCCAGGGCTTGTGAATGTGCTCCGAGACCACGGTGGCCGCGGTGAACGCTTCGGTCGGTTCTCCGGCGGGAAAGGACGAGTTGCCTGAAAACGGACGGAAGGAGCTGGAGCCTTCCTCCTGGAACGGCCGCGCGCGGCCGACCGCTCTCTTGAGCGACGGCGTGACCAGGAGGCCGGTGATGGCCGAGGCTTCCAGCCCGTCGACACCGATGGAGATGAGCTCGTTATTGTGGCGGACGCGGCCGGTGATCCAGGTTGCGGCAAACCCGACCAAGGGCACCACGCTGCCGAAGGGCCGCGCCGCGTCGCTGATGTTATCCGTCGTGCCGGTCCGGTTGCGCTGGACATCCGACCGCACCTCGTTGTCAAGGGCGGCGGCCACGCCGATGGCGGTCAGCGAGAGCCAGAACCGGCGCCAGTGATGGTGCCGCCGGAAGGGCGCGCGGAGGCCCGCGCGGATATCACCGGTGAACCGGCGCACCAGGTGGGCGTCGGGTGGCGGCTCCGTTCCTGCGGTCGGGTGATCCTGGGGGGTGGCGAGGAGGGGAGACACCGATAGCATCACGACCAGCAGTGCCACCTCGCTCGAAGCCATGATCCATGCACCCACATCAACTACATGAGGGCCAAGGATATCACCAGCGTGCCAGTTCCGGGGAGGCCGGGTGCGGCTTGTCCACCGCGTCCTGTTCCGCCTTCCGGCCGGGGAAGGCGGCTTGGCAGGCCCGCCCGGGAGGGTGGTCCGCGCCGGACCCGGCGCGTCGTGCGGAGGGGTGGCCGGGAGCCGGCGGCATATGAGATAGTGAGAAGCTCCTGGGCCTTGAACTGGTGGAGCGTTCCTGCTGATGGGGTCCACGGAAAGGGGGGCTGTCCACTCAAGGAGACAGATCTTCCCGGCAGGAGCGCATGGAACGGGGAGGTGGAATGATGGGTCACATCGGAGACATTCTCAAGAAGAAAGGAGCCGACGTCTGGAGCATCAGCCCCGACGCCACGGTCTTCGAGGCGCTTCAGCTCATGGCCGACAAGGAGATCGGCGCGGTGGTCGTGATCGAAGGAGGCCGGCCGATCGGCATCATGAGTGAGCGCGATTATGCCCGGAAGGTGATCCTGCGGGACCGCGCCTCCCACAGCACTCCGGTGCGCGAGATCATGAGTCCCCGCCCGGTCTGTATCCGACCCGGCCAGAGCTGCGAGGAGGCGATGGCACTCATGAGCGCCCGGAGGATCCGGCATCTGCCCGTCATCGAGGATGGCGCGCTGGTCGGGATCATTTCCATCGGCGACCTGGTCCAGGCCAAGATCGCCGACCAGAAGTTCATGATCCAGCAGCTCGAGAGCTATATCACGGGCTGAGCCGCCTCTCACGCCGCCATGGCGGCCCACCCCCCGGACCACGAGACGCGAGGTTCGGCGCGTTGGCTCCCGGCGGCGTTACCAGAGATGCCGGCATTCCCGGCAGATCCACCGGGGAGGCGGGGAGAAGAGACGCTTGAGAAACCCGCGTGGCTCCACCGGTGAACCGGGCGGCGTCCTCTCCACGCTGGAGGAGCTGCAGTGGGGACAGGGAGGAGGATGGCTCTCCTCTCCGCCGGGCTCGTTCTCCAGGGGTGTGCCGCTGTCCGCATCGATGAACTCCAGGTCCTCATGGTCGGGAAGCTGCACCGGCTCGAGGGGTTGGTTCTCGAGGAGGTCGCGGGCTGCTTCCGCCAGGGGCGAAGGGACGATGATCTCGGCACCTGCCGCCTGACCGGGCAGGAGGAGCTCCGACTCCTTCCGGGTGGGTCGAACTTCACTGGGGATCCCTTCCCTGGCCAGAAAGGAACGGGCCAGGTGGACGGCATGAGGATCCGTCGCCACCAGGACGCCGGTCCAGCGAGGACCCGCCTTCTGATCGACCCTGGGGGGCCGGCCCGGTTCCAGGGCGGCACCGCAGTCGGAACAGACACTGATCTCGTCCCGGTACTCGCCGGCCTGGCCCGTCTCGGCCAGGAAGGAGCACTCTGGATTGGGACAGTGCTTCAAGCGGATGGTTCTCCTCTCATGGCCCGCTCCCGGAAGCATCTCCGGCTGCCGTCCGCGCCCGGCCCCGTCCGGCGCCGGCCCTTGGGGATCGTCCTCACCCCAGCGCCTCGATGACCCGCCGGACGCCGCCGCCATCCACGAGACGGCGGCCGTTCTCGCTCATCCGCAGCCGCCGCTCCGGATCCCGGATCAGATCGCCTGCGGCGCGGACCAGATGGCCCCAGGACAGCTCGCCGGCCATCCCCAGATGGACGGCCGCACCCCGCGACTCCATTTCCCGGCCGATCGGCTCCTGGTTGTCGGCCACCGCCACCAGCACGCAGGGCAGTCCCATGAAGGCGAACTCCAGGCTGGTGGTCCCGGCCGCGGAGATGGCCAGGTCGGCCCAGGCCATCAAGGCCGGCATATCCGCCCCGGCCTCGATCACCTGGAACCGGCTCTCACGATCCGTCGTGAAACGCTCCAGGACTGCGGCATGGGGATTGGCGGGGCCGATCACGACCCGGATCTGCGTGTCCCGAAAAGCGGGCGCCAGGAGAGCCTCGGCGATTCGCAGGGTGTGGTTGGCCTGGTCGCCGCCGCCCAGGGTCACCAGAAGATGGCGCGCGCGGGGAGGCACGGGCCGGCGCGGCACGTCCCAGCGGAGGAATTCCCGGCGCAGGAGAACATATCTGGGCCCCAGAAGCCGCTGGGCCGGGGCCCGCTGGTAGGCGACCCGGTCCGCGTGAAGGTTCTGGTTCAAGAGGATATCGGCGTCGTAAGCGGGCAGATGACCCGCATCGTCGATGACCAGGAGGCGCCGCACGCCGTGCCGCAGGCGGCCTTGATAGGCAGCGTCGAAGCGGTAGCCGTCCAGGACCATGTTTCCCGCGGCGGGAACCGTCTCCAGGGTCTGCACTAGGTCGGAGGGATCGGGATGGATGGCGTCCAGGAGAACCGTCCGGATTCCCCGTTCCTCCAGGTGCCGGGCCAGGGGAGCGGGCCAGCGGCCGATGAAGGTTGCCTGTCCTCCCCGGGCGCGCCACTCCTCGGCCAGCGCCAGACAGCGCATGAAGTGGCCGGCGCCGATCGCGGGCGATGCGTCGACACGAAACGAGAGATGGGAGCCTTCGATCATCCGAGCCTGGACCTTACTACACGCGGAAAGCGCGCTCCGCCCCGTCTTGCCCGGGATCGGACCGTCATTTGACCCCGGGACCGGCGCCGGGCGTCCGGGCCGGAGCAAAATGCGCCTCGACCCGCGGATTATCAGGTGCGATCCGGCGCGCCCGCTCGTAGGCGGCCTGTTCGCGCCGTTTCTGGCCGAGCATGTGCGAGACCAGCGCATCGGTCAGCTCTCCTGCGGGAAGCACGTGGGTCTTGACCTGGTCCAGCCAGCGATTGATCCGCTGCATGGACGGCGTCAGCATGGGCGGCAGGGAAATGGGTGGATGGCGTGCCGGCGCGGGCGCCTCCCCGCTCCGGACATGAACCGTCGAGTTCCTGTTCCGGTACACGAGCCGCCAGCCGGTATCCGCGGCCAGGCGGGGCAGCAAGACGAACGTTTCGGGCGACGGGTGCAGCAGGACGATGGTACGGATGCCGTCCCGGCGCACCAGCTTCTCGAACTGCTCCGTGTCGGCCACCGCATCCGAGACGCGGAAATACAGGTCGGGGTCCACCAGCCGGGCGTCCAGATAGGGGCGAAACTCCGGAAAGAGGCGGTGGTGAAGGTACGCGCCGCTGTCGAAATTGTTGAAGATGAGGCCGGGAGCCGCATGTCCGGCCAGCCAGCGCGCCGCCCCCTCCGGCGCCACGCGCGGGTCGACACCCACGCCGGTGCGGCTGGCAAGATCCCGGGCCACGTAGTACCCGTCATCCAGGACGGCCGCGCCGACCCATATCAGGACCACCGCAGCCGCCGCCGGCGGGAGAATCTCCAGCCAGGAAGCCCGGGGAGATCTTTCCCGGCGCGCCGGCCGCCGGCCCGCGCCGCCGTCCCGGTCCTTTCCCTTGCCGGCCGCGGCGAGACGGTCACGCTCGTTGAGGGCGATGACCGCCAGAGAAGCTGCGCCGAAAACGAGCAGATGGCGCAACGCCGTGAGACTCAGAAGAAACATCCCGGCCGCGGGCAGCAGGCGCCTCGTGGAGAGGCGCTTCCCGGCCCCCACGAACGATGCCCCGAGCACCGCGGTGAGGCCCAGGAAGGACCAGCGCGGGAAGGAGGGATCGCTGAAGAAACTCTGCCAGGTCGGGTGCCATTCGATGAGAGTCAGGCGGCGCGTGTGGGCCGCTCCTGCCAGCGCCAGGAGACTTTTCATGTAAGGGGCCAGGAGTGCATAGAGGCGGAAGCCGTAAGGCGTGGCCAGGGGAGCGGCCAGGGAGAGCCCCAGGGCCAGCGCCACTCGCCGGTCAAGACGCCGGCGGAACAGACCGCCGGCGAGGCGGGCGCCCAGCACCAGCGGCGCCAGGACGAACGAGCCGTGCACGTTGCACCACACGACCATGAGCCCTGCCATCCAGATGAGAGAGCGCCGGCGCGGGCCCTCCAGCCCGTCGGCCAGGATGAACAGCAGGATCACCAGGGGCAGCGACAGGAGATCGGGGCGCACCAGGAAGCGGCTCCAGCAGGTGAGCACCACGAGCATGGCCCCCCAGATCACCAGCGGTGAACGAGGGAAACGGAGGAGACAGGCGGCCAGCGTCGCCGCGACGATCAGCACCGCCACGAGCTGCAGGCCCAGGAATCCGGTGGCCTTCACGATCAGCGCCATGGCCACGTCGGCGGCCCAGGAGACCTCCATCCAGGGCCGGTTGGCCGTGACCGACCCGAAGGGATCCACCACGGGAGCTCGACCATGGGACAGGATCCACTGGCCGGTGCGCACATGCCAGAAGATGTCGAAGTCGTTGAACCGTCTCAGGGTGAACAGTCCGGCGACCGCGGGCAGGAGCAGGGCGGCCAGAGTCGACGCCCGGCCCGCCCAGGATGTATGTGCGGAGCTGGCTCTCACCGATCTGGACCGATTATCCCGATGGGAGTCATCGGCGCAACACCTGCCGCGGGCAGCGTTCCCATGCCGCTAGCTTACCCGACGGCGCCCGGCCCGCCGCAAGGCGGGTTGTTTGACATTTGCCCCTGAATTGGCCTTTGATACGCCGTCCATATCCTGGCGGCGCGGCGGTCCCCTGATCCTTCGTGGCCGGACCCAGACGGGGACGCGGCGGCGGCCTTCTTCTAGGGGAGTCTCGATGACGGAAGACAGTACGATCGCGAGCGGGAAGACATTCTTCGGCCACCCGCGCGGGCTCTCGACTCTTTTTTTCACCGAGATCTGGGAGCGCTTCAGCTACTACGGAATGCGCCCCCTCCTCATCCTCTACATGACCAAGAAGCTGATCGATGGAGGGATGGGGCTCTCCACCCCGACCGGCACGGCGATCGTCGGCCTGTACACTTTTGGCGTCTACGCCCTGGCCCTGCCCGGCGGCTGGATCGCCGATCGGCTCATGGGACAGCGCCGGGCGGTCCTGCTGGGCGGCCTGGTCATCGCCGCGGGGCACTACACCCTGGCGGTGCCGGCCACCTGGGCGTTCTACACCGGCCTCCTGCTGGTGGTCCTGGGGACCGGTCTCCTGAAGCCAAACGTCAGCGCCATCGTCGGCGATCTTTACTCCGAAGATGAGGGGGCGCGGCGTGATGCGGGGTTCACTATCTTCTACATGGGGATCAACATCGGCGCGGCAGTCGGGCCGCTCATCTGCGGCTGGCTGTTCCAGATGAATCCGCACTGGGGTTTCGGCGCTGCCGGAGTGGGCATGACCTTCGGCCTGATCCAGTACGTCATGGGCCAGAAGTACCTGGGCGCGGCGGGGCACCTCAGGCCGGCCTTCGCCAGCCGGGACGCGCAACGGGAGAGCCGCAAGAAGCTCTTCATCGGCTTGGCCATCCTGGTGGCCGTGGGCCTGGCGGTGGCCGGCGCCAATGCCAGCGGCGCGGCCTTCTCCATCCATCTGTTCGGCAGAGCCATCGTGCTCCTGCCGTTGACGCTGGTGAGCTTCGCCCAGTTCACCGGATTCATCGTCTTCGTTCTGGCTATCTGCTACTTCTCCTTTGTCATCATCTATGCCTGCCGGGACACCACCGAGAAGAAGCGGGTTGCTCTCATCGCCATCCTCTTCGTCGGGGCGGCGCTCTTCTGGTCCGGCTTCGAGCAGGCGAGCACGGCCTTCAATCTCTTCGCCCGCGACCAGACCGACCTGGTCTTCTTCGGCTGGCAGATGCCGGTGACCTGGCTCCAGTCGGTCAATCCGCTCTTCATCGTTGCTCTCGCCCCGGTGGTCGGGTCCCTGTGGGTGATGCTCGGGGCGCACAATCCCTCCATCGGCGCCAAGTTCGGGTACGGACTCGTGTTGATGGGAACCGGGTTCTTCGTCCTGGCCTGGGGTTCCACCTTCGTGACCGAGGGCTCGCGGGTCAGCCCGATGTGGCTGGTGATGACCTACTTCTTCCATACCGTCGGTGAGCTCAGTCTCAGCCCGGTGGGGCTCAGCAGTGTGACCAAGCTGGCGCCGGAGCGCCTGGTGGGGCAGATGATGGGCACCTGGTTCATGGGCGCCGCCCTGGGCAATCTGATGGCCGGACTCCTGGCCGGATATATCGAGAGCATGCCCCAGGCCCAGCTCTTCGGCACGGTGGCCGCCTTCGCCGTGGGGACGGGCGTGCTCTTCTTCGTCTTCAAGAAGCCGATCCGCTGGCTCGGGGCGGGCATCGAATAACGGCCGGGGAGCCGCCAGGCGGGGCCGGGGAGGGCGGCGGAAGGCCAGGTTTCGGGCGGGAGGAAACCATGCGGATGGCGGCGTGAGGCGGGCGGAGATACACTGGTACGGAGGTCATGGGCCCAGGCGGAGGCCCATCGATTTCAGACCTTCACGGGAGGAACCAGCATGGACCTGCTTCACCAGATCAAGAGCGGCGCAACCCAGTTCTTCGAAACCCTGACCGAAGGCTGGAAGAAGATGATGGCCAGAAGCGGCCAGGCCCTGACGCGGTTCAGCCGCAGGCGAAGCGATGATCTGTCGGCGAGCCTGCCGGACGAGGCGGAAAGCTGGGGGGTGCTGGCTGGCGAGATGGCGGAGACGGACACCCACCTCATCGTGCGGCTCGAAGCGCCCGGCATGGACAAGAATGACTTCGACATCAGCGTGGAGAACGGGGTGCTCTTCATTCGCGGCGAGAAGCGGTTCGAGCGCCAGGAACAGGGCGCCAGCTATCATCTCTTCGAGGCGGCCTACGGCGCCTTCGAACGGTCGCTGCCCCTCCCGCGGGAGGTGGACCCGGAGCATGCCGAGGCCACCTACCGCCGCGGTGTCCTCACGCTGAGCCTGCCCAAGACCGCGCCGCGCCGCCACCGGACCATTCCCGTCGGCTGACCCGCGGGCATCCTCGTCCCCATGGAGGGCAAGCCAGGTTCCCGCCACAGTGGATGACATGCGGCTCCCCCGCGGGAATTCTGGCGGCAGGATACCCGTCATGACCGGCCGGCCGCTTGATCAGGCGCGACGCGCCGGCCCGGCGGTGCTGTTTGTTCTGGCCGTCGCCCTCTACGCCCCCTCCGCCGGCAACGGATTCATCTACGACGACCAGAAGCTGATTGTCGCCCAGCCTGTGGCGCGCACCACCGCCGGTCTGTTCAAGGTCTTCACCGAGAAGCACTGGAAGTACGTGCCGTACTACAGGCCGCTGCCGTGGCTCACGCTGAGTGTGCAGAAGATGCTCTCCGGCAACCGGCCGTGGCCGTTTCACCTGTTCAATGTCCTGCTGGCGGGATGGCTGGCGGTGATGGTGCACGCGTTGCTGCGGTTGCCGGCGGCCGGCCTGGGGCCGCGGGCGGCCCTGTGGGCCGCCGCGCTGGTGGCGTTTCATCCGCTGACCTCGTCCTGTGTGGATCCCATTTCCGGCCGGGAGGCCTTGATGGCGGCGATCCTGGCCCTGGCCGCGGTGTACGGTGATCTCGCCGGCGGCCGGCGGGGGCGCCTCTTGTCGCTGGTGTGCTTCGCGGCGGCCCTTCTTTGCCGCGAGCAGGCGCTGGCGGTGGCCGGCCTGTTTCTCCTGGCGGATGGCCTGGGGCTGTCGGCCGACCCGTCGGGCCGCGACGCGAAGAAGTGGGTCCGCCGGCATGCCCCGTGGGCCGCGCTGGTTCTGGCCTATCTCCTGGCGCGCTGGTCTCTCCTGGGAGCAGGCGGAACGCCGCGCCTGGCGGTGATCCGCGATCCGCTGGGCCCGGTCCTCTCGCTGTTCTACGCGCTCCAGACCATCAGCGCTCCGTCCGCCGGGCTGGTCTACGAGCCGCGGGTGGCGGTGTGGTTCTCCGTGTGGCGCCAGGGGCTCTGGCTAGCGGCGGCGCTGGTGCTGCTCTTGGCCGTCCGGCGCGGTGCGGGGGAGCCTCGCCGCTTCTTGCTGTTCTGGGGAGGATGGTTTGTTCTCGCTCTTCTTCCCACCGCCAACCTGTTCGATCAGGAGGCCCGCTTCGCGGAGCGCCACCTGCTGCTGGCGCTGGTGGCGGTGGCGGCGGTGGCCGGCCGCATCGGATCATCGCTGCGCGGCCGCTGGCTGCCGCGCCACCTCCCGGTCGTGGCTGGCCTGCTGGTGCTGGCGGCGGCCGGCACGATCAGCTTCCAGCGCGCCGCGACCTTTCGCGATGATCCGGCCTTCCTGGGCCAGTGGCTGCGGACCGATCCGCGCTCGGCCAAGGCGCACGAGAGCCTGGGGAGCTCCTTCTTGCGCCAGGGGAACCTGGAGGAGGCCATCTCCCACCTGCGCCAGGCACTGGCCCTCCAGGACGATCTGCCCATGGCGCACAATAACCTCGGCTACGCGCTGCGCACCATGGGCAGGATGGATGAATCCGCGGAGCAGTTCCGCGCCGCCCTGCGGATCGAGCCCGGCATGGCGGAAGCCCACTACAACCTGGGGATTGTCCTTGCGGCGCGCGGCCGGGTGCGGGAGGCCATGTCGCATTACCGCCGTGTTCTGGAGATCCGGCCGGCCTACGAGTGGGCGGCCACGCACCTCAACCTGGCGCTGCTCCTGGCCGCGGAAGGGCAGACCGACGCCGCCCGCCGGCATTACCAGGAGGCGCTCGACGAGGCCGTGGCGGCCGGCGACCGTGAGGTCGAGGAGGCCGCCCGTCGCGGCCTGACGCCGGGGAGCGGCCCCCCGGCATCCTAGCCGCCGACCAGCGGGGCGAGGCGCCGGGCGACTCCTTCCAGGAAGCGGCGGTCGGCCTCGCTGAACGCATGGGGCGTGTCGGAATCCACGTCGATCTCACCCACCGGGCGATTCTCCGCCCGGATCGGCACGACGATCTCGGAAGCCGTCTCGAGGCTGCAGGCCAGGTAGCGGGGATCGGACTTCACATCGTCAACCACCACGGTGTCGTTCAGGGTGATCGCCGCCCCGCAGATCCCCTGGCCCACCGGGATGCGCGGGTGGGGAGTCGGCCGCCCGACGAAACTGTGCAAGACCAGCTCGTCTCCCTCCACCAGGTAGATCCCCACCCAGTGAAAATGGGCGATCTCCTCCTCGAGGATGGCGACCACCTTCTCGAGTGTCTCCGCCCGGCCCAGGGGGTGTGCCCAGAGCTCGCCGAGCCGCCGGGCCGCGCGGTCCAGGCCCCGATTGCTGGGTGTTTCCGCCGTCGTCGCCACAGTTTTCCCTCGTGCCGCCCGGTCGCCCCGGGACCAGGCCGCCGGTGGGTCCGTGAAGGACCGGTCCTCATCACTATGCTAATCTCCGTCAGGATAGAATTCACCGGTCGCCAGGGCAAGACAGGGCTGTGGCGGGAGGTTTCTTGCTCGATTTCAAGCCGGACCCGAGGTACCAGATGTACTGGCGTCACTTTCGCACCGGTCGCTTCTGGGAGGCGCACGAAGTGCTCGAAGATCTCTGGATGGAAAGTGAGGGGCGCGACAAGGTCTTTTACCAGGGTCTCATCCAGGCGGCCGCCTGCTTGCACCACCTGGAGCGGGGGAATCTGCACGGGGCCGAGCGGCTCGCCGGCACGGCGCGCGAGAAGCTGGAGTCGGTGGGAACGAGCTACCGGGGGTTGCAGATCGAGTCTCTCCTGATGGGGTTGCACACCTGCCTGGAGGATGCCCGTCCCGGCGCCGGCCCCGGGGAGAGCGTCACAAGTTTCCGGCTGCGGATTCCCCGGGTCGACTTGGCCTTCGGGGTCGATGCCGCCTCCACCACCGATTGAGCTGCGGATGGCCGGCCCGGGGAAGGCGAGACCGTTCACCCGCGTGGCCCATGCGGACGATATCCGCGAGGGGCGGGGGTGCGCCGTCACCCTGGAAGGCGTGCAGGTGGCGGTCTTCCGGCGGCGGGCGCGCTACTTTGCCGTGAGCGACCGCTGCCCCCACATGGGCGCTTCCCTGAGCGAGGGGATCTTCAAGGGCGGCACGGTGCAGTGCCACTGGCACGGCTGGTGCTTTGACGTGGCCACCGGCGAGTGCGAGCAGAAGCCGTGGGCGCGTTTGCCGACTTACGAGGTACGTGTGCAGGGCGGGGACCTTCTCCTCCGTCCTCCAGAGCCGGAGGAGGAAGAGCCGGAAGAGGATGCCGGGGATGAGCCATGGATGACATGGGATCCCGACAAACCGCCGCGGGGCGGAGACTGACACCCGATTCATGGCCCTGAACTCCCGTATCCTTCTGGTGCCGCACTTTCCGGCGCTTCTCCTGGATGAGAGAAACGGCAACGAATGCCGCATCCAGCCGGCGCTCAGGGAGATCGGCCGAGCCTTCCGGTCCGAAGGCCTGGAGGTGGTGGTCATCCTGTCGGCCAGGTGGGACGTGGAGGGGCCGTTCCAGGTGGACAGCGGGGGCCGCCACAAGACCCTGGTGGAAACGGACGGCGTCGATCTGTCCCTGGCTTACGCGTGCGATGGATGGACGGATCTGGCCATCGCCCTGCACGACAACGGAACAGCCAGCGGCCTGCCGGTGGAGATGGTGCATCACGGCATGGACCACGGCGCCAGCGTACCCGTGCAGTTTCTCTTTCCCCGGGCGTCGTGCCGGGTGGTGCCCCTGTCAACCAGCGAGCGCTCCCGGGACGACCTGCGCCGCTGGGGAGAGATCGTGCGCGAGACCTGCCGCGGCGCGGGAGCCATGTGCGCCATCATGACGGGCGGCTCCCTGTCGTACGACCCGGCGGCCTACCTGAGGGGCGAGGACCGTCCGGGAGGGGTCGCGCTGGACCGGGCCGTGCTCTCGCGGCTCGAGGCCGGCGACTGGGACGGTCTGGCGGCTCTGCCGGACGATCTCCTGGCCGGTGGACGGGCCCACGCCGGACTCCGGCATCTCTGGTTTCTGGAAGGCGTGCTCGGGGAGCCGGTGTCCGGAACGGTCCTCGGGTACCACCGGCATCCCTCGGTCGGCTCGGCCCTTGTGGAGTTCCGCCAGCCGGCTCCGTGACCGCGAATCGTGCGGTGGGGATCTCTTGCTGTGGCTCGTTGATGCTTGAAAGGCCGCGTGGCGGAAGCGTGTGGGAATCGAACCCACCGTGCCCGGCTCTCGCCGGCCACCACCGGATTTGAAGTCCGGGCGAGACACCAGCCCCGATTCGCTTCCGCGCTCAGCCTAGCGCACCGCTCGCCGTGAAGGCGAGTGGCCTTCGCCGTGAAGCGCCGCGACGGCCGGGGTGCGGGCGCTTGACGCTCCCCCTGGGCGCCGGTAGCATCGCCCGCCGGGTGCCGCCGTGTCCCTGGATCCCCTTGAACTGACCCGCAAGCTGATCGAGATTCCCTCGCCGTCCGGTGCGGAGGGAGAGGTCGGCCATTTCCTGCTGCCGGTCCTGGAAGAGCTGGGCCTGGCGGTGACGGTGCAGCCCGTGGCGGCGGACCGTTTCAATCTCGCGGCGCGCAGCGGAGCGGAGCCGGAGGTGGTTCTCTGCACCCACATGGACGTGGTCCCCCCGCATGTGCCGCTGCGGGAAGACGCGACTCACCTTTACGGGCGCGGTGCCTGCGATACTCGCGGCGCGCTGGCTGCCATGCTGGGGGCGGCCCAGCGGCTCCTGGCGGAGCAGGCCGGAGGGTTCGGCGTCCTGCTGGTGGTGGGAGAGGAGACCGATTCCATCGGTGCCCGCACTGCCAACGAGAGGCTGGAGTGGCCGTCTCGCTCCATCATCGTGGGCGAGCCCACCGGGTCCCGTTTCGCCCGCGGGCAGAAAGGCGCCTTGAAGGCGGCCGTGACCACCCGCGGCCGGGCGGCCCACTCCGCCTATCCCGAGCGCGGCGAGAGCGCCCTGGTGAAGATGCTGCCGGTTCTCAGCGATCTGATGGCCGCCCCCTGGGGAAGGGACGCCTCCCTGGGCGAGGGGACCCTCAACGTCGGCACCCTCCAGTCGGGGGTGCGCCCCAACGTGATTCCCGCCGAAGCCCGGGCCGAGATCATGGTGCGCGTGGTCGATTCGGTCGCCGCCACCGAAGAGCGCCTGCGCCGCGCGGTGGGAGAGCGGGCCACGCTGGAGATCGAGCACGTCAACGAGCCCCAGGCCCTCCTGGTCCCGGAGGGGGAGGAGGGCATCGTGGTCGCCTTCAATACCGACATTCCCTTCCTGGGGCGTCTCGGCCGTCCTTTCCTCTTCGGTCCCGGCTCCATCCTGGATGCCCACGGGGAGGGGGAGAAGATCGCCAAGGCGGATATCCTGGCGGCGGTGGACACGTACCACGGCCTGGTTCGTCGGCTTCTGGCCGGCGGTGGGTGAGGACGCCGCGCCATGCCGGCCACGACCCCTCTCTATCTTCTCCTGACCGCCATCGCCGGCGGGTTGGTTGCCTCCCTGGCGCTGGTGCCGGCGCGGCAGACCAGCAGGGGATTCGCCCGCACCCTGGCCCTGGTGGCGGTGGGAGCATGGGTTCCGGCGCTGGCCTACGACGCCTGGTTCCGTCTCGGGCCGCGGCCACGGCCCGGTCTCGCCGGCGGTGCCGGTATGCTGGCGGTCGCCTGCCAGGGAGCCGCCCTGGGGCTGGCTCTCCTCTATCTTCGCAGGCTCGGACGGGAGCGGCTGCCGGGACGTGGGCTCATGGGGCTGGCAGCGGGATGTTCCGGGATCGGGCTCGGAATCGCGCCGGTGCTGATCCTGGGGGCCACGGCCCGGGGGATCCTGGTGATGCTGGGCGCTCTCCAGGGACTGGTCAGCGCCGCGGTGCTGGGAGCCGGGCTCTCAGCCATGCTCCTGGGGCATTTCTACCTGGTGGTGCCCGGCCTGAGTCTCGACCCCTTGCGCCGGCTCACCCGTCTGTTCGCGGCGGCGGTGCTGCTTCACCTGCTCCTGGACGGCGTGGTTCTCTCGTTGGTGGGGCCGGGCGCCGTCCTGCCCCGGAGCGGCGGGATGGATCCCGTCCTGGGGCTCCTGGTGGGTCTGGTGCCGCTCTTGATGCGCGTCCTGTTCGGCCTGGTGGGCGCGCTGCTTCTGGCGATCATGGCCCTGCAGACGGTGGCCATGCGCTCCACCCGCTCGGCGACCGGAATCCTGTACGCGGCCGTGGTCTTTGTCCTCATCGGCGAATTCGCCGCGGGACACCTGCTGGTCTCTTTGGGTCTGCCGCTGTGACCGGCGGCGGCCCAGGCGAGCCGGAGGTCCGTCCCATGGAAGTGACCGGCCCCTGTCCCCTTTGCCGGAAGGTGGTGGAGCTCCAGGTGGCCGGGGCCGGCCGGCCGGTCCGTTGCCCGGAATGCGGCGGAGAGATCCTGATCCAGCTCGGCGATCTTTTCTTCGAAAAGCACACGATCGACCGCTGCTTGCTCTGCGCCGAGCAGCACCTCTACCGGCAAAAAGATTTCAACCAGCGGCTGGGATGCCTGATCGTGATCACCGGCTCGGGGATCGGTCTGGTCCTGGCAGGCCTCTACAGCGCGGTCTGGCTCTGGGGTGTCCTGCTGCTGACCGCGGCCCTGGATGCGGTTCTCAATCGGATGGTTCCGGATGTGGTGATCTGCTACCGGTGCAAGGCGCACTACCGCCAGATGGCGGACAACCCCGGGATCGGACCGTTCGATCTGGAGCTCGCGGACGCCATCGAAGGGCGCATGGGCGGCGGCTTCGTGCCGCCTCAAACCGGTTCCTGACGCGCCCTCCGCTTTCTTGACACTTCGCCGGGGCTGTCGATACGATGACCGCTCTATGGCCATGAGAATCGACACGGCGGCTCGGCTGGATGTTCTGGAGAAGCTGTACTTCTCGCAGATCATCCAGGGGTTATGGATCACCCTCAAGCATATCTTCCGGAAGAAGGTCACCATGCAGTACCCTGAGCAGAAGTGGCCTCTCCCGCCGGCCTACCGGGGGATACCGGTCCTGGTGAAGGACCAGGATCAACGCGCTAAGTGTGTGGCCTGCTTCCTGTGCGAGTTCATCTGCCCTCCCCTGGCCATCACGATCACGGCCGGCGAGCTGCCGGCCGGCAACAACGTGGAGAAGTACCCTGAGACGTTCGAGATCAACATGCTCCGCTGCATCATGTGCGGCCTGTGCGAGGAGGTGTGCCCCGAGAACGCGATCTACCTCTCGAACCATTTCGAGCTGGCAGGTCACTCCCGCGAGGAACTCATCTACAACAAGGAAAAGCTCCTCCAGCTCGGGGGAGTTCGGCAAGATCCGATCCGGAAATGGGCTCACAAGTAACCATCATCTCTGACAGGACCCGCGCGTGATCCTCAATAAACGCTTCCGGTTCGAGGCCGCTCACCTGCTGCCACACCATCAGGGAGTGTGCTCCCGGCTGCACGGCCATTCCTACGGGCTTCGCGTTTCGGTGGAGACCGATATCGATCCGGCCACCGGAATGGGATGCGATTTTGCCGAGCTGGACGGTGCGGTGCGGGAGCAGGTGCTGGGCCGGCTGGACCACAGGAACTTGAACGATCTGCTGGACAATCCCACGGCGGAGGCGATCTGCCAGTGGATGTGGGAGCAGCTGGCACCGGCCGTCCCCGGCCGTCTGGTGGAGATCGAGCTGCATGAGACCGAGGAGTGCTCCTGCACCTACCGGGGGCCCGGATCCGGGAGGACCTGACCAAGGTGGCCGCGGCCCTTGTCACTCTCTTGATCCTTTCCTGGGCCGGTCTGGCGGCCGTCACGTCCCTGGGATACGCGGGTGATCTGGGATGGCTGGAGCCGGCGCATCATATCCGGCTGGCCATTCCCGCTTTCCTCCTGGGCACCCTCGCCCATGCCATGACCATGTTCTATTTCATCGGGACGGGCAAGGTGGTGCGCGAGGAGGCGGCCAGCGCTTCCCTGGGGCCGGACTGGGTCGCCGAGACCCGCTCCTACAAGCGGCAGGTCTTTCCCTGGGCGACCTGGACGCTCATGCTCATCGTCGCGGTGCCCATTCTGGGCGGGGCCGTGGACACGGGATGGCTCCCGGGATGGGTCCACGGGGTTCTGGCCCTGGCCATGCTGGCGGCCGGCGCCCGCGCCGTGGTGCTCGAGGTGTCGTGTATTTCCCGGAACCTGCGGCTGCTGGATCGGCTGGAAGCCGCCCTGCCGCCGGCCCCGGAGCGGGCCGGGTGAGCGAACATTTCTTCACGGTGGCCGAGGTCAACGCCCTCTTGCCCCAGGTCAAGAGGGCGGCCGAGATGGTTCGGCGCGGTTCGGTGCGCCTGCGGGCCCTGTCCGCGGGACTCTACAGCGGCGGCCGCCCCCAGGCCGACACGCCGGTCGATGGAGATTACATGGCCGGCCTCGAGAGCTTGATCAGGGGAATCGACATCATCGGGAGCCTGGGCGGAGAGATGAAAGACCTCTCCAGCGGCCTGGTCGATTTTCCATCGCTGCTGGAGGGCCGCGAGGTGCTCCTCTGCTGGAAGGTCGGGGAGGAGCGCGTCGGCTACTGGCATGATCTCCACGCCGGCTACGCCGGCCGCAGCGCCATCACCGACGACGCGGCTTTCGGTGGTGTCCGCGCCAGGGATGTCCACTAGGGTGGCCTCCCAGCCGGGCCGTGCTTGCCGGGAGGCGCCGGGGGCTCCACGTTGATGGTGCATGAGCACCGTTTGCATCGACCCGCGGCTCTACGAGGCCTTCCACAGGTTGGTGGCCATCCGGATCGGCGGCCAGACGTACCGGGTGCCCGAGAACAATCCGCTGTTGCGCTGCTTCCAGTTCCTGGACATGAATTGCCTGCAGTATGGCCAGTTCTGCTGGAACGCCGACTGCCGGACCTGTGTGGTGAACATTCTCGAGGGGGCGCCGGACGGCCCGGGAGCGTACCTGGCCTGCCAGACCCAGCCGGTAGAGGGAATGTGCGTCGAAGCCGCCCCCCGGGGCGTCACTCTTCCGCCACCCGACCGGGTCCAGGTCTACCGCGGCATCAACGACCGGAGACCGGAAGAGGCCGGCCGTCGGCGGGAGTAGGCTCCGCGTGACCCTGGTGAACGATGCGGACGAGGCGGTCCGCTCGGTCCAGCGGATCTGGGGCGACCGGGTCCCGGCCTTCGCGGAACTCTGGCGCCTGGCCCGGGAGAGCCCGGCTCCCTTCCGGATCATCCCCGGGGAGTCGGGATTCGAGATGGCCTGCGAAAATCAGGTCCGCGGGCGTGCCAACCGGAGCCGCGTGAAGATCGTCGCCTACCCGGAAGGCAAGATGGGTGTCTTCTTTTTCAAGACCAGCTCCGTCCCAGGAGGGTCGCGCTATAGCTACGGCGGCCTGGCGGTGGCGCGGGACCGGTTGCACGCCGCCCGGCTCGGCTCGTGGCTGGAGTTCCTGGCCTCCGGACTGGCAGCGGACAAGCTTCCGCGCGGCGTGCAGAGTTCCCACCAGTTCACCATTCCCGGCTGAGGAAGACGCCTGCTACCCTCTCCGTGCGAGGTTGTATGGTGAGGCCTGCGTGATATTAGGCGGCAAGGCGGCCCTGGTCACCGGAGGCGGCTCCGGTATCGGCCGGGCGGCGGCCGTGCGCCTGGCTGCCGACGGCGCCAGCGTCGCGCTCCTGGGGCGGCGCCGCGAGCTGCTGGAAGAAACGGTGGAAACGGTGTCGGCGGCCGGCGGAACGGCCCTGGCCCTGGTGGCGGACATCTCCCGGCCGGAGGAGATCCTGTCTGCCGTGGCCTGTGCAGTCGAGAAGCTGGGCGGGCTGGATATCCTTTTCAATAATGCAGGCATTGCCGGAGACGGCGATGCTCTGGCCACCACGCTGGAGAGATGGACAGACACCCTGGCGGTGAATCTGACGGGGCCGTTCCTGGTGAGCCGCGCCGTCATTCCGGCGCTGCGCCAGCGGGGAGGCGGCTCCATCATCAACAATGCCTCCACCTTGGGGCTCGTGGGGCTTGAGAAGTGCGTGGCTTACTGCGCCTCCAAGGGTGGCCTGGTGCAGCTCACCCGGGCCATGGCGCTGGACCACGCAGCTGACAAGATCCGGGTGAATGCCGTCTGTCCCGCCGTGATCGACACCGACTTGCCCCGCCGGCACAACCTCGAGCATGCGGACCGGGCAGAACTCGACGCCCGCTACGGTCCGCTTCACCCGCTGGGCCGGGTGGGCACGCCGGAGGAGGTCGCCGCTCTGGTGGCCTTCCTGGCCTCGGACGAGGCCGCCTTCATCACCGGGGCGGTCTACCCGGTGGACGGCGGGCTGACGGCGGCCTGAGGCCATCGGATCGACATGGCATGGTAAGATCCGGCCCATCATGCCGGACGCCGACAGCGAGACACTCGAGCAGCAGGTAATGCAGGCCCTGGGAACGGTCCAGGATCCGGAGCTGCACCAGAGCCTGGCGGCCCTGGGCATGGTCGAGAATCTCAGGATCGAGGCAGGAGTGGCCCGGGTCACCATTCACCTCACCACCCCTGCGTGCCCCCTCAAGGAGCGCATCGAATCCGACTGCCAGGCGGCGGTGCTGGCGGTGGACGGCATCCACGATCTCCAGATTCAGTGGGGCGCCCGGGTGCGGCGCTCGGTCGCCGGGGAGAGCGACTTGATCCCCGGCGTGAGGAACACGGTCCTGGTGGGGTCCGGAAAGGGAGGAGTGGGCAAATCCACCGTGGCGGCGAACCTGGCCCTCTCGCTGGCTGGCGACGGCGCCGGAGTGGGGCTTCTGGATGCTGATATCTACGGCCCGAACCAGCCGACCATGATGGGAGTCCGGGGCCGCCCGCAGGGCGAGGGGAAGAAGATCAAGCCGCTGCTGGGGCCCCGGGACGTGAAGCTGATCTCCATCGGTTTTTTCCTCGCCCCGGACGAGCCGGTCATCTGGCGGGGGCCGATGCTCCATGGCGCGATGCGGCAATTCCTGGGCGACGTGGCCTGGGGCGAGCTCGATTACCTGGTCATCGATCTGCCGCCGGGCACCGGCGATGTGCCGCTCACCCTGTCCCAGATCATTCCTGTCACGGGTGCGGTGCTGGTGACCACTCCCCAGGCCGTTTCCCTCGAGGACATGAAGAAGTCGGCGCTCGCCCTGAACAAGGTCAATGTTCCCATCCTCGGCATCGTCGAGAACATGAGCGGCTACACCTGCCGCCACTGCGGAGGAACCGAGGACCTGTTCGGGCGCGGCGGGGGACGGGGCGTCGCCGGGGAGTTCGAGGTTCGCTTCCTGGGCGAGATCCCCATCGACCCCCGGGTGATGGCGGGAGGAGACGCCGGCCGCCCCATCGTGATCCACGATCCGGAGGCGCCGGCGGCGCGCGAGCTCGTCAAGGTGGCGCGGGCCGTGGCCGGCCAGGTCTCCATGCGCGCCTTCGAGAGCATGCCGCCGCCGCCGCGCATGCCCCAGCCGCTGCCCCAGGGCTGAGCGCGGTGACGCGGCCCCGCCACCCTCGCGAAACTCCGCAACGGACGGGCGACGCAGATGCCGGAATCTAGGGAGCGGATGAGCTGTCTTGCAGCGGCACCGGCCGCCACAGCGCCAGGACCCACTGGCTGAAGATCCACAGGAGCGACAGGACCAGCCCCGCTCCCGAGATCAGCACGACCGGGGGAAACGCCTGGACCACCAGGGAATAGTCGGGCGCCGAGGGTCCCAGGTAACGCACCATGGCCGCCGCCAGGCCCCTGGCCAGGAACGCGAGCCAGAACACGCCCAGGAACAGATTGACCCAGGGCACGGCGCTCCTCACCCTGGCACCCTTCACCACCGGGTGCTCGGCCCCCTTCAGGCTGCGCATGGCATAGGCGAAGGCCCCGAGGAGGATCATGGAGTTGATTCCCAGCATGCTGCCCATCGAATGGGCCACCACCACATGGGTGCCGTGAATGAAAGCGTTGAGGGGAGGGATGGCGATGAGCAGCGAGAGCAGGAGCATCAAGAAGGTCCACAGCATGGCGGCGCGGACAAACCGCTCCGGCACCCTGAGATCGTCCGGCATGGAGGGAGCGCGGCGGAGGCCCAAAAGGTCGAACAGCACCTTGGCCAGGATGATCGTCTCGAGCATGCTCACCACGAAGGCGATCCAGTGGATCCACGGGGTCTGGGGAAGATGGTAGGTGTGGTGGCCGTAGTTGGTGAACGTGTTCAGAACCCCGACGGTGAAAAGGCCGAAGGCGGTGCGCGAGTAGGAGTAGCCGTCATCCTTCCGGATCAGGCCGGCGATGTACATCAACGAACCGTAGGCCAGCAGATTGAAAGAACCAACCATCACGCCGTTGGACTTCCACTGGAGGGCAATGTCCCGCACGGGCTGGGCACTCACCTGTTCCAGGAGGTAGAGATGGCCTTCCAGGTAGGTGACGACGAACAGTGGAATGGCCACACTCCACATGTAAATGTAGACAGGCCGTCCCCGCAGCCTGAACCCGACCAACCCGAAGTAGTTGCGGGCGAAGAGCAGCCAGCCCGCCAGGATGATGAGCGAGAAGATCGGATGGTACCCCAGGTACTCCCTCCCGGTGAACTGTCCTATCGACAGGGTGATGAAGGTGCCCGCGCCCGCAGCAGCCCACAGGACGCATTGCGCGCGGAACCGCCGCCGGGCTGCGGGCTCGAACGGTCCGAAGGTCGTCAGCAGGAAGAAATGGATGACGGTGACTCCGCCAAGGAAAACCCAGGCGAAGGCGTAGGTCTCGTGAATGGGGCGAAGCTGCTGGAACGTCACACCCATGGAGCGCAGGAGGGGCTCGTACCGGGTGTACACCACGGCTCCTACCAGGCCTATCAGGAGCGTGAGGACACATGCCAGGAGGGCGAGGAGGAGCATCCAGATGACCGGGTTCCGGTCGTGTGCGGGGTCCGTCACGGTGCGTACTCGAACCATGGAACGGCGGTCCAGGAGAAGGGCTCACGCTCCAGCATCTGATCGTTCAAGGCCACCAGGTCGGAACGGTGCAGCGCCACCCACTCCAGGAAGGAGCCCAGGTCGGCGATCCGGGCGTCGTCCAGGGTGTAGGCGGGCATGTTGTTCTTGCCGTCCCTGAGCAGCGCGGTCAGGGTAGGAATCGACCGATCGACGGCCCGCTGGGACAGATCCGGCGCGCGATGGCGCCCAGCCGTGAATGGCACGTGGCAGACCCCGCAGCGATTCCGGGCCCAGACGCCGTATCCGCGGCGGACGGACCCGGGGATCGGGGCGCCGCCGTCCCGCTTCCATTGCTCCAGGATCAGCCCGTAATGCTTCCAGGAATCCACGGCCCGGCGGGCCCCGAGCCGTTCGGGCTGCGACTTGCCGGTGCGATTCATGGCGCGCAGGTATGCCAGCAGGGCCGTCTGGTCGTTCTGATCGAGATGAAAGGCCGGCATCCGGTTCAGTCCTGAAGTCAGCACACTCCGGTAGGCTTCATCGGGCGTGTCCTCGCCCACCATGTTGGTCAGATCGGGCCCCAGGAAGCCGCCGAATCCGTAGATCTGATGGCACGCCTGGCAGTTGTGCTCGCGCCACAGCTCGAGCCCCCGCCACTCCAGATCAGTCAGTCGAGGGCGGGCATCCTGCCGCGGGAAATCGGTGTAGGCGATGATGGAGACTGCGCCGTAAATTGCGATGAGGGCCAGCAGGAGGATCTCCCGGAGCCAGAGAGCCGGCCGGCGGGCGGATCCGCCCGCCGGCTTGCCGCCGGTCCTTCCGAAATCACCCCGTACCATCTGCTGGCGCATGGCCCCATCCTTTCAGGAAAAGGCGCCTCTGGCAATTCCGAGGCCGCTCTCCCGGGCGCTCCGGCGGGAGCATGAGGTGCTACGAATCGTTCCGTCGGAACACCAAACGAAACGGCGGTCCCGGCGGGCCGGCGCGGCAGAATGCAGTCCGGCCCGGAAGACACCGGTGGCGCATCTGAAAGACCAAGCTATGGTTCGGGGAGAGGTCAGAACCTCGAGGCTGTGAGCCACACATCCGACCGCGCCCACGCGGCCTCGAACCGCGCCCGTACAGCATCGGCCTCGCCGCCCTTCCCCTGCGCCCGCAGCGCGGCGGACAGTCCGAACAGCGACCAACCGTTCTCCCTGTGGTTCTCCAGCTCCTCCTCGTAGACCCGCTGCGCTTCCTTCGCCCGGCCGGCGTCCAGCAGGATCGCGCCGAGTATCTGGCGCGCCGGCAGCGGCCAGATTTCCGGCTCGGAGTATTCGAGCCCGTCTTCCGCGGCGATGGCGATCTCCAGGTAGCGCACCGCGGCGGCGGTCTCGCCGGCCGCCGCGGCGGTCTCGCCGGCGAGGATGCCGTGGGCGATGCGGAGCAGGTCGATCGGCTTGTCGGTGGTCTCGGGGGCGAAGGTCTCCTCCGGGTCGGCGCGGCCCAGGATCTTTTCCAGACGGTTCAGGGCCCTGCTTGCCTTCGCCGGCTCGCCCGTGCGCAGGAATGCCAGGCCGCGGGTGAACTGCCGGATCCCCTCCGGAAGAAGCCCCTTCGGCGCCTTCCGCATCGCCTTCAGCTCGTCCCAGCGGCCGAAGCGAGCCAGCATGAGCGGCAGCATCATGGCCCGGCGGCCGGTACCTTGCAGGTCGCGGGCCGCCTGCAGCGCCACGGCGCTCTGGCCGTCCATCCACGCCGCGTAGCACAGCATGTTGGTGTTGTGGTTGGGATAGATGGCCACGGCTTGGCCGCGCCTCGCCCGGTGGTCGACCATCTGCGCCTTCTGGTTGGCACGCACACCGTCGCCGTAGCGGCCGATGCGCATGTAGATGTGCGAGGGCATGTGCTGGATATGGCTGCCGAGCGGGATGCCGTCGGCCAGCAGATCGGCGCAGACCTCGGCGCGCTCCGGCGTGGACGACTCCTCCACGGAATGGATGTACATGTGGCAGGCGCCGGCGTGGTGGATGTCGGCGGCCAGCACCTTCTCGAGGACACGGATGGCCTCCTGGCCCTCGATCCGCAGCTTGCCCCCCGGGTACAGGTCCCACGGGTGCAGCACCATCAGCGACTCGGCGTAGAGCGCGTTCACGTCCAGGTCGCCGGGGAAGCGCTCGGCCACCACCTTCATGGCGTCGGAGTAGGCCTGGTCCAGGTCGGCCCGCTCCTGCTGCGGGTCCGCCACGTAGCGCACCGCCATCGCCTCGATCAGCGCCCGCTCGACGTCGCTGGCCAGGTCCTTGTGCGCCAGCGCCTTCTGTGCCGCCGCGTAGGCCAGGGGCGCGTTCTTCGCGCTCATCTTTTCATTCTGGTACGGGCCCAGCGTCCAGGCCTCGCCCAAGTAGCAGGCGGCGCAGTCAGGATCGATCTCGGCGGCGGCCTGGAAGGAGAGCGCGGCCTCCGGCCGGCCGAAGGCGTAACCGAGCATCATTCCCTGGTCGAAGTAGGCCTGCGCCCGGGCCGAGGAGGTGCTGACGGCGCGGTGGAAGCTTCCCAGCCCGTCGAACAACGGGATCTGCTGCTCCTCGCCGGCCGGAGGATCGCCGTGGTGATGGCTGGCGGCGGGCGTGGAGAGCGGCGCCGCGAGAAGAAGGGCGAGGCAGGCCGTGGTGATTTCGCATCGGGACACGCTCATCTCCATTCGTGTTGGGGCGGGCCGGGCCGCAGCCGCGCCGCGGTGAATTGCGGGGAAGATCGTCTCGGGGCCCATCCTAGATCGGCCCGGGATCCTCTGCAAGCGATGCCGGACCGGCGCGTCCCCGCCGGAGCCGCCGGGTTCCGGGCCGGATGCCAGCCGGCTTCGCGCGGCCCGTCGGGGGGAATCCTCTCAGCGATCAGACCCCCTGGACCGGGACCTCGTTGTCCTGCGGATGCCGGTCGATGAGCTTGTGGTACGGATCGATACCGGCGGTGGCGGGCTTCCCCTCGACGGTCACGGTGATCTGCTTTGTGGCGCTGTCGATGCGGTGTTTTTTCAGGTAGAGGGGATGACCTTCCTTGTCGAATATGCCGATGTCGATGGGATCGTCGAGAGCGGCTTCGGTTTCTTCTCCCCGTTCTCCGGCGTGCACCTTGCGGGCCTCAAAGGTCAGCGTGACCTCGTAACGGTTTTCCCCGTCCGCGCGGGCCACGGCCTTCGTGGCGCGGTTCTCGTACAGAGTGATGTGCTCGAAGAGATCCGAGAGCCAGGGCCTCAGATCCTGGGGCGTTTCTTCCTTCAGAACAGCCAGCAGGTCGCGTGATGTCGGGTAGGGGGGTCCCTTGAAGGCCCACTGTTTCAAGAGATGGGACAAGGCCCGGTTCACGGCGTCTTCTCCGATGGCGTCGCAGAGCGCGTACATGACCAGTGAGCCTTTCCTGTAATGAATGTACGGCTGGTTCTCCGCCCGCAGCAGCGGCACTTCCTTCTTGCGTTCCGTGCTGCGGCCGCGCAGGTACCGGTCAAGCTCATATTCCAGGAACCGGCGCATCTGGTCCTTGCCGAACTCATGTTCCATCACCATCAGGGCCGAATACTGGGCCAGGGTCTCTGAAAGCACGGTCGCTCCCTGCACGTTCGCCCCGATCACCTGGTGCGCCCACCACTGGTGCGCGACCTCATGTGCTGTGACGTAGAACGGATAGTCGATGTCATCCTTCTTGACACGCGCGATGAATCCGATGCTCTCGGAGTATGGAATCGTGTTGGGAAACGACTGCGCGAAGGAGGCGTAGCGCGGGAATTCCAGAATCCTCACCTGGCGGTACTGATAGGGAGAAAATTCCCGAGAGTAATAATCCAGCGATTTGTTCACCGCCTGGATCATCCGCTGCACGTTGAACTCGTGGCCGGGGTTGTAGTACACCTCGATGGCGACCTCGTTCCAGGAATCACGCACCACCGTGTAGCGCGCCGAAAGGAAGGAAAAGAAGTCCAGGATGGGAGCGTCCATGGTGTATTGGAAGAAACGCCTTCCGTTTTCTTTCCATTCGCGTTGCAGGTACCCGGGCGCCAGACCGATCTGATCGGCCGCGGTGCTGACGACGGCATCGAAGCCGACCCAGTCGGCGTCCCTGGAGATGTAGTTGTTGCGCCGCCCGGCCGGATCGTCCAGATCGCGCATCCGCTCCTTCGGCTGCAGGCCGTATTTCGCGCGCGTGCGATCCAGGGCCAGCTCACCGCCCGGGTCGTATCCGAAGCTCGGAAGAATGGTGCTGTTGACGAAGGTCCCGTTTTGCACCACCTGGTTGCGGATGGTGTGGGAGAAGCCTTTGTGGGGGAATTCCAGCGAAAAATCGAGCGTCGATGCGGCCCCTGGGGCCAGGGGATGCGCCAGGGCGTAGATCGTGTATCCGAGCTCGGAATCCTCTTGCTCCAGCTTCCCGCCGCCGCCGAACTCCATCCTGTCGATCACTGCGGAACGGTCCAGAAGCACGTGGAGTCTCTCGATCGGTTTCCCGGTGCGGTTGACGAACTGGTAGGTGCCTTCAGCGTCGACTCTGCCGGTCTCGGGGTACAGGTTGACCTGGAGGGAGACTTTCGTGATCCGGGGCTGGGGCAGCCCCTCGTACTGCTTGAACTCCTTTTCATAGCGTGCCTGCAGTTTTTCGGTATCGTTGCCGCTGCGGTAGGTGTTCAGCACGTTGGTGTTGTAATAGATGAAACCGCCGGCGCCCAGAGACAGCGCGACGCCGGCTGCTGTGGCCGCCGAGGCTGAGGCGCGCAGACGGAGTCTCGCCAGGCGCAACCGCTGGCGGAGGCGCGCTTCGACACCGCGGGGCCAGAGGAGATTCGACAAGACGGCCATCAGCACGGCCGAACCGCACCAGTAGAGCTTGAACCAGAAGAAGGGCCCGAGGTACCAGCCGAGCCGGTTCATGTCGGAGTAGGTATCGCCTAGATCCGATCCGTAACGCCATAGCGGGTGCTCGAAGCCCAGCAGCGGCGCCAGGCCCAGGCCCACGTAAACAAGCACCAGGATGAAATGCCCGGTGTACTTGTGATTGACCAGCGTGTGCACGGTCAGCGCGAGGACGCACAGAAGCAGATAGTTGACGAGCTGCATGCCGAGCAATTGCTCGATGTAGAGGGCGGGTTCAAAGCGGTAAAAGCCCAGAAAGGCCTGGGTGAGCATTCCCGCCACGATGATGGTCGCGAGCAGCAGAACGACCATGGCGGAAAGCGCCGCCAGCTTGGAGACGAATCCTATCCAGGAGGGCGTGGGCATGGCGTCGAAGATCTGGTCCAGCTTTAGGTCGCGCTCGCGCCAGACGAGCTCTCCGGCGTACAGCGTGATGAGGATCATCACGAAGAGTCCGAAACTGCCGCCCAGGATCTCGATGACCTTCCAGGCCATGGGCCAGGTGCGGGTTCCGAAGATTGTTTCAAGCTGCAAGGCGTTGAGGATCAGAAAGAGCACTCCCGCCAGCAGGATCGCGAAGAAAAAGGGGCTGGCGATGACCTCGCGAAAGGACCGGGCCGTCAGCGTGCGCCACTGTGCCCAGACCGCGCGGCGGCCGAAGGTGCGGTGGGCGGCGGGCACCGTGGCGGTGACCGGAGCGGCCGGGATGGCGGCTTCGATGGCCCCCTGATCGTGCCGTTTCCTTTTCCGTCCCTCGCTTGCCGACTGGCTGAAGCGGAAACGAGCGACTGCCAGGGCCACGATCCCCAGTGCCACGCCGATCCAGACGAGGCGGTTGATGAGCACCCAGCCCGACATGCCGAGAAGCTGCGTGTTTTTCTCGACCGTGGTCCAGTACTGGGTGGCCAAGCGAATGGGTCCGATGCCGAACGGGTCGGTCAGTGCGGCGATCCACTTGGTGCTCAATTCGCCGAGGAGGGTGCGCGAGAGCAGGTAGCCCAGCAAGAGGCCCGCGCCGCCGATGTAGTGGGGCATGCGCTTGCGTGTGAGCAGGGCCAGGGCGAGGAAGATAGCGGACGTAAACAGGACATTGGGCAGGATTGTGAGCAGGTAGGGACGCACGTAGGCGCCCAGCGCGTTGGGGCCGAATCGATCGGCCTGCACGAACGGCATGACAGTGCCCAGCCATAGGCCGAAAGCGATCCCCGAAAGGACCACCACGTTGACGATCACCGTGCCGATGTAACGGCTGGCCACATAGTGCACCCTGGAGATCGGAGTGGTGAAAACGAACGGGTGCATGTTGCAACCGAAGTCGCGGTGGCCCGCGTTGCCGGCCACGGCCGCCACGACCAGAGTGCCGAACACGGCGAACAGGGAGGTCAGGATGAGCAGAACGTGCGGAGAATTGACCAGGACATTGCCGTCGGTACCTTCGATGGCGGAGCTGACGCCGGGAAACGCGCCTCCGAAGGTGATCATCATCATGTAAGCCGTGGACGCCATGACGGCGAAATAGACCCAGATGGAGAGGCGGCTGAGGTAATAGCCCAGCTCGAAGCGCAGGAGTCTCAGGAACTTGCTCATGCCGGCGTGGCCTGTGCCCTGGGGGCCGGCTCGAAGAGGCCGCGCAGGGTGCCGAAGTAGACATCCTCCAGGTCCGGTTCCACCGGCTCGAAGCCGTCGCCGGGAGGACCCTCGTGATGGACGCGGACCACGTTGCGTCCGAGGTTCAGGCGATTCGAGAGCACCACGTGCCGTTCGCGGTAGCTCTCCAGATCGCCGGCTTCGATGACGGTCCGCCAGATGCGATCGCGCAGCCTCCGGATGGCCGCGGGGGGTTCCGCCCGCAGTCGGATGACGCCCGCATCGATGATGGCCATGCGGCTGCACAGCTCGGCCACATCATCCACGATGTGGGTCGAGAGAATCACGACGCTGTCGCGCCCTATCTCAGCCAGCAGGTTCAGGAACCGCACGCGCTCCTCGGGATCCAGACCCGCCGTGGGTTCGTCCACGATGATCAGTTTCGGCTCTCCCAGCAACGCCACCGCAATGCCGAAGCGCTGCTGCATGCCGCCGGAGTATTCCCCCAGCTTCACCTGGCGGGACTGTTTCAGGTTCGTGCGCTCCAGGAGCGCGTCCACCACGCGCCGGCGTTCCTTCCGGTCGAGGATTCCTTCCAGGACCGCGAAATGCGCCAGGAGTTTCTCGGCAGTCACCTTCGGATAAAGGCCGAAATCCTGCGGCAGGTACCCGAGGGTTTTCCGCAGCGCCGGTTTGTTCTTCAGAACATCGATATCGCCGAAATGCATGCTGCCGGAATCGGGCTCTTGCAGGGTGGCGACGATCCGCATCAAGGTCGACTTGCCCGCCCCGTTGGGCCCCAGAAGGCCGAACATGCCCGGAGGAATTGTCAAGTTGACATCACGAACCGCCGCCGTGCCGTTGGGGTATGTCTTGAAAAGGTTCGAGATCTTCAGCTCCATGCCGGTTGTCCCTCCTCGCGAACTCTCCCCGACGGACGGGGGGTTGCCTGGATCGCCTGGAGAGTATACGCAAGGGGGAAGCGCGGGATTTCCCGGCTTCTTCAACGCGCTGGCCGGACCATCTCCGGCCTCTCGAGAAAGCTCGCCATGGCCGCCGCGAGTGGTTGACGAACGGGGCCGTTCAGGGGCGGTGGGCGAGTGCAAACGGGGGCCGCGGCAGCTCCACGACCCGGTCTTCACCCTCCAGAATGCGAACGTGGCGGTCGGCGGGCAGGTTCTGGAACACCTGGGTGGCCCCCGAGGTCGGCCAGAAGACCTCCAGGCGATCGATCCTCCGGCTGTGACCCAGGCCAACGGTCTGCCGGAGAGGATTGGCGCCGAAGCTGCCGCCGCTGTTCACCCAGCGGTAAATCGATCGTCGTCGGCCGTCATCGGTGACCTGCAAGAAGAGCCTGGCGCCGATGGCCGAGCGATTGGATCGGATGCCAACGAGCTCGACGGAGAGCCAGTGGTTCCCGAAGCCGGGGTTCTCATAGAAAGCATCGAAAAAGGCATCCCCCGGCACCGCGCCGCCGAGCTGCTGAAAGAGATCGAGGTCCCCGTCCTCATCGAAGTCGGCGAAGACCACGGCGTGCCCCTTCTGGAGCTGACCGAACCCGCCGGCGCTGGTGACGTCGGCGAAGTGGTCACCGGACTGGTTCAGGAACATGAGATTGGTCATCAGGTTGCAATAATCGGGATCGCCGGTGCCCAGGTAGAAATCCAGAAAGCCGTCACCGTCCAGGTCGCCGAAGTTGGATCCCATGGGGGAATGCGGTCCGGCAACGCCGGCCTTGACCGCGATGTCGGTGAAGCCACCGCGGCCATCACCGCGGTAAAGGCGGGCCAGCTCGACCCGCACCGGCCGGCCGAGGAACGACGCGGCGATACTGGATATGTCGGCGGTGTAGGCAGCGACGAAGAGGTCCAGGGCGCCGTCGTTGTCAACGTCCCAGAACCAGGAGGGAAAGCTGGCCCGCGGCCGGGTGACACCAGCCTCGGCGGCCAAGTCGGTGAAGGTGCCGTCGCCATTGTTGTGGAACAGGCGGTTGGGACCGCCCAGGTTGGAGACATACAGATCCGGCAGCCGGTCGTTATCGTAGTCCCCCCACACGACGGCCTTGGTGAACCGGTCGTTGGTGACGCCCGCCTCGGCGGCCACGTTACGGAATGTCCCATCGCCATGGTTCCGGAAGAGCTGGCACGGCGCCGCCAGACCGGGAGTTGTCTCGTTGCCAACAAAGAGATCGAGGTCCCCGTCGTTGTCGTAGTCCGCCCAGGATGCAGTCTGGGTGGGAAAGAATGTGTCCCCCAATCCGGAGGCAAACGTCACGTCCTCGAAAGTCCCGTCTCCGCGGTTGCGGAGCAGGGAATTGGGGGGGCCGGCCCTCCGCCCCCAGCCAGGCGCCGCGGAGAACGAACACATCCTCGTCTCCGTCGTTGTCGTAGTCCGCCTGCACCATGTTGAGCCCCCCGGTGATGCCCGCCAGGCCCGACTCCTGACCGCGCTCCGTAAAGCTGCCGTCCCGGTTGTTGATGAACAGCTTCATCTCTCCGGCGGGGTGCCAGGTGGAGACGAGGAGATCGAGATCGCCGTCGCCGTCGAGATCGTCCGCCACAGCGCCCCCGGAAAGGCTGAGGGTGTTCAGTCCCAGCGCAGCCGCGATGTTGGGGAAGCGGGGAAAAGGCAGATCGGAAACGAACGCCTCGGGTGGAATGCGCCAGCCGGCAGGGACGCCGTCTGGATAATGGCCGAGGGTCATTGCGGCGATGTTGAGCAACCACAGCGCCTGCAGATGCAGGACCGATCCGCCTGGCGTGCGTTTCAGCACCTCTGTGAACAACTTGACCACGTGTTCCGAGCCGTCAACCAGCGAATCACACCCTGACCCTGGATGGGCAGCAGGCACCTGTCCGGGTTGTGCCGCCGCGCGCAGTTCTCGGTCTCGCCATGCCGCAGCCACGCGAGACCCGCCAGAAAAACCAGAACGTCGATCACGCTCTTCTCCAGATGCGACTCGACCTGGGGAATCATGCGGTAGGCCTCGGTGAA
The DNA here is from genome assembly GCA_046757405.1 of Acidobacteriota bacterium. Taxonomy (GTDB): domain Bacteria; phylum Acidobacteriota; class Polarisedimenticolia; order SMYD01; family SMYD01; genus JBHHYE01. The sequence goes on along the minus strand of JBHHYE010000001.1, from coordinate 97,784 downwards.
CAGTCGAAGGGATTCCTGCTCCCGTCCCAGGTGCAGCTCCGCCAGCGCGAGGCGGCGAAGGGCCAGCAGTCGTTCGGGAGACGGCTTTTGCTCCATGGCCGCGAGCTCCGCACGCAGCTCCTGTTCCAGGTGGTCTCCAAGGTAGATGTCGGTCTGCTGCGTCACCTCGATGACATGCCGCAGCTCTCGCCGCATGCGCTGATGGGAGGCCGAGGCGTTGATGTCGGCGGACGGCGTGGCGGAATCGCCGCCGGGTGGGGCGCTGCAAAACGTCAGGCAGAGTCCGATCCACAGGACCATGAGGGCCCATGGGCGAAAGGAAGACGGGAGATTTCCCATGGGACAGAATGGCATGGAGCGCATCCCTTCAAGCCCACCGCGGCGACCCACTCAACCGCGTGCAGGGTCGCGGCTGGACGAGTGGATATCGTATCGCATGTGAACGTGAGCGCTCGCACAGCCGTCCCCGTCGGGAACCTTGGCGGCGGCGGTGGCCGTCCTTAGCTGTGCTAGAGTCCGGGCCGATGGCGACGCTGGACGATGCTCCGGCCGCGGCGGAGGGTGTTCCCCTCGGCCGCCGGCTCGGCATGACGTTTCACCATGTCGGTGTGGCGGTAGAGAGCATCGACTGCGCGCTGGAATATTACGAGGGCGTCTTCGGGTTCGAGCGTGTAGGGAGGGCCGTGGAGGTCTTTCCGGAAAACGTGCGGGTCTGCTTCCTCCGGGTGCCGGGAGGTGCCATGATCGAGCTGGTGGAGGGCCTGACCGAGGAATCCCCGGTGAAGGGCGTCCTCAAACGGGCCGGCGCCGGCGCCTATCACATCTGCTATGCGGTCAACGATCTGGATGAAGCGATCCGCGGGCTGCGGCGGGCGCGCTGCCTTCCGTTCCGGCGGTTCCAGGTCGACCACGCCGCCTGGAGACGGTTTGCCTTCCTGCTGACGCCGGACCGACAGCTGTTCGAGCTTTGTGAAGTGACTCCGCGGCAGAACGACGTCCCATGACGAAAACGCGATACACCTTTAACAATCTTTTCTTCGAGGCCACGCGCCAGTGCAATTTCTCCTGCGGCATGTGTATGGCGCGGTCGAACGACAAGAAGCTGGTCAGGGCTCTCTCGGGCCGGGAGCTGACCACGGAGGAGATCGAACACCGCGTGCTGGCCAGCGTCAAGGAAATCGGCGTCGAGACGATCACCTGGAGCGGCGGTGAGTTCATCCTCCGGCGGGACGCCGTGGAGCTGGTCCGGCTGGCCTCGCGCTACGGCTACGCCTCGATCATCGCCACCAACGGGTCCCGCATGGACCGGGAGAAGCTGTTCGCTCTGAACGAGGCCAGCCAGGGCACGCTGGTGGTGGCCGTCGGCATCAACTCGATCCAGAACGAGAACTCCTGGACGCGCGACACCGACTGCGAGAGCGCTGTCCGGGTGCTCGACCTGTGCGCGGAGCTCGGCATCCGCCGCAACGTGGTGGTCACCATCGGGCAGCACAACCTGCGCACGCTCCACAGCACCCTGGAATGGCTGGAGCAACGCGGCATCCCTTACAATCGCTCTCCCTTCACGGCCCGCGGCAGCGGCAGGGACTACTGGGACCGGTTGCATTTCACCGCCGAGCAGATGGAGAGCGTGATCCACCCCGCGCTACGCAAGCATGCGCTGGGTTACATCAGTTACACGCCGTTCTTTCTCGCTCCCGAGGTGCATGAAAAATACTCAAAGGGACGCCGCAACGTCACCGTGCCGCAGAATCCCTCCATCGGCTGCTGGTGCGGGACCTGGCTGGGAGTCAGCGCCGAGGGCGACGTTTCTCCGTGCGGCATCCTGCTCGACGACGTCAGCTGTGGGAACGTGCGGGAGAAGACGTTCCAGGAAATCATCGACTCCAGCCCGGTCTTCCAGCGGATCCTGGATCGCAATCAGCTGCAGGGGAAGTGCGGGCGCTGCCGCTACAAGTTCACCTGCGGCGGCTGCCGCGCCATGGCCTACTACGAGCACGGCGACATCATGGCGGAGGATCCCACCTGCTTCTTCGAGCCGGTGGACGAGACCACCGTGTGCGAGCACGAGGAAGAGACCAACCGGATGTTCAGGCGCTACGCCTTCATGGTGCGCAATGCCCACGCCAAGCGGCGCCTGCTGACCGCCGCGGATGCGGCGGATCCGCTGGAGAACGAAAGCGAGAACGACAGCGGAGACCCGTTCCCCCAGGCGGGCCGGGCGTAGCGAGCGCGCGGCCGGTACGAGACCGGCTCACGCCTTCCAGCGATCGTGCATCCAGAACCACATCTCGGGCTGTCGCCGAACGGCTTCCTCGATGGGGCGCGTGTAGGCGCGCATGAGGCGCTCGATCGCTGCCGGATCCGTTCCGCCCGGCTGGATGGGAGGATCAAAGCGAATCGTGTAGCCGGCATTGCCCTCGGGCGTGCAGCGGGTGGGGAGGACGGGGGCTCCGCAGGCGGCCGCGGCGATGGCCGGCACCGATGAGGTGCGCGCCGGCCGGCCCAGAAAGGGGAGGGCGAGGCCGCGGCCGGGCGCGGGCCGGTGGTCGACCACCATGCCGATCGCGGCCCGCCGGCGCAGGAGGTTCACCAGCCGATGGCCCGCCCCCCGCCACTCGACCACGCGCACGCCGAACCGCTGGCGCAAACGGAGGACGTGCCGGGCCACGTACGGATTGTCCAGGGGGCGCGCCACGGCGTGCAGCCCGCCGACCAGCAGGCTGAGCGGGTAGATCGCCACCTGCCAGGAGCCGAAGTGCCCGCTGGTCAGCATCACGCCGCGGTTCTGTGCACGGGCCGCCTGGAGATGCTCGAGCCCTTCGACCCGGAACCGCGAACGAAGGTCGCTCTCGGTCAAACGGCAGACCGAGAACACCTCGCAGAAGGCGCGGCCGACATGCTGGTAGCACGCCAGGGCCAGCCGGCGGCGTTCGTCCGCGGATCGTTCAGACAGGGCCCACGCGAGATTGCGCAGGACGAGCTTCCGGTGCCGCGCGTCGATGGCGTAGCCGAAGGTCCCCAGGGCGCGGCCGATGCGCAGCACGGCTCCGTGCGGGAGCGAGAGCAGGAGATGCGTGGCGGCCAGGTAAGGAATCGATTCCAGTCTGCGGCTGAGCGGCGCATCTCTCATTCGCGGTCCGCGGACGCGCGCCCGAGTTCAGGCGCTCTCGATGTAGGCGAGTATGTCCCCGACGGTGTTCAGCCTCGTGACCTCGTCATCGCCGATCTCGATTCCCAGCGCACCCTCCAGCTCCACCAACAGCTCCAGCGCTCCCGCCGAGTCGAGCCCGAGATCGGCGACCAGTTCCATGTGCGGTTCGAGCTTTTCCGGCGTGGATCCGGCGATCCGCGCGATCAGTTCCAGAGCCGTCTGCTTCTGGTTCATGGCTGGTCGTGCCTCCGCGCGCATTGTATCCGGTCCGGCCGCGGACGATACGAGAATGTGCAGCTCATGCTTCCAGCCGTTCCAGCCTGCCTTCCAGGTAGGTCCGTCGCAACTGCTGCCGCTGCGTCTTGCCGCTGGAGGTGCGCGGGATACGGCCCCGGCGGACGAAGGCCAGGTCGGCCAGCGGCAGCCCCAGGTCCCGGCCGATCCGGACGCGGATCTCCCGGTCCAGCTCGCGCAGCCTCTGCGGCTCGCGCAGCCCGCTCTCCACCACCACCACGACCTGCTCGCCCCGCGCCCCGCGGGCCACGGAGAACGCGGCGGAGCGCAGCAGGCCCCCCCCCCCGGTGACGCCGTCGGCCACCCACTCGATCTCGTGCGGCATCCTGGTCTCGCCGCGGACGATGATCACGTCCTTGGTGCGTCCGGTGAGGTACAGCTCGCCGGCGTGGACGAAACCGAGGTCTCCCGTGGCGAACCAGCCGCCGGAAAGGCTGGCCGCCCTCTCCTCGGGGTGGTTGTGGTAGCCCAGGAACTGTCCCGGCCCCTTGACCCGCACCTCCCCAATGCGATCCTCGGGGAGCGCGGTCCCGTCCAGTGCGGCGATGCCGACCTGGGTGTCCCGGATCGGCTCGCCGGTGCTGACCGCCTCCGTGAGGCCGGGCCCCGCATCGGCGGCGGGCGGCGCGCGCCGCGTGCGCACCCCCTCGCCGCGCCGGTCCAGCGAGACGGTCAGGGTGGCCTCGGCCAGCCCGTAGCAGGGCCGGAAGGCTGCCGGCGTGAATCCGCAGGATGCGAAGGTCGCCTGAAAAGCCTCCGTGGTCTCGGGCCGGATCATCTCCGCTCCGGTCAGCGCCGCCTTCCAGAGGGACAGATCGAGGCCGTCCAGGGCCCGCGCGCCCAGCCGCTCGACACAGAGCTGGTACGCGAAGTTCGGCGCGGGCACGAAGGCCGTTCCGTGGCTGCCGAGCTGCTCGAGCCACAGCCGGGGCCGGGCGAGGAAGGTCCGGGGGCGCAGCAGCCAGGTGTCGAGCCCGGCGAGGATTGGCAGCAGCAGGCAGCCGACGAGCCCCATGTCGTGGTACAGCGGCAGCCAGGAGACCATCGCGTCGGCCCAGTGGTGGACGGGCTCGCCGTGCGGAGCGCCGATGGCCTCGGCGCTGGCCATGGGGTTGTGGATGGCGGCCCGGTGGGGAATCATCACCGCCCGGGGCAGGCCGGTCGAGCCGCTGGTGAGCTGGAGAAAGGCCGTGTCGCCGGGGTCGGCCGGCGGAGCGGCGAACGCTCGCTGCGGCGTCACGGCGGCGATTTCCGCGGGGGTGATGGTGCGTTCGGCCAGCTCACCCAGCCCGTGCTCCCGGGCCCGGCGCCGGAACCCGTCGCTGGAAACCACGCGGCGCGCGCCGATGTCGCGCCTCACGGTGTCGATCTTCTCCAGCTGCACGCCGGCCGAGGCCAGCGCACCCACAGCAGGCGCCGCCACCGGCCACGCCCCGCGGAGAAGAACACCGAACCAGGTCTCGATCCATTCCCACGATGTGGGCAAGGCGATCAGGACCGGCTCCCGCTCGGCGATGCGGAGCGCGGCGAACCGCGCCGCGTTCATGCGAGCCGCCGCGTCCAGGGCGGCGTAGGGCCGCCGATCGGCCTTCCGGCCCCGGCTGTCGAACACGGCAATTCCGCGATCCGGGAAGTCGCGCGCCGCGCGATGGAGCGCTCCTCCAAGGGTGCCGGGAAGACCGGACAACAGATCGGGCAAGAGATCTCCTCGTCGCCGCCACCCCAGCGCCGTACCACCTTTTTCGGGCGCGCCGCGCGGCTCCGCTGTCGCACCCGAACCAAGGATTGTACGCAGGTCGGCGGAGAGGATCCAGTGGAATATGGTTGACTGGGGTCGTGAAAATTGGCCGAAAGCGCGCGCCAACGGCTCCAAGGGGAAGGCTCGGAGCTTCGTTCGTGCCCAGTGACGGCAGCGGCTCGTCGTCCGGCGGCTCAGACGACGATGTGGCCACTGGATACCTTCTGGCGGTAGAAGACGAGCCGGTCCTCCTCCCGTTCGATGTCCAGCACATCGCCTGGCTGGACCCCTTGCGAAGCGATCAGTCGGGAGAGCGGATCGACCAGTTCGACCTCGATCGCCCGGCGCAGGGGCCGCGCACCGAGGCTGAGGTCGGTGCCGCGCTCGAGGATCAGTTTTCTGGCCTCGGGGCCGACCTTGATCAGCAGCGAGACGCCGGCCTGGTTGATCGCTCGCTGGTGAAGCTCACGCAGAAACTTGTCGAAGATGCGCTCCAGATTCTCTTGTGTGAGCGGAGAATAGACCAGTATCTCATCGAGCCGATTGAGAAACTCGAGTGGAAAGAGTTCGCGCGCGGCCGTCTGCGCGACCTCTTCCACCACAGACGGCGGAGGCGAGGCCGGCCCGTCTTGCGCGATGAAACCGACCGTTCGGCGTTCAAGGGAGTCGGTCATCTCACGGGTTCCGACGTTGGAGGTCAGCACCACGATCGAGCGCGTGAAATCGGTCTCGGCGTTGTCCCCGAGCCTGAGGCTGCCGACTTCCAGGATACCGAGCATGCATTCCAGAGGACCGGATGAGCCTTCTCGATCTCGTCGAAGAGGATGATCGAAAGTGCCCAGCCTTGCCCGGCCGGAAACAGCTCGCCGAGCCGTCCGCCTCCCTGGCCGATCATTCCCGACTTCGCGGCCAGCGCCCGCTGGTGGGGTTCGTCGATCCGCCGCTGGCTCAACAGCGGTTCGATCTGGTTCCGGACGTCGCCGGGCGGTGAGCCCAGCAGCTTGGAGATTTCGTGTCCGTGGGCGAATTCCTCGCAGCTCACCTTGGTCATCGCCTGTTCCCAGCCGAAGAGCGCCCGGGAAACTGGAAGAGCAGGTGCGTCTTTTCTCAGATCCAGCAGCCCCTTGAGACAACTGGCGAGACATTCCCGGCTAGGGGCCGGGAATGTCGTCGCAATTGCTGTCCGACAGCGAACTGACGGTCCGTTCACTCCCGGAAGCGTCCGTTCCCCAGCTTCCCACATTGGGAGAGACGGCGCGCACCAGGTAGTATTCAACCTTTCCAACCGCGGGCGGCGACGGATCGCTGAAGCAATTCGCCGTCGTGTTGACGATGGTGCAGGTGGACGAGAAATCAGAAGTGCCTGACTTCGCAACCTCGTAGTTCGTGGCCAGCGGCTGCATGGTCCAGCAGAACGAACCACTGGCGAAGAGGATGCTCCCGGAGATCTCATCCACGATCCCGAAGCCCGGATCGCCCGGACACTGGTTGTCCTGGCCGTCGTTGGCCTCCGGAGCACCCGGGTAGGTCGAGGCATCCAGAGGCGCGCAGCCGATCCCATCGCTGAAACCGTCCCCGTCGGTGTCGGGGCCCGTGCCGGTGGCAAAAAGGATGTCGTCGTCAACATCGATCGTGCCACCCAGGGAGTTAGAGGACGCCCGGACGGCCACCCAGGCGACGGCGCCCTCGACCTGGCGACGGCCAATATCGGTTCCGACACGGTCACGGTGCTCCTCAACCGGACCCTCGCGGTCCCTCGCGACATCCGGCCCGGTTCCTGCCCCAAGCCGTTGAACAAGGAGGCACGGAGGGTGCTGCCGGTGGCTCTCCTGGGAGGGGAGGGGTTCGACGTGAGGGAGATCGATCCCGGTTCCTTGTTGCTCGCGGGAGTCCCTCCGCTGGACCATGGGGCGATCGGCCCGGTGCAGGATGGAGAGAGCGCGATTCTGACAGTGACCGGGAGCCTCAGGGACGGCACCCCGATCCGCGGGCAGGACTGTGTCCGGATCCTCGCCAAGAGGTGACGGCGGATGGAGACCCGAGGATGCTGCGGGCGGGGCGGCCGCGACCATTCACGGAGGGAGGTGAAGCGGCGTCTTTTTTCCCACCGGGAGAGGCTGGGTGGCCGGCTCGGCAGGGGATGGAGAGGGCTTGCTTGCTAATGGACGGTGGGGCTACCGCCGCCTGGTGATTCTCCTCCCCGCGGGAGGAGGTTGCGGCGTTCCTGGGCCAGGAACTCGGTCAGGACCAGACAGCGTTCCAGGATATCGTCCATCCGGAGGAGCTTCTGCTTCTTCGGGGGTGGAAGATCCATCTGGGCGCACAAGGTGTTGACAAGGGTCTGCAGGGGCGCGGTGGCGGCGCCCTCGATCCCGGCGGCGGGCTGGCCGGTCTTCTTGGCCATGAACAGGGCGTAGGCGCCCACCAGTCCCATCCGTGCTTCCTTGACGTCGGCGCGCTCCTCATCGGGGATGCGCTCGTGCAGGGCGTGGACGCGGGCCACCCGGTAAGGGCTCTCGCTTTCGAATGAAAGGAAGCGGACCCGGCAGATCCCCGTGAGCTTGATATTGAACCGACCGGCCGGGAGATCGACCACTTCCAGGAGACGGCCGGCGCACCCGATGGAGTGGACCTCCGGAGAGCCGTAGTACTCGGGCTCCCATCCCGGCTTGAGGAGGGCCAGTGCGATGAAGCCTGACCCGGCGCGGGCATCGCGCACCATGAGCCGGTAACGGGGCTCGAAGACATGCAGCGGGACCACCGTGCCCGGGAAGAAGACCACGGAGGGCAGGGGGAAGACCGGGACGGAGCGGGGCAGGGAAGGGAGTTCGGGTGGTCTCGCTCCGCCCATCAGGAGGTTCCTCCGGGCCGGTGATCGGCGGCGTGATAGGACGAGCGCACCAGAGGCCCGGCCTCCACGTGCCAGAACCCCATGGCCCGCCCTTCCTCCGCCAGGCGCCGGAACTCCGCGGGAGGGACGTAGCGCTGGACGGGCAGCTGATCCGGCGTGGGTTGCAGGTACTGGCCGATGGTGACGATCTCCACGCCGTGACCGCGGAGGGCCTGCAGGGTGTCCAGGATTTCCTCGTGAGTCTCCCCCAGGCCGAGCATCAGGTTCGACTTGATCCGCAGGCTCGACACGGCCTGCCGCGGTGGGATGTGTCGCCAGCCGGCGGCCCGGCGCAGGAGGGCGAGGGACTGGCTGTAGCGCGAGCCCGGCCGCACCGTCTTGTAAAGGCGGGGCACTGTCTCCACGTTGTGGGCGAACACGTCCGGGCGGGCGGCCAGGACGGTCTCCAGGGCGGCGGTCTTTCCCTTGAAGTCCGGAACCAGGACCTCGATGCGGGTGTGCGGGTTGCGGTGGCGCACGGCCTGGATGACGGCTGCCCAGTGGGCAGCGCCTCCGTCGGGCAGATCGTCACGATCCACCGAGGTGATCACGGCGTGGCGGAGGCCCATCTGCGCCACGGCCTCCCCGACGCGCCGGGGCTCGCCGGGATCGGCGGGGGCCGGGCGGCCGCTGGCAACCGAGCAGAAGCCGCAACGGCGCGTGCAGACACCCCCCAGGATCATCAGGGTTGCCGTTCGCTGGCTCCAGCATTCGAAGATGTTGGGACAGCGGGCTTCCTGGCAGACCGTCTGGAGGGCCAGCCGGTCGACCATCCGAGTCACGGCCCGGTATTCGGGCCCGGTCCGCAGGCGGATGTGGAGCCACGGCGGCTTGGGCAGCCGCCGCGGAGGAGACAGTCTGGCCGGCGTGGGGGGATAGCCGGAGCGTGGAGGAACCATCAGGCCGATTCCTTCCGAGAACCAGGGCCCTCCCTGGTGCCGAGGAGAGCTTCCGGGGGCGATCGTATCATCTCGAAGTCGAAAACCTCCCCGAACCGCTCCGCCAGCCGCCGCGCCACCTGGTCCAGGGGAATCTCCCGGCCCAGGATCCGCCGCAGGGAGGTGACCCGGCAGGCCGGAATCCCGCACGGGACAATCAGATCGAAGGCGGACAGCTCGGTGGAGACATTGAAGGCGAAGCCGTGCGAGGTGACCCACCGGCTGATCCGGACGCCGATGGCCGCCAGCTTCTCCCCGCCGGTCCAGACACCGGGCAGCCCCTGGACGCGGCCCGCCTGGACACCGTAGGCGGCCGCCGTGCGGATCAGCACCTCCTCGAGATCATGGACATACCGGCGGACGTCGCGACGGTCGGGCCCCAGTCGGATGAGCGGGTAGCCGACCACCTGTCCCGGTCCATGATAAGTGACGTCGCCGCCGCGGCCGGTCTCGGCGACGGCAATGCCGCGCGCCCTGAGCAGGGCCTCCGGATGGCGGAGGTTCTTGCGCCGGGCATTGCGCCCCAAGGTGATCACCGGCGGGTGCTCCAGGAGAAGAAAGGTATCGCGGGCCGCGCCCTGCTGGCGCTCCACCACCCGTTCCTGCTGCCACTTGTGGGAGGCGTCGTAATCGTGCCGCCCGGCCCAGGTCCAGAGGCAGGACCTCGAAGGTGCGGGGCCGGTCACGGGCGCGCCAGGCGCCGCCACGGCGCTGTCAGAAGGGTGAGATCGATCAGGGCGTGGGCGAACATGCCGGGCAGCAGACTGCCGGTGAGCAGGAACGGCACCGCCAGGCCGAACCCCAGCAATCCGGCGCGGATGACTCCGGCCAGTTGCTGGTAGCCGTGCCCCAGCCCGAACGGGAGCGAGACCAGGAGGGCGGCCACCCAGGGCCGGTGGGGGCCGGACAGGATGGAGATGCGGGTCAAGGCGGTGATGGCGATGCCGTGGAACACCAGCTCCTCGGTGATCCCGGCGCTCAGTGCCAGCGCCGAGAAAAGCAGCCGCTCATCGCGGCTGCGCGGAATGAGGTGAAGCAGCTGCGGCGACTCGGTTCCTCCCAGGAGGCGGCGCACGGCGAAGAACGCCAGAAGCCCGGCCAGCAGGAGCGCCAGGGTTGTCACCCCGGCGATCAGGAGGGCCCGCGGCGCCCGAGCCGTGAGGCCGATCTCTTGCGGGGTCAACCGCTGGTCCCACCAGAGAGCCGCTGTCCCCAGGAGAGCCAGGAACCAGGAGGTCCGCAGGGCCGATCGATACAGCAGGCTCCGGGGCATGTTGAGGATCAGGCCCTGGGAGGCGGCCCGCCAGGCCGCGAACGGCACCACCCCGAGCACCAGGACCAGGTAGAGGGCGAGAGCGTTTCCCATGGTCGTCTGGGAGGAGGTCCCGAGTCAATCCAGGCCTTCGAAATGGGCCTCTTGCAGCCGGTGCCGGACATCGGCCATGAACTGGTCCGCGAACGCTCCATCGATGAGCCGGTGGTCGAAGCCCAGGGAAAAGGTGCACATGGTGCGGATGGCGATGGCATCGTACCGCACCACGGGCCGCTTCTCGACCACACCGACCCCAAGGATGGCCACGGTCGGCGGGGGAATGATCGGCGTGCCGAAGCGGCCTCCGAAGGCGCCGGGGTTGGTGATGGAGAAGGTGTTCCCGGCCACGTCGTCAGGGCTCAGTTGCTTGCTCCGGGCCCGGCGCGCCAGGTCGGCCGTGGCCCGCGCCAGGCCCAGCAGGGAGAGCTCGTCCGCCCGGTGGATGACCGGCACGATGAGCCCCCATTCCAGGGCCACGGCCACACCCAGGTTCACATCCCGGTGATAGACCACGTCATCGCCGTCGATGGAAGCGTTGAGGAGGGGAAACCGCTTGAGGGACTCGATGGCGGCGCGCTGGATGAAGGGAAGCCAGGTCAGCTTGAGTCCCTCGCGGTTCTTCCAGGAGTCCTTGTGAAGCTCCCGCAGGCGCCCGACATCGGTCAGGTCGACGTCGAAGACCGTGTGGACATGAGCGGCTCCCCGCTTGGCCTGGAGCATGCGCTCGGCGATCTTCTTGCGCATGACGCTCATCGGCTTTCGGAGCTCTCCGGCGCCCCGGAAATCCCGCGCCGTGGGGCCCGAGACCGGGGGTTCGTCTCCGGAAGGCGCCGGGGCGGCTCCCCGGGCGGCGACGAACGCCAGGATATCCTTTTTGGTGACCCGGCCCGCGATCCCGGTGCCCTTCACCTGGGCCAGGTCAACGCCTTGTTCGCTGGCGATGCGCCGCACCACCGGTGAGGAGCGGATCGGAGCCGGGCCCGTGCTGCCGCCGGTTCCGGCGCGCGGCTCTTCCGCCGGGGCGGCAGGCGGGATCGGCGGAGCCTGCGGCTCCGGCTGCGGGGAGGAGCGCGGCTTCTCGCCGGAGGGGACGCCCTCTCCGATCCGGGCGACCTCCGCGTTGACCTCGACGGTTTCCCCCTCCTGGGCCAGGATCTCCAGAACCGTGCCCGAGGCGGGGGAGGGGATCTCGGCATCCACCTTGTCGGTGGAGATCTCGAAGAGCGGCTCGTCCCTCTCCACGGATTCGCCCACCTTCTTCAGCCATTTTGTGATGGTTCCCTCGGCGATGGACTCGCCCATCTGTGGCATGATGACATTGGTGGTCATGGGTCTCCCTCAGTATGCGATCAGTTTGCGGGCCGCGTCCAGAACCTTGTCCACGCTCGGGAGAAAAAAGGTCTCCAGGGGCGGGCTGTAAGGCACCGGCGTGTCCGGCGCGGTGATCCGGACAATGGGACCGTCCAGAGAATCGAAAGCCTCCTCCGCGATGATGGCCGCCACCTCGCCCCCCAGCCCGCCGGTTCGCGTGGCCTCGTGGAGCACGATCACCTTGCCGCTCCGCGTGGCGCTCTCGAGAATGGCCTCGCGATCCAGGGGCAGGAGAGTGCGCAGATCGAGAACCTCGGTCTCCACGCCATCTCCGGCCAGGCGGTTGGCCGCCTCCAGAGCCGTGTGGACCATGGCGCCGTAGGTCAGAATCGCCAGGTCGCCCCCCTGGCGGCGGCGCACGGCCTTGCCGATGGGCACCACGTAGTCCTCCTCGGGCAAGTTCTCCTTGATGCGCCGGTAGAGGAACTTGTGTTCGAAGTAGAGGACGGGATCCGGGTCGCGAATCGCCGCCTTGATCAGCCCCTTGGCGTCATAGGCGGTGGAGGGCTGGACGATCTTGAGACCGGGAGTGTGAACGAAATACGACTCCGGATTGCCGGAATGGAACGGTCCCGCGTGCACGCCCCCTCCCGCGGGGCCGCGCACGACCATGGGGACTCCCATGCCGCACCGGTAGCGTTGCTTGGCGGCGAAGTTGGTGATCATGTTGAAGGCGCAGGCAATGAAATCGATGAACTGCATCTCGGCCACCGGCCGCAGGCCCATCATGGCGGCGCCGATGGCGGCGCCGACGATGGCGGATTCGGAAATGGGCGTGTCGATGACCCGGTCGGGACCGAAAGCGTCCAGCATTCCCCAGGTGACCTTGAACGCTCCCCCGTACTTCCCCACGTCCTCCCCGAGCAGGAAGACCCGCTGGTCTGATTCCATCTCCTCCCAGATACCCTGGCGGATGGCTTCCAGGTAGGTGGTCTCGGGCATGCTCAGCTCTCTGCGTAGACGCCGGTCAGGGCGGTGGCTCCCCGGGGCATGGGGCTGTTCTCGGCAAAGGCCACGTCTTCATCCAGGCCGGATCGGATCGGGGCATCGGCCTGGTCCAGCTGTTCCTCGGTGGCCAGGCGGTTTTCCACCAGGAAGCGCTGGTAGAGAAGCAGCGGGTCCCGGGCCTCCCAGCTCTGCTTGAGGGCGCGGGGGACATAGGCGGCGTCGTCGTGCTCGGCGTGGCCGGCCATGCGGAACGTGATCGCTTCGAGGAGGCTGGGACCCAGGCCGGCGCGGGCCCGGGCGGCGGCCCGGTGGGTGGCCTCGTAAACGGCCAGCACGTCGTTCCCGTCGATGGTTTCAGCGGGGATGCCATACGCGGCCGCCTTGTCGGCCAGATGCTTGACGGCGGTCTGCTGGCTGACGGGCGTGGAGTAGGCGTAGCCGTTGTTCTCCAGGATCACCACCAGGGGTGCGGAGGTGACGGCGGCGAAGTTCATCCCTTCGTGAAAGTCCCCGGTCGAGCTGCCGCCATCGCCGATCCAGGTCAGGGTGACGAGGGGACGTCCCTGCATCTTGCCCGCGAGACCCATGCCGGCCATGACCGGTACCAGGGTTCCCAGGTGCGAGATGGGGCCGATGAAGCCCCTCTCGACACTGCCGAAATGAACCACGTTATCCTTGCCCCGCGTGGGGCTGGTGGCCCGGGCCATGTACTGGGTCAAGATCTCCCGGGGCGGACAGCCGAAGACCAGGAGGGCACCCAGATTCCGGATCATGGGGGCGAGAAGGTCGCCGCGCCGCCGCTCCAGGGCGGCGGCGGCGCCCACCGAGATGGCTTCCTGCCCCAGGGAGCGGAAGAGGCCCCCGACGATGCGCCCCTGCCGGTAGAGGGTGGAAAGGCGCTCCTCCAGCCGGCGGTTCAGGAGCATCAGCCGCCACAGTTCCAGGAGGCGCGCCGGGCCCAGCAGCCGGGCCACCTCTTCAGATGTGGATGAAGGGACCGTGGACACCGTGTGCTGCCTCGCCGACCGCCTCGGAGAGGGTCGGATGTGCGTGGATGGTGCGCGCCAGTTCCTCGCTGGTGGCCTCCAGGTTGAGGGCGGCGCAGGCCTCGGCAATGAGCTCGGTTGCCCGCAGGCCGATCATGTGAACGCCCAGCACCTCGTCGTAGCGCGCATCCGCGACGATCTTGACGAACCCCTGGGTGGCGCCGGCAATCCGCGCTCGGGCCACCGGCGTCACGGGGAACCGGGCGGTCTTGACCGGATGCCCCCGGCGGCGGGCCTCGGACTCGGTGAGGCCGACACTGGCCACCTCGGGATCGCAGTAGGTGACGGAAGGCACTCGATCGTAGTGGATGGGACGCGTGGGGACGCCGGCGATGGTCTCCGCGGCGACCATGCCTTCGTGACTGGCCAGGTGCGCCAGCATGGGATGGTGCCGGCCCTCGATCCGGATGATATCGCCGATGGCGAATATCCCTTCGGCGCTGGTGCGCAGATGATCGTCCACCGGCACGTACCCCTGGTGGGTCGGGAGACCCAGACGCTCCAGTCCCAGTCCCTCGGTCACCGGAGAGCGTCCCACCGCCACCAGCAACATCTGGGCCGAGAGCTCCTGCGGGGCGCCTTTCTCCCCGGAGGGGACCGCGCGCAGGTGAACGCCGCCGCCCTCGCGGCGCACGTTTTCCGCCTTGTGACCCGTGAGGATCCGCACCTTGCGCTTGCGGAACGCCTTCTCGATCTCCTGGCTGATCTCCTGGTCCTCGATCGGCAGGGCCCGCTCCAGGAGCTCGATGACCGTGCACTCGGCTCCGAAGCGGCTGTAGATCGACGCAAACTCCATCCCCACCGCTCCCGCACCGAGGATGAGCAGCGAGGAAGGAATCCGGTCCAGGGCGAGGATATCGTCGGAATCGAGAATGGCGGTGCCGTCCCGCGCGATGTGCGGCAAAGCCCGCGGCCGGGATCCGGTGGCGAGAATGATGTGAGCGGTGGAGAGGATCGTTTTTTTTCCGCTCGGGCTGGTGATCGCCACCTGCCGGGGAGCCTCCAGGCACCCGGTTCCCTGGAACACGCGGATCGCGTTCTTTTTCATCAGGAAGGCCAGTCCGCGGGCCTGGCCATCGACCACAGCCTGCTTTCGTTTCTGCACCAAGCGCCAGTCGAAGCCGACGTCGCGGGCCCGGATGCCGAATTCTCCGGCGCTGCGGGCCAGGTCGAGGATGTGGGCCGCCTCCAGCAACGCTTTGGTGGGAATGCAGCCCCGGTGCAGGCAGGTGCCCCCCAGAAGGGGATCTTTCTCCACCAGGGCTGTCTTCAACCCCAGCTGGGCAGCCCGGATGGCAGCCACGTATCCCCCCGGGCCGCTCCCGATGACGGTGACGTCATACTCTGTTGTTTCCGCGGCCAAGTTGTTCTCCTTGCTCCGGCCTGTGTCTCGCTCCAGCGTGCTCTCGAGGCGGGCCCGGGGTCAGGCGAGGGTGGGTTCAGGGGCAGCCCGAAGCGGCAAATTATAACATTCACAGGGTGCCGGCTTGCAACGGCGGCGCGTCCCGGCACAATGGGTTGGCCGGTTCCCGCTGCCGAAGAAGAAATATCCGCGGTGACCTCCCGCTCTGATCCCGGCGTGTGCTACAAGCGCACTGGGCTCCTCTCTCGAGTTTTTCTTTCTCCTTGAGGATGTTCCAGTCGCAGAGCCCGGGATCGCTGTGGGAATCGCGGAGCGATTTCCAGGCGAAGGTGGGCGACGGAGTCCTCCCCAGGGCCGTCAACGTCCGGCCGCTGCGCACGATTCAGCAACGTGCGACCGCTTCATCCCGACCGGCGGATCGCCGCCATCGCCAGGGCTTGGCCGCAGCGAGCGAGATTCGCGACGAGCCGGAAGGCCGCCCGAACCTACCAGATGAAGATCGTTCGAATGTTCACACTGTCTTCGTCTTGATCCGGGCCCGCTGGATGCTCGGTCGTCTTGTGCTTGTACTCGGCAATCCACTGGAGGCCGTTGTTGGCGGGCATGTTCAGAAACACCGACACGGCAGTGATATCGTTGTTGTCGATCAGATCCGATGGGTCGAACTGTTCGTAGCGGGCCCCAATGCCCAAGGTTTCAGAGAGATATCCGTCCACCTCGAAGAACCAGCCGTCATTTTCCGCGGTGGTTCGGGTCAGGGCATCCCGGTCTTCTCCCCAGCTATACGCGCCGAGCAAGTTCGCCTTTCCCAAGGGGAGTGAGCCATAGAGCGCGGCCCGGCGGAACCGGTTCTTGAACAACATCGGGTCCCCGAGCGAGATGCGGCCTTCGTAATAGTACGCGGAAATTGCGGCTTCTGATTCCCCGAAGAACTGGTTGAAGAACAGTTGATAATCCTTGTCGCTTTCGCTGGGACTGCCGGCTGCTTTCTTCAATTTTCCTCCCTGAGCTGGATCCCCCGCGTTCTCTATCAGGCCGTTGAAAACCGCCACGGAGAGGGAAGTGCCGCCCAGGGCGAATCCACCCTCGATCCCGGCCTGATCGAAGCCCCAGGGATGCCATCCGTTCTGTTCTCCGCTCGCGGTGACGGTACCGGCGGTCTGGATCAAGGGACGGGTGATCGAGATTGGACGATCCGACGCGCCATACCCCTCGAAGGGATGGAAAACCCCCAATCGCGCCTGCCAGTACAGGTCCGAATCCCCCGCATCGTAGCGGACATAAGCGTTTTCCACCTCGATTTCGTCGGTGCCCCCGCTGATCTCGCTCTCTGCGGCCCAGTTCCCCAGGAAACCGCCGGTCAAGGGATAGAGCGTGAATTCCTTGAATTCGATGTTGTTGAGGTTCGTCGTTCCGCCATTCGGATCATAAGCGCCGATGCTATTTGTGTGATCTCGATTGAGCCAGGACAGATTCGCTTGAAGCCTCGCACTGAAGTAGTTGGCGACCTTGAACGCCGCTGTGCCCCGCTCTGTCTCGAAATCCCGGATGTTCCCGATCTCGTCGGGCATCCGGAACCCAGCCCGCCGGAAATCGTACCCTGTCTTGTTCAAGCGGGGAACAATCGTATGACAGACCGAGCAGGCCACCTCGTACTGCCTGGCAAAATTCGGCATCGCCTGCGCGTCCGGAAGGAAGCCGAACCCTGCCAGAATCGCACCAAGCCCTCCAACCCATATCGCTGTATGAACGAGCCGTTGTGTCATCACCTTGTTCTCCTTCCAATCCATGGCGGTCCCTCGAGCGTCCCGGCCCTCCGGCAAGTCCCTGCTCGAGGCTGAATTCTCTTGAAGCAGGAGGGGGACCACTCTTTCGGCCGCATGAAGCGGCCGGCCTGCAAGAGCAAACCGTTCGGATCCGGCGTGCTGGGCGCCGGATCGCCTGCCGGTGTGCCAGTGGTGTTCGTCTTGGACGCGGACACTGGATGGATGCCCCCCCGCTCTTCACCCCCGATTGCCACAGCGGCATCAGGTGGGGATCACTCCACGCAAGCTGCGTGCCATGATCAGCTTGCTCGCCAGGACGCTCTGGTGCGGATCCTTCACACCGCAGGGCGCGAGAATCGTGGGGCTTTCACCGCATGCTTGGTCAGATGACGCATAGCCGCTGCCGCCGGGAAGGAGTGCTCTCTGCCACGCACGCCAGCATCATGACCCAGGCCAGTACGTGGATGTCGGTGCTCACCCTCCCGGGCGAGACGGTGAGTCAGGCGGGGGTGGGTTCAGGGCGGCCCGAAGCGGCGAATGACACCATTCACAGGGCGCCGGCTTGCAACGGCGGCGCGCCCCGGTACAATGGGCTGGCCGGTTCCCGTGACTCGAGTGAGAAAGAATGTCCGCCATGACCTCCCGCGCCGCGCATGATGGAGCCGTCGCCCTGGTGGGCGGCACACCGCTGGTTTTCCTTCCTGCCATCTCGGAGCGTGCCGGAGCACGCCTTTACGGCAAGTGTGAGTTCTTGAACCCCACGGGTTCCGTGAAGGATCGCCCGGCGCGGACCATGGTGGAGCAGGCCGAGAAGCGGGGCGAGCTGCGGCCCGGCGGGACGATCGTGGAGGGGACGGCCGGGAACACCGGCATCGGTCTGGCGCTGGTGGCCGCCGCCCGCAAGTATCGCTGCCTGCTGGTCATTCCCGAGACCATGAGCGCGGAAAAGATCACTCTGGCTCGCCTCCTGGGAGCGGAGGTGCGGCTCGTGCCAAAGGTGCCCTATTCAGATCCCGGCCATTACAGCCATGTGGCGGAGCGGCTGGCGGGCGATCTGGAGAATGCCATCTGGGCCAATCAGTTTGACAATCCGGATAACATCCTGGCCCATTACACCACCACGGGTCCTGAGATCTGGGAACAGACCGAGGGCAAAGTGGATGCGGTGGTCATGGGTTGTGGAACAGGGGGAACGCTGACGGGAGTGGGCCGTTTTCTCAAGGAGCGTCGTTCCGGTATCGAGATGGTGGTGTCGGATCCCGGCGGCTCGGTGCTCTACTCGTTTGTCAAGGAAAACCGAATGGAGGCTCCCGGCTCGTCCATTGTCGAGGGGGTGGGCATCGGCCGGGTGACGCGGTGCTTCGATCGCCAGGTCGTGGATGATGTCCTGCGTATTTCGGACCGGGAAGCCGTCGGCGCGTCCTTTGCCCTGCTGCGGGAAGAAGGCCTGTTCGTGGGCCCGTCCTCTGGATTGTCGGTGGCCGGGGCCATCCGTTGGGCCCAGGGCCGGGGAAGGGGAAAGACCATCGTGTGCAATCTCTGCGACACCGGATCACGGTATCTTTCGACGGTTTACAACGCCGGCTGGCTGAAGGCGAAAGGACTGACGCCTGGCGCTCCAGCATGAACCGGCACCTGGCCGTGTTCTTGATTCACCGCGCATGCCTCTGGTAGCATCCGGCTCGCATTTTCGGGGCTGTGGCGCAGCTGGGAGCGCGCGTGAATGGCATTCACGAGGTCACGGGTTCGATCCCCGTCAGCTCCACCACGTATGGAGGAAGGCAGGCCTGCACTCGACCACCTGGCGTCTGAGCCGACATGCTAGAATGTAATTCCTAGATCAAGTCTCAAGTGGCAAGAGAGGGGAGTCCCGGATCTCCGACTTTCCGTCGAGGGATGGCTGTGAGTCCGTTGCCGGTCGAAGATCGGCAGCGGGCTTTCTCCAAGGAAAGGCCATGAAGATCGCTGTCTGCGTCAAGCAGGTTCCGGACTCCGAGGCGACCCTGTCCATCGATGCCGCGAAGACGGGGATCGTCGAGAGCGGCCTCAGTTTCGAGATCAACGGTTATGACCGGTACGCGCTGGAGGCGGCCCTCAGGTTCAAGGACGCCGGCGAATGCCAGGTGGTGGCTGTCACCATCGGCCCTGAGCGAGCGGCGCAGGCCTTGAAAACCTGCCTGGCCACCGGGGCGGACCGTGCCATTCACCTGAAGGACCCCGCCTTTCAGGGCGGAGACCCCTGGTCCAACGCCACCGCCCTGGCCGCTGCCCTGGGCCCCGAGTCTCCCGATCTGATCCTGTGCGGCCTGCAGAGTGATGACCTGAATCTCACCCAGACGCCGGTCCTCCTGGCCGAACGGCTGGGAGTGCCGCATGCCACGGCGGTCATGCGGATCGAGGGCATCGCCGGCGGGGTGCGGGTGGAACGGGAGCTTGAAAACGACCGCCGGGAAGTCCTGGAACTCCCTTTTCCGGCTCTTCTGGCGGTGCAGACCGGCCTCAACGAACCCCGTTATGCTTCCATCAAGGGGATCATGGCGGCGAAGAAGAAAGAGCTGAAAGCGCTCTCCCCGGAGGACCTCGGGCTGGAGCCGGCCCAGGTGGGCCGCGCCGGGGCGCGCATCAAATTTTTTGATCTCCACTTGCCTCCCAAGAAGGAGGGCGGGGAGATCTTGTCCGGTTCCAGTGAAGAGATCGCCGCCGAGCTGGTCAAGCGGATCCGGGAACACACGGGGCTCATCTGAATGGCTGGACGGTTCCTGGCGGTGGCCGAGGCAGAGGGTGGGCGGGTGCGGGAGAGCGCCTACGAGATCGTCACGCTGAGCCGCCGGCTCGCGGAGGCGAGCGGCGGCACGGCTTGCGTGGCTGTTCTGGGGGCGGACCCGTCGCGGGAGGCTCGCGAGGCGGCGGCCCGCGGAGGCGACCAGGTTTACGCGCTGGCGGATCCCTGTCTGGCTTCCTACACCGCGGATGGTTATGCGCTGGCGCTGAAAAAGCTCATCGCCGATGAGGACATCTCGGTGGTCCTGTTCTCACACACGCCGCTGGGCTGGGATGTGGCACCGCGGCTCGCGGCGATGCATTCCCTGCCGGCGCTCACGGAGGTGGTTCATGTGGATCCCTCGGCCGGTATCTGGCAGCGGATGATGTTCAACGGCAAGTTGCAGGTGAAGATGCAAATGAGCGGCTCACCGCTTGTGGCCACCATCCAGAAAGGATCCTTCCCTGTCTTCGAGGGCGAGACGTCCGGGCAGGTGAAGACGATTCAGCCGGGTCTTGATGCCGGGTCGATCCGCCAAAAACCGATCGAGGTGCGCTCTGCGCCCAAGGGAAAAGTCGATCTGGCGGCCGCCGACATCATTGTCTCAGGCGGTCGGTCGGTCGGGGGGGCGGAGAAGTTCTCCATCATTCATGAACTGGCCGACGCCCTGGGGGGCCAGGTGGGGGCCTCGCGTCCGGTCACCGACGCCGGCTGGCTCCCTCACGAGCACCAGGTCGGATCCTCCGGTGTCACGGTCAAGCCGAAACTTTACATCGCGGCGGGCATCTCGGGCGCGATACAGCACGTGGCCGGCATGAAACAATCGGGATACATCATTGCCATCAACCGGGACCGGGAAGCACCCATCTTCGAAGTGGCGGACGTGGGCGTGGTGGGGGACCTGTTCGAGATCGTCCCGGCTTTGACCAAGGTGGTCAAGGACGCCAAAGGGAAAGGATAGGAGCCACCTTTACTCAGACGGAGGCATTCGACCTCAGATGACCGAATGGAAGCCACGCAGCAGGCCCGGTGTGCACGCGCGGTCCACCCGTCGTCAGCGAATGCTCTACGACAGTGCTTCCAACACTTTCCACGTTCTCAACGAGACCGCGGAATTCATCTGGGAACTCTGCGACGGTAAGCACACCGTGGAGGAGATGGAACAAGAGATCAGCGCGAACTTCGAGGTTCCGCGCGGCGCTGATGTGCGGACGGACCTGGAAAACACCCTCCTGGCGCTGGAACGGAAGGCTTTGCTGCTGCCCCGGTAACCTGCCTTACACGGGCTCGATCCACCGGCCGTGGGCCCGGATCAAGTCGACCAGGTGTTCATCCGCCTCGGCCGTGGGAACATCCCTGGCGACCATCTCGCGGCCCACGAAGAGCGCCACCTTGCCGGGGCCCCACCCCACATATCCGAAATCGGCGTCTGCCATTTCGCCGGGCCCATTCACCACACACCCCATGACGGCGATTTTCAACCCCTTGAGGTGTGCGGTCCGGGACTTGATACGCCGGGTGGTTTCTTCCAGATCGAACTGGGTGCGGCCGCAGGAGGGGCACGAGATGAACTCGGTCTTGACGATGCGGATCCGGCTGCCCTGAAGGATGGTGTAGCTGAGGTCCCGGGCCTTCTCCAGGATGGCCACCGCGCCGGATGGCCCGCCCCGGGCATCGCGGCATTCCAGGCGGAAAGTGTCGCCGATGCCGTCGCAGAGCAAGGAGCCGAGATGCACGGCACACGGCAAGGACCGGTGGGGGCCGGAGGACGGCAGATCATCCACCAGGACCAGTGGAACGCGCGGCCCGCTGACATTCAGGTGGGCGGCCAGGAGCCGGTAGGCGTGGGTCGGAGACGTGGAAAAGCCGGGCTCCAGGCCAACCGTGACCTGGGGCAGGCCGGCGCGGTGGGTTCGGGCCAGGAGATCCAGCGCCAGCCGGCAGGCGGCCTCCGCGGGTGTCCCGGGTGTGGCGGGGGCGATGATCCAGCAAATGGGCTTGCCGGCGGCGCAGGCCAGGTCAAGCCCGATACTGCGTTTGAGGAGGCCATTTCCCGCCAGGGGAGCGTGGATCCGGAAGGCGACCCTTTGAACCATCCTGAGAATCCGGGTGAACTCCCCCTGGGTCTCGGCTTGCAGAAAGGCGGCGGTGGGCCGGGCGCAGACCGACAGGGTGGGTGCCAGTTCTCCGGCCAGGGAAACCAGCGCTTCCAGGCGGTCCACCTGGGAAGGGTCCTGGATGACCACTTCCATGATCTCAGTCCGGGCCTCCGGCGGCGCCTGGGCGCCAGCCAGGCGGGTGAGCAGGGCCCGCGCCTCGCCGTCCGAGGCCGGGGGCGCAGGGAGCAGCGTCTCCACGCGGACAGGCTCCTGGGCTCCGTAGGCGGCTGTTCCCAGGTTCACGCGGGAGGTCGCGCGGCGCTGGTAGGCATCGGACCAGCGGGTCTCCGGCGCCCTTTCCGGCGCGGGAGGGAAGTCGGCGCCCGCCGGAGAACGCTTCTTGTTGAACGGCGCCACCAGGGCCAGAGCGACTGGGATTTCCGCCACGGGATCCTCGGTGAGAGAGACCCGGATGGTGTCGCCGATGCCGTCGTGCAAGAGCGCGCCGATCCCGATGGCGGATTTGACGCGGCCGTCCTCGCCGTCTCCTGCTTCGGTCACTCCCAGGTGGAATGGATAATCCAATTCCTCGGCGGCCATGCGGGCCGCCAGCAACCGGTAGGCCTGGATGGCGACCATGGGGTGGCTGGCCTTCATGGAGAGCACCAGCTCATGGAAGTTCATACGCCGGCAGATGCGGACGAACTCCAGAGCGGATTCGACCATTCCCAGGGGTGTGTCGCCGAATCGATTCAGGATGCGGTCGGAAAGGGAGCCGTGGTTGGTGCCGATCCGCATGGCGGTGCCATGGCGGCGGCAGGCTTCCACAAGCGGTGCAAACTTTTCCTCGATGCGTTCCAGCTCGGCGGCGTATTCCTGATCGGTGTACTCCCAGACCTTGAACCGTTTCTTGTCAGCGTAGTTGCCGGGATTGATGCGCACCTTCTCGACACAGGGCGCGGCCATGAGCGCGAGCTGGGGCGAGAAGTGAACGTCCGCCACCAGGGGGACGGTGAGATGAAGGCTGCCGAGCGCCCGGTGCAGCCTCGGCAGGGCTTTCACATCGGCCGTGGAGGGCACGGAGACCCGTACGATCTCGCACCCGGCTGCCGCCAGTGCCTGGATCTGGCGGACGGTCGCCTCCACATCTGTGGTGGACGGCGTGGTCATGGACTGGACACGGATCGGATGGTTGGCCCCGATCGCGACCGATCCGATCATCACTTGCCGCGTTGGCCTTCGGCAGTGGACCAGGGAAGAAAGGCCATCAGGCGGTTTCAGACTGGCTTCCATAGCGGGGTATTTTACCTCTGCGGGCCGCCATGCCGCCATGCAGGTTGCCGGCGGCGAAAAGCCCGCCTATGATGCCGGCGGCAGGAGGATTCCGTGCGCCGGACCGTCATCGACATCGAGACCGTTGGCCAGCCCCTGGCGGGGTTCGCGGAGCGCTTCCGCGAAGATCTTCTCCGCTGGTTCGATCCGGGGCAGCGGGAGGAGGCCATGGATGGGGCGCGCCGGGCAGAGGCGGAGAAGCGGTTCAGCCTCTGGGGAGCCACCGGGAAGGTGATTGTCATCGGGATGCACAACCCGGACACGGAGCAGAGCCGGATCCTGGCCTCCGACGACGAGGCCCGGCTGCTCGAGGAATTCTGGGGCCTGGTGAAGGCCTTCGAGCTGCAGATCACCTTCAACGGCAAGATGTTTGATTTTCCCTTCCTCAAGATGCGTTCTGCCGTTCTCGGTGTGAAGCCCACGCTGGCCTTGGTGTGCCGCAGGTACAGCCGACAACCCCACTACGATCTGAGAGAGGTTCTCAGCCAGGACGGACTGCAGCGCCACGGCGGCCTCGACTTTTTCTGCCGCCTTTTTGGCATTCCCTCTCCCAAGGGCGGCCTGACCGGCGCCCAGGTGGGAGAGGCTTACCGGGCCGGCCGCCTGCAAGAGATCGCCGAGTACTGCCGCGCCGATGTGGTGGCCACGGCAGCCCTCTACAGGCGCGTCAAGGACTATTTCTAGCGCGGCTCTTCTAACGTACGAACTGGAATTCGGCGCGCCGGTTCTTGGCCCAGGCGCTTTCGTTGTGTCCCGGATCGAGGGGCCGTTCCTCGCCGTAGGAAATGGTCGATATTCGCCGAGCGGCGACCCCCCGCCGGACGAGCTCTTGCCGTGCTGCACTGGCCCGCCGGTCTCCCAGGGCCAGGTTATACTCGATGGTTCCCCGCTCATCGCAATGACCGGCGACGAGAATCTTGAGATCAGGGTAGCGGTTCATGATCGTGGCGTTGGCGTCCAGGATGGGCATGGCATCGGCACGGATGGCCGACTTGTCAAAATCGTAGTGAATGGCGCGCAACTGTGAGTTCAGCGTCGCCAGGGTCGGGCGCGGCGGCGGCGTGGGCTCCGGCTCCGCTTCTGGAGGCGGAGGAGGCGGCGGCGGTGGGGTGGGTTTGACGGCCGGCGGCGGCGGCGGTGCAGGCTCCTGAGCGGGAGGTTTCTTCTTGCAGCCGGGCACGCCCACCAAGCCGGCGGCCAGAACCAGTGTCAGCATGGATATCCACGGTCTCGACATCTTCATTTGGCAACCTCCCAATCTGGATGGCAGCTGGGCTCCGCGAGAGCCACCAAGGGCGCGTCTTGTCGGAGTCTCCATAAAGCCGCGAACGGACCAGAGGATCCACGGCCGGCGCCACCATACCACCCGCCCCTTTCTGTTTCAATAGGTTAGGAGCGCCCTGCGGCGGCCGGCCCGGCCAGCCGGCCGATGGCCTCCATGACGGCAGCTCAACGGGTCAGACCAGGCAAGCTGGTGCGCAGCTGGCCGGCGAGACGGTTCAGAAGGTGGCCGCGGCGGAGGAACCTGAAGAGAGGCGCGCGGCGCAGGCCAAGCCGGCGCATCTCGGCCCGCATGCCTGGATGAGAGCGATCGATGCCCAGACCCCGGAGATAAGCCTCCACGGCCGGTTGCCGCGCCCCGCACAGAAGGTGGATGCGGCCCAGATTGTAAAAGATTTCGGGATTGTAGAACTCGCGTTCGGCGGCCTTCCGGCACAGGCTCACGGCTTCCTTGAGGTCGCGCGTGACCACCGCCATGCAGACCGCGAAGTACGACTGGTATTTCATGTTTGGTGCTCCAGGATTCCTCTTCCGGTCACCGACCATGGCCGCCTCGAAATATGCCATGGCTTCGAGGAGTCGTCCCTCGCGCTGCATCTTGAGACCCTTCTGGAAGCTGTTCTCCGCCGATCGAACCGTCATCGTCCCTCCCGGATGGACCTGCGGAAGCAAGACCCGTTCCCCGGTCCCGGGGCCGGGAGTGCCAGAAAACATGCTGGAGGGTGCTGCCGTTCCGGTTCCTATTTCGGGGTCCGATCACCACCCCGTCATTGGGGGGTGGCTGCCGGGCCGGCGCTGGCGGGGGTGTTCGTGCCGTCGATCTGCTGGATGAGGTCGAGATTGTACTCCACGTTGGCGGCCTGGGAGAGCTGGCGGGTGATGGAGGCCAGGAGCAACTGGCGCTGGCCCGCCAGCAACTCGTCCCGGACCGCCAGACTCCGCTGGGCGATCTCCTCGGGAGTGAGTTCCTTCCGGGAGGTGACCTGGAAGAGCACCGGACCATCGGGCAGATCCAGCGGGCCGTTGATCCGGCCGATCTCGGCGCTGAAAACAGCCTTTTCCAGAACCGGCTGGATCCCGAGGGTGCCGATGGACAGACCGCGGGTGGCCTGCGCCACCTCTTCGACCTCGAAGCCCATTTCCTTGCCACGCTCTTTCAGATCGCCCTGGGCCGGGTCGGCGGCCTGTCGCGCCAGTTCGTGGACCTGGGCCTCTACCTTCTCGTTTTTCAGATCATCGCGCACCCGGTCGGCGATGTCCTCGAGGGGTGGAACTCCGCCCGGGCGGGCCTCGACGAAGCGGGCCACCACGTAGCCGCGGGGAATGGCCAGGGCCGGTGACACAGCACCCTCGCCCAGCTCGAAAAGGGAACGCTCCAGGTCCGGGTGGACCCCCAGGCCCGGGATAGGATCTCCCGGGGAGACCACCGGAGTCCGGGAGGCCACCAGGGTGCGCCGGGCCGCCTCGTCCCTGAAGGTGTCGGGCGCCTCCCGGACCGCCTCCACGAAGCTCTCGGCCTGCTCCTGGACGACTTTTCCGGATTCCCGGAAGACCACCTCGTTCTCGAGCTCGTCCCGGACCTCCTCGAACGCCTTGAGGCGGGCCGGGTGAATCCCGGTGAGCTGAATGATGTGGTAGCCGAACTCACTCTGGATCAGGCCGCTGACCTCCCCGGGCTCTTTCAACTGCCAGACGGCCTGTTCGAAGGGGAGGGTCATGACACCTTTCTTGAAGAAGCCCAGATCTCCGCCATTGGGAGCGGAGGTGTCCTCGGACAGGTCCTTGGCCAGGCTGGCGAAGTCTTCACCGGCCTGAACCCGCTGCAGAACCTCCTCGGCGCGCCGCCGGATGACCCGGCGTTCTTCCTCGGTGGCCCCGGGAGGGAGCTTGAGGAGAATGTGGCTGGCACGGCGCTCTTCCGGGATGGTGAACCGGGTCTGGAGCGAGGCGTCATACTCGGCCTGGAGTTGCTCTTCCGTGACCTGGACCTGGTCGCGGGCCTGCAGGCGGTCGAAGAAAACCAGGTCGAAAATACGGCCCTCTCCCCGCCTGTACCGATCTTTGTTCTTCTCGTAGAAGGAGGCCAGCTCTTCCTGGTTGATCTCCACCTTGTCGGCCAGGTCCTGCTTGCGGAACTGGGCATAGACCAGGTCCGCTGTCTCATCCCGTTTTCGCACCTCCTGCTCCACCCGGCGGTCGCTGACATGCACGCCAGCAGTCAGGAGTTCGGCCCATTTTTGGCGCACGATGCGGCGGCCGACGGATTCCTCGTACACCGCCGGGTCCAGGCCATTGAGCTTGAGAATCGTCTTGTACTGGTCCACACCGATGAACGCCTTGTCTCGTTGCAGGGAAGGGTCCCGAACAATCTCCCGGGCAATCTCCCCGGGTGTGGCCTTCAGCCCCAGCGAATGGGCATGGTCGAGAATGAGCTGCTCCTGGACCAGTTGATTGACGGCTTGCTGGCCAAGCTTGAGGTTCAGCTTGCGGGAATCGTAGCTTTCACCCAGGAGATTGCGGTAGTAGTTGTCCAGGTTCCGGGCGGCCGTGTACAGGTCCTGCACCGGAATGGGCTGCCCGTTCACCCTGGCAGCCCAGGCCGACGTGGATCCCAACCACGCATTGTGCCCGCCATAGTCGGCAAAGACGGCAAACACGAAGGCCGCCACCACCAGGGCGAGGACCCAGGAGAGCGACTTGAGGTTGTCCCGCATCAACTTCAGCATGGGAATCATTCTACAGGATCACGGGGACGGCGGCCATGCCGATCACGGATTGGAATCTGCCTGGATGAGACCCTATATTGCACCTCGCCCGGGAGGGTCGCCGCCGGGGAGACCCATCCACGGATCTGTTTGTACCTGCCGGTGATCTCTTCCCAGGTCAAGGGAGAGGCTCATGCATGCCAAGCCGGAACGGCGCCTGAACCTGGATTGGGTCAGTGTCAGGTACCGGAGCGTGGTCCTGACGGCCATGATTGTTCTGGGCCTGGCGGCCGGCATCTGGCTGGTCTGGTTCCAGTACAATGGCCGCAATTCTCCCCGCGCTCTGGCCGGGCGCGCCGTGGACGCCGCCCAGGCCCTGTACCACGAAGCGGGCACCTACACCGGCGGCGAGCGCCTGGCGGCCATCCGATCCAAGGCGCGGGAATACCTGTCGGATGCCCGCCGGCTCTTCGGGCAGGGGCGGTTCGAGGAGTCCCGGGTCAAGGCCATCCTCAGCCGCAATAACTCGCAGAAGATCATTGACATCGCGCGTTCCGAGGAGACCACACATACGGAAGTACGCCTTTACAAGATCACGGGGCAGGTGAGTGTCAAGCGTTCCGGCGATCTCATCTGGGAGGACGCCAGCATCGATGAGCCACTGCGGCTCGGCGACGCCATCAAGACCGCCTCCAGAAGCTCGGCCCAGATCATCTATTTTGATGGTTCCATCACCACCGTGAAGCCAGGCTCCCTGGTGCAGATCACGAATCTGACCACCGACCCCGACACCCGGCAAGTCAAGGTCACGGAAAGCCTCAGGGTGGGCGGCGTCCGGGCAGCGGCCTTCGGGTCCAAGGTGAAGGGTTCTTTTCACGAGGTGGCCACGCGGAATACGGTGGCCCGGGCCGAGACCTCGGAGCGGGCCGAGTTCGAGGTCGATTACGATGGCCAGAAGGAATCCACGCGCCTCTCCGTTCACCAGGGCACAGCCGCCCTTTCTGTCGGCGAGAAATCGGTGACTCTCCAGGCCGCCGAACGGCTGAGTGTGGCCGGGAACGGCGAGTTCGGCCCCAAGGAACAGATCCTGCCCGCTCCCCGCCTGATTGCTCCCGGCGACCAGAAGATCTTCCTGGCCGGAGATCCCAAGCCCATTCATTTCCTGTGGAGCGAGGTCTCCGGCGCCCGGAAGTACCAGATCCAGCTCTCTCCGGATTCCCTGATGGCGGATGTTCCCCACGACCTGGTCCACGAGGGTGGTACCGCCCTCGATTTTGCCCGGCCAGAGGAAGGGGCCTGGTTCTGGAGGGTGGCCGGCATGGATGAGAAGGGCCGGGTCGGGCAGTTCAGCCCGGTGTCCCGCTTCCGGGTTGGCCAGGCTTCCGCCAGCCTGGGCGATGACACCGTCCCTCCGGCCCTGGAGGTGAGCGAGTTTCTGCAGACCGGCAATCTGGTCATCATAACCGGACGGACGGATGCGGATGCCAATCTCTGGGTGGAGAACCAGAAGGTCGATGTTTATGACGATGGGACCTTCACAGCCGTGGTCAGGCTGCACCGGGAGGGGCGGAACCGCCTGGAGATCGTCGCCCAGGACCCGGCCGGAAACGAGACCGTGGCGCGCCGCGAAGCCTACCTGGAGGTTTTCTAGACCGGTGACCAGGACCTCAGCCGCCTGCCAGGGTGTCATCGCCGTCCTCCGCTCCGCGGCTGGTGCCGTTACCGTCCTCGAGGCAGCCGGTGAGGCACCTCAAGGTTCCCGGATCCGTCTCGTCGACCCGGAGGAGCTTGCCCCGCCGGGCGCCGCGGCGGACCAGATTCAGGCCATCATCCACCCCATCACGGTGGCCACGGGCGGCCTGCACGGCGCCGTGAAACGCCTGTGCCGCGAGCACCAGGCGATCCCGGTCATTTCATGTTCCTCCGGAGCCGGCGATCCGGAGATCAGGCGTGTCTCCATGCGGCTCGGCTGTGTGACCCATATCGATGGGCCGCTCTCGGCGGCCAACCTGGAGGAGACCGTGCGGCGTGAGCGGGACCTTCTCGAGGTGACCAGATTGCTGCACCGGACCCGGGAAGAAGCGCGGAGGGAGCATGAAAAGCTCACCCATCTGGTCGAAATTATCAAGACCGCCAACTCGGTGCTGGAGCCCTCCCGGGTCATGGAAGTGGTCATGGAAAAGGCGAGGGACTCGCTCCGCAGTGAACTCTGGTGCCTGTTCTTGCTCGACCAAAGGGGAGAGAATCTGGTGTTCGAACGCACCGGACATGGCTGGATAGCAGGAACGGCAGCGTACTCGATCCCCATCGGAGCCGGGATCGAGGGCGCGGTCTTCACCTCTAGGCGGCCACTCATCATCAACCGCTTCAAGAACGACCCGCGCCACGATCCTGGCTTTGATGCCATGACCGGCGTTGAAAGCCGCGCTGTCCTGGCCGTTCCTCTGGTCAGCCGCGGACGGGCCATCGGCGTGGTCAAGCTGGTGAACCGCCTTCCCGGCGAGGCTTTTTCTCCGGCGGATCAGTCTCTGGTCACACTCCTGATGGAGCCCGCCGCCATTGCCCTGGAGAATGCGGTCCTCTTCAAGAAGATGGAACAGCTTTCGGTCACCGACGATCTGACCGGACTGTATAATGTGCGTTACCTGAATGGCTTTCTTTATCGGGAGATCAAGCGCAGCCGCAGGTACCGTTTGCCCTTCGGCGTCATCTTCCTGGATATGGACGGATTCAAGACCGTCAACGACCGGTTCGGGCATCTGGCGGGTAGCCAGACCCTCACGGAAGTCGGTCGCCTGCTCCAGCAGATCGTTCGCGAGATTGACATGGTGGCTCGCTACGGGGGTGACGAGTTTGTCATTCTTCTGCCGCAGACTGATCCTGCCGGGTCAAGGGTGATCGCCGAGCGCATCCGCAAGCGGATCGAGGAGAGTACCTTCCTCCACGGCATGGGCCTTGGCGTCCGCCTCACCGCCAGCCTGGGCGTGGCCAGCTTTCCAGGCGACGGGCGGACCCGCGACGAGCTCATCCACAAGGCCGATGCCGCCATGTACCGGGTCAAGGATTCGGGGAAGAACGGCGTTCTGGCGGCATGGTGAAATGGTGCGCTTGCTGGAAAGGGTCTCCGGCCTCGTGTAGTATGCCCTTGCCTGCCAGCTTGTTACGGAGGGCTGCCGCCGGCCGGCCCGTGAAAACACCCCACTTCGGCGCTCCTCCGCAAGGAATCTGAATGCCCTGGAATCCGAGATCGTTGCTGTCCTTGTTCTCCAATGATCTGGGCATTGACCTGGGCACGGCCATCACCGTGGTCTATGTCCGGGGGAAGGGAATTGTCCTGTCCGAGCCGTCCATCGTGGCCGTGAACCAGAGGACCGCCAAGGTCGAGGCGGTGGGTCGTGAGGCCAAGGACATGCTGGGGAGAACCCCCGGAAACATCGTCGCCATCAAGCCGATGAAAGACGGAGTGATCGCTGATTTCGAGCACACCGAGAAGATGCTCGATTATTTCATCAAGAGGGTTCACAACCGGCGACTGGGCGTGCGGCCGCGCATCGTCGTGTGCGTTCCCTCGGAAATTACCCAGGTGGAGAAACGGGCGGTCCGTGACTCCGCTTACAAGGCCAAGGCTTCGGAAGTCTTCCTGGTGGAAGAAGCCATGGCGGCTGCCATTGGCGCAGGCCTTCCCATCACCGAGCCGTCGGGAAACATGATTGTAGATATCGGCGGCGGGACCTCCGACGTGGCGGTGATCTCCATGGCGGGCATCGTCTACTCCCGAACGGTGCGCATCGCCGGCAATGAGATGGACGACGCCATCATCCATTACATCAAGCGGAAATACAACCTTCTCATCGGGGAACGCACGGCCGAAGAGATCAAGATCCGCATCGGTTCCGCGTTCCCGCTCGAGGAGGAAATGACCATGGAGATCAAGGGGCGCGATCTGGTGGAGGGTGTGCCCAAGACGCTGGTGGTCTCCGATGAGGAGATTCGGGAAGCCCTGGCGGAAACCGTGAGTTCCATCATCGAGGCCGTGAGGGTGGCGCTGGAGCAGACGCCTCCCGAGCTCTCGGCTGACATCGTGGACAAGGGAATCATCCTGACCGGGGGCGGCGCCCTGCTGAAAAATCTCGACAAACGTCTGCGGGAAGAGACCGGGTTGCCCGTGTCCCTGGCCGACACTCCCCTCTCCTCGGTGGCGCTGGGGACCGGCCTGATGCTGACCGATTTCAACCTGCTGCGGAAGGTCGCTCTGGAATAGCCGGAGCGGCCAGGAGTCGATACGACCCTCATGCTGAATTTCCTGAGCGAGAACGGGCCGCCGGTTCTTGCGGTGGTGCTGCTCTTTTCCTTCCTGTTGCTCCTCTCGGCGCAGATGCGGGTCCCCGAGGCGGGGGCCGAGCTCCAGGGAATCATGCTGGCGGTGGTCTCTCCGGTCGTGCGGGTCAGCGCGACCCTGGTGGACTCAGTGCGGGGAGTCTGGCAGAAGTACTTGAATCTGAGGAGCTTTCAGGCCCGGGCCCGCCTCCTGGAGGAGGAGATCGGCCAGCTTCGCCGCGAGCGGCAAGGACTACGGGAGATGCAGCGTGAAAACCACCGGCTCCACATGCTTCTGGACCTCCGGGAATCGCTGCCCGGGCAGGCGCTCTCCGCCAGGGTGATCGGTCTGGAGTTGTCGGGCCCCTTCCGGGTGGCGCTTCTGAACCGGGGTGCCCGGGACGGTGTTCAGCGGGACCACGTAGTCTTGGTGCCTGCCGGCGTGGTCGGCCGTGTCACGGCCGTTTCGGGACGGCTGTGCAAGGTTCAGCTCATCACGGATCCGTCCAGCGGGGTCGCGGCCATGGTGGAGCGGACCCGGGTTCAGGGGATGGTGGTGGGACGCGGGGTCAACGACCTGAAGATGCAATATGTTTCAAACCTGTCCGATATCCAGTCGGGAGATGCCATCATCACGTCGGGCCTCGACCGCATCTATCCCAAGGGATTGTCCATCGGCGAAGTGAAGCTGGTCCGCAGCACCGAGGGATTGCAGCAGCGTGTGGTGGTCCAGACGGCGGTGGATTTTCAGACTCTGGAAGAAGTCCTGGTGGTGGGCGGGACATTCGATGCGCCGCCCGGGGACCTGAGCGCCCAGCGGCTGGACCAGGCGCCCGAGGGCCGGCCGTGAGCGCACCGGAAGCCTGGAGGTGAAGGGATTTCTGATCGCCCTGGCCATGATTGCTCTCACGGTGGCGGGAAGTCTCGTCCTCCAAGCCTCTGTGCCCGGAGCCCGCGAATGGATCGATCTTTATCTCATTGTGTCGGTGTACTATGCCATCAGCCGTTCGCGCACGCGAGGCATCTTGATGGGAGCCTCCGCGGGGTTTGCCGAGGATATCTTCTCCAGCAATTTCCTGGGATTCCATGCCTTCGTGAAGACGGGGGTGACCTACCTGGTCGGCGGAATGGGCGCCCGGTTCATGCTCAACCAGCCCGTCCCTCAGGTCCTCGCTCTCCTGATGGCCACCCTGGCCGATGGAGCCCTTGCCGGCCTGCTGGCCTACATGTCCGGGCTCCCGGTGCATCTGGAACCCTCCGGCCTGTTCCGCCGCGCCGTGGCCAATTCCGTGGTGGGGCTGGCCATTTACCGCTCGGTCCAGAGGCGAGGGGTGCGCCGGATGGCCCGCTTCAGCTAGGCCTGGCCCCATGAGGGGGCACCTGGAGTATGCAGAAAAGGTCCGGACCCGCCGGCGCACGCTGGTGGTGATGCTGTTTTTCTCGGTGACGTTCCTGGCCTACTTCTTCTCGTTGTGGTTCTACCAGGTGTTGCATGGGGATGACTTCCGGGTTCAGGCGGCCAACAACACGCTCCGAACGCTGGAGGTTCCCGCGACCCGCGGGGATATCCTGGATCGGAATGGCCATGTTCTGGTGGGGAACCGGCTTTCCTTCGACGTGCTGCTGAACCGGACGTGTCCTGCCGATCCGGATCCGCTCATCGAGTTCCTGTCCGAGACCCTGTCCCTGGATCCGGCGACCATCCGGGAGCGCTTGACGGTCCCGGGTCAGATGCCGCAGGGCGAGCGGGTCATCGCGGAGGATGTCTCCATGGCGCAAGCCGTGGCCATCGAGAGCCGGCGCCTGGAGTGGCCTGAGCTGGCGATCGCAGTGCGGTCCCGGCGCTTTTATCCCGAGGGAAGCCTGGCGGCCCACGTGCTGGGGTATGTGGGCGAGATCTCCGGAGCGGAGATCCGCTCGGGGCGGTTCCAGGACGACCTGCGCGCTGGAGATATCATCGGCAAGACCGGAATCGAGCGGTTCTTCGAGGGAGACCTCCAGGGTCACAAGGGATACAAGCATGTCCTGGTCAATTCGCGGGGGCGTGTGGTCGACGAGCTCGGCGTCGATCGCGTTCCCCGGCGCGGGCGCGATATCAGCCTCACCCTCGACCTTGATTTGCAGGAAGCCCTCAGGGAGTCCTTGCGGGGCCGGGTCGGCGCCGGCATATTCCTGGATCCACGCAGTGGCGAGATCCTCGCCATGTCCTCCTCGCCGGCCTTCGAGCCCAATCTCTTCGCGCGCCGGTTCCCGCCGGATGAGTGGAAGGCTTTGATCAGCGATCCGCTCAAGCCCCTGCAGAACCGCAGCACCCTCTCCCATTACTCGCCCGGCTCGACCTTCAAGCTCGTGGTGGCGGCGGCAGCCCTCGAGGAGAAGGTGATCACGCCGTCGACGACCATCTTCTGCCCGGGATATGCGGATCTTTACGGCCATCGGTTTCGATGCCACAAGAGAGAGGGCCATGGCGCCATGGATCTCAAGGAGGCCATCGTTCATTCCTGCAATGTCTACTTCTACAACCTGGGCAAGCTCCTGGGGATCGAACGGATCGCCGCTTATGCCCGGCGTCTTGGGCTCGGGACCCGGACGGGAATCGATCTAGTTTCCGAAGATGAGGGCTTGATCCCGACACCGCGGTGGAAGCGGGAAACCCGGGGCCAGCCTTGGTACCCGGGAGAAACCATCAGTGTGTCCATCGGTCAAGGTCCTCTCAGCGTGACTCCGCTCCAGATGGCGAGCGTGGCGGCCGCCCTGGCCCATGGCGGCCGGCCTGTCCGGCCCCATCTGCTCCGGGAGACGGCGCGGAAGGATCCGGGCCAGGCCGTTGCGGCGGCCCGGACCGGCTTTTCCGCGGCCACGTTGCGCACCTTGCGGAGCGCCATGATCGAGGTCGTGAGGCGGGGCACCGGCACGGGAGTCCAGCTTCCCGGAATCCAGGTGGCGGCCAAGACCGGGACGGCCCAGTTTTCATCCCGGTCGGCGGGCATGGACGCGGACCACCTGCCTTACGCCATCCGGGATCACGCCTGGCTGATTGGATATGCTCCGGCAGAGACGCCGCGGATTGCTTTTGCCGTCTTCGTCGAACATGGTGGCCACGGCGGAACGGCAGCCGCTCCCGTGGTCCGGAGAGTCCTGGCCCGGTTCTTTGGTCTGGACAAGAGAGATCCGGCGAAGCAGGGTGCGATGGTGGCCCGAGGCCCGGGCGGGCCTCCGCGGAGGTCTTCTGTTGCAGCGCCCTGAACTGGGCTCCTTCGACTGGCAGCTCTTCCTGGCGGTGGTGGCCTCCTGCGCCGTCGGGCTTCTTATGGTGAAATCAGCCACCTTCCAGGATCCGGCGCTGGGCTCCCTGGTTTACCGGCAGGCATTCTGGATCGTGGCCGGCCTCGCGGTTCTCCTGGTGGTCCTGGCGGTCGAATACCATACTCTGGCGGAGTTTGTCGTTCCCGCCTATCTGGCGGCGGTGCTTGTCCTCGTCTACTTGATCTTCTTCGGACGCTCCATTGCCGGGACCCGCGGCTGGCTGGAGCTCGGCCCCGTGAATCTTCAACCGTCGGAGTTCGTCAAGATCATCTTGATCATGGCCATTGCGGCTTACGCTTCCTCCACGGGCGGTTTCAAGCTAGGGCTGGGAGGCGTGGTCAAGCTCGCTCTGATTGCCGGGGTTCCTCTGGCCTTGATTCTCAAGGAGCCCGACCTGGGTACGGCCGCGACCCTGGTGCCCGTGGTTCTGGTCACGGCTCTCGTGGCTGGCATCCAGGTCCGCGTGCTGGTGATCCTCCTGCTCGTCGTGGCTCTCGCCCTGCCCGTGGGGTGGATCGTTTACCTGAAGGATTACCAGAAGGAACGCATTCTGACCTTCTTCGATCCGGGAAGGGATCCCAGCGGGACCGGATACCAGGTGCGCCAGTCGAAGATAGCCGTGGGGTCCGGGGGTTTGCTGGGGAAGGGATTGTTCAAGGGGACCCAGAGCCAGCTCGAGTTCCTCCCGGCCCGGCAAACCGACTTCGTTTTCGCCGTACTGGCCGAGGAAATGGGCTTTCTCGGGGCGGGAGGAATGGTGCTTCTCTACTTCTTCATCACCCTGAGAACTCTTCTGGCCGCGCGTCTGGCGCGCGACAAGCTCGGACGTTACATCGCCCTGGGATTCGGAACCATGTTTGGCTGCCAGACGCTGGTCAACCTGGGGATGGTGATCGGCCTGGTGCCCATCGTGGGCATACCCCTCCCCCTCATGTCGTACGGGGGCTCATCCATGGTCGCCACGTTGATGGGGTTCGGACTGGTCCTCAACGTGAAGATGAGACGGTTCGTCAACTGAGGAGACCGGAGTCCGCGCCATGAGCCGACTGGACACCTTTCTGCGGACCTATCTCTTTCCCCGGCGATTGGGAGAAATGATCGCCGGGAGCGAGGAACAGGTGATCCTCCTCACCTGGGCGGGGACCCTGGGCGCTATGGGGGCGGTTGCGGCCTGCGGCCTCCGGGCGCTGGCCGACGCGATCCTGCCTTTCCTCTGGGGCGCCGGCGGGGACATTTCCCGGCAGGTGGCCCTGGCCCCTACCTGGATGCGCCTGGTCATCCCGGCAGCGGGCGGAGTGATCGCTGGACTGATCCTGGTGTACGGCGTCAAGATCACCCGGGCGGCCAGCGGGTGGGGCATCCTCGAGGCCGTGGTTCTGCGCGACGGGATGCTCAACTTCCGCCCGGCCTTGGTGAAGACCTTGTCCTCGCTGGTGACCATCACCACAGGCGGATCCGTGGGGCGGGAGGGCCCCATGGTGCTCATTTCATCGACCCTGGCCTCCAAGGCCGGCCAATGGCTGAAGCTTCCCACCCGCCACCTGCGCATCCTGACGGCCAGCGGCGTGGCCAGCGGCATGGCGGCGGCCTACAACGCCCCCATCGGGGCGGCTTTTTTCGCCATGGAGATCATTCTCGGGAATTTCGCCATGGAGGTCTTTGCTCCCCTGGTGTTTGCCTCGGTGATCGCGACCCTGGTCTCCCGGGGCCTGTACGGGGCGGAGCCCATCTTCCATGTGCCTTCTTTCGAGATGGTTTCTATCTGGGAGGTGGGGTTCTACCTTCTTCTCGGGCTGGCCGGGGGCTTGCTGGCTTCCGCGTTCCTGGGCGCCCTGCGCTTCTTCTCTCGCTGCTTCCAGACCATCCGGCTCAGCCGCCCCCTGGCCATGGGCCTGACCGGAGGAGTCCTGGGCGTGGTGATTCTCTGGCATCCGGAGATTTGCGGCAACGGCAGGGTGCTCACCGATGCCCTCCTGGGGTCCTCCTATGGCTGGCGCCTGGCAGCCACCCTGCTGGTTCTGAAGCTGCTCCTCACCACCATGACGGTGGGATCCGGGGCGGTCGGCGGAGTCTTTACCCCCTCGCTCTTCGTCGGTGGCGCCATGGGGTACGGATTCGGCACCCTGGTCCATTTTCTGGCCCCGGCCTACTCGGCCCAGGCTCCGGCCTACGCTCTGGTGGGAATGGGATGCCTCCTGGCGGGCACGGCACAGGCCCCCATCATGGCGACCTTGATGATCTTCGAGATGTCGCTCAATTACAGCATCGTGTTGCCCTTGATGCTGTCCTGTGCCGCCGCGTCGCTGGTGGCCCGGGCTGTCTCGCCGCGGTCGGTGTACACCGAGGCGTTGCGCCGGAAGGGAGCTCCGGTCACCACGCCGGAAGCCCAGGTCATGACTTCCCTGACGGTGCGCGACATCATGCGGTCGGACTACGAGACGGTGCCGCCTGATTGTCCGCTCCCCAAGGTACTGGATTCCTTCATCAAGGGGCGGCGGAACCATCTCTACGTGGTCGACCGGGACGGGCGCTTCCTGGGAGCTCTCGGGCTGCATGACTTGAAGGAGACTCTCAAGGACGCGGAGGAAGTCTCCTTCGTCATCGCGCTGGATCTCATGCGCCCTTCTTTCGAGATGACCGTGCCTGGCGAGCGGCTCGATCAGGTCATGGAAAGATTTTGGGCCCAGGATTGCGAGCGTATCCCGGTGGTGGCGGACCTGGAGAGCCGGCGGCTGGTCGGGACCGTCAGCAAGCGGGATATCCTGGGGGTTTATACGCTCGAGGTCTTGCACCGGAAATCGCTCATGACGCACTTCAAGCCGGCGGACCGGCGCGAGGGCGAGGAGTCGACCTTCGTGGAGCTTCCGGCCCGGTACCGCGTTGATGGTATCGAGGTGGGGGAGAGCCTCGCCGGCCAGACGGTGGCCGAGGCCCGGTTGCGCGACCGCTTCGGTGTCATGGTCCTCATGATTTGCCGCAAGGACCGTGCCGGGAAAGAGATGCGCATGGTGCCCGAGCCGACCACCCGCTTCTTGCGCGGCGACCGGCTCGTGGTCTTCGGGCCAGCCGAGGGTCTCGAGGCCTTGCGAACGAGGTGACGACCGGCTCCCCGGAAGACTTTTCAGCGTCTTCATGGCCACGTTCCTGTGTTAGAATCGATAGCCCAACCGAGCGAGAAGCCACCGGGTCCGTGAAACGTGGTGTCCTGGAGAGGGAGATGGGGGAAGAAACGGACTACCGGAGCAAAATCGAGTCGATTCTCCGGCATGTGGAGAAACCGTCGCGATACGTCGGCGGTGAGTGGAACTCGGTGGTCAAGGACCATGGCTCCACTCGCATCAAGGTGGCCCTGTGTTTCCCGGATGTCTACGAGATCGGGATGTCGCACCTGGGGTTCCGGCTGCTGTACAGCGTTCTCAATGCCCGCGCTGACATGCTGGCGGAACGTGCCTTCACGCCGTGGCCCGACATGCAGGAAGAGTTGCTCCGGCGCCGGCTTCCGCTGACCACCCTGGAGAGCGCCACACCGCTGAATCGTTTTGATGTGGTGGGTTTTTCTCTCCAGTACGAGCTGTGCTTCACGAATGTCCTCTCGGCGCTGAGCTTGTCGGGGATTCCGTTGCGGACGGCGGACCGGCGCGCGCAGGACCCGCTCATCATCGCCGGAGGCCCGGTGGTCTTCAATCCGGAGCCGGTGGCGGATTTCATGGATGTTTTCATCATCGGTGATGGAGAAGAAACGGCGGTGGAGGTGGCTGAGACCTACAAGGAGATGCGCGAGGATCACGCCTCGAGGCCGGAGATCCTCCAGGAGCTCGCCCACATTCCCGGTGTGTACGTTCCCTCTCTTTACCGGATCGAGAGGGACGCCGGGACCGGTTTCCAGATCGTGGCGGGGCCGATCGTGAGTGGGATTCCCTTCCCGGTCCAGCGGCGCATCCTCATGGATATCGAGAATTATCCTTATCCCAGCGATATCGTTGTTCCGTTCACGGAAATTGTCCACGACCGGGTGAGCATCGAGATCATGCGCGGGTGCCAGGTGGGATGCCGGTTCTGCCAGGCAGGCTACATCTACCGTCCTGTGCGCGAGCGTTCCCACGCCGCGGTCATGGAAACGGCCCGCCGGTCGCTGGCGGCCACAGGCTATGACGAAGTCGGGCTCACCTCGCTGAACTCCGGAGAGTATCCTGGTATCAACCGCCTCATCTCCGAGATGATGGACGAGCTGGCGGAGAACCACACCTCGGTTTCTTTCTCTTCCTTGCGAGCCAACTCCCTGACCGACCACCTGGCCAAGCAGATCCGCCGTTCCAGAAAGACCGGCTTCACCATCGCTCCGGAGGCCGGCACCGATCGGCTCCGGCGGGTGATCAACAAGAATATCCGGGAGGAAGATGTCTTCCAGGCCTGTGAGATGGCCTTCTCCAACGGTTGGAGCCATATCAAGCTGTACTTCATGATCGGCCAGCCCACGGAGCGGCGAGAAGACGTGGAAGGAATCCTGGACATGGGCCGGAAATGCCTGGCTCTGGGCTGCCAGCACCAGGGCCGGCGAGCCAAGGTCTCCCTGTCTGCCTCGGCGTTCATCCCCAAGCCATTCACGCCGTTTCAGTGGTGCCGCATGGAGAACGTGGAGCCGTTGCGCGAGAAGCAGGAATGGCTGAAACGGGGCTGCGCCAAGAGCGGGATCCGCTTCAAATGGCAGTCCCCGGAGATGTCCCGTCTCGAGGGTGTCTTTTCCCTGGGGGACCGGGGGCTGGGCCAGGTGGTGGAGGCCGCCTGGAGGAGGGGCTGTTCCTTCGATGGCTGGACGGAGCGGCTGGATCTGGGTGCCTGGATGGCGGCCTTCGAAGAATGCGGGGTCCGTCCGGGGGATTACCTGGCCCGCGACTTCGGGCCACGCGACTCCTTGCCGTGGGATCATCTGGATATTGGGGTCACCAAGAAGTTCCTGGCCCGGGATCTGGAGAAGGCTTACGCCGTCCAGGAGGAAGAAACCTGCGGGGGGGACAACTGTTATGGCTGTGCGCCCTTTGCCGCGGCTTGCACCGGTTTTCTTCATGGGCGGCGGACCGGAGACGTCTTTTTCGGCGGGTCCATGGCGTCGGGAGACGTGTCCTCGGCCGTTCCCGGGGGAGGCATCCGGCTGCAGGCCCGCCAGCCCCACCGGCCGGCGCCCGCGCCGCATGGCAACCGGCCGGCCTCCACCCTGCAGCGGGGTCCCGGGGAGCCGATCTATCGTTACCGGGCGCGGTTCACCAAGAGGAGTTCGATTCGATTCCTCTCGCAACTGGAGATCATGCGTGTCCTGGCCCGTGCTTTTCGCCGCGCGGGAATCCGCGTGGCGTACAGCCAGGGATATCATCCCATGCCGAAGATCGCCTTCGGGCCCGCCCTGGCGGTGGGGATTGCGTCGGAGGCCGAATTCGTCGACTTCGAGACCCATGTCTTCCTTCGCCCCGCCGAGTTCCTGGAAGCCATCAATCGCTGCCTTCCGGCCGGCATGCGCTTCCTCGCCTTTTCCGCGCGGGGACGGGCCGCATCCTCCCTGTCCAAGGCCATCAACCGTGTGGTTTATGGGGCGCAGATTCCGGAAGGACTCGTTTCCCACGCCATCGCTGCTCTCAACGGCCAGGGAGAGGGACTCAGTCGCAGAGAGAAACACGCGACGGCTGTCACCGGCTTGTTACGCCGGTCTTCCATTCCTTTCGTCCGGGCCCGCCAAGGGAAGTCCAAGACGGTTGACCTGAGACCTTTCCTCCGCGACCTCTCCCTGGTGGGCGAAGACGGGCTCCATATAGCCATGGAGATGGACAACGGCCGGACCGCGAAGCCCCAGGAGGTGTTGACAGTTCTCTATGGCCCGGGCAGCGCAGATATCCCGGTCACCCGCCTGGAGCAGCTGGTGGTCCGCCGGGTAAGGGTGCTCTCTCCGCTCATGGTGGGGAGAAGGCAAGATGGTGGATCGCCGGATCCTGGTTAGCGCCGACCCGAGAGAGACGCGCGTGGCCTTGCAGGAAGGCGGCGCTCTCGTGGAGGTTGCCATCGAGCGCCAGGGAGACCGGCCGTGCGTCGGGAACATCTACCAGGGGCTCGTGAGCCGTGTCCTGCCGGGCATGCAATCCGCCTTTGTGAACGTGGGGCTCGAGCGGGATGCTTTTCTGCATGTCACCGACTTTGTTCTCCCGGAGAGCGATGATTCCAGGATTCCCAGGGCGGACCGTTCCCCGCCTCCTATCGAAACCCTTCTCCGGGAAGGACATTCCATCCTGGTCCAGGTGGCCAAGGAAGCCATAGCCGGGAAAGGGGCCCGGGTCACCACCGTCCTCACGCTTCCGGGCCGCTACCTGGTCTTGCTCCCGCGCACGAGCCATGTGGCCATCAGCCGGAAGATCGAGGATGAGCAGGAGCGGGAACGGTTGCGCCGGGAGGTCAGCCGCCTGCCGCTGAATGGGGCGGGCTGCATCGTGCGCACCGCGGCTGCCGGAAGCACCGCGGCCGATCTCGCCGAAGACATGGCCTACCTGCAGGGTCTCTGGCGGGCCATCCATGACCGGGCTGCGTGCGGCAAGGCGCCGGCCTTGCTCCACGAGGATCTGGACCGTCCGCTGCAGCTCCTGAGGGACCTGTTCGGAGGCTCGGTCTCGGAGGTCCTGGTGGAAGGAACCGCGGCCCACGGAAAGATTCTCGACTTCGTCGCCACCCTGGCTCCCCGGGCTGCCCGGAAAGTGCAGCGCTACACCGGTGCCGTTCCCCTGTTCGAGGCCCTGGGGATTCGTCGCGAGATCGAGCGCGCCCTGCGCAACAAGGTCTGGCTCAAGTCGGGCGGAACGATTTTCATCAACCAGACCGAGGCCCTGGTGGCGGTGGATGTGAATACCGGGAAGTACACCGGGCGCAGGAACTTGGAAGAGACGATTCTCAAGATCAATCTCGAGGCCGTCCATGAAATCGTCCGCCAGCTCCGCCTCAGGGACCTGGGCGGCATCATCGTGATCGACTTCATCGACATGAAGGGGGAAGAGCCCCGCCACCAGGTTTTCCAGGCACTTCGCGCGGTCCTTGCCCGGGACCGGGCCAAGACCTATCTCCACGAGCTCTCGGACTTCGGCCTGGTTCAGATCACGCGCCGGCGGGCCCGCCGCAGCCTGGAGCGGACTCTTTGCAGGCCGTGCCCCGCGTGCCATGGGTCCGGGAGCGTGAAGAGTCCCTCCACGGTGGCCTCGGACATCGTCACGGACGTGCGCAGCACCCTGGCCAGCGGCCGGTTCCCGTCGGTCGTGATCCGCGCCCACCCGGAGGTGGTGGACGCGATCGAGGCGGAGGGAAAGCGGTTCGTCGAGGCTCTGGCGGTTGAAGCCGGATGCGAGCTCACCATTTCTTCCGACCCTTCTCTTCCCTTTGCAGGCTACAAGATAGAGGTACCGCCATGCTGAAAAAGCGGCTCATGACTCCGGGCCCCACGCCGGTCCATCCTGATGCGTCCCTGGCCCTGGCGGGACCGAGCCCTCACCACAGGACGCCCGAGTTCAAGGCGATCGTCACCCGCCTGCGGCGCAACCTGCAGAAGGTCTTTCGCACCCGCGGAGAGATGGTCCTCCTGACCTCGTCCGGCACGGGAGCCATGGAGGCCGCCGTGACCAACCTCACGCGTCCCGGAGATGTTGTCATCGTGGTGGACTCAGGAAAATTCGGCCGGCGCTGGGTGGAGCTGTGCCAGGCGTTCCAGCGGAAGCCCCTGACCCTCACGCCGCCTCCGGAGCAGCCGGTTCAGCCCGGGGAGGTTGCCAAGGCCCTGGACGGCTCCGCGGCCACAGCGCTCTTCTTCGCTGCCTGTGAGTCCTCCACCGGGGTTCAAGCGGACACCCGGGCCCTGGCCGCGGCGGCCCGCCGGGTGGCCGGCGACGACCTTCTGGTGGTGGTGGATGCCATCACCCAGGTGGGCGCGGCTCCCCTGGAGACCGACGCGTGGGATCTGGACGTGGTGATCGGTGGCTCGCAGAAAGCCTTCATGATTCCTCCGGGGCTGGCTTTCCTGGCCCTTTCGCCGCGCGCTCAGCAACGTCTGGAGGAGACCGGCGGCGCCGGCTTGTACCTTGACCTGGCCCGGGAACTCGAGGCACAGAAGAAGGGCAGCACGGCGTGGACGCCCTCGACCGCTCTGGCCCTGGCCCTGGACACCGCCGTGGACTGTCTCCTGGCCAGGGGAATGGAAACGATCTGGGACGAGACGAAACGGCGCGCCCTGATGACCCGGCGAGGCGTGACGGCCATGGGCATGGACCTGTTCGCCAAGGCGCCGGCTGTTTCCCTCACCGCGGTGCTGGCGCCGGGCGGCCTCCCATCCAGCCAGGTGGTGGCGGGACTGGAGGTGAGGTTCGGCATCCGGATCGCCGGCGGACAAGGGGATCTGAGAGACACGATCTTCCGGATGGCCCATCTCGGCTACATCGATGAGGTGGAAACTCTCGGAACCCTGGGCGCTTTGGGCATCGTGGTGAACCAGCTCGGTGTGCCTGTGAATGTGCCCGCCGGCCTGGCCGCCGCTGCCGAGGTCATGAGCGCGCCGCTCTCCTGACCCGTTCTCGAAGGAAAAGCGCTTCAGGATTCCATGGCCTTCTGGACCAGAGGAGCGAGTTCCCCCTTGGCGGCCATCTCGCGGATAATATCGCAGCCACCGACGAAAGTCCCGCCGATGAAGACCTGGGGAATGGTGGGCCAGTCGGAGTACTCCTTGACCGCGCGCCAAACTTCCGGGTCTGCAAGGACATCGATCGCCTTGAAAGGGACTTCCAGGGCCCGGATTGTCTCGACGGTTGCCGCGGAGAAGCCGCATCGGGGCGTGTCGGGCGTTCCCTTCATGAAGATCACGACGGGGTTCTCCTCAACGTCCTGCTTGATCTTGTCCTGTACCGTTTCCATGGGGTTTCCTCCGGTCGGGCGATATCTAGAGCCGCGGTAACGATCCGCGGCGGGCGCCATCTGTTTCTTTCTGTGCTGTTTCCCATTCCTCGGGCGTGCGGGTCTCCAGGCTCAGGGCGTGAAGGTCCCCGCCGAGAACATCTTGCAGCGGAGCATAGATCATGCGGTGGCGTGCCACCGCCGGTTGGTTCTCGAACTGTGCGGCCACCACGGTGACGCGGTAATGATCTCCTCCCCCAGTCAAGTCGGAAACCTGCACCCGGGCTCCGGGGAGCGCGTCGAGAATGCGCTGAGTGATGTCCGCTGCCGTGATCAAGTCATGGCCCTCATTTGGTTCTTGTTGCGGAGGATTCGGCCGCCGCTTTCTTCTCGGCGATGGCCTCGAGGATGATGGTGATGCCGACCTCGTCGCCGAGGATGAGCCCCCCACCTTCCAGGGCGCGATTCCACTGAATGCCGAAGTCCTTGCGGTCGAGTGCGGCGGTGGCCTCAAATCCGGCGCGCAGGTTTCCCCAGGGATCCGG
The DNA here is from genome assembly GCA_046757405.1 of Acidobacteriota bacterium. Lineage (GTDB taxonomy): Bacteria > Acidobacteriota > Polarisedimenticolia > SMYD01 > SMYD01 > JBHHYE01. The sequence goes on along the minus strand of JBHHYE010000001.1, from coordinate 53,714 downwards.
CGCCACCCCCAGAAGCTCCACCTTCAACACCACCGGTTGCCTGGACCCGTGCATGTCCAGGGTGCCATGAACCTGGTAGATGGGGCCTTCGCCGGTGACCTTGTCACTCCGGAAGGTGATGGTCGGGTAGGTCTCCACATCGAAAAATTCCTCGCTTTTCAGATGCGAGTCCCGCTTCTCGTTGCGGGTATTGATGCTGGCCGTCTGGATGGTGAACTCCACCGTGGCGGACCTGGGCCGGTCGGGATCCAGCTGGATCGTGCCGGAGAAATTATCGAACTGGCCGGCAATTTTCCCGACCAGATGACGGATGGTGAAGCCCACCGAGGAATGGCCCGGGTCGACGTGAAAGGTGGCCGCTCTGACCGGAGAGGCCGCACACAGGACGGCCACTGCCAGGACGGCCAGGGTCAAATTCGGCGGGGAGCGCATCTTTCCTCCAGGCCCTGTCACGGGCGGCGGGCACGAGTGGTTCGCCGCACGACTGCTCTCCAGGATACCAGCATCCGCTCGCGCGTGCAGCCACGGTCCCTGGAAGGGCGGACCCGGGCGGCGGCTAGGCCGAAAACTCGATCGATTGGATGATTCCCTCCAGCTGGGACCATTGGTCCGGTGTGGCGAAGGTGGCAACCAGGGTCAGGATGGTGTCTCCAAATCGGCGGCAATAATAGATCTGTCCCATGCGATCGAGACCGTTCTGAACGGTGACCGCCATCACCGCGAAGACCTTGCCGCCAACCAGAACTTCGGGCACGATGGGCTCGAACGTCATGGGCGCGCCCCCGCGTTGCAGGAAGCCCATGAGCATCTCCAGGTAATCCACGGGGGTCTGGATCTGGGGGCGCATCAGGACATTTTCGACCGCTCCGTTGAGATGGGGGTTGACCCCCGGCGTGGTGCCGGGTGGGTTCTGGTAGACAGCGAACAGCGTCAAGGAAGTGGAGGGCCCGTTTTGCCGGTAGGCACTGCCGGTCGGATCCCCCTGGGACAGGAACCTCCGGCCCGCCTCTGCCTCGCGCTCCTGCTGTTCCTCGGAGAGGATCGTCCAGTCCGAGGGGAAAGGGATGCGCAGGCCGAGCCCCTCGTGGATGAAGACCTTGCCCTCGAAGTGCCCGGGCGCCATCAAGGCGGCGTCCTGTCCTCCGCACGCGGCGAGGTAGAGCAGAACGGCCGCGGCCCCGCTCCACCCGAACAGCCGGCGCGGCGGCTGAGACCAGGATTCCGGCAATGAGGAACTCATGCTCCCATGATACAGGACTTGCCTGCTGGGCCGCGCGGGGTTAATCTGCGCCCCGGACGAGCTGGATGGGTGTCTTTGGAGGGGGGGAGGAGGCAGCGTATGAAGAGTTTGCCACTTTGTTCCACGACGGTCCTTCTCACGACGTTTCTCTTCGGGGCGGCAGGTCTGCCGGGGTTGACCCTGGCCACCGATGACGCCCTGGATCGCGCCAGGCGCCTCCTCCGCGCCTCCCCCCTCATCGATGGCCATAACGATCTTCCCTGGGCGCTCCGGGAACTCTCCCCTGACGATCCCCTGGCGGTTGATCTCCATGTTCTCCAGGAAAAACTCATGACCGATATGGTGAAGATAAGGGAGGGGGGCCTGGGGGGCCAGTTCTGGGTTTGCTACGTGCCGGCGAGCGCGGCCCGGACGGGACAGGCGGCCCACCTGGCGCAGGAGCAGATCGACCTGATTCACCGGCTGGTGGAGCGGTATCCGGACACGCTGGAGCTGGCCCTCACCGCGGGAGAGCTCAGGGCGGCCCATGCCCGGGGCCGGGTCGGCTCTCTCATTGGCATGGAGGGAGGACACATGATCGAGAACTCCCTCCCGGCCTTGCGCAATGCCTACCGCCTGGGCGTGCGCTACATGACCTTGACCCATTCGGACAACGTTGACTGGGCCGATTCCGCCACCGACGAGCCGGTGCATGGGGGTTTGACTCCTTTCGGCAAGGAGGTGGTTCGCGAGATGAACCGTTTGGGGATGCTGGTGGATCTTTCCCATGTTTCCGACGAGACCATGCGAGACGCCCTCCGGGTGAGCGAAGCACCGGTTATCTTTTCCCACTCCTCGGCACGGAGCCTCGCGGACCATGTGCGCAATGTTCCGGACGATATTTTGAGGATGGTCGGGGACAAGAAGGGAGTCGTGATGGTGAACTTCTCCCCGACCTTCGTGTCGGCCCAGGTGGCACGGGCCCGGAAGGGATCCTTCGCGGCCTTCAGACGGTTCTCACGCCTGTATCCCGCCAATCCGGCGGAACGGAAACGGGCCATGGACCGGTGGCTCGAGCAGCATCCCGCTCCGCCGGCGACCCTCTCCCAGGTGGCGGACCACATGGATCACATCCGCCAGGTTGCTGGGGTGGCCTCCGTGGGCATTGGTTCCGATTTCGACGGCATTTCGTCGGTGCCCGTGGGGCTTGAAGATGTTTCGCGGTTTCCCGCGCTCCTGGCGGAGCTCCTGCGGCGCGGCTGGACAGAGGAAGACGTCACCCGGGCCATGGGAGAAAATCTGCTCAGGGTCCTGGAGCAGGCCGAGAAAACCGCCAAGAGATTGCAAGACCAGCGTTCTCCTTCCAGCGCCCGAATCGAGGACTTCGACGCGCCGGGGCAGCGGGGCGGGAAGCCATGAGCACCCCCGGCGCAGGGGAAAAGCGTGTCCTGGTGGCCGATCGCATCTCCCCGAGCGGCCTGGAGCTTCTCAGCCAGGGGGAGGGCTTCCAGGTTCGCCAGCACACGGGGCTGGGCGTGGATGAGCTCAAGCGGCTGGTCCGGGAGCACGATGCCTTGGTGGTGCGCTCGGCGACGCGGGTGCCCGCCGAGGTCCTGGAGAAGCCGGGGCGCCTGAAGGTGATCGGACGCGCCGGGACCGGTGTGGACAATATCGATCTGGAGGCGGCGACCCGGGCGGGCGTGGTGGTGATGAATGCTCCCGGGGGCAATTCCGTGGCCGCGGCCGAACTGACGTTTTCCCTGCTTCTTGCCCTGGCCCGCAGCATTCCCCAGGCCAATCAGTCCCTCCGCGCGGGTCGGTGGGAGCGCAAGTCGTTCATGGGGACGGAGGTGGCGGGAAAGAGTCTCGGTCTCATCGGGTTGGGCCGTATCGGCAAGGAGGTGGCGCGGCGGGCACAAGGCTTTGGCATGGAGGTTCTGGCCTACGACCCGTACGTTTCACCAGCGGTGGCCGAGGACATGGGCCTTTCCCTGGTCGATCTGGGAACACTGCTCTCCCGGGCCGATTTCGTCTCACTGCACCTGCCGCTCACCAAGGAAACGCAGCGGTTCATGAACGCGGAGAACCTGAGGAAGATGAAGGCCGGCGCCCGGTTGATCAACTGCGCCCGGGGAGAGCTCCTGGACGAGGACGCCCTGCTCGCCGCCCTGGAGAGTGGCAGGATCCGGGGCGCGGCCCTGGATGTCTTCGAGAGCGAGCCTCCTTCTGATCGTCGCCTGGTGGACCATCCGCTGGTGGTGAGCACGCCCCATCTCGGTGCTTCCACCCTGGAGGCCCAGGAGAGAGTGTCCCGGGAGATCGCGGGGAAGATCCGGGAATTCCTCGAGACCGGCGCGATCCTGGACGCCGTGAACTTTCCTTCCGTCTCCCGCGAAGATCATGCGGTCCTCGGGCCCATGATGAACCTGGCGGAACGGCTGGGTTCTTTCCTGAGCCAGGTCACCGACGGAGGCGCGCGGGCCTTGCAGGTGCGCTGTTATGGTGATTTCACCCAGCGCCCCTTGCGTCCGGTCATGATGGCGGCGGTCAAAGGGCTGCTGTCCCCGTACCTGGCAGATGTGGTCTCCTATGTGAACGCGCTGTCGCTGGCCCGCGAGAGAGGGATCACCGTGGAGGAGGGGCGGAGCAACGAGGCGACGCCCTACGCCGGCCTCCTGCGCCTGATCCTCACCACTGACTCGGAGCATTCCGAGGTAGCGGGGACCCTGTTCACGTCCAAGCATCCGCGGCTGGTCGAGGTCAACCACGTGGAGGTGGAGTGCAATCCCCGGGGGAACATGCTCTTTTTTCGCAACCGGGACGTGCCCGGGGTTGTCGGCCGTATCGGCAGCATTCTCGGGAAGGCCGGGGTCAACATCGGAGGGATCCGGCTCGGACGGGCGGCTCCGGACGGCATGGCGGTTTCCATCGTCAATGTGGACACCGCCGTGCCGGAAGCGGCGCTGCGCCGGATCCAGGCCCTTCCGGAGATCACCCTGGCACGGTCCGTCAAGGTCTAGGTTTTCCCCGGAGCCGGATCAGCCGCAGTCCGTTTGCCGGCCGGTGTGGGAATCGGTGACCTCGGCCACGGCCGTGCGGTTCCCGATGAAGAGCGGAGTGCGCTGGTGAAGATCCTGCGGGACAATGTCCAGGATCCGGCGCCTGCCATCGGTCGCGCCGCCGCCGGCCTGCTCGGCCAGGAAAGCCAGGGGAGCGGCCTCGTAAAGCAGGCGGAGCTTGCCCCGGGGACCCTCCGGGCGGGTGATGTCAGCGGGGTAGGCAAAGATGCCTCCCCGCAGAAGATTGCGATGAAAATCCGCCACAAGTGAACCGATATAGCGGGCGGTATGGCTGCCGGCCGCCTTGAGAGCATGGAGCCACTGTCGGACCGGCTCTTCCCAGGTCGCCGCGTGGGCCTCGTTGATGGAATAGATCCGGGAAGGCTCCGGAATGATCATGGCCTCGCTCGACAGAAGAAACTCCCCCAGGCTCGGATCCAGAGTGAACGCGTGCACTCCTTGCCCGGTGGAGTAAATGAACATGGTGGAGGATCCATAGATCACGTAGCCGGCGGCTACCTGCTCGGAGCCCCGCTGGAGCAGGTCTTCCACGCGGCCCGGCCCGGTCCCCCCGAGGCGGTGGAGCACCGAGAAGATGGTGCCGATAGGCGCCCCGACGTCGATGTTCGAGGACCCATCCAGGGGATCGAAGACCACGACGTACTTGCCACAATCATGAGGATTGTGGACGGGGATCGGCCCTTCGGCCTCCTCCGAGCCCATCACGCAAACCGTCCCGGTCCGCTCGAGGGAATGAACCACGGTGTGATGAGCAAAATCATCGAGCTTCTGGACCGCTTCGCCCTGAACATTGCGGCGCCCCGTCAGCCCGAGAATATCGACCAGGCCGGCCTTGTTCACCTCTCTGGAGATCAGCTTCGCGCTCAGGGCGATGCCGCTCATGAGGCTGGTGAAATCGCCGGTGGCCTCGATGAAGCTCCGTTCCCTCTCGAGAATGAACTGGGTGAGGGTCGGCGGGCCGGCGTGGCGGATGTTGGCTCCCATCAAGTTTCCTTTTCTTTCCGGCGCCGCCAGCGGAGCGAGATCCGCTCCAGGCGCAGGCGGCGGCGCTCCTCCGCTTCATGGAGGCGGCGGGTCTCATCGCCGGTGCGGGCGAGGATCCCCGGGACGGCGGTCAGCGGCTGGTGATCTTGCCCCAGGGCGACCGTGGTCACGTAGGCCGTGCAGGTGTGGACCACCTCTCCGCTCAGGGGATCTTCAGAAAAGACCTTGACGCCCACCTCCATGGAGGAGCTCCAGGCATTGTTCACCTGGGCCAGGAGCGTGATGATATTTCCCAGGCGGATGGGATGGATGAAATCCAGGCTATCCACGGAGGCGGTCACGATGTTGGCGCGGCAGTGGCGCAACGAGGCCACCGCGGCCGCCTTGTCAATGAGCTCCATCACCCGGCCGCCGAACACGTTGCCGTAGATGTTGGTGTCCTCGGGGATGACCAGCTCGGTCATCTCCACACGGGAAGCGGAAGCAGGCCGCGGCGGTGGGTGGGGTGGAGTCACGCCTGTGCATCCTACCACTCCGCCCCTTCCCGCGTGACGAAACCCTGGCCCGGATCCGCCGTATTCCTCCTCTGGGCGCGGCCCGGATTTCCGGCGCCCGGCGGAGGGTTCGTTGCAGTCGAGGCAGAACCGGCTTCTTATCCTGTCCATCCTCGGGATCTCCGTGCTGCTCCTGGCCGGGGGCCTGGCCACTCTTTTTCTGGCCGATCGCGTCCCCAGCCGGTCGGTCCTGAAGATCCGGCTGGCCGACTCTCTCCCGGAGAGGCACACCACCGGCCCGCTGGGCCGGTTTCTGGGCTGGCGGGAAACAACGGTCCTGGATCTGGTGCGCGTCCTGGATGCCGCGCGCGAGGATTCCCGCGTGCGCGCGGTGACCATCGAGATCGCGGGCGCCGAATGTGGGCCGGCACGGGCGCAGGAGGTGCGCCAGGCGATCCACCGTTTTCGCAGCTCGGGCAAGTATGTGGGCGCCTTGCTGGAGTGGGGCAGTCTCGTCGACTTTTACCTGGCATCAGCGGCTGACGACGTCTTCCTGTTGCCTGGCGGCACGCTGGACATGGCGGGACTGGCCATCATGGTTCCTTTTGCCAGGGGTGCGCTCGACCACCTCGGAGTGATTCCGCAGTTCGAGATTGCCGGCGAGGAAAAAGATGCGCCGGATGTCTACATGCGGCATGAAATGTCGCCGATCATGCGCCGCAGCCTGGAGCGGCTGCTTGATGGACTCCTTTCCCAGATCCTCGACGGTCTGGCCGCGGACCGCGGCCTGGACCGGGACAAGCTGGAGGCCATGGTGGACTCGGGTTTCCTGACCGCTCCGGAGGCGGTGGAGCGGCGCCTGGCGGACGGTATCTTGCACGAGGACAAGCTGGCGGAACGGGCCCGCGAGCGGACGGGCGAGGATCTCGAGGAGTTGCAGCTGGCCGACTATCTCGGCGGCCTGGCACCGTCGTGGTTTTCCAGGCCGCCGAAAATCGCTCTGGTCTATGCCACGGGAACCCTGGTCTCGGGAGAGAGTGACCAGAGCCAGTGGCTGGGAGAGCTGTCCGGGTCGGAGAGCTTGGCCCGCGCCTTCCGGACCATCCGGGAGGATGACCGCATCAAGGCGGTGGTCTTGCGGATCGACAGCCCCGGCGGCTCATCGACCGCCTCGGAGATGATCTGGCGGGAGGTTGTTCTCACCGGTGGTGAGAAGCCGGTCGTGGTTTCCATGGGCGATACCGCCGCTTCCGGAGGCTACTTCATCGCTGCCGGCGCCGACCAGGTGCTGGCGCAGCCCACCACGATCACGGGCTCGGTGGGTGTTTTTGCCGGCAAGTTCGCCATGCGGGGGTTCTACGACTGGATCGGGATCAACTGGGGCGTGGTGAAGCGGGGCCGCAACGCCGATATGCTCATGGATCTCGATCCCTGGACCGAGGAGCAGCGCCGCCTGATGCGAAACGGGATCCTGGCCATTCACCAGCGCTTCCAGGAGGTGGTGGCCACGGGGCGCCACCTGGATCCCGGCACGGTGAAAGGCCTGGCGACCGGCCGCATCTTCAGCGGTGAAGAAGCGGTCCGCCTGGGACTGGCCGATGCTCTGGGCGGTCTCCGGGAAGCGCTCCAGGCCGCCCGCTCCCGTGCCGGGCTGGCGCCAGGCGAGCCGATCGCGGTGGAGCTGTTCCCGCGGCCTGAAGGGCTCCTGGCCGGGCTCCTTTCGGGCGCCAGCATGACCTCCGGTCCGCTCCCTCCTGTGCCCGCGAGTGAGGTCCTGCGCCAGGTGATGCTCTGGCGGCGGCTGGGAGAAGAGCGGTATTCCTTTTACTTCCCCTACCGGCTGCGCCCGCGCTAGAGCGGATCGATCTGCGGGGTGCGGCGCGCTGCTTGATCCGGTCCTGGACCCGCTGTTAGGATCAGGAGCGCCCGAGGAATAGCCCGGGACATGAAGGAGCGTTTCATGTTCGTGGGGAATTTGATTGTGTGATGAGTGGGATGAGGAGATCCAGGTCATGAAGAAGAACCGTCTGAAGGGGAGCCTCTATCAGGTCTTGGTGCTTGCGGCGGTGACCGTTTTTTTCCCGCACCCGGCCCCTGGCCAGATGGCGGGTGGAGGCGCCACCGGCAGGACCCGCGTCTCGGGAACGGTCAACGATCCAGACGGGAAGCCGATTCCCGGGGTCAAGATCTTCCTGAAGAACCAGGAGACCGTGAGCAAGAATACTCAGATCAAGACCAAGAAGAACGGAAAATTTGTCCACCCCCTGGTTCCGTTCGGACCCTACAAATTCTCCATTGAGAAGGAGGGGTACCGGATCATGTTCCTGCAGGTGAAGAACACTGACTCCACCGGGGCGGACGAAGGGTCCTTCGGGCCGTATCGCTTCGGGCTGGCCGCCAGCGGCCTGGACAGGGTCGTCCGCCTGCGATCCAAGGGGGCGTGCACTCTGACCGTGGTCATGGCTCCCAACGCGGATTATGATCGCCTGGCCCTGAAGGCGGCCCAGGAAACAGAAACCACTCCCGGTGAGGCGGGCGACAAGGTGGTGCGGAAGCGGCATCCCGCCGAGGTCGGCAAGGAGCTGTTCGATCTGAAGAATTACAATGGGGCGATGGAAAAGTTTCAGGAAGCCCTGGAGCTCAAGGGAGGCGCCGAGGATCCGAACCTCCACTTCGCCGTGGCACGCTGCCAGTATGAACTGGGGCTGTACGACCAGGCGAGCGCCAGCCTGCAGCGTGTGACCGAGTTGGAGAAACAGCCGCGTCCGGGCCTTTTCTATTACCGGGCCTTGATTGCCGACAAGCAAGGCCGTAGCGAGGAGGCTATTGCTTTCCTGGAGCAGGAGCGAGACAACGCCGCGACCCCCAACGGAGGCGTTCTGGCGATTCTTGGCTCGCTGTACCGGGATACCGGCCAGGAGGATAAGGCCATCGCGACCTTGGCGCAAGCGGTGGAAGCCGATCCCGAGAATGTCAACGCGCTCCTGACGCTGGGCACCCTCTATGGCGAAAAGGGCCAGGACGACAAGGCGGAGATCTATTTCCAGCGCGCCGTGGATGCCGGGGCCAGCGCGGGGCAGGATGGCGCCGCGGTGTTCTTCAACCTGGGAGCGCTGAACTACAACAAGGGCCAGTTGCGCAGGGCGGCAGATGCCTACGAGCGCGCCGTGAAGCTGCGTCCGAGCTACGCGGCGGCCCATCGTGAGCTGGGGTATACCTATAAGGAACTCGGCGAGAACGACAAGGCCCTCGACCATTTCCAGGCTTACCTCAAGCTGAGCCCGAAGGCCACAGACCGGGCGGAGATCGAGGCCTGGATGACCTTCAAGGGCAGAAGCTAGGCCGGGGGCGTCAGAGCGAGAAGAGACGGCGCTCGACCAGTTGCGCCAGGATCTGCGCTGCGGCCAGGTGGACCTCGTGGACCGGGGCGGAGCGCTGGGCTTCCACCACCAGCGACATCTCCGTGTAGTTCTTCATCTTGCCTCCGTCGCGGCCCAGGAAGGCAGCCGTGGCAAGGCCGGCTTCCCGCGCTTGGACAAGAGCATGAAGCACGGCGGGTGAGTCTCCGTCGCTGGAAAAGGCGATCACCATGTCGCCCTTCGACCCCAGAGCTTCCAGCTGGTGGGAAAAAATCGAGTCCGTGGAGGAATGCTCGACGATGGCGCTGATCAACGAGGCGTCGGTTCCCAAGGCCACCGCAGGCAGGGGCGGCCGGCCGATCGAGATGCGATGCGTTAGACTGCCGGCCAGAATCTGGGCGATGTGGCCGCTGACGCCCGTTCCCACGGTGAAGAGGCGCCCCCGGTTCCGGAAGGTGTCGGCGACGGTCTGGGCGACGCGGACGAGATCGTCGGTGGAGCGCGTGAAGAAGCGCTCCTGGATGAAGCCAAGTTCCTTGATGATGTCTTTGACCTGGTGTTCGATGATGAAGTCCCTTCTCTCTTCGAATTATAGGTGGGGTGGGTAAGGTGTCAAGCCAGCGGAGCGACCCGCCTCTCATCGTTCAGTCAGACCATACGGTTCTCCTGGAAACCGGCTTGCCGGACTCGGGGGCCGCCCGGGACGGGCTGGCCTTGTTCGCCGAATTGGTCAAGAGTCCCGAGCACGTCCATACCTACAGGATCACCCCCCTTTCTCTCTGGAACGCCGCATCCGCCGGTGTCCGCCTGGAGGAGATCCTCGGCCTCCTCAGACGATATTCCCGTTTCGACTTGCCTCTTGCGCTTGAAGAGGACCTACGCGGAACGCTCGGCCGCTACGGTCGTTTCCGTCTCCTGCCAGGTCCCGGGCAGGATCTGCTGCTGGATGTGGATGATGGCCAACTCCTGACCCAGGTCATGGCCAACCCCAGGGTGGGTCCGCTCCTGGGGCGGCGCTTGTCCTCGGGGCAGGTCCTCGTGCCGGGAGGGAATCGCGGGCTTTTGAAGCAGGTTCTGACCCGCCTTCTCTGGCCGGTAGAGGACCTGGCAGGATACACGCCGGGGGAGCCGCTGGCCCTGGCCCTCCGGGATGTGACCCGGTCGGGCATCCCGTTTTCCCTGCGCCCTTACCAGGTGGAGGCCGTGGCGGCCTTCCACGCCGGAGGGGAAGCGCGTGGGGGTTCCGGTGTGGTGGTCCTGCCGTGTGGGGCCGGCAAGACGCTGGTGGGCCTGGGCATCCTGGAACGGCTGCAGACCAGCACCCTGGTCTTGACCACATCGGTCACCGCCCTGCGCCAGTGGAAGGTGGAGCTCCTGGAACGCACCAGCCTCGGCGACGACCAGATCGGCGAATACAGCGGCCAGCAGAAGCAGGTGGCGCCGGTGACGCTGTCCACTTATCAGATCTTGACCCACCGCAGAAGCCGGCGGGATCCGTTCACCCACTTCGATTTGTTCCGGAAACGCAACTGGGGTCTGATCGTCTACGATGAGGTCCATCTCTTGCCGGCGCCGGTTTTCCGGCTCCTGGCGGACATCCAGGCCAGGCGCCGGCTCGGCCTCACCGCGACCCTGGTCCGGGAGGATGGCCGGGAGGAGGATGTGTTCTCCCTGATTGGACCGAAGAAATACGATGCTCCCTGGCGGGATCTGGAACGCCAGGGATTCATCGCGGCGGCCTCGTGCATCGAAGTCCGGGTTCCCATGGCCAGCGCCCTGCGCCGCACCTACTATGCCGCCGAGGATCGCCGCGCCTTCCGTCTCGCTTCCACCAACCCGGCGAAGGACAGAGTGGTGGAACGGATCCTCCGCCGGCATCCCGGTGAAGGCGTCCTGGTGATCGGCCATTATCTAGACCAGCTCCGGCGCCTGGCCGCGGATCTCGGGGCCCCTCTGGTGATGGGCTCCACACCGCAGGGAGAGCGAGACCGTCTCTACGAGGAGTTCCGCGCCGGTCGCCTGCCCGTCCTGGTGGTGTCCCGGGTCGCCAATTTCGCCGTGGATCTCCCCTCCGCGTCAGTGGCTGTCCAGGTCTCTGGAACTTTCGGCTCCCGGCAAGAGGAGGCCCAGCGGCTGGGCCGTATCCTGCGCCCCAAGGAAACGGACAACACGGCGCATTTCTACACCCTGGTGAGCTGGGAGACCGTCGAGGTGGAGTTTGCGCGCCGCCGGCAGATCTTCCTCGCCGAGCAGGGATATCGCTATCTCATCGAGAACGCCGTGAATTCAGGGGGCTGACCCTCACGGGCACAGAGCGACGGCCGCCAGGAGCCGGCCGGCGCACCCCTGATCTCCCCGGTGGGAGAAGAACAAATCCCGGCGGCAACAGGTGCAGAGTGGGCACCGCCTGACCGCGCTGAGCGGGACCCCGCACCGGCGGAGGCAGCGCTCCACCGCTGCCGGCAGGTCGACGTGAAGCCCTCTTCCTTGCTGCCGGACCAGATCCCGGTCGAGAGCCGCAAAGCGGTCGGCCACCTCGGGCCCGACCCGAAAACAGCAGGATCCGATGCTCGGCCCGATCCCCACCCGCAGTCCGCCGGGCGCCGCGCCCAGGGTCATCATCGCGCCCACGGTGTTGTCAATGACTCCGGACAGAAGGCCTCGCCAGCCGGCGTGCGCCGCGCCCACCACCCTCGCTCGGGGGTCGGCGAGGAGGACGGCTGCGCAGTCGGCCGTCCTCAACCCCAGCACCACGCTGGGAAGGGAAGAGACCACCGCGTCGGCCAGCGGGAGCGTCGCCGGGGAGATGAGTCCCGTAAGAACGTGGACGCCCGCCCCATGGACCTGCTGCACCTCCCGAAGGGGAAAGCTGGGCGGGAAGCAGCCCGCACGGAGGAAGGCGGCCCAGCCAGGGGTGCCGCCGGCTGCCGGGGCGAGGCCGCCCCGGCGGGTCGAGAAGGCATGGAGGACGGGCGGGCCGGGAGCGGGCGGTTCGAGCCGGAAGGCGCGCACGCCGGGTGTCCGGGTCGGGTCCGGTTTCATGCGGGGCGCCTCGAGGCCGGTCCAGGGAGCCGTTGTGTTTCCCCCAGGGTCGTCCTCACACGCCCTTGACAACGCCCTGGGGATGGTCCAAAGTCCCTTTTTTCTTGGGCGCAGAGGGCATTCTGGAGCCGCTCCGTATGCAGGCGCCCGGCCAGGAGGGAAATTTCCCGATGGACGGTTTCATGTGGACTGCCATGCTGAAGGCCCCATCCGTCCAGGGAGCCTCCCCGGGCTCGGGCGGCTGGCTCCAGATGGTTCCGTTCGCCCTCATGGCGCTCATCTTCTATTTCCTTCTCTTTGCACCTGAACGGCGCCGGAAGAAGCAACTGGCGGACATGCTGGCCAACCTCAAGAACGGTGACATGGTGGTGACCACGGGCGGCATTCATGCCAGGGTGGTCGGCGTGACCGACCAGATTCTGCAGCTCAGGATAGCGGACGGGGTCAAGATCGAGGTGTCCCGCAGCGCCATCACCTCCAAGATCGGGAACTGAGCCCGGAGACCAAGTGGCATCATGACCAACCTGCGCTGGCGTTTTCTGATCATCGGGGCCATGGTTCTGCTGGCGGTCTACTTCGTTTACCCTCCGGCCGAGAAGGTCAAGCTCGGGCTCGACCTGAAGGGAGGAATCCACCTGGTCCTGGAGGTCCACGGCGAGGAGGCGGTGGAGAAAAAGGTCGAATCGGATGTGGAATCGGTGAAGGCACTGCTTTCGGACAACTCCATTCCCTTCGAGGACGTGGTGCGGGAGGGGCAGGAGACGATCCGGGTCAAGGGAATGGGAGCCGGTGATCTGCCGCGTTTTCGTGATCTCCTGGCCAAGCCGCTGCCCGAATACAAGCTAGCGGCCTCCGGCCCGCAAGGCCTGCTCCTGACGCTGGATCAGAGCGAAAGCCGTTCCATCAAGCGAGCGGCCCTGCAGCAAACCCTCGAGACCATCCGGAACCGCGTGGATGCCTTCGGCGTGGCGGAGCCCAATATCCAGCAACAAGGATTTGGTCCCGACGCGAACCGGATCTTGATCCAGCTCCCCGGAGTGGAGGACCCGGAGACGGTCATTGACGTGTTCAAGAAGCCCGCGTTCCTGGAATGGAAAATGGTGAGCTACCCGCCGACCGTGACGGATTACGGGAACTGGAACGGCCTGGCGACCCGCGAGCAGGTGATCTCCGCCTTCGGAGGGAAATTGCCCAGTGATACCGCCATCTACGAGGAAATCCGACAAGGCGTCGACGGGAGGACCTTGCGCACCTACTGGCCCCTCAAGAAGGCCTCGCCCATCAAGGGGAATGATCTGAAGAATGCGCAGCGCGGACAGGGACAGTTCGGAGAGCCCGTGGTGGAGTTCACCCTGACGCCGCGCGCAGGGTTGCTCTTCGAGGATCTGACCCGCCAGAACGTGGGCCGGAAAATGGCCATTGTCCTGGATGGCGTGGTCCTGTCGGCGCCCACCATCCGCTCGACCATTGCCGATCGGGGGCAGATTGAATCGAACTTCACCATTGACAGCGCGGATGTGCTTGCCCTGCAGCTCAAGAGCGGTGCTCTTCCTGCCTCGCTGACGATCCTGGAGGAGCGCACGGTCGGTCCCTCGCTGGGGATGGATTCCATTCGCAAGGGCGTCCTTGCGGCGCTCCTGGGATTCGGGCTGGTCATGCTCTTCATGGTTTTTTACTATCGTCTGTCCGGGATCAATGCCATTGTGGCCCTGCTGCTCAACCTGCTTCTGGTGCTGGCGGTCATGTCGGCGGTAGGAGCCACTCTGACCTTGCCGGGGATCGCCGGCCTGATCCTGACCATCGGCATGGCGGTGGACGCGAACGTGCTGATCTTCGAACGCATCCGCGAAGAGATCCGCAACGGGAAGAGCGTGCGTGCATCGGTGGAAGGCGGCTTCTCCAAGGCTCTCTCCGCCATCGTCGATAGCAATGTCACCACCGTGATTGCGGCCCTGTTTCTCTTCCAGTACGGAACGGGGCCTATCCGCGGTTTTGCCGTGACCCTCATGGTGGGGATCGGCGCCAGCATGATCACGGCCTTGTTTGTTTCACGGAGTCTTTTCATGGCGGCCCTTTCCGGCAAGAGCGGGCGGGATCGTCTGAGCATCTGAATGGAACTGATTGGCCCCACGAGTTTCGATTTCCTCGGGAAGCGCTATGTGTGTTTTGCCCTCTCCGGGCTGCTTCTGGCCATTTCACTGTGGGCGCTCTTCGGCGGCATCAACAGGGGAATCGACTTTGCCGGCGGTACGGAGATCCGGGTCAAGTTTGCTGACCCCCCGGCCCTGGATGATCTGCGCCGGGCGCTGGCGGATCAGGAGATCGGCGATATCTCCATGCAGCGGATTGGAGCCCCGGCGGACAACGAGTTCCTGATTCGCGTGGGAGCGTCCGGGTCCGGAGGGGTCGTGCGCGCGCAGGAAAAGTCCGTGCCGGCCGCCGGGCCCGGCGCGGAGGAACCTTCTGCCGGGCTCGGTGTGGAGGAGGCCAGCCAGGACGCCCCCTCGTCTCCGCCCGCCGCAAGCCAGGCTGGAGGGGAGGCGCCGCAAGGGGAGCAGGAACGGGTTTATCAGGCGGTCCTCGCGGTGCTGAGGGAGTTCACCGGTGTTGAGCACCCGGCCGGGAGCCTGGACCTGAATATCGCCGGGGAGCGTGAGATAGCCGTCTTGCTCGCCGCCCGCGAGGGAGGGGCCGGCATGGCGGATTCGTTGGCCGCCAGGATCACCGACTACCGCAAGACTCACGCTGGACTGTTCCGGTCTTTCGAAGAGGTCGCCCAGATCGAGGGGATGACGCCGCAGGTGTTGGACCAGTTGAAGGAGGCCTCCTACGTGGGGCCATTCACCATCCGGAGGGTTGATTTCGTTGGCCCCCGGGTCGGGAAGGAGCTGGCCGAAAAGGCTTATCTGGCCGTGTTCTTCGCCCTGACGGCCATGTTGATCTACATCACCGTTCGTTTCCGGAACCTGGGTTTTGCCCTGGGGGGCATCGCGGCCCTGATCCACGACGGCATCGCGGCGGCAGGAATCTACAATCTCTGGGGGGGGATGTTCGACCTGAGCATCGTGGCCGCCATCCTCACCCTGCTGGGCTACTCCATCAACGACACCATCGTGATCTTCGACCGGGTCCGCGAGAACATGCGCGCCATGCGGGGAAAAGGTTTGCTGGTCATTTTCAATGCCTCCATCAACCAGACCCTGAGCCGGACATTGCTGACCTCGCTGACCACCCTCCTGGTGGTGATATCCCTCTTTTTGTTCGGGGGCGAGACCATCCATGGGTTCGCCTTCATGTTGATGTTCGGCATCATCGTGGGCACCTACTCCACCATCTTCATCGCCTCCCCCGTTGCCATTCTCTATCAGAACTGGACGTCCTCCCGGCTGGCAGGAGCCCGTTCCGCCTCCCCGGGTGTTTCGCGGAAACCGTCTCGCCGGCGCTCGGCCGCCAGCCGCTGAGCCGACGGCTCTCGGGACAAAACGGGTTCCCGGGTGGGAACCACATGGCTTCCCCGGACACGGCGCGGCTATAATTGTGTCCGGGAGCACCCTCTGCCGTGATTCGCTACGAAGATATTCAGGAGAAGGTCGAGTCGTACCACCCGAGTGCCGATCTGGACCTGCTTCGCCGGGCGTACATCTTCTCGGCCCGCGAACACCGCGGCCAGGTCCGGCGGTCTGGCGAGCCGTATCTGGTTCATCCTCTGGAAGTGGCTGGTATCCTGGCCGACCTTCGCCTGGACCTGACCTGCATTGTCGTCGGCCTGCTCCATGACGTGGTGGAGGATACTCTCACCACCATCGAAGCCATCGCCAGCACTTTTGGCAAGGACATTGCCCATATTGTCGAGGGGGTCACCAAGCTCAGCCGGTTCAATTTCCACTCCAAGGAGGAGCAACAAGCCGAGAACTTGAGAAAGATGCTGCTCGCCATGGTGGATGACATCCGCGTGATTCTGGTCAAGCTCGCCGATCGTCTCCACAACATGCGGACGCTGGGGTTCATGCCCCGGGGGAAGCAGTGTGAGATTGCGCGCGAAACCCAGGAAATCTACGCTCCCATCGCCCACCGGCTGGGGATCGGCCGCATCAAGAGCGAGCTGGAAGACCTCTCCTTGAAATTCATCGACCCGGCTGGATACGAATCTCTGCGCCGCCAGCTGGAACTGAAGAGAACCCTCTCGGAGGAGTTCATCCAGAGAATCCAGCGCGCCATCGGGGATGCGGTCGCTGCCCAGGGGATCGAGGCGGAGATCACGGGCCGGCTCAAGAGTGGATACAGTATTTATCAGAAGATGCAACGCCAAAATGTTGGTGTGGACGAGATCTACGACCAGGTGGCTTTCCGCCTTCTGGTGCCCACCGTGAAGGATTGTTACGGTTCCTTGGGCCTGATTCATTCGATGTGGAGCCCCGTCCCCGGGCGATTCCGCGATTTCATCGCCATGCCCAAGCCCAACGGTTATCAGTCCCTGCACACCTCGGTCATGTCCAGGGGAGGGCAAACCTTCGAAGTGCAGATCCGGACGCACTCGATGCACCAAATCGCCGAAGTGGGAATCGCGGCACACTGGTCCTACAAGGAAGGCGGAGGGGAGGCCCGTTCAGAGGACGTGGATTCCGTCCAGTGGCTGCGCCAGTACCTTGATGTCCTGCAGGATGTGCAGGACCCGCGGGAGTTTCTCAATGTTGCCCGGATGAATCTCTACCCGGATGAAGTGTATGCCTTTACGCCCCGGGGTGACGTGAAGAGTTTTCCACGCGGGGCGACGGCCGTTGATTTTGCATACGCCGTTCATACGGATATCGGCCATCGCTGCACCGGAGCGCGGATCAACAGGAAATTCGTTCCACTCCGGACGGAAATGCACAACGGTGACATCGTGGAGATTCTCACCTCCCCGACCCAGCATCCGAGCCGCGACTGGTTGCGTTTCGTGCGCACCTCCAAAGCCCGCTCCAAGGTGCGCCAGTGGCTGAATGTCCACGAGAGGCGAAAATCGATCTCCCTGGGCCGGGAGCTGGCGGAACGGGAGTTCCGGAAGTTTCGTTTCAACCCGAAACGCTACCCGAGCGCGCAGCTCAGCCAGGCTCTCAAGCACCTGGGCTTCGAGAGGTATGAGGATTTCCTGGCCTCCGTGGGGTACGGCAAGACGGCGCCCGGATCTCTCGTGGCCTCCCTGGACCCTACCCTGCGCCCCCAGGAGAGACACCCCTCCCGCCTGGCGCGGGTGGTCCGGAAGGCGCTGGGCGTGGGCAGGGCGCAGATCGAGGTGGAAGGCGTCGGAGATGTCATGGTCACCCTGGCCCGTTGCTGCTCCCCGATTCCCGGGGAGGAGATTGTCGGCTATGTCACCCGGGGGCGCGGGGTTTCGGTGCACGGGGCGGACTGCCGCAATATCCAGGGACTGCTTTATGATAGCCACCGCCGGATCGATGTGGCCTGGTCGCGGCGGCGCAGCGGGGAATTCACTCATGCGGTTCAGGTCGTGGTGAGGGTGGATGACCGCCAGGGCGTGCTGGCCCGCATCACCAGCGCGATATCCGAAGAGGGAACCAATATCAAGACTGTGGAGGCCAGGGTGGCGAACCGCCAGGGGACCATCCATCTGGTCCTGGAGATCAGCGATACCCGTCATCTGGAGCGGATCTTGAAACGCCTCAAGGAGATTGATGGAATTCGCGATGCGGTCCGTCACGTTGGATGAACAGGCGCCGTCCGGCGCAGGGGAGGAGGAGTGAAGAAGACCGTGATCCAGACCCAAGAGGCCCCAGGGGCGATCGGCCCGTACTCGCAGGCCGTCCGGTACGGCGAACTCCTGTTCTGTTCCGGCCAGGTTGCCATCGATCCCGGCACCGGCGCGGTCATCGATGGAGATGTGAAGGAGCAGACCGAAAGGGTCATGAAAAATCTTCAGGAGGTCCTGAAGGCGGGCGGGGCCTCGTGGGCCGGCGTGGTCAAGACAACGATCTTCCTGGCCCGGATGGAGGATTTTGCCGTGGTGAACGAGGTTTACGGCAGCTTCGTCACACCGCAACCCCCGGCCCGCGCCACGGTGGCGGTCTCGGGTCTTCCCAAGGGAGTCCTGGTGGAAATCGAGGCGGTTGCGGTGTGTGGAGATCCCGCCTAGCGGGTTGCCTTCTCCACACGCCCGCTCCGGATGCAGCGGGTGCACACACGCATTTTCCGGGAGTTGTTTCCCCAGCGCACCCGGATCCGCTGCAGGTTGGGATGAAAAACCTTCCTCGTCAGGTTGTGGGCGTGGCTCACGTTGTGCCCGAACATGGGCCCCTTCTGGCACACCTCACAAACGGCAGACATCTTCGCTCGTTTCTCCTTTAGCCGGAAGTTTTCAGCTCTTCTCCCGGGTGACGCTGCACTGTAGCACCCCCCTCCCGGGCCCATCAACCGGGGATCACCGGACCCTGTCTCGGCGAATCGCGCCGACTCCTTGAAATGGCAGGCGCGCGACCTATATTCAAGCCACGGTTTGCATATTGGTCATTTAGGTCATGCATATCCAAAGCGCTGATCTGGGGGATGTTGGTGCCTTCGGTAGGACTGGGCACGGGGAGTCAAACAGCGGCCGTGGAGCTTCCTCCCGGCTGCCGCTGCAGGGGTGAGAGACGTGTTCTTTTCCAGAAGTAAGCCACTCGTCGGACTGGATATCGGGACGAGCAGCATCAAGGCGGCTGTGCTCAAGTCGCGGGGGAAAGGCAAGGGATACACGCTGCGCCATCTGGCGGTGGAACCTCTCCCGCCGGAAGTGATTGTCGAGGGGGCCATCATGGATTCCGGCCCCATCATCGAGGCCATCAACAAGATCTGGGATTCAAGCCGCATCCGGCAGAGTGATGTGGCGGTCTCCCTGTCGGGCCATTCGGTGATTGTCAAGCGGGTCAGCATCCCTTCCATGAGCCCCGAGGAACTTGCCGAGTCGATCCACTGGGAAGCCGAGCAATACATTCCGTTCGATATCGATGATGTGAGGATCGACTATCAGGTGCTCGGAGAGACGGAAGGGGAGCAGATGGATGTACTCCTTGTTGCGGTGAAGAAGGACAAGATCAACGACTACACCGGCGTCATCAGCCAGGCGGGGCAGAATCCAGTTCTTGTTGACGTGGATGTCTTCGCGCTGCAGAACGCGTTCGAGATGAACTACGGCATGGCCACGGAAGAAACCCTCGCCTTGGTGAATATCGGAGCGGCCGTCACCAACGTGGCCGTTCTGAGCAGTGGGAATTCACGGTTCTGGCGCGACCTCTCCGTGGGTGGGAACCAGTTCACGGAAGCGCTGCAGCGCGAACTGGGAGTCTCCTTCGAGGTGGCCGAGAGAGTCAAGAAGGGTGAGTCGGAGGACGGGATCCCCCCAGACTCGGTCACCAGCATTCTCGAGTCCGTCACCGGGGATCTGCTCACCGAGGTGCAGAAGACCGTGGACTTTTTCCTTTCCTCGAACCGGGACGAGCAGCTGGACAAGATCCTTCTTTCCGGGGGCGGGGCGTGCCTGCCTTCCTTCCCGGTCGCCATGAACCAGCGGTTCGGGTGCCCTGTGGATCGCCTGGATCCCTTCCGGGCGGTCAACACGGATAGCCGCGCCTTTCCCCCCGAGACGTTGGCGGAGATCTCGCCGGCTGCCGCAGTGGCTGTTGGTCTGGCGATCAGAAAGGTGGGAGACCGATGATCCGCATCAACCTCTTTGCCGAGAGGAAAATCGAAAAAACCAGAAAGCCGCTGTTAACCTTCGATTCGGGAAACGGGGCGCTGGGAAACGCCCTGATGGGCTCGATCATTGCCCTGGCCCTGCTCTTCTGCGGATACCAGTACTACGGCCTCCGGACGCACCTTTCAAGACTGGACGTCAAGATCGCGGATGCGAACCGTGAAAAGGAGCGGCTCAGGGAGATTCTCAAGAAGGGCGAGGCTTTCAAGGCCCAGCGCCAGCTCCTGAAGCGAAAGGTCGAGCTGATCACGGACCTCAAGAAGAAGCAATCAGTGCCTGTCCACCTTCTGGATCAGATCAGCCGGAACCTGCCCGAATTTCTGTGGCTTGAAAATATGTCCGAGCGCGACAATCGCATCACCCTATCGGGAAAGGCGACGACCTATAACGCGGTTTCCAATTTCTACAACAACCTGGACCGGTCGGAGCGCTTCACCGATGTGATCCTGGGCACGACGCAGCGCCAAAATGAAGGCGTCACCTTTTCCATGAACTGCCGGTTTGTTCCGGAACGCGACCAGCAAAAAGAGGCTGCAGCGTCTACGGATGGCGATGGCGGGGCGGCCGCCCCGACCCAGGGATGAGGAGGGAGACATGAATCTCAGAAATCTTCCCTTCTGGGGGCAAATGGTCGTGACGGTCGTCCTGGGCCTGTGCATCATCTTGGTGGGCTATAAGGTCTGGCCGAATTTCACCGTCATGAAGGCACAGGTCGAGACGCGGCAGACACAGCTGGCTGATCTGGAGCGCGAGGTGAGGCAGGGACAGGCTATCGAGGCCAAGCTGCCGGAATTCGAACGGGAAATCGCGGCCTTGCAGATGAAGCTGGACAATCTGTTGCTGATCCTGCCGACCGAGCCGGAGGCGGGCGAGTTACTCCGCTGGGTGAAGAACCTTGCCGACCAGTCGAATCTGGATCTGAAGGTTTGGGCTCCCGGCGCCCTCAAGAAAGTGGATTTCTACAAGGAGTACCCGGTGGGCATGAACATCGAGGGGACTTACCACAATCTCGGAATGTTCTTCGACCGGATCAGCAAGTACTCGCGCATCATCAACGTTTCCAACGTCGATCTGGCCAAGCTGGGCCATTTTGATCCGAGGAAAACCATCAAGTCGTCATTCACGGCGACGACCTTTGTCTACGACGAAGGGGAGGGAAGCTGATGGCCAGGCAGACGTGGTGTTTTTCAGCCCTTGCCGCCGTCCTTCTGACCGCACCGGCGCTTCCGGTGGCGGCACCCGTGACCGGGACCACATCGCCCAGAGCGAAGACAGAAGGCCGAAGCGGAGCCCAGATCCTGGGTGCGGTTCCCGAGCCCTCCAGCCAGATGGTGGAGCAGATTCACCAGGAAGAAGAGGCCATTCTGACGGGAACACACTGGTCCTACGATCCGGCCGGCCGGCGCGACCCGTTCCGTTCGCTGGTTGAGCAGGTCTCCATCAAGGGGCATGGGGAGCGGCCGAAGGGCATTACCGGAATGCTCATCACGGAGGTCGACCTGGTGGGCATCGTCACCGGGCCGAAAGGCGATCTCGTGTTTCTCAACGGGTCGGACAACCGTGGTTATTTCCTCGGAACAGGAGACTCTCTTTACGACGGTACCATTGTGAGCATCGATCGAGGCGCTGGGCAGGTTGTCTTCCGCCAGGAGGTCGATGACCCACGCGAGATCAAACCCTATCGAGATGTGGTTAAGAATCTCTACTCATCGACGGAGGATGGCCAATGAGCAAGCGTCCCGCCCCGTCGCTGGCCATGGCTGTGACGCTGACTCTTCTGGTGTCCGGGCTTGCGTTCGCGACGCGTGGAAAAAAGACGGAAATTCCCGATGTGATCACGGTGAGCCGCATGACAGCGTCCACCGGCGAGGGATTCACGGAAATCATCCTCCAGGGCAATTTTCCCATCAATTACTTGCTGTATCAGCCGGAGCGGGGCAAGCTCATCGTCGAGGTGCAGGACTGTGACGCGTCCCAGGTCCAGGTCCCTTCCGTGGAGGGATCCCATGAAGTGCTTTCGATTGAAGCCTCCACCGCGAGGGAAGAGACGGGTCCGCTTTCCCGCTTCACATTCAGCTTGGCTCCCCAGGTGAATCATTCCATCTCGCCGGTGGGCAACGACCTGGTGATGCGATTCCTCGATGCAGCGGCTCCGGCGGCCGGGGCGGAGAGAGAGGATAAGGGGGCGCCCGTTCCGCAGGACCCGGCCCCCAAGCCACGGCCGGCCGCCACGGCGGGAACGCCAGCAACTCCGCCGCCGCCAGCTCATCTCATCAACTACCGGCAGACCGACGCGACGACCTTCGCCGACGCGGCCGGGCTGCCGAGTGATTCCAGGGCCAGGGCGCTCCTGGGTGTTGACACGGCCCGGTCGGATCGAGGCGAGGTCACCCTGCTTCTGGATGGCGCCGCCAGCTACTCGTCCTTCGAGCTGGAGAATCCGACACGGCTGGTGATCGATTTCGAGGGCTTGCGGAATGAGGTCCTCCGGCGGCGGATTCCCGTGGATTCGAGCTATGTCCGCCGGGTCAGGGTGAGCCAGTTCCGCGAAAAGCCACAGCCGGTCGCCCGGGCGGTCTTTGACACCACCGGATCGGTGGACTACCAGATTGTTCCCGCGGCGGAAGGCCTGGATATCAACTTTTCTCGGGCGACGGTGCCAACCGAGATGAATCTCGAGATGGCATCGGCTTCATCCACTCCGGAACCCGCCGCGGTCGAGACGGTGAGCGAGGAGCCGGATCCGGGGATACCGGCCCTGGCTGACAGCGCCGCGAACGATCCGGAAGAAGCGGGTTCCGATCCCCAGGTGGCGCCGGAGGAGGACACGGTGCAGGACTATGCTTTTTACAGCGAGGCCCAGGCGGCCGGTACCCCGGCTGGGTCCGTGCGGCAGGGAGCGGGGCTGGTTTTCGAGTCGCGGACCCTGTCAGAGGAAGGCCCTTCTTACACGGGCCGGCGGATCAGCCTCGAGCTGGTTGACGCGGACATCAAGCAGGTCTTCCGTCTCTTCCACGAAATATCCGGCCTGAACTTTGTCCTCGATCCCAGCGTCAACGGGAAGGTCACCATCGTTCTGGACAACGTGCCGTGGGATCAGTCCCTGGACATCATCCTGCGCAACAACGGTCTGGACAAGGTCTTCGAGAACAACGTGGTGCGGATTGCCACGACG
This sequence comes from Acidobacteriota bacterium, assembly GCA_046757405.1. Classification (GTDB taxonomy): domain Bacteria; phylum Acidobacteriota; class Polarisedimenticolia; order SMYD01; family SMYD01; genus JBHHYE01. Next base: position 30,632 of record JBHHYE010000001.1, on the reverse strand, counting down.
GCCAAGCTGGCATCCGAAGCCCAGCAGAGGCGTGCTTTGAAGGATGCGGCGCGGCTGGAGGTGGACCCGGTGACGGTGTCCCGCGTCCTGTCCTATGCCAAGGCCGAGGATGTGGACCAGATTGTCCGCCGGATGCTGACCAGCGGATCCAGCAGCGGGTCGAGCCAGTTCCAGTCTTATTTCGATAAGCGCACGAACACCATTATCTTCACGACGATTCCCGATCAGGCCGAGGCCGTCAACAAGCTTCTCGACGAGCTCGATGCGCGCACCCCGCAGGTCATGATCGAGGCGCGGATCGTCGAGACCTCGCGCGAATTCACGCGAGATCTAGGCATCCAGTGGGGATTCACCGCCAATGACCAGCGCGGCGCCGGCAACAACTTCAACGCCCAGTTCGACCTGAACCTGCCCCGTGTGGCGGACACCAGCCGCCTGGGGATCAGCTTCGGGGATCTGGGCCCGAACGGATTCGCCATCGATCTCGCTCTGGATGCACTGGAAACGGAAGGCCGCGGTCGCATCCTGTCGGCACCCAAGGTTGCAGCCCAGAACAACACCACGGCCGTCATCGAGCAGGGCGTCCAGATCCCGGTGGTCAATACGACGGCGACCGAGATCAATGTCGAGTTTATCTCTGCATCTTTGAAGCTCGAAGTCACGCCCCAGATCACGGCAGAGGGGACCATCATCATGGACATCAACGTGGACAATAGCTCTCCTGACTTCAAGAACCTCGTGGGCGATACACCCGCCATCAATACCGAGCGCGCCTCCACCCGGGTTCTGGTGGAGGATGGCGGGACCACGGTGATTGGTGGTGTCTTCCTGATGAACGAAGGCGAATCCGAGGTGGGGATTCCCGGTCTCCGGAAGATCCCGGGGCTGGGCTGGTTGTTCAAAAACAAGAACATCACGAAGCAGAATCGGGAGCTCCTGATCTTTATCACGCCCAAGATCTCCCGCTAGGTTTCCGGCGAGGCCGCCGGGCGCCCGGTGCGGTGGAGAATGAGTCATGAGCTCGACCGAGTCCGTGAATCGACTGCAGCAGAAGCTTGCGATGGAGCCTGGCTCCAAGGTCTTCCTGCCGCTGGCCGAGCACTACCGGAGAGCCGGCCAGCTGGAGCGGGCCGCGGCGGTTCTCCGCTCAGGGCTCAAGCACAACCCGGGATACGTTGCGGCCCGGGTCGCGCTGGGACGCGTTGTGCTGGAACAGGGCCGCGAGGATGAGGCCAGGGATCTGCTGACCGATCTGGTGCGGGAAGCCCCCGACAATCTCCTGGCGCAGAAGCTGCTGCGGGAGGCGAGCGGCGGTCTCGACCCCCGGAGCCGGAGCTTGGACAGCGGAAGCCCGCAAGAGCCGGCGCCCGAGGTTTCGGAGGACTTTCCTTCCCGGGAAACGGACGCGCGCATCGGCGACGAAGGCGTTGGCGGCGAGCCGGAGGGGGAACCGGGCCCCGGGCCTGTGTGGGCTTCGCCCGAAGATCTGCGCGGGCCCGAATCGTTCCCGGCGCCGGAGCCTGGAATCTGGAAACCGGAAGACCTGGAGCCACCGTGGAGAGAGGCCGGCGTGGAAGAGAACAGTTCCGCTTCCACGGGTGGGGACCAGCGGTTCAAGACCGTGCGCCTGGACCGCGCCGATCTGGGCGTGGGACCGGACGCGGGCCGGGGCGGGTCCGTGCTGGACCCGGTCGTGGAAGAGCCCCCGGCCTCCCCGGAGTTCTGGGAGCCGGAGAGCCAGCCGGATATGGTCGAGATGGGAAGCGCCGCTGCGCAGCCTGCGGAGAACCTGCCGGACGCCCCTGAGATGGAAAGCGCCGCTGCGCAGCCTCCGGAGAACCCGGTGGCCCTTCCAGGAGATGAGCCCGTGCAGGAGAGAGTCCCGGACCCCGCTTTCGTGGACGAGACTCACCGCGCAGTCGAGTCGGCCTTCGGCCCGGGGGTGAATCTCGATCCGGAGCCCAACCCGGTGCGGGAGGAGATTGGAGAGGAGGGGAGCGAGGAGACCACCCGGATTCTCCGCCTCGCCCGGCTGTATCGCAGGCAAGGCGATCTGGATCGGTCGGCCACGGTCTATCGCGATCTTCTGGATTCCCAGCCGCACAACGAACCAGCTCGCCGTGAGTTGATGGAAGTGTGCGGTGAAGGGCTCACCGAGATCTCCGATTCCGACGTCGTGCCGCCGGGCGAAGATATGGAGCGGCTGGCCCCACGGGCGACTGTTGAGAACGTTGCGGATTCCCGGCGGCGGAAAGTGGCCTTTCTTCAATCCTGGCTCGAGCACATACGGGTGGAAGGATGAAAATACGGAGTGTCCTGGAGGACATCATTCTTTCGGTCGAGAATTGCCGCGCCGCCCTGGTGGCATCCCCTGACGGCATGGTCGTGGACTGGATGGTGGTGGACTCGGTGGTTTCTCCGGACGAGATGGCGGCGGAAGTGGCCGATCTGCTTTCCCGCGCCGCGCGCTTCTTCCGCGAGGCCACCGGAGACCGCCTTGAGGATATCAGTCTGCGGGCACAGCAGATGAGCTGTGTGGGGTGTCCCGTGGCGGAGGGTTACTTCCTTCTCATCCTCATGGAAACGGCCAAGGAGAGCGAGACGGTTCTTCACCGGCTCCACCGGGCCGCCGGCCTCCTCGAGGAGCAATTCGTCGTGATGGCGACAAAGGACACGGGCTCCGCCAGCATGGCGGTTGTGTCCGGTTGATCTCATCCCCTGGCGGATCCTATGATGCTGAGGCCGGAAAGGCCGCGCCATGCGCGGGTCCCCGGGAAGGAAAGAGATGCCGTTGACGCAGACCAGAAGCCTTGCGGCTGCCCGGGATGCCCTCCTTGGTCTGCCACAACCGTTCACACCCGACGGCGTTCAAGAGGTGGTCCAGTCGTTTCGTCCGGCAGAGAATGAGCTGGAGCCGTACCTGAACTTCAGCGATCGGTCCTACACCCGGACACTCTTCTTCCGGGGACCGCGCTTCGAGATCCTGGTGTTGTGCTGGAAGCCCGGCCAGGTCAGCCCGATTCATGATCACGCCAGTTCCATTTGCGCCATGGCCGTGGTCGAGGGCCGGGCCCGGTCTGACAGCTATCTTCTCACCGGGGGGCAGATCCAGGCGGATCAAGGCCGTTCTCTGGATCTGGCACGGACGGATTTCCATGCGAAGGGGCAGGTCGTGACCGTGGTCGGAGGAGAGATTCATCAGGTCGGCAACTTCCAGGAGGATGGCTCCGACCTGGTCACGGTGCATTTCTACCTGCCGCCTATCGAATCCATGCGCTGCTTCGACAAGGAGACGGGGCGCTGTCAAATGGTTCGGCCCGAGACCCTGCCCCCGCGCCTCTGAGCTGGTCCCGGCTGTCCCGGCCGGGCAGACGGTGATGTCCTCCCGGCGCAGCGTGGTGCCCGGCCTGGAGATCCTTCTCCAGCGGGCGGAAGCGCTCCTTGGCGGCCGCCGAATCGGATTGCTGGCCAATCCGGCGTCGGTGGACCGCCGGCTGGTGCATGCAGCGGACCGGCTGCGAGCCTTGCCCGGTGTGGAGCTGGCGGCGCTCTTCGGTCCGGAGCACGGGTTGCGGGGAGGAGCACAGGACATGGAAGCCGTGGAGTCGCGGACGGATTCCGCCACCGGCCTGCCTGTCTACAGCCTGTACGGCGAGCGGGCCGCGAGCCTCTCTCCCACACAGGCCATGCTGCGGGAACTGGATCTTCTGGTGTGCGACTTGCCTGACGTGGGGGCGCGCTACTACACGTATTCCGCCACGGTCTTGCATGTGCTCCGCGAGGCCGCTTCCGTGGGATTGCCGGTGCTGGTCACGGATCGCCCCAATCCCCTGGGAGGGGAGGTGGTGGAAGGGCCGGGGCTCGACCCGGGATTCGAATCGTTCGTCGGGTGTGCGCCCATCCCGGTGCGCCATGGCCTCACCATGGGGGAGCTGGCCCTGTTCTTCAAGCAGACGCTGGTGCCAGAGGTGGATCTGGAGGTGATCCCCATGCGGGGATGGTGCCGTTCCTTTCTCTGGGAGGACACTGGCCTAGCGTGGGTGCCTCCCTCGCCCAACATGCCCACCACCGAAACCGCTTTCGTCTATCCCGGAGCCTGTCTGGTGGAGGGCACGAATCTTTCCGAAGGACGGGGGACCACACGGCCGTTTGAATGGGTGGGAGCACCGTGGGTCGATGCCCATGCGCTGGCGAGCGAGTTGAACGCGCTCGGCCGGCCAGGTGTGAGGTTCCGGGCCCACTGGTTCCGTCCGCTGGCGCAGAAGTGGCAGGGCGCGACCTGCGGTGGGGTCCAGGTTCATGTCACCCGCCGGGAGTATTTCCGGGCTTTTCCCGCCTACGTCGCCTTGCTGGCGGCAGTGCGCCGGCAGGACCCGGCCCGGTTTGCCTGGCGGACCGACCCGTACGAGTTCGAGGACGGCCGTCTCGCCATTGATCTCCTTTCGGGCTCGGGCCGATTGCGCCGGGACCTGGAGGCCGCCCGCCCCCTGGCGGCGATGGAGGAGGAGTGGCGGCGGGAAGCCGAAGCTTTCCTCGAGGCGCGGCGGCCGTCGGTCCTCTACCCGCAAGACGGATGATTCCGGTCGCCCTGGCCGTGGTGCTGCGGCGCGGAAAGGTGCTCGTGGCGCGCCGCCGCCAGGACGCCCACCTGGGCGGGCTGTGGGAATTTCCCGGCGGGAAGGTGCGGGCGGGTGAAACGGCCCTTGCCGCGGCCCGGAGAGAGATGGAAGAGGAAACGGGAATGACCGGGGGACGATTCCGGCAGCTTACCTGCCTGCGCCATACCTATCCCGACCGGGACCTGCTACTGACTGCCTTTGTCGTCACCGGTGCCGTGGGGGAAGCACAACCCCGGGCGAGCCAGGAAGTGCAGTGGATGCCTCCCGGGGAGGTGGATCCCGCCGCCATGCCGGCCGCCAGCCGGGCCATCCTGGAGAAGCTGCGCCGCCGCCTCGGGTGACCGGGCCCCTGTCTGCTCAGTAAGCGGCCAGGTCCTTCATGGCCCGGGCCAGATCGTCAATCTGGGGAAGGACCGCCTCTTCCAGATCCGGATGGTACGGAACCCAGGCATCCTTGGCCCCGACTCGCCTCACCGGCGCATCCAGGTGCTCGAACAGCTCGTCGGCGATCCGAGCTGCGATCTCGGCTCCGTAGCCGAATGACAACGCATCCTCGTGGGCGACCAGGACCCGCGACGTGCGGGTCACCGAGGCGGCGATGGCCTCCCAGTCGTAAGGGTTGAGGCTGCGCAGATCCAGGATTTCCGCCTCGATACCATGGTCATGAGCCAGCTGGGTTGCCGCCCGCTTGGAGCGCTCCACCAGGGCTCCATAGGTCACCACCGTGAGATGGTCTCCCTGGCGAACCATCCTTGCCTTGCCGAAGGGAATCATGAAATCCGGACCGGGATCCGGCGCCTTGTTGTAGGTCTGACGATAGAGATGCTTGTGTTCCAGGAACAGGACCGGATCGTCACAACGGATGGCCGTGCGGAGCAGGCCATTGGCATCCAGAGCGGTGGCGGGACAGACCACACGGAGTCCGGGCAGGTGCGTATAGAGCACCTCTCCACACTGGCTGTGATAGATGGCGCCGCCACGCAGGTAGCCGCCCATGGGGACCCGCAACACCAGCGGCGCAGAGAAGGCGCCATCGGATCGGTAGCGCATGCTTGCCAGCTCATTGCGAATCTGGTGGTAGGCGGGCCAGATATAGTCGAAAAACTGGATCTCGACCACGGGCTTGATTCCGCGGGTGGCCATCCCGATGGCGCGGCCGACGATACCGGCCTCGGCGAGGGGCGAGTTGAAGACTCGGTGGCCGCCGAACCACCGCTGAAGGCCCCAGGTCACCTTGAAAACTCCGCCCTTACCCTTTACCTCGGCGAGGATCTCCTCCCGGGAGGCATCCGCCACATCCTCGCCGAAGATGACGATCCGGGGATCCCGCGCCATCTCGTCGCGGAGACAGGCATTCAGGAGATCGACCATGGTGGTGGGCTTCGCATCTCCGGCTGGACGCGGCTCGGTCTCCAGCGCGGCGTCGGTGGGATCGTAGGACGGCGAGTACAGGTGATCCTCGACGCTTTCGGGAGCGGGGGTCTCCATCTCCAGGACGCGATCCGCCGCAGCCTGCACCTCCTGCTCCACGGAGCGCCGCACTTCGGCCATGAGATCTTCCGTGGCGATCCCCTCGGCGACGAGAAAGGACGCAAACCTCGGCAGACAATCTTTCTTGGCCTGGAGGGCGCGCTCGCTCTCGGGACGATAGAGCCTTTCGTCGTCCGACATAGAATGGGAATACGGCCGCGTCACCAGTGCCTGGATCAAGGCGGGGCCGGAGCGGATTCGGCAGTGGTGAGCCGCGCGCCTCAGGGCCCGCAGGGATGCCAGCGGGTCACAGCCGTCGCATTTTTCCACCAGGAGATCCGGCCAGTTTTCCACCAGGCTGTCGATGGATCCCCCTGCGGTTTGAACCTCCACGGGCACGGAGATCGCATAGCCGTTATCTTCGATCAGGTAGAGAACCGGCAGCTTCAGGTTGCAAGCGGCATTCAGGGATTCCCAGAATTCTCCCTCGGACGTCGACCCATCGCCGCCGGAAACGAAGACAATCTCATCAGACGCGAAAGCCAGGCCGCTCTCGCCCGCTTCCGCGCAACGGGCCAGTTGGAGACCGGCCTCGGCGCACCCGACCGCCTGCAGAAACTGGGTTCCGGTGGGGCTGGACTGCGAGACCAGATTCAGGCGCTTGTGGCCCCAGTGGCATGGCATCTGGCGGCCTCCGCTGTTCGGGTCCTCCGCAGCCCCGACGGCCTCCATCAGAACCTCCTCGGGAGTCATGCCGATCTGCAACACCAGGGCACGGTCCCGGTAGTAAGGGTAAAACCAGTCATGAGACGGCTTGAGAACCAGCCCGGCGGCCGCCAGCACGGCTTCATGGCCGGCTCCGCTGATCTGGAAGTAGATGTGGTTCTGCCGCTTCAGCTGGATCTCCTTGTCATCGAGACAGCGCGACAGATACATGACTCGATACAGTCCCAGAAGGGTTTTCTTGTCCAGGCCCTGCGCATGGCCGGTCTGTATCTTCGAATGCGGCATCGGTGCTCCCTTTTCGGCTTTCAGGTCTTGAGGGCTGTGTTGGATAGGACGCGGGCGCACGGTGGAACCGCCGGCCCGGCGCTGGCATCTCCCGGGAGAGCGGTCACGCCATCCAGCAAGGAGGATTCCTCCGGCATGGATTTCTCCCGCGCGCGGAGCGCTGTCTCTGCTGCCTGTTCCACCTGGGAGGTGACCCGCTTCTCGATCTCCCGAAGGACAGCCTGGTTGTGGATGGATGGGAGCAGACGGCGCGTGAGACCGAGGAGATAGGTCTCGTAGGTACCGATCGGATCGCGCCTGCCCCAGTACGTGAACCGCTCCTGCGGAAAGAGGGCCCGGGCCTCCGCTTCGTCGTGAGTCGCGTGCCCTCCCATCCGGAAAGTGCTGGCGAGGAGAACCACGGGTCCTTTTCCTTCCCGGCAAGCCTGGACCGCCTCCAGGGAGGCCCCGTACACGTCCAGGATGTTGTTCCCCTCGCAGGCGATGCACGGGACTCCATAGGCGTTTCCGATCTCCGCAAAAGAAGCCCGCGTGTGCGCCTCGCGTGGGGTTCCCAGGGCCACTCCGTTGTCCTGGAGAACAATCACCAGGGGGGCCTTCTGCACCGCTGCAAAATTGAGGCCCTCATGAAATTCTCCGGTGCGGGAAGCGCCGTCTCCAACCCAGGTCAGTGCCACGCGTCTCTCACCGCGGATGCGACTGGCCAGCGCCATGCCGGTCATCACGGGAACCAGGGAGGCCACGAAAGAGATGGGAGGGATTACTCCGCGCGCCGGGTCTCCCGTGTGCAGATCCCGGCCGCGGGTGATCTGATCGGCCGAGCCCAGATAGGCCCGGAACAGGTCCTCCAGGCTCATACCCATCTCATGGCACGCTCCCGCGTTCCGGATCATGGGGCCCACCAGGTCGCCGGCCCGGAGGGCGTGCACATTGCCGATGGTGACGGCCTCCTCCCCGGTGCCCAGCCATGCCTTGGAAAGGATCCCCTGGCGGACCCATCTTTTCAGAGCAATATCGTGGAGCCGGAAGCGCAGCATTCCCTCGTACAGTCCCAGGAGCCGTGCCGCAGGCAACCCCCGGATGAGCCTGGCACGGCGTCCGGACCGCTCCAGCACGGCCGAAAACTCGGCCATCACCTGGGGATCAGGCACCCAGTCCACGTACTCGGGAGGATCAAAAGCAGGATAACGTTTCACCGCAAAACGTTCCTTCTAGTTGCATCCGGTGGCGGGGAATCCGTTGGACGGGGGATTTTACCATGGACGGCGGTTCCATCTGCCGGTAGCATGCCTGCCTGGGAGGAAGGCCCTGAGATGTTCCCTCTGCGCGATACCATCCCGTCGCGGCACCTTCCTCTCGCCACCTGGTCGTTGATCGTGGCGAATCTTGTCATCTTCACCCAGGAGCTCCTGCTTCCCCCCCGCCAGATCCAGGCGCTGTTCACTTTTTATGGGGTGGTTCCGGCCCGGTACATGCATCCCGGCGCGCTGGCCGACCCGGGATGGGCAGGCAGCGGGTGGTTGCCTTTCTTCACCAGCATGTTTCTTCATGCCGGCTGGCTGCACGTTCTGTCCAATATGTGGGTCCTATGGATCTTCGGGGACAACGTGGAAGACCGCATGGGCCCCATGCGCTTTTCCCTGTTTTACGTGTGCAGCGGTTTGATAGCGGGACTGGTCCACATGGTCACCAACGCCGGCTCGGCTGTTCCCACCGTGGGGGCCTCGGGAGCGATTGCCGGAGTGATGGGGGCGTACCTGCTCTTGTTCCCTTCAGCCCGGGTGATCGCCCTGATTCCATTCTTTTTCTGGCCGCTGTTCCTCGAGGTGCCGGCCGTCGTCTTCATGCTCGTCTGGTTCGCCATGCAGTTCTCCAGCGGCTTGCTGGCCCTGGGACAGGCTGCCGGAGGCGTGGCATGGTGGGCCCACGTAGGGGGCTTTCTCGGGGGGATGATCTTCTGCCCGCTCTTTCTGCGTCCGCGGCGCCCCTGATCGGCGAACTCATTCCACGTATCCCAGCGATTCCAGCCGCCGGAGGTCCTTCTCGCTCATCCGTGGCTGGTCCCCGTCCCGGCCATGCCATTTCTTGTTGGCGTGCGCCCGCAAGGCAGGCTGGAGCTTGCCCAGGGGGCCGGTCTCGAGATGGGACAGATCGGTGGCCTCCTCCGGGTCCCAGTCGAGGTTGAACAGGGCGATCTCATCCGACCGGAGATCCAGGATGGCTTTCCATTCTCCCTGGCGGATGGCGACCTGAATGGGCTGGCCGCTCACGCCCGGGGAGAAAATGCGCCAGAACGTCTTCCGGGCTCCCCGGTAGGTCTCCTCGAGAATATTCCGGCTGGCGAACGGTTCCGGCTGGCGGAGAGCGCGGTCGAGGGATATCCCTGCGGCGTCGGGCAAGGGAGGAAGATGGAGGAGATCGAGGATGGTTGGCGCCACGTCCACCGTTGATACGGGAAGGTCGGAGACCTCCCCGCCGCTGAGAGAGGGCGAGACGAGGATCAGCGGGATATGCTGGGTGGTTTCATAAAGCTCGCGGCCATGGCCATTTTCCCCGTGCTCGCCGAACGATTCGCCGTGATCCGAGACGACCAGGATCAAGGTCGAGCCGCGGAGCCCGGCCCGATCCAGGGCGCCCAGCACCCGGCCGATCTGATGGTCCGCGAAGGCGATTTCCTGGGCGTAGTCCGACGGGTCGCCACTCGATGGAGGCACGCCGCGCCCGCTGGGGTTGAGAGGGATCTTCAGGTGGTGATCGGTGTAGGGAGCATGGGGGTCGAACAGATGCAGCCACAGGAAAAAGGGTGCCCCGGCATTCTTGGCGAGCCAGGCCACGGCTCGGTCCACGGTCTCGTTGGCCGGCCGCTGGCTGTTGACCAACTGATAGCGATCGGTCAGCTTGTCATCATAAACCCTGAAACCACGGTCCAGATGCGTGAGCTTCGCTTGCAGCGTCCACCCGGAGACGAAGGCGGCGGTGCGGAATCCCCTGGCCCTGAGAACCGTGGCCAGGTTCGGGACGTGCTTGCGGGTGGGAACTCCGTTACGAATGGCCCCGTGATCGCGAGGGAGAAGCCCGGTCAGGATCGTGGCGTGTCCAGGGCCCGTCAAGGGGATGACGGCGCTCGCCCGGGTGAAGCGCACGCCGCGGCTGGCCAGGGCGTCCAGATTGGGCGTGGTGAGCAGGGCATAGCCGTAGCATGACAGATGATCGGCTCGCGTGGTATCCAGGGTGATCAGGAGGATGTTGCGAGGAACAGGGGACGTCTTCTCAAGCAGGGATGGCGGTGAAAAGGCCGTTCCCGGACTGGCCCAGAGCAGTATCCCGGCCATGAATAAGACGGTCCCGGCAGTTTTTTGAATCGCTGCTCGGAGCATTTCTCCGTCGGTCCACCTCATCCCAGGTGCCCGTATTCTAGACGTTCATCTCTTTTCGCGCCACATCGCAGCGGGCGGCGAAGATGAAATCGCTCTCGGTGAGGCCGTCGATCTTGTGGGTCCAGACGCGGACGTCCACCCGGCCCCAGGACAGGAAAAGATCCGGATGGTGATTCTGCTCCTCGGCGATGGCGCCGATGGCCACCACCAGCGCCAGAGCCTGGGCAAAGTCCGGGAAGGAAAAACTCTTCTCCAGATGGTGCCCCTTGACAACCGACCAGCCGTCAAGTTCTGCCAGGAGTGGTTGGATCTCCGCCTCGTTCAGGGGGGGGATTCCCCCTTGGCAGGGTACGCAGCGTCTGCTGGCCAGGTCATTCATCTTGATCTCCTTGATGGGTGTCGTTCATCCATTCATCTGGCCGGCGGAGGTCGCCCGGAAAGCGATCCCCGACGGCCGCCGCCTGGGCATCGGCCACTTCCTTCATTTCACCGAACCGCCTCAGGTAGGCGGCATAGGCCATCATACCCCCCTGGAGGAGGGCCACCTGCGCCGCCAGGGCATCCAGATCGGGGCAACGCCGGGCGATGGAGATCGCTTCGGCCTGGCCCATCCCCCGGTGTGTGAAACGGTGCATGAGCACGGCCACGGCGGTGTGGAAAAACGAGTCGGCCTGGCCTTCCTTCCGGAGCGCGCGTTCGCACGCCTCGACTTGGCCCTGGACTTCGCGCCGGAGGTAGCCCATGGTCCGCGTTCCAAAATGGCGAAGGACCAGGAGGAGGACCGCCAGGAGCAATGTTCCGGCGGCCGAAGCCCGGCCGCTCCACAGGAGGAGGGCCGGCGTTCCCAGGGCCCGGAGGGGAAAACCGATCACCGCCGGGATGCGCTCCATGAGAGCCGGCCGCACAACCCGGATGACCTGCCAGGTGGAGAGGAGAACAGCGGCGGTGACGAGAGGGAGCATGGGCGGCCTGCGGGGGTCAGGGGGACTGGCACTCTTCGTGCGCGCCGGGCGGATCTTCCGGGTCGTCCGGCCGCCGCGGCCCCTTGACGTGCCGCGCCAGGTCCAATAAGAGCCGTCGCAGAGCAACGGGAGACTCGACCCGGAAGCGGGCATGGCTCGGCCTTCCCCCGACCTTGATGGTCCAGGCTCCAGGTGGCGCGCTCTTGAACAGTTCCTCGTCTTCCCGGTCATCACCTGCCACCAGGGTCCAGTCGAACGGTCCGAGCTCTTCCAGCACCGTTTCCAGGGCCATTCCCTTGCTGAGCCCCTGCTGGCGGACCTCGATCACCTTGATGCCGTGGAGCACGCCGATAGGGCTCCGGGGAAACGCCTCGCTCAGGTGATTGGCGAGCTCCCGGGCCTGCCAGTCGCCGAAAGCCGGCTCCACCTCGCGATAGTGCCAGGCCAGCGCACTACGCTTGATCTCGACGTGGGCGCCGGAGGTGCGGGCCGCATACTCCTGGAGCATGCCCCGGACATTTCCCATCCAGGAGAAATCGGCGTGTGGATGCAGGCACCGCCAGGTCTGTTCTCCGCGTTTCCGCCATTCGTAGCCGTGCTCTGCCACCAGGTTGAGGGGAAGGAGTCCGAACCAGCTTTCCAGCATTTCCCGGGTCCGGCCGCTGATCAGAATCACTTCCGTGTCCGGAAGCGATGTGAGCTCCCGGAGGAAAGTAAGATGCCGGTTTTCCGGCGCAGCCAGGTCGGGCGTTGCAGCCAACCGGGTCAACGTTCCATCGTGGTCCAGGGCGACCACGCGGCGGCGCGCCTGGCGGAAGGCCAGCGCGATCGATTGAGTCCAGGGAATGCCGTCCTCCACGGCCACCAGAGGGATTGTTTCCGGGTGGATCGCATCCAGTTGCGCCAGGAAGCGCGGCGCCCACTTGCGGACATCCAGGGCCTCGATGCGATGTCTGAGGCCTTTCATGCGCCGAGCCTGTTCCTCCACGGGCATGGTCAGGGCTTCATGGAGGGCCCTGGCGCACTGCTCGATATCCCATGGGTTGACCTGGAGGGCCTCACCCATCTCCGAGGCGGCTCCGGCGAACTCGCTGAGGATCAGGACGCCTGTGTCTTCGGTGCGGCAGGAGACGTACTCCTTCGCCACCAGGTTCATTCCATCTCGCAGGGGTGTGACGAAACCCACGTCCGCCATCTGGTAGTACGCCGCCAGGGCTTCCGGCGCCAGGGAACGGTACAGGTAATGAATGGGGACCCGGCCCTCGGTCTCGAACAGTCCGTTGATCTCGCCCACTCTCTGCTCGACCTCCTGCTTGAGGCGCCGGTAGCTGGCCATCTCGGCGCGGGTGGGATTGGCCACCTGGACCAGGACGGCTTCCGTGCGCCAGCGGGGCTCGAGCTCCAGAAGGCGGCGGTAGGCCTCCAGGCGCAGGGGGAGACCCTTGGTGTAGTCCAGCCTGTCCACGCCCAGGACTACCTGGCGCCCTTGCAGCCGGCGGCGAAACCGCTCGATGTAGGCGGGAATGCGTGGCGAGGCGATGCGCTGGCGGAATCCCACCACATCGATGCCCATGGGGAAGACGCCAATCCGGCAGTTGTCGTTCCCCTCCGCGACCCAGTCGTGATTGAACTCCACGGCCAGGAGGCGCCGGAAGCTGCTCACCAGATGCCGGGCGTAGTCATAGGTGTGCAGTCCGATCAAGTTCGCCCCGGCCAGGCCGCGCAGGATCTCCTGCCGCTGCGGCAGGAGGCGGAAGACCTCCGAGGAGGGGAAAGGCACGTGAAGAAAGAATCCGATCCGCGCGGCGGGCAGGCGCTCCCGGAGGAGGGCCGGAAGCAGAAGGAAGTGATAATCGTGAATCCAGATCCGGTCATCGGGGGCCGCCCTTGCCGCGATGGCGTCGGCAAAGCGGATGTTCACTTTCCGGTACGATTCGAAGTCGGAGGCCGAGAACGCCGCCCGGTCCAGAAGGTAATGGAACAGCGGCCAGATGGCGCCATTGGAAAAACCTCGATAATGGCGTCGTGCCTCGGCCGCCGGGACCGGGACCGGCACCAGCCGACGGGCTTCCAGTTCCCGCGCCACCGGTGGGTGTTCAGCTTCCTTGCAGGTCCCGAACCAGAGGCCGGCCCCTTCGCTGTGGACCGGTCCCAGGCCGGCCACCAGGCCGCCAGCTCCTCCGGGGAGCACTTGCAGGCTGCCGGACGTGCGGCGAACCGTCACCGGCAACCGGTTGGAGACGAGGAGGAGGCGTCCCATCGTCGCGGTCCTCAGACCTTCAGGCCCGGCGAGGGCGCCTGCCATGGAGCCCGGCGCCGGGGCATCCCGGGCATTTCCAGGTGCACGGTCTGGGTGGGGAAGGCGAAAGAGGACCCGTTCTTCTCCACCACCTCCATGAACCGGAAGTAGAGCTCTTGCCTGAGAGTGAGAAACTCCCCCCAGTCGGTGGTCTTGAGGTAAGCGAAGACCTCCAGTTTCAAGGCAAAATCCCCGAACTCCACGAACCGGACACGGCTCGGCTCCTTGGAGACCCGGGGATGCTCCCTCAGAACAGTCTCCAGGCCCTGGATCACCTTCGCCAGCTGCTCGGCCGTGGTGGAGTACGTCAATCCAAGGACAGAATAGAGCCGGATAGAGTCCCGGGCCGCGAAGGTTTCCAGCCGCATATCCGAAAGGCGGCCGTTGGGAATCGTGACCAGCGTTCGATCCAGGGTGCGTAGACGGGTGGAACGGAGGCCGACCTGCTCGATGGTACCGACCAGATCGTCCACGCGGACAAAATCTCCCACCCGGAAGGGACGATCCATCAGAATCGTTGCCGAGCCCAGAAGGTTCTCGATCGATTTCTGTCCGGCCAGGGCCACGGCCATGCCGGCCAGACCCATTCCTGCCAGCAGCCCGGTGACGGTGAAGTCGAACTCCTGCAGGATGGTGACCACCCCCAAGCAAAGGATGACCAGCCGCCCGGTCCGGGCGGCCAGGGGGAGCAGCCCGCGGACCTCCTGCCGGTTCTGGAGCCAAGAAGAACGGCCCAGGCCCAGAAAGGCCACGTCGACCAGCCGCGTGAGACCCCAGAACAGGCCGACCAGAAAGGCGGTCCTCAGAGTCTCTCCGATGAAAGCCTGAGCCGGAATGGTCAGATCGAGCCAGCCGATGCTGCTGCGCACCATGGCCAGTGCCAGGAAGAAGAGAGCGGGCGCGGTGAGCTGCTTCAGGAGCAGATCGTCAAGTTCTCCCGGGGTGCGCGAGACCAGGCGGGTCGCGAGCGGCTTGATGACCAGGCCGGCCATCCGGGAGAGCAGGTAGGCCAGGAACACGATCACCGGAAGGGCCAGCCACTGCCACCACTGCAGCTCCAGGGGACCGGGACGCCGCAAGGGAGCGGGGATCCGGTCCCTGAGCCAGTTCCCCCCCAGGTCAGCGTGCCAGGCGGGGATGCGCTGGACGGTGGACGGGGAGAAGACCCAGCCGGGAGGATCGCCCCCCGGGCGGTGGACCATCTCGACAGGCTCCTTTCCCCGGGAGGTCGGGATCATGCCGAGGCGTTCGATGTTCTGCGGCTGGCCGTCGTCCAGGTCGCCTTCCCGCAGCGGGGAGATCTCCTCCATGGTGAACCAGATGTGGCGATCCAGGACGGCCTTCAACCACCCGGCCAGGCGCGATCCGTCCAGGGTCTTGTCCGGTGGCCGGGCCAGGAATCGGGCCGCCTCCTGGAGCCGCCCCTGGCGGCAGGCGTCCAGAAAGGACGCGAGCGCGGCGCGCGGCGAAAGAGGATCGACAGCGGTTTTCTCGGCGTCTCCTGCGGTTCGCGCTTCGGAGGACGGTTCCTGAGCCTGGCCGGCAGCCGGCAGAAAAAACAAGAGGGACAGGACGAGCACCGCCACCCGCCAGGCGGAGCTCCTCCAGCCTCCGCTTTCCGCCTTGCCGGACGTCTTTCTCTTCGGCCGTGCCGGTCGGGGTCTCGCCTTGGATCGGGTCAGGGTCATGGGCGCCGGGACCGGCTCAGGGATGAAAAGCGATGCGGGCTCGTTCGAGGTTCCTGCTCATCGCGTCACCAGCACGCTGGAATCGAGCCTGGTTGTCCTCCCAGGCGTCCCCTGGCGCTCCCCGGTAACGCATCCTGGCCATCGAATTCCTCACTTTCCCTGGGGGTCCCGTGGAAAATGCTAGCAGAGAGAGGAGTTCTCCACCTGGGACCCCCTGCAGTCGCTCATTCATCCGGGTAGACTGGGACCCACCGCCCGGTCCCGGGGCTGTTTCTCCAGCGGGCGCTGGACACGGCCATCCATGCATCCGACGCTTGCCTCCGACCCAGCCCTGACCTTCGCCCTGGCCCTTGTGGCCGGTCTTGCAACCCAGGCAGTGGCCCAGCATCTCAGGCTGCCGGGGATCGTTCTCCTGCTTGCCGCTGGAGTGCTCCTGGGGCCAGATGGCGCCGGGCTGGTGGCCCCGCGGAGCCTGGGGCCGGCCCTGCCGACCCTGGTCAACTTCGCGGTGGCGGTGATTCTCTTCGAAGGGAGCTCGAACCTGGATGTGCGCCGGTTACGGCGGGAGGCTGGCACCATCCGCAGGCTCGTGACCCTGGGGGCGCTGATCACGGCGATGGGCGGGATCCTGGCTTCCCGGTGGCTGATGGGCTGGTCCTGGACGCTGGCCGTTCTGTTCGGCAGCCTGGTGATCGTCACCGGGCCCACGGTCATCACCCCCCTTCTGCAGCGCATCAGGGTGAAGAGCAACGTGGCCACGGTGCTCGAGGCCGAGGGAGTGCTCATCGATCCGGTGGGTGCCATTGTCGCGGTGCTGGCCTTGGAAACCATGGTGCACGCCTCCGACCCGGGAATCGGATCAGGCGTGATGGGCCTGGGGTTGCGGATCGGAGTGGGTGTCCTGGTGGGGGGAGCCGGCGGCTCGTTTTTGGCCGGCCTGCTGTGGTTTCGTGGGGTGGTCCCGGAGAGGATGCGCAATGTCTTCGTGCTCTCCCTGGTGCTTGTCCTGTTTCAGGCGAGCGATGCCTTGATCCCGGAGAGCGGTCTCCTGACGGTGACGGTGGCTGGTCTGATCCTCGGAAACGTCCAGCCCCAGGGATTGAGGGATATCCGGGAGTTCAAGGAGCAGCTCAGTCTGATGTTCATCGGTGTGCTGTTTGTCCTCCTGGCGGCGGATGTCCGGGTGGCGGACCTGCGTTCCCTTGGCCTGGCCGGGGTGGCCACGGTGCTGGTCTTGATGCTGGCGGTCCGGCCTCTCAGTGTGGCTGCCTGTGCCTGGGGCTCGGAGCTGGAGTGGAGAGAGAAACTTTTCCTGGCGTGGCTGGCGCCGCGCGGCATCGTGGCAGCGGCCCTGGCGACCCTTTTCGCCCAGGACCTGTCGCGAGCGGGCTGGACCGGGGGCGGGCCCCTCCGGGCGCTGGTTTTCATGGTGATTGCCATGACCGTTCTGATCCAGGGTCTCTCCGGCGGCTGGGTGGCACGGCTGCTGGGGATCCGGAGGCCCAGGAACCAGGGTTACGTGCTCCTCGGCGCCAACGCCCTGGGCCGCGCCCTGGGCCGCGCCCTGGGCCGGGACGGGGAGGAGGTGGTCTTCGTGGACAGCAATCCCGATGCATGCCGGGCCGCCGAAGAAGCGGGGTTCAAGGTGATTTATGGAAATGCCCTCGAGGAGCGCACTCTCCAGCGGGCAGAAGTGGAGACCCGCGCGGCCTGCGTGGGAACGACACCCAGTGAGGAGG
The DNA here is from genome assembly GCA_046757405.1 of Acidobacteriota bacterium. Classification (GTDB taxonomy): domain Bacteria; phylum Acidobacteriota; class Polarisedimenticolia; order SMYD01; family SMYD01; genus JBHHYE01. Next base: position 13,467 of record JBHHYE010000001.1, on the reverse strand, counting down.
TGAACCTTCTCTTTGTCCGGCGGATCCAGGAGGAGTTCAGAAAGGTGCCCACCTACCTGGCACTGGAGCGGCGCGACAGTTTGCTGGGGAAAGACCTGGTGGAGCAATCCGGAGCGCGGGTGATCTTCGGCGGCCCGCGGGACCTGGGTCTGTGGGCCATCCGGCTCGATCGAGACGATGCCGCCGTCGAGACCTGGTGCCTGGCCGGCGAGGGCGCCCTGGCACAGGAGGCAGCCCAACGGGAGGCCCGCGCCTTGCCGCCCGGTCTCTTGCCCCTGGCGCTGGAGCGGGATGGCCACACCGGCCCCGTTGATCCCTCCACCCGCTTCCGCCGGGGGGACCGGGTAGATTTCGTCCTGGCGCGGGGAGGGATGGTGGAGGCCCGGGACTGGCTCCGGGGCCGTGGATGGGCCCGGAACCTGGAGCCGGCGGCCGACGGCTGAGGCCCGCCACCGTCCCGCCGGTCAGATGGAGCAAACGAGATTCCCCAGCGAACGAGTGAGTTTCATGTTCTCCGAATAGTCCACGGGACAGTCGATCACCACGACGGTGTCATCAGCGATGGCCTGGCGCAGGATGGCGTCCAGGTCCGTCGCCGCCTCCACCCTGTACCCGCGGGCACCGAAGCTCTCGGCGAACTTGACCAGATCGGGATTCTTGAACGCGATGTGGCTGGGACGGCCGAGGAGGCGCTGCTGGTGCAAGCGAATGAGACCGTACTCGCTGTCGGTCCACACCAGAATGACGATGGATGTCCCGATGCGCAGGGCCGTTTCGATTTCCTGTGCATTCATGAGGAACCCGCCATCGCCGGTGACGGCCACCACGGTCCGGTCGGGGTAGGTGAGCTTGGCGCCGATGGCGCCGGGGACTCCAATCCCCATGCAGGCAAAGCCGTTGGAGATGATGCACGTATTGGGTTGCTCCGCCTGGTACATGCGCGCCATCCACATCTTGTGGGCGCCCACATCGCAGATCACGATGTCCTGCGGCTCCAGGACGCGCCGCAGGTCCCAGACGATCTTCTGGGGTTTCACCGGGAAGCTCTGATCGCCGGCATGCCGGGAAAACTCGTCGAGAATGGTTTGCCGGAGCCCGACAGGCGCCGCGTTTTCGCGCGGCGAGGCCTCCCGGGCGATGGCATCCAGCGCGCGCCCCGGATGACCGATGACGCCCGTCGCCACCACGTAGTGCGCGTCCACCTCGGCCGGAAACGCGTCGATATGGATGATGCGTCGGTGCCTGTCCGGATGCCACAGGTGGGGGGGATACTCGACCATGTCGTAACCGACGCAGATGATGACATCGGCGCGGTCAAAGCCGCAGGCCACGTAATCGTGCGCGTGCAGCCCCACCGCTCCCAGGGCGAGAGGGTGGGAGAAGGGGATGGCGCCCTTGGCCATGAAGGTGGTTGCGGCCGGGATGTTGAGCGATTCGGCGAAGCGGCGCAGCGACTCTGAGGCGCCCGCGCGGATCACGCCGTTGCCCGCCATGATGATGGGGTACTGTGCGCGGGAGATGATGGCGGCGGCTTCCTTGACCTTGTCACCGGGAGGCTGGGGTGGCATGGCGCTCTGCCGTGTGAGGGGCTCTTCTTGCTCCACGTTGGCCCGGGCAATGTTCTCCGGCAGGTCGATGAAACTGGCCCCCGGCTTCTCGGCCTCGGATTGCTTGAAGGCCTTCCGCACCACCTCCGGAATGATCCCGGCTGCCCGCACCTGCACGCTGTACTTGGTGATGGGCCGGAAGAGGTTGACCAGGTCCAGGTGCTGGTGGCTCTCCTTGTGCATGCGCGTGGTGGCGGCCTGGCCGGCGATGGCCACCAGGGGCGCTCGGTCCATGTTGGCGTCGGCCACGCCGGTCGCCAGGTTAGTGGCGCCCGGGCCCAGGGTGGCAAGGCAGACTCCGGCCCGGCCGGTGAGGCGGCCGCAGATGTCGGCCATGAAGGCGGCTCCCTGCTCGTGGCGGGTGGTGATGAAACGGAGAGAGCTATCGAGAATCGCATCCATGATGTCGATATTCTCCTCGCCGGGAATGCCGAAGAGGACGAGGACGCCCTCGTTCTCGAGGCAGCGGATCAACAGCTCGGCAGCTTTCATGCCCACCTCCCGGTGAATCCTATGGTTCAGGGGACTCGAGGCACAAGGCTCGGGGAGTCATATCCGGGGTTGACACGGATCGGAGTTCTCATTAACTTAGCATTGAAATTGAGACGCAGTCTTAATTAGCATTCCATCCGGGTGACTCATCTCCCGGTGGCAGTGGAGAAGCCGGAGCATGGCCAGCCCAGCCAGTCCGTCCGATATCCTACCCCACCCCTTGCCGGAGCCTACCGTCCCCTCCCCCTCCGCCACCCAGGGCTTCTCCTCCCTGATCCTGGTGGGAAACCCGAATGTTGGAAAGAGTGTCCTGTTCGGCCATTTCACCCAGACGTACGTGACGGTTTCCAATTATCCCGGCACCACCGTGGAGATCAGCCGGGGACGGCTAGCCCGCGGAGTGGTTCCCGGATGGGTGGGCGGGACGGTGGTCGACACGCCTGGAACCAACACCCTCATCCCCACCTCCGAGGATGAAAAGGTCACACGGGATATTCTTCTGGCGGGCGGCTACCGCGCCGTGGTCCAAGTGGGTGATGCCAAGAACCTGCGTCGCGCCCTCCTGCTCACGGTCCAGCTGGCGGAAATGGGGCTTCCCCTGGTGCTCTGCCTGAACATGGGGGACGAGGCCGCCCGGAGAGGGATCTCCATCGACCACGAGAAGCTGTCCCGTATTCTGGGAGCTCCCAGCGTGCCCACGGTGGCGGTTCACCGCAAGGGGCTGAAGAAACTGGACCGGGCGGTGGAAAGCGCGGCGGTGCCCGCCTTCCGCGTCCAGTACAACGACATCATCGAGGCAGGGATCCGCCGCCTGGAACCCCTTCTGCCGGTGGCGCCGGTCGCGGCGCGCGCCCTGGCCCTGATGATCCTGGCAGGCGACCAGACGCTCACCGGCTGGCTTCACAGTGTCCTGAATGCCGGCGAGATCGCGCACCTCAGGCGCCTGTCGGCGTCTGTTTCCCGGGCCTTTGGGGAACCCCTGCGGGTTGTCATCAGCCGGGAACGGCTGGCTTCCGTGGACCGCATCGTGCCCCGAGTGCAGCTGGAATCGCGTCGCAAGCCAATGCGGGTGGCCCGCTGGCTCGAGAGCGTCACGACTCATCCCGTCTGGGGGGTTCCCGTCCTCCTGGGAGTCCTCTGGACCCTCTATGAATTCGTGGGTGTTCTTGGCGCCGGCACGGCGGTGGATTTCATCGAGAACACGCTTTTTAACAGCTACCTGAACCCGGCGGCGATCCGCTTCTTCGACGCTTTCGTTCCCATCGGCATCATCCGGGACTTCTTCGTCGGTGAGTACGGGGTGATCACCATGGCGCTGACCTATGCCCTGGCCATTATCCTGCCCATTGTCGCGACCTTTTTTTTCGCCTTCGGGATCCTGGAGGATTCCGGGTACTTGCCGCGGCTGGCGGTGATGGTCAATCGCCTCTTCCGCATGATGGGGCTCAACGGTAAGGCCGTGCTCCCCATGGTGCTGGGCCTGGGTTGTGACACCATGGCCACGCTCACCACCCGGATCCTCGAATCGCGGAAGGAGCGGCTCATCGTGATTCTCCTCCTGGCGCTGGGCGTGCCCTGTTCAGCCCAGCTGGGAGTGATCCTGGCCCTCCTGGCAGCCCTCCCCTGGCAGGCGACCGCCATCTGGCTCGGCGCGGTCCTGGGCACGCTGTTTCTGGTGGGATTCCTGGCGTCGAAGCTGATCCAGGGGAGACCGTCCGAGTTCATCCTGGAGCTGCCGCCGATTCGGTGGCCTCGCGCCTCGAATATTCTCCACAAGACCGTGGGCCGGATCGAATGGTATCTGAAGGAGGCGGCGCCGTTGTTCGTCCTGGGCACCGTGGTCCTGTTCGTGGCCGATCGCCTCCACCTTCTCCAGATCTTGGAAAGGGCTGCGGCGCCGGTCATTTCCACACTTCTCTCGCTGCCTTCGTCGACCGCCAAGGTGTTCATCATCGGTTTCCTGCGGCGGGATTTCGGCGCGGCCGGCCTCTTCCAGATGAATCGAGCCGGACTGCTGGATCCCCTTCAGGTCCTGGTTTCGCTGGTGACCATCACCCTGTTCATCCCGTGCATCGCTAATCTCTTCATGATCATCAAGGAGCGCGGCTGGCGGACCGCCCTGTGGATCTCCGCGTTCATCTTTCCGTTCGCCTTGCTGGTGGGAACGAGTGTCAACTGGGCACTGCGGGGCCTGGGAGTGCTCTCGTGACCCTTCTCGGCCAGCATCCTGTTCAGGAGCCTCTTCCGGAGCCCGTTCGGGATCGAGACCCGCGCCACCGCTGCCCCCTGTGCGGCTATCGCTTCGCGGTGGGAGACGAGGTTTGCGGCCATTGCGGGCTCGGCGGCGGGTGTGAGGCGGTGGGCTGTCCCCACTGCGGCTATCGATTCCCCGTGGAATCGGCCACCCTGGCCTGGCTGAAGCGTCTCTTGGGACGGATCCGGGTTTCTGTCAGAGGACGGCGGTGAAGAGCGGGCAGAGCCACGAGTCCCTTCCGCACCTCATGTCGGATGAGCACCGCATCGAGGAGCTGGCCGAGGAGATGTGGTCTCTCTCGGAGCGGGATCAAAACGAGCGCTCCCGCTTGATCGCCGGTTCCAAGCTCGGGCGCGAGGTGGCGGAAACGGTCCTGGCCGAGATGGATCGGAGGGGGATGGTCAAAGCCCACGGGGATCGCATCGTGCTCCTGCCGGCCGGCGAGGGGGTTGCCCGTGCGGTGATTCGCCGCCATCGTCTGGCCGAGGTCCTGCTGGGACAGATCCTTGCGGTGGCGGAGGAGGATACCGAACACACCGCCTGCCAGGTGGAACATATCCTGTCGGCCGAGGTAACGGATCGCATCTGCACGTTCCTGGGGCATCCACCGGTCTGTCCGCATGGGAAGCCGATCCCCCGGGGAGACTGCTGCGCCGCTTTCCAGAAGGAAGTCAGGCCTCTCGTCCAGCCGCTGAGCACCCTGCCCATCGGCAGGCAAGGTCGCATCGTTTTCATCACGCCGGCCCTCTACCGCCGCCTGGACCGGCTCGTGACCCTGGGACTGGAACCCGGCGGGCGCGTGCGCTTGCAGCAGAACCACCCGGCCGTGATCGTGCAGATCGGAGAAACCTCCGTGGCTCTCGACCGGGAGATCTGCGGGGAGATCTACGTTCTCCCGCTCGAACAGTGAGGCCGCCAGCCGGCCGGCGTCAACCGACCAGCCGGTAGGAATTCGCCGAGGGCACGTACTCGCGCCCGGGGATCCGATCCTCCCGGATGCCGCTGACGACCTGGGAGAGATCCTCCAGCGCTTCATCGAGGTAATAGGCATGCTCGACCAGGCTGTGCACGATTTCGGTGGTGTCGATATTCACCACGCCGCTCCGGGTGTCCAGGGGATGCCGGGGGCCGCTTTCGCCGAGACGATCCGGGTTGCCCTTGGTTCGATCGGCAACCTCCAGGGCGCGGTCTCCGCGGTTGTAATAAATATTGATCCGCCGGCCGATCTCCGGAAGACGCGCGAGCTTCTCCTCATGCTCCAGAGCATCATCGTCCACGTCCGCGGCGGCCAGAATGATCTCGGCAAACAGGCGCGGGAGGGTGCCCGGCACGCACTCGGCCAGATGGGACAGAGTCTTCTGGAGGGCGAAATTACCCATGCTGTGGCACAGGAGATGGATATCTCTCGCACAGGAGTCCCGGCGTTTCACTCCTCTGAGAAAATCATGCAGCTTGCGGAATCCGCGCGAAAAGGCCAGGCCCGCGGCGGCCGCGTCGTCGCGGTCCCTCTTGTATGACCTGAAGGGAAGCTTCCTTCCATCGGAAGGCCAGGTAAAGAGAACCACCTGGACCGGGATCGGCTGCTGGCGGAGCTTGTGCTGCAGGGCCGCGGCTGCTCCCACGGCATCGGTGAAGGAGACATTGTATCCGTGGATGTAGACCAGGCAGTCCCGGCCCTGATCCATGACCGCCTTCAGATTGGAGAAGAGCGTCTTGGAGCCGAAGCGGTACGGCTTGTGCTCCAGCTGCTCGGGGTACATCGAAGCGACGGCCTGTTCCTTGAGGATTTTCCTGGCCAGGCGCTGGGCCAGCTTGGGGCCCGTCAGACGGTGCTCCCGGGGACCCAGATCGACCTGGATCTCGCCGAAGCGCAGTTCATGCGGATGGACGGGGTTGAAGTGAATTCCAAAGGGCGCGGAGGCAACCCCCGTGGGATTCCGGTTGGTGGCGAAGTAAATCGTCTCCCGCATGGATGGACCGGTCCGGGCCAGTGGTGGCTCCGGGCGGAATTGAACCGCCGACGCAGGGATTTTCAGTCCCTCGCTCTACCAACTGAGCTACAGAGCCCCGCGGAAGCGGGAATCTAGTCCAAGGCCAGATCCGTGTCAAACGCGGGAGAATCCCCGGGGGTCTCCTGGGAGGTGCTTCCGAAGTACCGGAGCGTGGCCACCAGAATGGTGGAGCCGGCCAAGAGGGCGAGCCAGGGTGAGAGTCCCAGAGCGGTCGGGATGTCGCCGACCAGAATGCCGACCGCCCCCACCACCAGGGCGTAAGGCAACTGGGTGCGGACATGGTCGATGTGATCGGAACCGGCGGCCATGGAGCTCATGATGGTGGTGTCCGAGATGGGGGAGCAATGATCTCCCCAGGTGGCGCCGGCGAGCACCGAGGAGATGGAGCCGAGCAGGAGAAGGTGGGTGTGCTCGACGTCAAAGCCATGCAGGGCGGCGACCTGCGCCGCCAGGGGCACCGTGAGTGGCATGAGGATCGCCATGGTACCCCAGGAGGTGCCGGTGGCAAAGGCCACCGCCCCGGCGATGAGGAAGATCAAGGCGGGGAGGAGCGCCCATGGGATGCTGTCCGAGACCTGGCTGATGATGAAGGCGGCCGTGTGGAGATCGACGCAGACAGCGCCGATAGACCAGGCGAGAAGGAGAATGATCATCGCCATGAGCATGGACTTGAGTCCCAGGAGCCAGGCATCGATGGTCTCCGACACCGAGAGGATGCCCTGGGTCACCGCCAGCAGAGCCGCCGCCAGGCAGCCCAGTGCGGCGCCCCACATCAAGGTGGTGTAGGAGTCGGCGGCTGAAAAGATCAGGCCGAGATCCTGGAGCAGGTGGCTGCTCCCTAGGAGAGCGCCGCCGGTGATGGTTCCAAGGCTATTTCCTTCCCGGGCGAGCGAAACCCGCCCCGTGACCCAGAGTCCGGCCAGCGCCACTCCGATGACGGTCAGAATCGGCAGGACGGCGTTGATCCAGCGCCGGGGCCGGCCAGGCCGGGGCTCCATGCGGCTGGACTCGTAGTCTGCCAGGGGAGTGGCCGACTCCGCCAGGACGCGCCCGCCGGCGGCGCGGCGCTCCGCCGCGAGCATGGGGCCGAAGTCGCGGCGGGTGACGGCGACGGCCAGTGCGAAGACCAGCGCCAGGAGAGGATAGAAACGGTACGGGATGGAGGCCAGGAAGACCTGGTACGGGTCCAGAGAGGAGCCGATGCCATCCAGGGCATCACCGATCAGGCTGACCTCGACCCCCACCCAGGTGGAGATCAGGGCCACGGAGGCCACCGGGGCCGCCGTGGAATCCACCAGGTAGGCCAGCTTCTCCCGCGAAATCTTCAGGCGGTCGGTCACCGGGCGCATGGTGTTGCCGACGATCAAGGTGTTGGCATAATCATCGAAGAAGATGAACATGCCCAGGATCCAGGTCACGATCTGTGTGGAGCGCCGGGTCGCCGCCCAGCCACGCACCGCATCCACGATGCCGCGGGTGCCGCCGGCGCGCGACATGATGGCGACCATGCCACCCAAAAGCATGGAAAAAATAATGATGGAGGCATGGCCGGGATCGGTGAACGCCTTGAGAAGGTACTCATCGACGACCCGTAGCATCGCCGAAGCCGGATGAAAAGGCGCTGTGAACAGGGCGCCCAGCCAGACCCCGGCGACCAGGGCCACGATCACCTGGCGGAAGACAACCGCCAGAAGGATGGCCAGCAGCGGCGGGAGCAGACTCAACATGCCGCTGATGACGCGGAGCTTCACCCGCTCGACCACCGTGCCGGCGCGGACTTCCACCCGGGCGGCGCCACGGCCGGGCGCCACGACCTCTTTCAAGGTGACCGTCTCCCCCGGGGCGGCAACAGCCTGGAGAACGGAGCCCACCACCTCGTCCCCCATCAGCACGCGGACCTCGACGTGCACCGGGCCTGAGCCGGGGAGGCCCTGGGGCGTGACGCTCACCGGAAAGGGAACGCCCGCCAAGGCAACGGCAGGAGCCACGATCTGCAGGTCCGGCTCGCCTGCCGAGGCCAGGGTCCAGGTGGAGACCACGGCCAGCAGGAGGGCGGCCAACCGCAGGGGCAGGCTGGAGGCCCGAGCCATGTCGGAGCCGGTCTCTAGGCGCCGGCCGGGGCGCGCCTTCGTCCGCGTGGCGTCTCCGGAGACGGCTTGGAGGATGCGTGGCGGCCGGGAGGAGCCGGGGTGGATGGATCCTCACTGGCCGCCGGGGCCAGGGATTCGGTGGAGCCCCCGCGCGGTTTCAACCCGAGCTCGGCCCGCAGCCTGTCCTCGATCTCGACGGCCATATCGGTGTTCTCCTTCAGAAAGAGGCGGGCGTTTTCGCGTCCCTGGCCGATGCGGGTCTGGCCATAAGAGAACCACGAGCCGTTCTTGGTGATGACCTTGTGTTCCACGCCCAGCTCGATGAGATCTCCGTACCAGGAGATCCCCTCGCCGTAGAGAATATCGAACTCGGCGATGCGGAACGGCGCGGAGACCTTGTTCTTCACGATCTTGGCACGGGTGCGGTTCCCGATGATGCGCTCTCCTTCCTTGATGGCACCGATGCGGCGGATATCAATGCGCACCGAGGTGTAGAACTTCAGGGCCCGGCCCCCGGTGGTTGTCTCCGGACTGCCGAACATGACTCCGATTTTTTCCCGTATCTGGTTGATGAAGATCAGGCAGGTTCCCGACTTGGAGACAATGCTCGTCAGCTTGCGAAGCGCCTGGGACATGAGGCGTGCCTGGAGACCCACATGGGAGTCTCCCATCTCGCCTTCCAGCTCCGCCCGCGGCACCAGCGCTGCCACCGAGTCGATGACCACCACATCCAGCGCGCCCGAGCGAATCAGCAACTCCGAGATCTCCAGGGCTTGCTCTCCGGAATCGGGCTGGGAGAGGAGAAGCTCGTCCAGTCGAACTCCCAGGCGGCGCGAGTAGTCAGGGTCGATTGCATGCTCGGCGTCGATGAACGCCGCGGTGCCGCCTCGCTTTTGTGCGTTGGAGATGATGTGGTAGGAGAGGGTCGTCTTCCCGGAAGACTCCGGACCGAAGATCTCCACCACCCGCCCCAGCGGGACGCCGCCCACCCCCAGGGCCGCATCCAGGGCCAGGCTGCCGGTGGAAAGGGTCCGCACGTCAGCGATGGGCTGGTGCGCCCCGAGCCTCATGATGGAGCCCTTCCCGTACAGCTTTTCAATCTGCGCGACGGCGTTCTCCACCGCCCTGGATCTGTCGTGGTTTTCCCTGATCTGGGTCGACATCGATTTCCTCCCGAATGAGGGCCGTGCAGGGAACGGGGGGACCGGCAGTATAACACCGTGCCCGACGCGACCCGGGTCGATACTTTCGCAAAATTTTCGCCGGATGTCCAGGGAGACAGGATCAAGAGCGTAGCGCGGTCGGGACCCCGGCACAAGTTTCGCTTGACTTTCGTGGCCGGCGCGTCTAACCTGCGTTCATGCCTCTGACCAAGCGCCAGAAAGAAATTCTTGATTTCGTGACCGGCTTCGTGGAAGAAAGAGACTATTCACCGAGCCTCGAGGAAATTGCCTCCGCCCTGGGCCTTTCCTCGGTCTCCACGGTGCACGCGCACGTCAGCCATCTCATCCAGCGCGGCCTGCTGCGACGCGGCTGGAACCAGAACCGCACCCTGGAGCCTGTCAAGCTGGAGCACCGTCCGCGCGCCGCCGAGATTCCGCTGGCCGGCGTGGTGACGGCCGGGCAGCCCATCGAAGCGGTGCAAACCACCGAGAGCCTGGAGGTGCCCGAATCCCTTCTGGGCCGCGGGGAGACGTTTGCCCTCAGGGTCGCCGGTGAGTCGATGATAGGAGACGGAATCCGCGATGGCGATTACGTCATCGTGGAGCGCCGGCGAAAAGCGCGGAACGGCCAGACGGTGGTGGCTCTTATCGATGGGGTCGATGCGACCCTGAAGACCTTCTACCTGGAGGGCGAGAAGGTTCGCCTGCAGCCCGCCAACCCGAACATGAAGGCGATGCGTTTCGCCGCCCGGAGAGTGCAGATGGCCGGCGTGGTGACTGCCGTCATCCGTCACTACCGCTAGGGCCGCCGCACTCGGTCGGCGCGGCGTCGGTGCCCCGGTTCAGGGGGAGGGAGCCGCGCCGGTCCCCTTGAGGGTGCCGCCGCCTTGCGGGTCGACCAGGACCAGGCGCTTGCGGTCGAAGCGCACCGAGAGCGAGCGGACGGCCGGTTGGGAAGCCGTCCAGTGCTCCTCCCGGTCCCGATGGAGGCTGATCTGCGGCTGCAGGAGGAGACGGTCCCCGGTTCGCTCGAGTCTGCCGATCTCCACCAGCCGTGCGGGACCGCTTCCGCCAGGCTGGAGATCATGCAAGGCATAACGGCGACCCTGAATCAACAGGTTGACGGTTCCCGGTGGCAAGCCGGCTGGATGTCCGGACACCTCCAGCACCCAGGTCCCGTCCAGGGATGGGAGGGGCCCGCGACCGGGGGGGAGCAGGAAAGCGACGAAAAGAACACCGCCGATGGCGAACAGGTACCAGAGGGAGCGGAGCATGGAGTGCCCGATCCGAGGCCGCACATAAGGCCTCTTCTGTAGGATGCTCATGCCCGGATCGCCTCGGGAGAGAGGAGAAAAAGAGGGGAGAGATCCTTCCGTCCGCCGACCGGAGGACCTCTCCCGGCGGGCTCCCGTGAGGGGGAACCCGTCGCGCAATTTAGGGTCGGGAGAGAGCCAAGTCAAGGTGATGCCGCCGGCAGGAAAATGGGCTCCTGTACAGGGTCCCCGGGAACGAGGGTGAAAGAACGGCGGTGAATGGGAGATGGCCCGAGACGGATGATCGCCTCCCGGTGTGTGGCCGTGGCATACCCCTTGTGGCGGGCCAGCCCGTACCCCGGGAAAAGCCGGTCGAACTGTTCCATGATGCGATCCCGGGTCACCTTGGCGATGACCGAAGCAGCAGCGATGGAGAGCGAGAGGGCGTCGCCGTGGACGATGGCCTTCTGGGGGATGGAGAGACCGGGGATGTGGCGGGCGTCGACCAGCAAGTGCTCGGGAGCCGGAGCCAGCGCCTCGACGGCGCGCTGCATGGCGGTGAGACCGGCATGATAAACGTTCAGGCGATCCACCTCGTCCGCCCCCGCCTGTCCGATCCCCACACCCACCGCCAGCCGCTGGATCTGGCCATAGAGATGTTCCCGCCAGCCTCTATCCAGGGCCTTGGAGTCGGTCAGGCCTTCCAGGAGGAGATGGGGCGGCAGGATGACAGCAGCCGCGACCACCGGTCCGGCCAGCGATCCCATCCCTGCCTCGTCCACCCCGGCCAGACGTGTCACTCGGCTCCGCCACAGGGGGCGTTCCCATCGCAGCAGCCGTGCCGCCTGCCGCCGGAGCCGGCGGCGGCGGAGCAACCGCATCCTGGCCTGGGCCAGGAGCGACGCGGCGCCCGCGCGCGGGTCGGCGGCGAGTGCCGCCCGCACCCGGGAGGGCGGGATCGCAAGCGGATCCCTGAAATAGCAGGCGCGAATGTCGCGCAGACTCATGGACGAGACCGACGGCTCGCCCCGCCGTGGACGCGGTTCCATGATCCCCCTTTGTCGGGGACATCCTACCACTTGCCTCTCGCCGCCCGGGGTGATCCGCGGGGCCACTTGCTGGGCCGCCCGGCGGGGCTTAGAATCGGGACCAGGGGTCCGGTGGAGGCCCTGGTGGCGATCCGGAACCCAGGAAAGGATGGAGGCTGTCGTGTTCCCTGCCAACAAAGTGATGGACACTCTTCGCCGGGTCATGCTCGTTGACGGGTTCGACCTGGTGATTGACTACGAGAAGAGCGCCGGCAGCCGCATCGTGGATGCCCGGACCGGGAAGTCGTACCTGGATATGTTTTCCATGGTGGCGTCCCAGCCCCTGGGGCTGAACCACCCGCGGCTGACCGAGCCGGCCTTCCGAGACGTCTTGGGCCGGACAGCGGTGAACAAGCCGTCCAACTCCGATATTTATTCTCCCCAGATGGCGGAGTTCGTCGACTGCTTTTGCAAGCTGGCGGCGCCCGCGTGGACCAAGCATCTGTTCCTGGTGAGTGGGGGAGCGCTGGCGGTGGAGAATGCCTTGAAGGTGGCCTTCGACTGGAAGGTCAAGCGCAACCTCGCGCGGGGGGCCGGCGAGAAAGGATCCCAGGTCATCCATTTCCGTGACTGCTTCCACGGCCGGTCGGGATACACGCTCTCCATGACCAACACCGATCCGGCCAAGACCCAGCACTTTCCCCGCTTCCAGTGGCCCCGGATTCTCAATCCGAAGATGGTCTTTCCCTGCCAGGGCCGCAACCTGGAAAGAGTCGAGGCGGCGGAAAGACAGGCCATCGCGGAGATCCACGCCGCCATCGAAAAGCACGGGGATGACATCGCCGCGCTCATCATCGAACCGATCCAGGGGGAAGGGGGCGACCACCATTTCCGTCCTCAGTTCATGGCTGCGCTGCGCCAGGTCTGTGACGAGCACGAGATCTTCTTCATTCTGGATGAGGTGCAGACCGGCCTGGGGATGACCGGCCGCTGGTGGGCGCACCAGCATGCCGGCGTGGCGCCGGATGCCATCGCCTTCGGCAAGAAGACCCAGGTCTGCGGGATTGCCGTGGGCGAGCGTGTGGATCAGGTGGAGGACAATTGTTTCGTTCGTTCGTCGCGGATCAACTCGACCTGGGGAGGAAACCTGGTGGACATGGTCCGTTGCACGCGCCTGCTCGAAGTCATCGAAGAAGAAGGGCTGGTGGAGAACGCCACCCGGCGGGGCCGGCAGGCGGTGGGGCTCCTCGAGAGCTTCCAGGCCGAGCAGCCTGACTGGCTGCAAAATGTCCGGGGGCAGGGTCTGTTCGTCGCCTTCGACCTGGTGGTGCCTGACAAGCGAGCCGCTCTTCTGGCCCGGGCATTTCAGAATGGCCTGCTCATTCTCCCGGCCGGCTCCGCCTCCGTCCGCTTGCGTCCGGCTCTCAATGTGACGGCGGAGGAGATCGACGAGGCGGTGGGACGGATCCGCCAGTCGCTCCAGGAGGCCATGGAACCGGCCGGCGGCCGGCGGGCGGCCGCCGGGCCGCCCCCCGGCAACCGAGGGCGGCCAGTCCGTCCGCGGCGGG